>NZ_JBVJFF010000001.1:0-733798 GCF_055587985.1 Streptomyces sp. NPDC046335 | reverse complement strand
TCACGAGCTCCGTCACAGAAGACACCGCCCCCCCCTGTTCCTGGTTTTTCGCGGGAGGGTGGGGGTAGAGCGGAGAGGCCCTTCCTTTTCCCCCCGCCCCGCTCAGAGCGTTCCTCGCCCTGACTGTCGTCACACTCCGGAGCACGGAATCGGACAGCTCGGCGAGGGATTCGGTCAGCGTCAGACGCCGGACGACACCTCGGTCTTCTCCCCTGCTCCGGCTGCCCCTTCGGCCGCCGCCAACCTGCGGTTGCGGAGAACGGAGGAGATGAAGGACCAGGCGATCAGGATGACACCGACGGAACCGGTGATGACCTCGTGGATCTCGTACTGGATGGTGATCAGGAGGATCACGGCGAGGGCGCCGATGGCGTAGTGCGCGCCGTGCTCCAGGTAGACGTAGTCGTCGAGGGTGCCCTGGCGGACCAGGTAGACCGTGAGCGACCGGACGTACATGGCGCCGATGCCGAGGCCGAGCGCCATCAGGACGATGTCGTTCGTGACCGCGAAGGCGCCGATGACGCCGTCGAAGGAGAAGGACGCGTCGAGGACCTCAAGATAGAGGAACATGAAGAACGCGGCCTTGCCCGCCATCACGACGGCAGGAACCTTCTTGCCGGCCTTGACGGCCTCTTCCTCGGCCTCGTGCTCCCGCTCCTCCTCCTCTTCGAGTTTGTTCTCGAAGTATCCGGAGAGGCCGCCGACGATCAGATACGTGATGAGGCCGGCGATCCCGGAGATGAGGACCGTCTGCGCCTTGTCCACATGAGCGCCGCCGTGCTGGTGGGCGTGGGTGGCGAAGGTCATCGCGGTGACCATGAGCACGATCAGCGCGATGCAGACCGACAGCATGTCGACCTTGCCGAGCTTGGCGAGCGGACGCTCGATCCAGCCGAGCCACTTGATGTCCCGGTCCTCGAAGATGAAGTCGAGGAAGATCATCAACAGGAACATGCCACCGAAGGCGGCGATCGACGGGTGGGCGTCGGTGACCAGCTGCTGATACTGGTCCTTGTCGTTGAGGGCGAGGCGGACCGCCTCGATCGGGCCGGTCTTCGCACTGATGGCGACGATCACGACCGGGAAGACCAGGCGCATGCCGAAGACCGCGATCAGCACGCCGATGGTGAGGAAGATCTTCTGCCAGAAGGCACTCATCTTCTTCAGGATTCCGGCGTTGACCACCGCGTTGTCGAAGGACAGCGAGATCTCGAGGATGGACAGGATTGCCACGATGCCGAAACCTGTCCACCCCCCATAAAGCACCGCGGCCACCAGGCCGAGCGCGGTGACCGCGAACGACCAGCCGAAGGTTTTCAGAAGCACTGGCTACCCAATCGTGTGTGTACGGGCTCCCGTATAGCGGTCTCCCCCGCGCCGGTCCCCTGCTTTACGAAACGTTGACCCCGAAGTCTAGAGCGATGCCTCGCAGACCCGACGCGTACCCCTGCCCGACTGCACGGAACTTCCACTCGCCGCCATACCTGTACACCTCGCCGAAAATCATCGCGGTCTCCGTCGAGGCGTCCTCGCTCAGGTCGTAACGCGCCAGTTCCTGGCCGTCCGCCTGGTTCACCACCCGGATGAAAGCGTTGCTGACCTGGCCGAACGTCTGCCCGCGATTGTCCGCCTCATGAATCGAGACAGGGAAGATGATCTTGTCGCAGTTCACCGGAACCTTGGAGAGGTCGATCAGGACCGACTCGTCGTCGCCGTCACCCTCACCGGTGAGGTTGTCGCCGGTGTGCTCGACGGAGCCGTCCGGACTCTTCAGGTTGTTGTAGAAGATGAACCACTCGTCACCGAGGACCCGGCCCGCGTCGCACAGCAGCGCGCTGGCGTCGAGGTCGAAGGGGGCGCCGGTGGTGGAGCGCGCGTCCCAGCCGAGGCCGACGAGGATTCTGGTGAGATTCGGTGCGGCCTTGGAGAGGGAGACATTGCCTCCCTTGGCGAGTGTGACGCCCATGCTGCTGGTCCTCCCCGGTTCGAACAGGAACACGTGTCCTCATGGTGACGGGGCACGTGGTGGCGAGCACGTCCGGCGCCGCACTCGTCTGGGTGCGGCGCCGGACGACCTGGGTGAAGGGCGGGCTCGGCTCAGACGTTGACGCCGAAGTCCTGCGCGATGCCGCGCAGACCCGAGGCGTAACCCTGGCCGACCGCGCGGAACTTCCACTCGGCGCCGTGGCGGTACAGCTCGCCGAAGACCATGGCGGTCTCCGTCGAGGCGTCCTCGGAGAGGTCGTACCGCGCGATCTCGGCGCCGCCCGCCTGGTTCACGACGCGGATGAACGCGTTGCGGACCTGGCCGAACGACTGCTGGCGGGTCTCGGCGTCGTAGATCGAGACCGGGAAGACGATCTTCTCGACGTCGGCGGGGACCGCCGCGAGATCGACCTTGATCGCCTCGTCGTCGCCCTCGCCCTCACCGGTGGTGTTGTCACCGGTGTGCTCGACGGAGCCGTCGGGGCTCTTCAGGTTGTTGAAGAACACGAAGTTCTGGTCACTGCTGACCTTGCCCTCCGCGTTCGTCAGGATGGCGCTGGCGTCCAGGTCGAAGTCCGTACCGGTGGTGGTACGGACGTCCCAGCCGAGGCCGACCAGAACCGCGGTCAGGCCAGGCGCCTCCTTGCTCAGCGATACGTTGCCGCCCTTGCTGAGACTGACTCCCACGGGTCCTCCCAATTGGTGTCCAGGGGCGGGGAGCCCCAAGCGTTGCGTGTCATCGGATCAACGTGTGGATCCTAGTGACCGGTTCCCGGCCGCGAGCGAAAACGAGGCTTGCTCAGAGCGTTTCGAGCGCCTTGACGTACTCGTTCAGGTCACGGGCGTCGGGCAGTCCGTTGACGACACTCCACCGCACGACGCCCTCCTTGTCGATGACGAAGGTGCCGCGCACCGCGCAGCCCTTCTCCTCGTCGAAGACGCCGTAGGCCCGGCTGACCTCGCCGTGCGGCCAGAAGTCGGAGACCAGCGGGTACTCCAGGCCCTCCTGCTCGGCGAAGACGCGCAGGGTGTGGATGGAGTCGTTGGAGACGGCGATGAGCTGGGTGTCGTCGTTGACGAACTTCGGCAGCTCGTCACGGAGCGCGCAGAGCTCGCCGGTGCAGACGCCGGTGAACGCGAACGGGTAGAAGAGCAGCACCACGTTCTTCTCGCCGCGGAAGTCGGCGAGCCTCACGGTACGGCCGTGGTTGTCCTTGAGCTCGAATTCCGGGGCCTTGGTGCCGACCTCGATCGCCATGAGTACGCATCCCTTCGACGGAGCCCCTCGGCCGGGGCTGTTCGGGTGATACCACCCTACGTGCGCCGATCTTCGCCCATGCGGGGCGGTGGTCCGCGGTCCTTGTGAGGCGCTATGCGGCGCTATGAGGCGTTGGGAGGTGTTGGGAGGTGTCCACGCGCGCGTGAGGCCCTCACCGACGGAGTCATCGGTGAGGGCCTCACGGTGTCATCTGGTGGGATCGTCGCAGCTCGGCGCGATCCTGGAAGGCGCGCGGCTCGGCGCGAGCGTGGTCAGCGCTTCTTGGCCGCCGCCTTCGGCGTGACCAGGCGGGTGCCGCTCCAGTCCTTGCCGGCGTTCGTGCTCTTCGTCTGGGACAGGCCCGCGGTGGTGGCGGCCTCACCGATGTCGCTCGGCTCGACGTAACCGTCGCGGCCGGTCTTCGGAGTCAGCAGCAGAATCTGGCCGCCCTCCTCCATGTACGCGATGGCATCCACCAGCGCATCAGTCAGGTCCCCGTCGTCCTTACGGAACCAGAGCACCACGGCGTCAGCCACGTCGTCGTAGTCCTCGTCGACGAGCTCTGTGCCCGTGGCCTGCTCGATGGCCTCGCGGAGCTCCTGGTCGACGTCGTCGTCGTAGCCGATCTCCTGGACCACCTGGTCGGGCTGGAAACCAAGCCTTACGGCAAGGTTCGTCTCCGCGTGGTCCGCGGTCGCGCTCACGGATTGCCTCCTGATCATGTTTTTCGGAAATGCCTTCAGCCACGCGCGTGCGCGGGGCGTTGGCCGTAGTCCACACGGGCGGGGCGGATCGCGCAAGTACCCGGCCGCCGAGACCGCCGAAACGGTGACGTTCCCCGTCGTGTCGCCGCAACTGCCGCCTCATCCGTACGAGACCGAACGGCTCAGCGAAGCGGCTAGGCAGGATGGGCGTATCGTTGCGATTTGGTCGAGCCTACCGCAGGGTCGCCGGTTCAACGTCTCGGTTACCTACTCGGTTACCTATCGGTAGAGATGACGTCCGCGTTCGTCGGGTACACGATGGACAGCGGTGCAAGGCCAGGCAGAACCCAGGCGAGAGCCCCAACAGCGAAGGAACAGCGTGGCTTCCGGATCCGATCGCAACCCGATCATCATTGGCGGCCTGCCCAGCCAGGTCCCGGACTTCGATCCCGAAGAGACCCAGGAGTGGCTTGACTCGCTTGATGCCGCGGTCGACGAACGCGGACGTGAGCGGGCCCGCTACCTGATGCTCCGGCTCATCGAACGCGCACGCGAGAAGCGTGTGGCGGTTCCCGAGATGCGCAGCACGGACTACGTCAACACGATCGCCACCAAGGACGAGCCCTTCTTCCCCGGCAACGAGGAGATCGAGCGCAAGGTCCTGAACGCGACCCGCTGGAACGCCGCGGTCATGGTGTCGCGGGCCCAGCGCCCCGGCATCGGCGTCGGCGGCCACATCGCGACGTTCGCCTCCTCCGCTTCTCTCTACGACGTGGGCTTCAACCACTTCTTCCGCGGCAAGGACGAGGGCGACGGCGGCGACCAGATCTTCTTCCAGGGGCACGCCTCCCCCGGCATCTACGCCCGCGCCTTCCTCCTCGACCGGCTCTCCGAACAGCAGCTCGACGCGTTCCGTCAGGAGAAGTCCAAGGCACCGCACGGCCTGTCGTCGTACCCGCACCCGCGCCTCATGCCGGACTTCTGGGAGTTCCCGACGGTCTCCATGGGCCTCGGCCCGCTCGGCGCGATCTTCCAGGCCCGGATGAACCGCTACATGGAGGCCCGCGGCATCGCCGACACCTCCAAGTCGCACGTCTGGGCCTACCTCGGCGACGGCGAGATGGACGAGCCCGAGTCCCTCGGCCAGCTCTCCATCGCCGCCCGTGAGGGCCTGGACAACCTCACCTTCGTCGTCAACTGCAACCTCCAGCGGCTCGACGGCCCGGTGCGCGGCAACGGGAAGATCATCCAGGAGCTGGAGTCGCAGTTCCGCGGCGCCGGCTGGAACGTCATCAAACTCGTCTGGGACCGCAGCTGGGACCCGCTGCTCGCCCAGGACCGCGACGGCATCCTGGTCAACCGGCTGAACACCACCCCCGACGGACAGTTCCAGACGTACGCGACCGAGACCGGCGCCTACATCCGCGAGCACTTCTTCGGCGACGACCAGCGGCTGCGCGCCATGGTCGAGAACATGTCCGACGAGCAGATCCTGCACCTCGGCCGCGGCGGCCACGACCACAAGAAGGTCTACGCGGCCTACGCGGCGGCCAAGGCCCACAAGGGCCAGCCGACGGTGATCCTCGCCCAGACGGTCAAGGGCTGGACCCTCGGCCCGAACTTCGAGGGCCGCAACGCCACGCACCAGATGAAGAAGCTGACGGCCGCCGACCTCAAGGGCTTCCGCGACCGTCTGCACATCCCGATCCCGGACAAGCAGCTGGAGGACGGCGCCCCTCCGTACTACCACCCCGGCCGGGACTCGGAAGAGATCCAGTACATGCACGACCGCCGCAAGAGCCTCGGCGGCTACGTCCCGACCCGCGTGGTGCGCGCCAAGCCCCTGCGCCTCCCCGAGGACAAGACGTACGCGGTCGCGAAGAAGGGTTCGGGCCAGCAGTCGATCGCCACCACCATGGCGTTCGTCCGCATCCTGAAGGAACTCATGCGGGACAAGGAAATCGGCAAGCGTTTCGTGCTGATCGCTCCCGACGAGTACCGCACCTTCGGCATGGACGCCTTCTTCCCGAGCGCGAAGATCTACAACCCGCTCGGCCAGCAGTACGAAGCCGTGGACCGCGAACTGCTCCTCGCCTACAAGGAGTCCCCGACGGGCCAGATGCTGCACGACGGCATCTCCGAAGCCGGCTGCACCTCCTCTCTGATCGCCGCGGGTTCGGCCTATGCCACCCACGGCGAACCGCTCATTCCCGTGTACGTCTTCTACTCGATGTTCGGTTTCCAGCGCACCGGCGACCAGTTCTGGCAGATGGCCGACCAGCTCGCCCGCGGCTTCGTCCTCGGTGCGACGGCCGGCCGCACCACCCTGACCGGCGAGGGCCTGCAGCACGCGGACGGCCACTCACAGCTGCTCGCCTCGACCAACCCCGGCTGCGTCGCCTACGACCCGGCGTTCGGCTACGAGATCGCCCATATCGTCCAGGACGGCCTGCGCCGGATGTACGGCCCCGACAGCGAGGACGTCTTCTACTACCTCACCGTCTACAACGAGCCCATCCAGCACCCGGCCGAGCCGGCGGACGTGGACGTCGACGGCATCCTCAAGGGCATCTACCGCTTCAAGCCCGGCGAGCAGGGCGCCATTCCCGCGCAGATCCTGGCGTCCGGCGTCGCCGTGCCGTGGGCGGTCGAGGCCCAGCAGATCCTGGCATCGGAGTGGAACGTCAAGGCGGACGTCTGGTCGGCGACCTCCTGGAACGAGCTGCGCCGCGAGGCCGTGGACGTGGAGCGCCACAACTTCCTGCACCCGGAGGAGGAGCAGCGCGTCCCGTACGTGACACGGAAGCTCTCCGGTGCCGAGGGCCCGTTCGTGGCCGTCTCCGACTGGATGCGGAGCGTCCCCGACCAGATCGCCCGCTGGGTGCCCGGCACGTACCAGTCGCTCGGCGCGGACGGCTTCGGCTTCGCCGACACGCGCGGCGCTGCCCGCCGTTTCTTCCACATCGACGCCCAGTCGATCGTGGTCGGTGTGCTGACCGAACTGGCCCGTGACGGCAAGCTCGACCGCTCCGTACTGAAGCAGGCGATCGACCGCTACCAGCTCCTCGACGTCGCGGCGGCCGACCCGGGCGCGGCGGGCGGCGACGCGTAGTCATTTCCTGGCCGGAGGGTGACGGGCGTTGGGCCCGTCGCCCTCCGGCGTTCTCAGGACGGGCCGGTCGTGGTGGTCGCCCCGGCCGCCGTCTCGAGCGTCGCGCGGTCCGGCCCGCTCCGAGGCCACGTCCGGTCTCGTGAGCGAGGGTGCACGCGCGTGTTCTGTCCGAAGCCCGTCATCATCGTTCCTCGCGTCGGCCGACATCGGCCGGTTCGGGCTCTGTGTGCCGAGTACCCGCATTCAGCTCTCCCAGACTTTGAAGGCCCGGACGCGGTAAGGGGAGTCGGGAACCCAGGTGCCGCCACCCGGGTAGGTGTCGAACTCGCCCGTCTCCGCGCACTCCGTGGACTGGTAGGTGGTGACCGGTCGGCCGGTGCGGTTGGCCAGGGCCTGGGCGCCGCTCCCCGCCGGCAGCGCGATGCAGCTCTCGATGTCGATGTCGGCCAACTCGTATGTCTTCCGGGTCCCTTCGAATCCCGCCTTCTCCCAGAGGCAGAGCTCGCCTGCTCCGCAGTCCCGGAGCGTGGGTGGGGCCGGGCCAGGGCCGTGGCCGCCGCCACGGTGCTCGCGGGCGTCAGGATCACCGCGGCGAGTGCGGCGGCGGTGAGAGTGGCGGTGGCGAGAGTGGCAGTGGCGGTGGCGGTGGCGGGAATGGTCGTACGCATCTTCTTCAACCCCCGTGTGGAGTAGCTCGGTTGTCCCACTGTGGTGTGGGACGGGTCTGCCACCGTGGGTGGCTCGGTCGTCCGCGGCGTGCGGATCGCCTGCCTGAACTGTGGACCGGCCGAGCGGGGCTTCGGAAGGGCTTTAAGGGGTGCGTCACCCTGATACATGAAAGCCCCCCAGGTTTTCCCTGAGGGGCTTTCCCTGACATCCGCAGTCAGACGGCTCTCGAGGTCCGCCGGAATGCTGTGGAGGTCTGCCAGATGCTGTGGAGGTCTGCCGGATGGCGGCCGGGCTAGATGTGGCCCACGCCCGCACCGGCCTCCGCGTTGGCGCCGCGCTTGGTGAGGAACGCGACGAAGACCGCGACGACCGCGACGCCGGTGGCTACCAGACAGGCCAGGCCCATGCCCGACATGAAGGTGTCGTGCGCGACCGAGGTGATCTGCTCGACGACCGACGGCGGCGCCTTCGGCGGCACCGGTGCCAGGCCGACCTGGACGGCCTCGGCGGCCTTGTCGAGGTCGGTCTCACTGAGCGGCGGGAGCTTCGCGTCGGCCCAGTTGCCTGCCAGGTCGCTGTCGACCTTGGAGGCCATGACGGCACCGAGGACGGCCGTGCCGAGGCTGCCGCCGATCTGCATCGCGGCCTGCTGGAGGCCGCCGGCCACGCCGGAGAGCTCCATCGGCGCGTTGCCCACGATGACCTCGGTCGCGCCGACCATGACCGGGGCGAGGCCGAGGCCGAGGAGCGCGAACCAGAGCGACATCAGACCGCTGCCGGTGCCTGCCTCCAGCGTGGACATGCCGAACATGGCGATGGCCGTGAGCGCCATGCCGCCGGCCAGCGGGATGCGCGGGCCCACCTTGGTGATCATGGCTCCGGCCAGCGGCGAGCCCACGATCATCATGCAGGTGAGCGGCAGCAGGTGCAGACCGCTGTCGACGGGGCTCATGCCATGCACGTTCTGCAAGTAGAAGGTGACGAAGAAGAGGCCGCCCATGAAGGCGATGGCCATGAGCACCATCAGGACCACACCGGCGGAGAGCGCCACCGAGCGGAACAGGGCGAGCGGGATGAGCGGTTCCTTGACCTTCGACTCCCACACCGCGAAGAGCACGAAGCTCAGCACGGCCACACCGATGAACGTCCAGGTGAGGCCGTCGCCCCAGCCCCACTCGGGCGCCTTGATGAGCGCCCAGACCAGGCAGAACATGGCAGCCGAGAGCAGCACGATGCCCAGGACGTCGAAGGACTTGGGGGCGTTCTCGGCCCGGTGGTCCTTGAGGATGACCAGGCCGAGCACCAGGGCGAGGACGCCGACCGGCACGTTGATGAAGAAGACGGACTGCCAGCTGACGTGCTGGACCAGGAGACCGCCGAGGATCGGGCCGCCCGCCGTGGAGGCGCCGATCACCATGCCCCAGATGCCGATGGCCATGTTGAGCTTCTCGGCCGGGAAGGAGGCGCGCAGCAGACCGAGCGCCGCGGGCATCAGCAGGGCGCCGAACAGGCCCTGGAGCACGCGGAAGGTGACCACCAGGGCGATGCTGTCGGAGAGGCCGATGGCGGCTGATGCGGCGGCGAAGCCGACCACGCCTATCAGGAAGGTCTGGCGGTGGCCGAAGCGGTCACCCAGCTTGCCCGCGGTGATCAGCGCGACGGCGAGCGCCAGGAAGTAGCCATTGGTGATCCACTGGACCTCCGCGAAGGTGGCGCCGAGGTCCTTCTGGATGGCCGGGTTGGCGATCGCCACGATGGTGCCGTCCAGGGCGACCATCATCACGCCGATGGCGACGGAGAAGAGCGTCAGCCAGGGGTGGCCGCGGAGCCCCTTGGCCGGGGTCGGAGCGGACGCGGGCTCCGGCGCCTTGTCCGCCTGTTCGACGGTGGTCTGACTAGTCATATGACGAGATTAGTGACAGCGACTGACAGTTGACAAACCAATTCACTAGTCGGTAACTGTCACGTGGCTCACAGGTAGGCTGAGCCGCGCAAAGAGGCGAAACGAGGACCAAGGTGTGAACTCCGGACCGGGACTGCGGGAGCGCAAGAAACAGCGCACCCGGAACGCGCTCCTGCGCGCGGCGCTCGAACTCTTCACCACCAAGGGGTACGAGGAGACCACCGTCGACGAGATCGCCGAGGCGGTCGACGTGTCCCAGCGCACGTTCTTCCGGTACTTCGCGAACAAGCAGGAAGCCGTTTTCGCCGTCCAGGAGATGGTCGAGGCGCGATTCGTCGAGGCACTGCGTGAGCGCCCCGCCCACGAAGCTCCCCTTGTGGCGCTGCGCGAGGCCGTGCTGGGCGCCTGGGAGGCGATGGGGCAGTCGATCGAGGAGGTCGTCCCCGTCGAGCTGCACATGAGCACGTACCAGATGATCGAGTCGACGCCCTCCCTGCTCGCCGTCCACCTGCGCCACTCCATCGAGACCGAGGACGAGGTCGCCCGCGTCATCGCCGAGCGCGAGGGGCTGGACATGGAGACCGATCCGCGACCGCGGGTGGCGGTGGCGGCGTTCAGCGGTGTGATGCGCGTGACCGGCAGGCTGTGGGGCGCGGGCGAGGACACCAGCCTGGAGTCGATCCGCCGGCTCACCGGGGAGTATCTCGATCACCTGGGCCCCGCGCTGGCCGAGAACTGGCACTCCCGGTAGCGGTCGCAGCCGTCCGCACGGGCGCTCGAACCCCCAGGGGGAGCCTCCGAAGTCGCGCACGGAGCGTGAGCAAGCGAGGTCGCAGTGCGCCCGCTATGCCTCGATTAGGCACCTGGAAACGTGATCTGTCTCACGCGATGCACGGTATGCGTCACGATTCTCCTAGGGTGTTCCGCAGTGACTTCCTTCGACTCCTCACCCCAACTCAACGCCTGGCGCGCTCTCCTTGCGCTCGCGGTCGTGTTCGTCATGCTGGCGACGACGGGCTGGACCGCGGTGCGCAAAAACAGAGGCGGCTCATCGCCTCTGGAAGCAGCGGTCACCGCGTGGGAGCACGGGAACATCGACGGGCGCGCCCTGCCCGACGCCGACGCTCCCGTCTCCCGGCTCAACCACTTCTTCGCCTCGCTCGACAAGCGGCAGCGGTACCGGCTCGCCGCGCGTTACCCCTTGGCGGTCGGCAACATGAACGGCGCGCCCGTACAACTGCGATATCGCGCCAACCGCATCGCACTGGGGCAGGCCCGCGAGGTGGAGCGGGACCGCATGCACGACAAACGCCTTTCCCCGCTGGGGAAGCAGGAGGCCGAGCGCCGCATGAAGCGGTTCGGCGTCATGATGCACCCGGAGCGCCAGGTCTTCGCCTTCGACCCCATGGGCTCCGGCCGCATGGCGGAAGTCTTCGGAGACCTCGACAAGGCCCGCCGCGTCTCCGTTGTGGTGCCCGGCGTCGACACCAATGTGCTGACCTTCGAGCGGACCTTCCGCAAGTACTCGGCACCGGTGGGGATGGCCAAGGCGCTCTACCGCGCGGAGCACACGGCGAGCCCACGCGCGCGTACCGCCGTGATCGCCTGGGCCGACTACACCGCGCCTGTCGGCATCGGCGTGGACGCGGCCACGGCCATGCGTGCCGAGAGCGGGGCCGTGCGCCTGGACTCGATGGTGCGTGGCCTGCCCGGCCGCTCCCCGGTCGCGCTGTACTGCCACAGCTACGGCTCCGTGGTGTGCGGTGTGGCCGCGCGGACCCTGCCCGCGCGGGTGACGGACATCGCGGTCGCGGGCAGCCCCGGCATGCGGGCCGACAAGGTCTCGGAGCTGGGCACTGAGGCCCGGATCTGGGCCGCACGGGACAGCGACGACTGGATTCAGGATGTGCCGTACATGGAGGTCGGCGGGATCGGCCACGGCGCCGACCCGGTGTCGGGCGGTTTCGGGGCGCGGGTGCTGTCCGCCGCCGGCGCGAAGGGTCACACCGGCTACTTCGAGCCGGGCACGGAGAGCCTGCGCAATTTCGCCGAGATCGGCACCGGAACATATGACGGTGTCCGGTGCGCGAGTCGGGACGACGCCTGCCGGGAAGGCATTTCCGGCGCGGCAGCGGCCTGACGCGCGTAGAAATCGATGGAACAGCGGGCCGCCACAGGAGGGACGGAGGCGCGCGTGCCGCCTACGATGAGCCGCATGGGTGACGTACTGGCCGGATTTCATGCCGCCTGGGAGTTCGGGTCCGACTCCGTGCTCATCCGCTTCGAACGGGGAATCCGCACACCGAAGCTCTTCCAGGCGCTCGGTGAACGGCGTATCCCGTATGAGGCGATCGCGGCGGTGACTCTCTCCCCCGGCAAACGCGGGACCGTGGTCCTGCATGCCGTGCCGAGACCGGGCGCCGATCCACTGATGGAAGCCGCGGCCGGCCAGCTCAAGGACGGCTGCGACCCCTACCGCCTCGTGCTGCCCGCCGAGCGGGAGACGCTGGCCGAGTACTACGCGGACGAGCTGCGGGCCCAGCTCCGGCCCGACGACGGCGAGCCCGTCGACCGCTATCTGGTGGCCGCGCCCGAAGCGCCGCAACAGTTCAAGGCGTACGACGGGAAGGCGTCCTTCGACGGCAAGCAGGTCTCCTTCCGGTGGTTCTGGACGGGCGCCTCGTCGGCGAAGTGGAAGGCAGGCGACCAGAGCTTCGCCGTCTCCGACCTGACCGGCATCGAATGGCGCTCTCCCGAGCTCTTCGAGGGACACCTGCGGCTGCTGCCCCGGGACGCCTCGGCGGTGCGGCCCGGTCAGGCCGACCAGGACCCGGCGGCCGTCGTCTTCGGCCTCGGCTACGGCCCGGTCCACGAGTCGCTGCCGTTCGCGGCCTCGGTCCTCGCGGCGGTACGGACGTCCGGCCCCGCCCTGCCGCCCGACGGCGTCGGCGCCACCACGGCGGCCGTGACCCGGCGCGACCCGGCGGACATCGCGGACCGCATCCGCCACCTCGGCGAGCTGCACCAGGCAGGCCTGCTCACGGACCAGGAGTTCACGGCGAAGAAGGCCGAGCTGCTGGCGGAGCTGTGATCCGCGCGGCCACGAGTGCCGGCTGCGGAGCCGCGGTGATACCGGGGTATGAGGTGCGGTCCAGCCCCCTGGTATGACGGCACGAGGAGGGCGGGACGCCTACGCTGATCGGGCCATGAACAGCGCATCCTCGACACCTCACGACCAGAGGCCCCGCCGTCCCGCCCCGGAGCCGGACAGCCGCGGGACCGGTGTCCGACGTGCGGCGGCCGCGGTCTTCGACGGTCTGCGGACCGCGGGAGTCTCGCTCTCGACACCGGCCGTATCGACCGAGCCGCTGCTCGCCGACGCCCCCAAGCGCTGGGTGCGGCTGCTGCCCCAGGTGATCGCGTTCGGCTTCGTCGTCGTCCTGATCCCGGTCACCGTGCAGGTGCTGACGAACGACTACGGCGTGGGCGGCGGTCTTGCGGGGGCCCTGGCCGTGGCGCAGTCCGCCCCGCTGCTCCTCGCGATGACCCGGCCGCTCCCGGCCTGGTGGATCGTGATCACGGCCGACATCATCGGTGCGATCGTCACGATGTCCGCCGACGCCGGGCGCCCGGCCCCCTGGACCCCCGCGATCGTCGTGGGATACGTGGTCCTGTGCTGCGCGCTGTCCCTGCGTGAGAGCCGCCGCACGCTCCTTGGCATCTGGATGGTCACGGTCGTGTCCGGGCTGGTGCTCGGTGCGTTCAGCGGCGAGGGGAGCCAGGACACCGGCGTGCTGCTGATCGTGCTGAGCGGATCCGTGCTGCTGCTCGGCACGCTGCTGCGCGAGCGCGGCGACGCCCGGCGCCGACTCGTCGAGCAGGAGACCATCAGCGAGGCGGAGCGCGCCCAGCGCACGCTTCTGGAGGAACGTGCGCGCATCGCCCGCGAGTTGCACGACGTCGTCGCCCACCACATGTCGGTGATCACGGTCCAGGCCGACTCCGCGCCCTACCGGCTCGACGGTCTCCCCGAAGCGGCCCGCGAGGAGTTCGGCAGCATAGCGGCGAGCGCCCGCGAGTCCCTCACCGAGATGCGGCGGCTGCTCGCGGTGCTGCGCAGCGAGGGCGCGAACGGCGAGCGGTCGCCACAGCCCGGCCTCGACCGGTTGCCGCACCTGGTCGAGGCCACAGTGCGAGCCGGCATACCGATCGACATGTCACGCCCCGAGCTCGCGATCCTGACGCACCTGGCCGACGTGTCCCCGGCCGTGGACCTGTCCGCCTACCGGATCGTGCAGGAAGCCCTGTCGAACGTGATGCGCCACGCGCCGGGCGCCCGCACCAGGATCACGGTCAGTTTGGACGACCAGTACCTACTGGTCCTCGTCGTCAACGGCCCCTCCGGCGAGCCGCCCGCCCCACTGGAGGGCAGCGGTACGGGCCATGGGCTCGTCGGCATGCGCGAGCGCGTACGGTTGGTCGGCGGCACGGTCGACGCCGGGCCACTGCCCGACGGCGGCTTCCGCGTCGCCGCCCGGCTCCCCCTCCTCCCGAAGGGCTCCGGCACCGCATGACCATCCGCGTGATCATCGTCGACGACCAGAACATGGTGCGCGCGGGATTCGCCGCCCTGCTGGCCGCGCAGAGCGACATCGACGTCGTGGGCGAGGCGGCGAACGGCCAGAAGGGCATCGAGGTCAGCCGAAGCACCCACCCCGACGTGGTCCTGATGGACGTCCGCATGCCGGAGCTCGACGGACTCAGCGCCGCCCGCGCCCTGTTGGACCCGCCGCCGGGAGTGGTGCACGTGCCCAAAGTGCTCATGCTGACCACCTTCGACGTCGACGACTACGTGTACGAGGCGCTGCGCGCCGGAGCCTCCGGATTCCTCCTCAAGGACGCGCCGCCCGCCGACCTGATCTCTGCCGTACGCGTGGTGGCGTCCGGCGAGGCGCTGCTCGCCCCGTCGGTGACCCGGCGCCTGATCGCGGACTTCGCCAAGCAGCGACCCGCTCCACGCGAGTCGCTGCGGCTCAACGGTCTGACACCGCGTGAGACCGAGGTACTGGTGCTGATCGCACGCGGCCTCTCCAACCAGCAGATCGCCGAGCGCCTGGTGCTGGCCGAGCAGACGGTGAAGACCCACATCGGCCGTGTCCTCAACAAGCTGGGCCTGCGGGACCGCGCCCAGGCTGTGATCTTCGCCTATGAATCGGGCCTGGTCACGCCCGGCGAGCAGTAGCCCACCCCCTACTGAGGTAGCACTACCGGGCACCATCGAATACTCCGGTATCACCCGCGAGTTGGCTCCCCGGTGTGACGTGCCGCCGGTCACCGTCTCCCTACCTTTCGCAGCGTCAGGCCACTGGCGCCACGAAAACGGGGAGGGAGACCGGCCATGCGGCTTCGGTCATGGAAAGCTCGGAGCAAGAGGGCACTGGTCGCCGTCGCGCTGACGACGACAGCGGTGACAGGCACGGCGGGCTGGGCCCTCGGCAACGAACAGCAGCCGCTCACAGGCCCGCCTCCAGGCACGAGTTCGTGGCGCGCGGACCATTCCTGGGGTTCCCGGCTCCCGGACCCCGCGAGCACATCCCCCGCTCGGGTCGCCGCGTTCTTCGCCTCGTTGAGTGCCGCGCAGCGCGAGCAACTGGCGGCACGGCACCCGTCGGTGGTGGGCAACCTGGACGGGGCCCCCATAGCCCTTCGGTACAAGGCCAACACCCTCTCGCTCCAAGCCGAGCGAGCGCGCGAGCGGTCCCGCTCCACTGACCCCGACCTCACCGCGCAGGACCACGAACGCGCACGCGCATCGGTGGTCCGATACGACGAGTTGCTCACTCCCGGGCGGCAGATACTGGCCTTCGACCCGCGCGGGCGGGGCCAGATCGCCGAGGTGTACGGGGACTTGGCGGGCGCACGGCATGTCTCCGTCGTGGTGCCGGGCTCCGACATCGACCTGAACACCTTCGACCGCGCCAAGGACGAGTACGGCACGCCCGCGGGGATGGCCCGCTCACTGCACGCGGCGGCCGGTGACCGCACTGCCGTGGTGGCCTGGGTGGGGTACACCACCCCCGTCGGCCTCGGTCCCGACGCGGCCACGGGCCGGCTCGCCGAAGCAGGCGCACCCCGCCTGGCGCGCTTCACCCAGGGCCTGACAGCGGCAGGCACCCCCCGGCCCGCCCTCTTCTGCCACAGCTATGGCTCGGTGGTCTGCGGCCTCGCCGCGCCCCGGCTGCCCGCGAGGGACCTGGTGGTGCTCGGCTCCCCCGGTATGCGAGCGGACAGCGTGGCCGATCTGCACACCGGGGCCCGCGTCTGGGCGGCCAAGGACGACAGCGACTGGATCGGCAAGGTGCCGAACGTCGAACTGCTCGGCCTCGGCCACGGCGAGGACCCGACCGCCCCCGGCTTCGGCGCCCGGCGCGTCCCCGCCGAGCGAGCGAAGGGCCACACCGGCTACTTCGCCCCTGGCACCGACTCACTGCGGGCCTTCGCCCGCATCGCCGACCGAGACGACTCCGCCATTGAGGCCCCCATCAGCACGCGAAGCATCGGAGCACGGACATGAGCCTTCCCGTTCTCAGCGAACAGCGCGGACAGCGCGGACAGCGCGCACTGTCCGGCCTGCGTGACCTGCCGGGACTGCGTGACCTGCCGGGACTGCGTCGTCTGCACCGAGCCGCGGCCGCCATCGACGCCAAGACCCCCGCCCATCGCGACCGGGCCATCGACGGGCTGCGCGCCCTCGCACTCCTCGCCGTGCCGACAGGGCACTGGCTCCTGGGTGGATTCACCCTCGACTCCGGGGGCGCTCTGCACAACGCGAGCCCACTGTCCTCATTCGGCTTCTTCGCACCGCTCAGCTGGGTGCTGCAGATGCTCGGCATCTTCTTCCTCGTGGGCGGCCACGCCTCCGCGCTGTCCTACCGGCGGGCGGTCGCGCGCGGGGAGTCGACCGGTGGCTGGCTGCGGGGACGTGTGGCCCGGCTTGGCCGGCCGGTGCTCGGGGTGACGGCGGTCTGGGCCGCGCTGATCCCCGTGCTGCACACGGCAGGAGTGCCGGGCACGACCCTGCGCACCGCGTCCACGCTGGTCATTCAGCCCCTGTGGTTCGTGGGCGTCTACACAGTGATCACGGCTCTCACGCCTTGGTGCATACGCGCCACGAAGCGGCTGGGGGCCTGGGCCGCGCTGCCCCTGCTCGGCTCGGTCGCCCTCGTCGACTTCCTGCGCTACGGCCCGTTCGCGGACTCCATGCCCTCCTGGCTGAACCTGCTCAATCTGCTGCCGGGCTGGATGTTCGCCTACCAACTGGGCGTCGCCTGGGGTGTGAAGAGGCTGGGCAGGCGGGGCGCCTGGCTGCTGCTCCTCGGCGGCACCGCTCTCTTCGCCGCGCTGCTGCTCGCCTTCGGCTACCCCACGTCGATGGTCGGTGTCCCCGGAGAGGCCCGCACGAACTCTCATCCCCCGTCGCTGCTGGTCCTCGCCCTGGCCGCGGCGCAGAGCGGCGCCGCGATCCTGCTGCGGGACCGCATCGGCGGGCTGCTGCGCCGGCCCGCCCTGTGGGCGCCGGTCGTCGTGATCAACCTTTCGGCGATGACCATCCTGTGCTGGCACCAGACGGCGCTGCTCGCGGCGGCTGTGCCTGGCTCGTTCCTGGGGGCGGTACCGGGGCTGACCACGGGCCCCGATTCCTTCGGCTGGATAGCGGCGCGGGTGGCCTGGCTGCCGGTGCTCGCGGCACTGCTTGTACTGATAGGCCGGTACGCCCGCGGCTTCGAGGCCCCCTGGCAGCGGGCATCCCGCACCCGCCGTGCGCTGGCGGGCCTCCTGGCGGCCGGCTTCGCGGTCTTCGCGCTGGGACTGACGTGAGCACCGGGCGTGACGTGAGCGGGGCGAATCCGCGGAGCTCGGCAGCGCGGCCGTTACTCGCGGCCCGCCGAGGTGAAGCTCATGTCGGCGTAGCGGTTGCCCGAGACGCCGGCGGCGATCGGGGCCAGCAGGACGAGTTCGTCTTCGGTGAGGGTGATGCGGGTGGCCGCCGTGTTCTCCTCGACGCGGGTGCGCTTGCGAGTGCCGGGGATCGGGATGACCGGCAGACCGTGGACCGCGCTCTGCTGCTGGACCCAGGCAAGGGCGACCTGGCCGAGGCTCGCGCCGTGGGCATCGGCGACCGTGCGGACGGGGGCGAGCAGGGCGGCGTTGGCGGCGGCGTTGTCACCGGTGAAGCGGGGGTGCTGGCGGCGGAAGTCGTCCTTGTCCAGCTCCTTGTCGGCGTGGACGAAGGCGCCGGTGAGGAAGCCGCGGCCGAGCGGGGAGTAGGGGACGAGGGCCACGCCGAGGTCGGCGGCGGCGGGGACCACACCCTTCTCGATGTCACGACTGAAGAGCGACCACTCCGACTGAACGGCGGCGATGGGATGGACGGCATGGGCGGCACGCAGTTCGGGCCCTGTGACCTCGCTGAGGCCGAGGTGCTTGACCTTGCCCGCGGTGACGAGCTCGGCCATCACGCCGACCGTCTCCTCGATGGGGGCCTGTGGGTCGCGGCGGTGCATGTAATAGAGGTCGATGACGTCCGTGCCCAGGCGGCGCAGGCTGGCGTCGACGCTGGCGCGGATGTAGTCGGGGGAGTTGTCGATGCGCCGCTTGGTCGGCTCGGCCGGGTCGATGGCCAGGGCGAACTTGGTGGCGAGGACTATCTCGTCGCGGTGCGCCTTGAGGAAGGGGGCGAGGAACTTCTCGTTCTCACCCATGCCGTAGACATCGGCGGTGTCGTAGAAGGTGATGCCCAGTTCGAGGGCACGGTCGAGGGTGGCGCGGGCCTCGTCGGCGTCGGTGGGGCCATAGGCGAAGCTCATGCCCATGCAGCCGAGGCCCTGGACGCCCACCTCGGGGCCGTCGTTGCCGAGCCGTGCCTTCGCGATGTTCTGCGTCATCAGTGTTCAGGGCCTCTCCGACGCCTTGCGGGCGCCCGCGTAAGAATCGATCTTGTGGTCGAGGACGGCGAGGGTGTCCTGCAGCTCGGCAATGCGGGTGCGCACATCGCGCCGGGTCTGCTCCAGGAGGTCATGGCGCTCGGTGAAGGTGTGCTGGCCTTCGCGGACGAGTTCGGCGTAGCGGACCATGTCGGCGACGGGCATGCCGGTGAGCCGGAGCTTGCCGACGAAGGCGAGCCAGTCCAGGTCGCGGTTGCGGTAGCGGCGCTGCCCCGTGTGGGAACGGTCGATGTGCGGCATCAGGCCGATCCGCTCGTACCAGCGCAGGGTGTACGCGGTCAGGCCGGTGAAGGCGGCGACCTCGCTGATCGTGTAGTGGTCCTGGCCGATCGGACGCGGGTGTCCGGGCTCCGGGGCACAACTGTGGGCTTTGGCCCCAGTGGGGGGTGGTGCGGGCGTGGTCTCCATCACCGTCATGGCCCTCACGCTAGAACGTTGGAGTGCACTCCAAGCAAGCGGATTCGGAGGAAAAGGCGGGACGTCTCGTCCCTCGGTCGTCCGACGGTCGTCCGATCGTCCGTAGGCCAGTCGTCGGCCGGCCAGTCATCGGCCGGGCGGCTTCGCCCGGGTCGACGCCGGGTCTTCGTCCGGGGCGACGTCCGGTCGTACGGGATCCACCCGAGATCCACCCGGCAGCACCCGGGACCCGGCGAGGAATTAGGCTCGGGCGCATGCAGAGCCTGGCGTTGATCGAGAACTGGCCGGTCCCCACCGCTGCCGCCGCCGTCGTACGCGCGGACGGGACGGTGGCCGGGGCGCACGGACCGACCGACCGGCGGTTCGCCCTCGCCTCGGTCACGAAGCCGCTCGCGGCCTATGCGGCGCTCGTGGCGTACGAGGAAGGCGCGGTGGAGCTGGACGAGCCCGCGGGGCCCGAGGGGTCGACGGTACGGCACCTGCTCGCGCACACCAGCGGCCTTGCCTTCGACGAGCACCGGGTGACGTCGGCGCCGGGGGTGCGGCGGCTGTACTCCAACGCCGGGTTCGAGGTCCTCGGTGATCACATCGCCAAGGCGACGGACATCCCCTTCGGGGAGTATCTGCGCCAGGCGGTGCTCGAACCGCTGGGGATGACGGCCACCTCGCTCGAGGGGGACGGCTCGCCGGCGAAGGACGGCGTCTCGACCGTGGACGACCTGGTGCGGTTCGCGGCCGAGGTGCAGGCGCCGCGGCTGCTCGACGCGCGGACGGTGGCGGCGGCGATGACGGTGACGTATCCGGGGCTGAAGGGTGTGCTGCCGGGGTACGGACACCAGAATCCCAACGACTGGGGTCTCGGGTTCGAGATCCGGGACTCCAAGTCGCCGCACTGGACGGGGGGTACGTCGTCGCCGCGGACGTTCGGGCACTTCGGGCAGGCAGGGACGTTCCTGTGGGTCGATCCCGATGCCGGGGCCGCCTGCGTGGCGCTGACCGATCGCCCCTTCGGGCCGTGGGCCGCAGAGGTCTGGCCCCCGTTCACCGACGCGGTGCTCGCGGAACTCTGACGCGGGGCCCCTGGGTGACCGGGCCCTCTCGGGGAGACCGGCCGCTGGGGTACCCAGGTCCCTGGAGGTACCCCCAGGCCCCCGGGGAGTACCCCGGGCCTCTGGGGGTGCCCCAGACCTCTGGGATTGGCCGAACCCCCGCGCTTGATCGGCAGCTGCGTCCGCCCCCGCGGGGCCGTGCTCAGCTGCCGGTCATTTCCCAGACCAGCAGCTCCGCCGCCCCGCCGCCCGTGGCTGCCGCCGCGAGGTCCGTCTCCGATGTGACCCGGGCCGAGTCCCCCGGGGCCAGCAGTTCCTGGCCGAGGCCGGCCTCGCCGCGGAGCATGTGGACGTAGAGGTGCGGTGCGTTCGGGAGGGCGGCTCGTTCGCCGGGGGCGAGTCTCCGTACGTGGAGCAGTGCGCCCGCGCCGGGGACCGCGTAGGGGGTCGAGTCGGCTATGCCGCGCACGACCTCGTAGGACGGGTCGCCGCCGGGGGTGAGGGGGGCCAGCCACATCTGGACGAAGACGAGAGGGGCGTCGCCGTCGTTGCGCTCCACGTGGCGGACGCCGCCCGCGGCGGAGAGGTGCTGGACGTCGCCGGGGCGGACCAGGGAGGCGTGGCCCGTCGAGTCGCGGTGGGTGAGCTCGCCCTCGATGACCCAGGTCACGATCTCCGTGTGGCTGTGGGGGTGTTCGTCGAAGCCGGCGCCGGGTGCCAGACGCTCTTCGTTGCAGGCGAGGATCGCGCCGAAGCGGAGGTTGTCGGGGGCGTAGTGGGGCCCGAAGGAGAAGGCGTGCAGGGACTCGATTCCGGCCGCCGGCTCCCCGCCGCGGTACCGGTCGCCGGAGCG
Organism: Streptomyces sp. NPDC046335; assembly: GCF_055587985.1. NCBI lineage: Bacteria > Bacillati > Actinomycetota > Actinomycetes > Kitasatosporales > Streptomycetaceae > Streptomyces > Streptomyces sp. NPDC046335. The sequence goes on along the minus strand of NZ_JBVJFF010000001.1, from coordinate 712,842 downwards.
CCGTACTTCAATCACCTTCCTTACGTTAGCCGCGAAGTGGCCCACGGCTGCCCCGAACCCAGCCGCCGGGCACGCCCACCGCCGCCCCGAACCCAACCGCCGAGCCCCACCGGCCCGGCCCACCCCAGCCACACGCCCCGCCCCAAACCAGGCCCCGCGATGACAACCCCCGGCACCGAAACCGACCGCCGGGCACGCCCACGGCTGCCCCGAAGCCGCCCGCCGGGCCCGCCCACCGCCGCCCCGCATCCAGCCTCCGAGCCCCACCGGCCCAGCCCACCCCAGCCACACGCCCCGCCCCGCCCCGCCCGAACCCGGCCGCCGGGACCGCAACCTCCAACCCCACCCCCAAGCCGTCCCCAAGCCGCGCCCCAACCCCACCCAAACCCCCACCCCCGCACACCCCCGCCCCGATAAGGCAGTCTTGTCCCGTGCCCGAACCCTCAGCGAACGAAGCCCAGCCGGAGTCCCCGCGAGGCGTGCCGCCGGAGTCCCCGCGAGGGGTGCCGCAGGAGTCCCAGCCGGGGGCCGGCCAGGACGGCCGGACCCCGCATGCCCATACCGCGACCCTGAAGCGCCTGGAGAAGTCGTCCGGGAGTCTCGCGGCGCAGGCCATCGCGCGCATGGACGAGACGCTGTCCTGGTACCGGGCGATGCCGCCGGAGAACCGCTCCTGGATCGGCCTGGTGGCGCAGGCCGGTATCGCCGCGTTCACCGAGTGGTTCCGGCATCCGGACGCTCCCCAGGCCATCTCCACCGACGTCTTCGGCACCGCCCCCCGCGAGCTGACCAGGGCGATCACCCTGCGCCAGACGGTGGAGATGGTGCGTACGACGATCGAGGTGATGGAGTCGGCGATCGATGAGGTCGCCGCCCCGGGGGACGAGTCCATCCTCCGCGAGGCCCTCCTCGTCTACGCCCGTGAGATCGCCTTCGCCACCGCTCAGGTGTACGCGCAGGCCGCCGAGGCACGCGGTGCCTGGGACGCGCGCCTGGAGTCGCTCGTCGTCAACGCGGTGCTGTCCGGCGAGGCCGACGAGGGCGCGGTGAGCCGGGCCGCGGCGCTCGGCTGGAACTCCCCCGACCACGTCTGCGTGATCCTCGGCACCGCCCCCGACGGCGACAGCGAGCTGACCGTCGAGGCGATCCGCCGCGCCGCCCGGCACGCGAAGCTGCAAGTCCTCACCGGTGTCCTCGGCACCCGTCTCGTCGTCATCGCGGGCGGCAACGACAACCCGCTGGCCGTGGCCAAGGCGCTGATCGGCCCATATGCGGCGGGCCCCGTCGTGGCGGGCCCGATCGTCCCCGACCTGCTCGCCGCCACGCGTTCCGCGCAGGCCGCCGCCGCCGGGCTCAAGGCGTCCGCCGCCTGGCAGGACGCCCCGCGGCCCGTTCTCGCGGACGATCTGCTGCCCGAGCGCGCCATGGCGGGTGATCCGGCGGCCCGTGAGCAGTTGGTGGAGGAGATCTACAGACCGCTCGAGGAAGCGGGCTCCGCGCTTTTGGAGACGCTGAGTGTCTATCTGGAGCAGGCGAGCAGCCTCGAAGGCGCTGCCCGGATGCTTTTCGTCCACCCCAACACCGTGCGCTACCGGCTCCGACGTGTGACTGACGTCACCGGCTGGTCACCCTCGGATGTACGCTCCGCGTTCACGCTGCGGATCGCGCTGATCCTGGGGCGTCTGGCCGACAGGGATCACTAGTCCCAGCCGTTTGTCGGACCCCTACAATTCCGTCAGCCGTTCTTCGTCCCTGTCCCCACCGGCCAGTTACGCCGTCCACAAGAGAGAGTGTGAGAGTGCTCGTACTCGTCGCTCCCGGCCAAGGCGCTCAGACGCCCGGCTTCCTGACTCCCTGGCTCGACCTCCCCGGCGCCGCCGACCGTCTCGGCGCCTGGTCGGACGCCATCGGGCTCGACCTCGCCCACTACGGCACGCAGGGCGACGCGGACCAGATCCGCGACACCGCCGTGGCACAGCCGCTGCTCGTGGCCGCCGGGCTGCTCTCCGCCTCGGCACTGGGTGACATCGCGCCCGGCGCCGTCGCGGGACACAGCGTCGGCGAGATCACCGCCGCGGCGTACGCGGGTGTGCTCTCCGACGACGACGCCCTGCGTCTCGTGCGCAAGCGCGGCCTCGCCATGGCGGAGGCCGCCGCGGTCACGGAGACCGGCATGGCGGCGCTGCTCGGCGGTGACCCCGAGGTCACCACGGCGCACCTGGAGAAGCTCGGTCTGACGCCGGCGAACGTGAACGGCGCGGGCCAGATAGTGGCCGCGGGCACGAAGGAGCAGCTCGCCGCCCTGGAGGCCGACAAGCCCGAGGGTGTCCGCAAGGTCGTCGCCCTCAAGGTCGCGGGCGCCTTCCACACGCACCACATGGCCCCCGCCGTCTCGCAGCTCGAAGAGGCCGCACAGGGCGTGGCCACCGTCGACCCGAAGATCGTCTACGTCTCCAACCGTGACGGGAAGACCGTCGCCTCCGGTGCCGAAGTCATCTCCCGCCTGGTCGGTCAGGTCGCCAACCCGGTCCGCTGGGACCTGTGCATGGAGACGTTCAAGGAGCTGGGTGTCACGGCCGTCGTCGAGGTGTGCCCCGGCGGCCCCCTCACGGGTCTGGCCAAGCGCGCCCTGCCCGGCGTCAAGACGCTCGCGGTCAAGACCCCCGACGACCTCGAAGCGGCCCGCGCGCTCGTCGCCGAGCATTCCTGAGCCGACGACTGACAAGGAGCCGTAGCGCATGTCGAAGATCAAGCCCAGTCAGGGCGCCCCGTACGCGCGGATCATGGGCGTCGGCGGCTACCGGCCCACCCGTGTCGTGCCGAACGAGGTGATCCTGGAGACGATCGACTCGTCCGACGAGTGGATCCGTTCCCGCTCGGGCATCGCGACCCGGCACTGGGCCTCCGACGAGGAGACCGTGTCCGCGATGTCCGTCGAGGCGGCGGGCAAGGCGATCGCCGACGCGGGCATCACGCCCGAGCAGATCGGCGGCGTGATCGTCTCCACCGTCTCGCACTTCAAGCAGACCCCGGCGATCGCCACCGAGATCGCGGACAAGATCGGTGCGGGCAAGCCGGCCGCGTTCGACATCTCCGCGGGCTGCGCCGGATTCGGCTACGGGCTGACTCTCGCCAGGGGCATGGTCACCGACGGTTCCGCCGAGCATGTGCTGGTCATCGGCGTGGAGCGGCTGAGCGACCTCACCGATCTGAACGACCGCGCTACGGCTTTCCTCTTCGGCGACGGCGCCGGTGCCGTGATCGTCGGCCCCTCCAAGGAGCCGAAGATCGGCCCGACGGTCTGGGGCTCGGAGGGCGACAAGTCCGAGACGATCAAGCAGACGATCTCCTGGGAGGAGTACCGCGAGGGCTCCCCCGAGAAGTTCCCCGCCATCACGCAGGAGGGCCAGGCGGTGTTCCGCTGGGCCGTGTTCGAGATGGCGAAGGTCGCTCAGCAGGCGCTGGACGCGGCCGGAATTACCCCGGCCGATCTGGATGTCTTCATTCCGCACCAGGCCAACGAGCGGATCATCGACTCGATGGTGAAGACTCTGAAGCTGCCGGAGCACGTGACGGTCGCCCGTGACGTGCGCACCACCGGAAACACCTCGGCCGCCTCGATCCCGCTCGCAATGGAGCGGCTCCTGGCGACCGGCGAGGCGAAGAGCGGCGACACCGCGCTCGTCATCGGCTTCGGGGCGGGTCTCGTGTACGCCGCCACGGTCGTTACCCTCCCCTAGGCATCACGTCCGGATCATCCGATCCGTACGGCGTAACCAACCTGCCGCTGCCGCGGCGGGCGCCACACCCTCTGGATACATAAGAAGGAGCGCCAACATGGCCGCCACTCAGGAAGAGATCGTCGCCGGTCTCGCCGAGATCGTGAACGAGATCGCCGGCATCCCGGTCGAGGACGTCCAGCTGGACAAGTCCTTCACCGACGACCTGGACGTCGACTCGCTGTCCATGGTCGAGGTCGTCGTCGCCGCCGAAGAGCGCTTCGACGTCAAGATCCCGGACGACGACGTCAAGAACCTCAAGACGGTCGGCGACGCGACCAAGTACATCCTCGAGCACCAGAACTGACCGAGCTCGTGCTCAGTCGCCACCCGGCGGTGGCGCCGCTGATCCCCTCAACACCGTGGAGAATTTTCCTGTGAACTCGACCAATCGCACCGTGGTCGTCACCGGTATCGGCGCAACCACACCGCTGGGTGGCGACGCAGCGTCGACGTGGGAGGGCCTGCTCGCGGGCCGCTCCGGCGTCAGCGCTCTGGAGCAGGACTGGGCGACCGAGCTGCCCGTCCGTATCGCCGGTCAGATCGCCGTGGAGCCGGGCGAGATCCTTCCCCGGCCGCAGGCCCGCAAGCTGGACCGTTCGGCGCAGTTCGCGCTGATCGCGGCCAAGGAGGCCTGGGCGGACGCCGGCTACACCGCCAAGGCGGGCGAGGACGCCTCGGTGGACCCGCACCGTCTCGGCGCGGTCATCGCCTCCGGCATCGGCGGCGTGACCACCCTTCTGGACCAGTACGACGTGCTGAAGGAGAAGGGCGTACGCCGCGTCTCCCCGCACACCGTGCCGATGCTGATGCCCAACTCCCCGGCGGCCAACGTCGGCATCGAGCTGGGTGCCCACGCGGGCGTCCACACCCCGGTGTCGGCCTGCGCCTCGGGCGCCGAGGCCATCGGCTACGCGATCGAGATGATCCGCACCGGCCGTGCCGACGTCGTCGTCGCGGGCGGCACGGAGGCGGCGATCCACCCGCTGCCGATCGTCGCGTTCGGCAACATGATGGCGATGTCCAAGAGCAACGACGACCCGCAGGGCGCCTCGCGCCCCTACGACGCGGACCGCAACGGCTTCGTGCTCGGCGAGGGCGCCGGTGTGATCGTCCTTGAGTCCGAGGAGCACGCCAAGGCCCGCGGCGCGAAGATCTACGCGGAGGCCGTCGGCCAGGGCATCTCGGCCGACGCGCACCACATCACGCAGCCCGAGCCGTCCGGCAACGGCATCGCCGCGGCCCTGCAGAACCTGATCGACACCACCGACCTCAAGCCCGCCGAGATCGTGCACGTGAACGCGCACGCCACCTCGACGCCGCAGGGTGACGTCGCCGAGATCAAGGCGCTGCGCAAGGCGTTCGGTGACGACGTGGACCACATGGCGATCGCCAGCACCAAGTCGATGACCGGTCACCTGCTCGGCGGCGCGGGCGGCGTGGAGACCGTGGCCACGGTCCTCGCGCTGAAGAACCGCGTCGCCCCGCCGACGATCAACATCCAGAACCTCGACCCCGAGGTCGACGCGGACGTCATCCGCGACGAGGCCCGCGCGCTGCCCGAGGGCAGGATCGCGGCGCTGAACGACTCGTTCGGCTTCGGTGGTCACAACGTGGTCCTGGCGTTCAGGAGCGTGTGACCCCACTGACGAGCCCCCGTCTGACGAGCAAGGCCCGCCCGGAGACTTCCGGGCGGGCCTTCTTCGTACATACGGGGACTTACGGGGACGGGGGCGGCCGCCGGGAGCGGCGCGCGGTCTCACACGACCTGGTGCAGCCACCGCACGGGCGCGCCCTCGCCCGCGTAGCGGAACGGTTCGAGCTCGTCGTCCCAGGGCTTGCCGAGGAGTTTGGCGAGCTCGGCGGCCAGGTCGCTCTCGCCGCGCTGGGAGCGGGCCAGGGCGGCGCGCAGCCGGTCCTCGGGGATGAGGATGTCGCCGTGCAGCCCGGTGACGGCGTGGTAGATGCCGAGCTCGGGCGTGGCGCTGTACCGCTCGCCCTCGGCGCTCGGACAGGGCTCCGCCGTGACCTCGAAGCGCAGCATCTGCCAGCCGCGCAGGGCGGAGGCGAGCTTGGAGGCGGTGCCCACCGAGCCCTGCCAGGAGAATTCGGATCTCCAGGTGCCCGGCGCCGCGGGCTGCCTGATCCAGTCGAGGCTCACACGCGCGCCGAGCACGCCCGCGACGGCCCACTCGACGTGTGGGCACAGCGCGCGCGGAGCGGAGTGCACGTACAGAACTCCACGTGTCGTCACCGGGACCTCCAGTGTGGGTCGAGGTTCGCCTGTCCCGGCGGCCTCGCGCCCGTGCCGAGCAGTTTTCTCCAAATACTAGAGAAACCTGAAAAAAAGGGGACAGATGTGACGTGATGTAATTTAGCGGAACCAGAGCGGCGGGGCGTCACCGGGTGGATCACCCGCCTGTCGCCGCCGTGAGAGCAGTGGCCAGGCGGCTACGGGGCCGAGGCTACCGTGCGGCGGCGCAAGGAGTGTGACGTACCGTCGGTCCGTGGCCCGGGAAACTCCGACCTTTCACCCGGCGGGGCGCAACCCCGGGCACGCGCACGACGTCACCCAGATCGACGAAGGGGACCAGGGGATGCGGAACCGCAGGCACCGCTCACGTGCCGCCGTCGCTCTCGCGACGGCGGCTCTTCTCGGCACCGCGACGCTGACCGCGTGCGACGCGCAGGGCGGCAACTCCGCGGCCCCCGGCGGCCCGTCCGCACTCGACAAACCGTCCCCGAAACCGACGCCCTCCTGGGACACCACGCCCCGCTCGCTCGCGGCCGTCGGCGACTCCATCACCCGCGGCTTCGACGCCTGCTCGGTGCTCTCCGACTGCCCCGAGGCGTCCTGGGCGACCGGTACGGACGCGGAGGTGCGCAGCCTCGCCACGCGGCTGCTCGGCAAGGAGCGGGCCGCCTCGCACAGCTGGAACCTCGCCAAGACGGGCGCCCGAATGGCGGATCTGTCCGGCCAGGTCGAAGAGGCCGTCGCCGAGCGGCCGGAGCTGGTGACGGTGATGATGGGCGCCAACGACGCCTGCCGTTCGTCGGCCGCGTCGATGACGCCGGTCGGTGACTTCCGCGCCGACTTCACGGCCGCGATGCGCACCCTGCGCAGCTCGCTGCCGAAGACCCAGGTGTACGTGGCGTCCGTGCCGGACCTCAAGCGGCTCTGGTCCCAGGGGCGCACCAACCCGCTGGGCAAGCAGGTGTGGAAGCTGGGCATCTGCTCCTCGATGCTGGCCGACCCCGACGACCTGAACGCCGCGGCGTCCCAGCGGCGGAACTCGGTGCGGGACCGCGTGGTGGCGTACAACGAAGTACTCGAAGAGGTGTGCGAGAAGGACCGGCGCTGCCGGTACGACGGCGGGGCCGTCCACGACTACCGCTTCGACGGCGACCAGTTGAGCCACTGGGACTGGTTCCACCCCAGCAAGGACGGCCAGTCCCGCCTCGCCGCGCTCGCCCACCGGCAGATCACCTCGCGCGAACCTCTGTCCTAGGGCCCGTCCGGCGTAGGGTCGCGATCATGCGCAGCGAACTCTTCGGGACACTCCCCGACGGCACCCCTGTCCACCGCTGGACCCTGGAAAGGGGCGGAGTACGGGTGCGCGTCCTGACGTACGGCGGCATCCTGCAGACGGCGGAAGTTCCCGACCGATCCGGGCGGGTGGCGCAGGTGGCCCTGGGGTTCGAGGGGCTCGACGGGTACGTGAAGCACCCCAGCCCCTACCTCGGCGCACTGGTCGGGAGGTACGCGAACCGCATCGCGGGCGGCGCCTTCACCCTCGACGGGCGCACCCACCGGCTGGCGCGGAACAACGGCTCCAACGCCCTGCACGGCGGTGAGCGCGGCTTCGACAAGCGCGTCTGGGACGCGGAACCGGACGGCGACCACGCGGTGCGGCTCGCGCGGGTGAGCCCGGACGGCGAGGAGGGCTACCCCGGACGGCTCGCGGTCTCGGCGACGTACGCGCTGGACGCGGCGGGCGCGCTGAGCATCGCCTACGAGGCGACCACGGACGCCCCGACCGTGGTGAACCTCACCAACCACACGTACTGGAACCTCGCCGGCGCGGGCTCGGGCAGCGCGCACGGGCACGAGGTGCGGATCGCCGCCTCCCGGATCACCCCGGTCGACGGGGACCTGATCCCGACCGGGGCGTACGAGGACGTGGCGGGGACGCGGTTCGACTTCCGTACGGCACGGACCGCGGGGCCCGGATTCGACCACAACTACGTGCTGGACAAGGGCGTCACCGCCGGGCCGGTCGACGTGGCGGGGCTGCATGATCCCGCCACCGGGCGGGACCTCACCATCTCGACGACCGAGCCGGGGCTCCAGCTCTATACCGCCGACCACTTCGACGCGGAGCTGCCGTTCGCCCCGGGGGACGGCGTCGCCCTGGAGACCCAGCACTTTCCCGACTCCCCGAATCGCCCGGGGTTCCCGTCCACGGTCCTGCGGCCCGGCGAGACCTATGCGTCGCGGACGGTGTACGGCTTCTCCGTACGGTGACGCGCGCCCCGTCCCGCCTATGCCCGCAGCGTTCCGCTCAGCCGGGTGTCCGCCACTGAGCGGCCCGCCCGCACCTCGTACATGCCCGCCCGGTACGCCCACACGTCCGCCGCCTCGTCCCACGTCTCGAAGGCCCGGCGCGGGATCCCGACCGTCACCTCGACGCTCTCGCCCGGCCCCGCCTCCGCGCCCGCGAAGCCCGCGAGGCGGCGGGACGGGCGGTCCGCGTCGGGCTCGGCGGGGCCCAGGTACACCTGGACGACCTCGCGGCCCCGGCACTGCCCGGTGTTGCGGACGCGGACCGTGGCCGTGGTGCCGTCGAGGGTCAGTGACTCGTACGTCCAGTCGGTGTAGCCGAGGCCGTGCCCGAAGGGGTAGGCGGGGGTGGCGCCCGCCCTGTCCCAGGCGGGGTAGCCGATGAAGACGCCCTCGGCGTAGTCGAGTTCGCCGTCGGTCGGAGTGACCCGGGTGACGGGCGCGGCGGCGAGGTCGCCCCAGGTGGTGGGGAGACGGCCGCCGGGTTCCTCCGCGCCGAGGAGGACGTCGGCGAGGGCCGCGCCGCCCTCCTGGCCGGGGAACCAGCCGAGCAGCACCGCGGCGACGTCCTCGCGCCACGGCAGCTCAACCGGGGAGCCGGAGTTGACGACGACCACGGTGTTCGGGTTGGCGGCGGCGACCGCGCGCACCAGGTCGTCCTGGCGGCCCGGCAGCCTGAGGTCCCCGCGGTCGAAGCCCTCGGACTCGACGCGCTCGGTGGTGGCGACGACCACGACGGCGGTACCGGCGCCCCGGGCGGCCTCGACGGCTTCGGCCATCAGTTCGTCGGCGTCACGCCGCGGGCCGAGGTGGACGAGCGAGAACAGGACGCCCGGCAGCGGGGCCGCGACCCCCTTGGCGAGCGTGTGCAGCAGGGAGACCTCCACGGGTTCGTCGGCGGTGAGCGCCACCGTGCCGCGCTCGACCGGGGAGCCGAAGAACGCCTCGAACGGGTCGGCCCCGGTGCCCGTCCCCTGCACGCCGTCGAAGAGGACCCGGCCCCCGGCCGTCAGCCGGAAGGCGCCGAGGCCGCGCGTGCCGAAGGAGTGCCCGCCGCTCTCGCGCGGGGTGAACGTGCCGGTCACCTCGACGCTCGCGAGGGCCTCATGGGTGACGCCGTCGGGCAGGTCGTCGCCGATCCACTGGACCTGCCCGGAGGGGAGGCTGCCGACGCCGAGGACGTTGCCGTCGGCGTCGCGGCAGACCGCCCTGAGCCTGAAGCCGTTGCCCGCGGGGGCGAGTTCGTCGTTGGGGTCGGCCCCGACGGCGTAGGTGAGCGTCCCCTCGGGCAGGGCGGCGGTCAGGCCGTCCAGCGGGGAGACCACGTGGTCGGGGAAGACGGTGGCGGAACCGCCGCCGAGCACCCGGGCGTCACGGGCGGCGGCGCCGATGAGGGCGACCGTGCCGGTGCCGGGGGCCAGCGGGAGGGTCCCGTTCTCGTTGCGTACGAGGACGAAGGCGCGGCGGGCGATCTCGCGGGCGAGGGCTTCGCCGTCGATGTCCGCGGGGACCCGGAAGACGACCGGCTCGGCGCCTTCGAGCGCGCCGACGCGTGCGGCCAGGCGCAGGACGTTGCGCACGGCCTCGTCGAGGGTCTCCTCCGCGACCTCGCCCGCGCGCACGGCGGCGGCCAGCGGTTCGCCGTAGACGGTCCGGGGGCCCGGCATGGCGACGTCGAGGCCGCCCTCGACGCAGCCTGTGGTGGAGCGGGCGGCCATCCAGTCGGAGACGTTGCAGCCGTCGAAGCCCCACTCGCCGCGCAGGACCTCGCGCACGAGGTGGCGGTGCTCGGTCATGGTCACGCCGTTGACCTGGTTGTACGCGGTCATGATGCCCCAGGGGCGGGCGTCGGCGACGATCGCCTCGAAGGGGGCCAGGTAGAGCTCGCGCAGGGCGCGGGCGCCGACCTTGTTGTCGACGGTGAAGCGGTCGGTCTCGGCGTCGTTGGCCACGAAGTGCTTGACGGTCGTGCCGACGCCGCCGCTCTGCACGCCCTGGACGTAGCCCGTACCGATGACTCCGGTCAGGTACGGGTCCTCGCTGTACGCCTCGAAGTGGCGGCCGCCGAGCGGGGAGCGGTGGAGGTTGACGGTCGGCGCGAGGAGCACGTGCACGCCCTTGCGGCGGGCCTCCTGCGCGAGGAGCGCGCCGGCGCGGCGGGCCAGGTCCTGGTCCCAGGTGGCGGCGAGGGCGGTCGGCGATGGCAGCGCGATGGACGGGTCGTCGGCGGTCCAGCGGACCCCGCGCACGCCGACAGGACCGTCGGACATCACGAGGGACCGCAGGCCGATCTCGGGCAGGGGGTGCAGGGACCACATGTCCTTGCCGCTGAGCAGCCGGGCCTTGGCCGCCGGATCCAGCTTGCCGAGCGCGGCCTCGACGGCGGCTTCCCGCGCCCGGTCTCCCTGCGTGGCCTCGGTGGACGTGCCTGCCGCCATGACGGTGCCTCCTCGTTGAGTCCTCCCTCCATCCTGCATGGGGCCGCTACGCGGTGTCCCTACCGGCGGGTACGGCCGCGACCACCTCGACCTCGATCAGCGCCTCGGGCCTGAAGAGGCGCGGCACCTCGACGGTCGTGCTGGTGGGCGGGGTGCCGGTGAGGAACTCCCGGCGCACGGCGGCGTAGTCGGGCAGGCCGCCGATGTCCGTCAGGAACGTACGGATGTTGACGATGTCGCCGAGCCCCGCCCCGTGGGCCCGCAGCAGGCTGTCGAGGGTCTCGAACACGCGGCGGGACTGGGCGGCGAGGCCGTCGCCCTCGCCGATCTGGCCGGAGAGGTACAACAGGGCGCCGCCGCCCGGGAGTTCCACGCGGGCGACCTGGGAGTAGGGGCCCAGCGGCTGCGGGGCGGAGGCGGGGTTGTCGAGGGTTATCCGCATGCGGGTGCTCCTTGGCGGGGCGTTGAGGCCGGGGTGGCTGAAGGGGTCGGAGGGGCTCGGTCAGGTGTCGCGGTGGGCGCGGATGTGGGTGACGGCGCGGGCGATGTCCTCGTGGACGACGTCCGGGTCGGCGGCGGCCGCCTCGAAGTGACCGAGCACCGCCTCCATGGCGGGCAGCCGGGCGGACTCCGTGGCCAGCGCGATGTCCTTGACGGCGAGGTCGCTGCCGAAGTGCACGTCTTCCGCGAAGGCCCGGGCGACCGCGCCGCCGAGCGGCCCGCCGGCCAGGGCGTCCCTGGCGGTCTGCTCGGCCAGGCCGAGCGCGTCGGCGAGTTTCATGGCCTCCGCGACGAGCGCGACGCCGCCGATGACAGCGGTGTTGACGACGAGCTTGAGGGCGGCGCCGGTGCCGAGCCCGCCGGTACGGGTGACCGGGCCGAAGCGGGCAAGGACGTGCTCGACGCCCGCCGCGTCGCCGCCCGCGAGGATGCCGAGGCGCCCGGCGGCGGCCTTGTCCGTACTGCCCATGACGGGCGCGTCGACGAGTGTCACCCCGGCGGGCACCCGCTTTTCGAGCTCGCGCACGACGTCCGGGCCGACGGTCGACATCTCCGCCCAGTACGCGCCTGACCTCAGCGCGGGAAGGATGGCGTCGGCGATCTCCCGTACGGCGTCGGGTCCTGCCAGCATCGTGATGACGACATCGGCGTCACGCACGGCGTCGGCGGGGTCCGGCGCGGCCCGCGCGCCCGCCTCGACGAGGGCTTCCGCCTTGGCTGCCGTACGGTTCCACACGGTCAACGGGTGTCCTGCGGCCAGCAGGTGACGGGCCATCGGCTCGCCCATGTGGCCGAGGCCGAGGAATGCGATCTTCTCCATGTGCTCGACGCTAGGCCTGCCCACGGGGTGCGACAAGCGAATGTCTAGCATGCCTGCCATGCCGAATCCGCATACCCCACGCATGGTGGAGCCCACTCCCCCGGCCCGTCCCTCGGCCCCTTCCCCGGTGGCTCTCCCCGACCTGTCCACCGTCTGGCTGCGGACCTTCCTGGACGTGGCCCGGCACGGTTCGTTCACGGTGGCCGCGCGGGAGCTGGGGTGGACGCAGTCCGCCGTGTCGCGGCAGATCTCCGCGCTGGAGGCGGCGCTCGGCGGGGCCCCGCTCTTCGACCGGCTGCCGCGCGGGGTGCGCCCGACCGCGGAGGGCCGGACGCTGCTGCCGTACGCGGAGGAGGTCCTTGCCCGGCTGCACCGCGCGGCGGGTGAGCTGGCGGCGCTGCGGGACGCGACGGGCGGGCCGCTGCGGATCGGGGCGTTCGCGACGGCCGACGCGGGGCTCGTGCCGCGGGCGCTCGCGCGGTTCCGGTCCTGCCACCCCGGCGTGACCCTCACCCGGGAGGAGGGCCGCACGCCCGCGCTGCTCTCCCGGCTGACGGAGGGCGAACTCGACCTCGCCGTCGTCTCGACCACGGGCGGCGCACTGCCCGACGGCGCGTACAAACTCCATCACCTGCTCGACGAGGCCCTGTACGTGGCTCTGCCCGCCGGCCACGCGCTGGCGGCCGAGCCGGAGCTGCGGCTGCCGGGGCTCGCCGCCGAGGACTGGATATCCGGCAGCCCGCACATCGAGGGCACCCTCCTGCACCTGGCGCTCGGCCACGGATTCCGGCCCCGCGTGGCCCACGTCGTCGCGGAGTGGACGGCGAAACAGGGGTACGTCGCCGCGGGCCTCGGCATCGCGCTCATCCCCCAGCTAGCGGCGGAGTCGGCCCGCCCGGACATCACTCTGGTCCCCCTGCGGGACGACTCCGCGCCGGCGCGCAAGGTCTACGCGGCAACGGCGCGAGGCCGGGCGGTGCCGCCGGCGGCCACGGCGTTCCTGGCGGCCCTGCGCTCCGCCTGCCCCCGCCTTTGAACGGACCCACGGGGGCAGTGGCCGCCCGGCCACCCCGACAACTACTCCCCGAGGAGACTCCCACCCATGTCCGAGCAAGAGCAGAAGATGCACGCCGACGAGGCCGAGATGGACGAGGGGCTCGTACGGCGGCTCGTGGCCGCCCAGTTCCCCGCCTGGGCCGCGCTGTCCGTGGAGCGCGTCGGTGCGGCGGGGACGGCCAACGCCATGTACCGGCTGGGCGCGGACATGGTGGTGCGGCTGCCCCGCGTCGCCGCGTCCGCCGAGGATGTGGAGGGGGAGCACCGGTGGCTGCCGCGGCTCGCGGCGGCGTTGCCCGTCGCCGTTCCCGAGCCGCTGGGGCTGGGGAGGCCGGGCGAGGGATACCCGTACGCGTGGTCCGTCTTCCGGTGGCTGGCGGGCACCACGCCGGAGCCGGGCGTTCCGCTCGCCGGTCCCGCGCTGTTCGCCAAGGACGTCGCGGAGTTCCTGATCGCCCTGCGGGAGGTCGACCCGGCGGGGGCGCCCGCCGCCTACCGGAGCGAGCCGTTGGCGCGGCGCGACGCCCGTACGCGCGAGGTGATCGCCGGGCTGCGCGGCACCGTGGACGAGCGGGCCGCGACCGCCGTGTGGGACGCCGCCCTGCGGGCCCCGGCGTGGCGGCGGGGCGCCGTCTGGACGCACGGAGACCTCCAGCCGGGCAACGTCCTCGTCGACGGCGGCCGGCTCAGCGCCGTCATCGACTTCGGATGCATGGGCCTCGGAGATCCCGCCGTCGATCTGATCTCCGCCTGGTACGTGATGGACGGCCCGGCCCGCGACGTCTTCCGCACCGCGCTGGGCCCCGCCGCCGACGACGCCATGTGGGCGCGCGGCCGGGGCTGGGCCCTGTCGATCGCGCTGGACGAACTCGCGTACTACCGCGTGACAAACCCGAGGATGGCCCGCATAGCGGCACACGTCATCGCCCAACTGACGCACGCTGCTTAGCGACTGGCGGAGTCACTCAGGGCGCCGACAGCAGCAGGTGTGTCGCCAGGGCCGTGATCAGCGCGCTCGACGCCAGCGCCGTGAGCAGGCGGCCCCTCCTGCCCGTCAGGGCTCGGCCGAGGAGTGCGCCGCCGCCCGCGAGCAGCAACTGCCAGCTCGCGGAGGCCACCAGGGCGGCCAGGGCGAACGCCGCCTGCTCCAGGGGCGTGAGCGAGGCCGTGGCGGGGCTGCCGAGGACGAGCGCGGCGAAGTAGATCACCGTGGCGGGGTTCAGGAGGGTGATGCCGAGCAGCATGGCGTAGGCGCGGGCCGGGCCGACGGGGGTGCCGGTCCTGCCCATGGCCCGGGTGCGCCCCCGGTATTCGCGTACCGCCACGACCGCTCCCCGTACCGCCAGGGCGAGGAGGACGAGGACCGAGGCCCAGCGCAGCGGGACCAGGGCCGGTTCGAGGAGGCGGGTCAGCGAGGTGCCGCCGACGGCCGCGACGAGGGCGTAGACGCCGTCGGCGGTCGCCACGCCGAGGGCGGCGCAGGCGCCGGTCCGCAGTGAGGTGCGGGCGGTGAGGGCCACCAGGTAGGTCGCGACCCCGCCGACGGGCATGGCGATGCCGTACCCGGCGAGCAGCCCCGCGACCAGGACCGCGCTCACGCGAGGACGGAGATCGGCCCCCACGCTCGGCCGGTCCGCTGCTGGTCCCGCGCCACGGTGGCGACGGAGACGGTCAGCGGCGGAGCGGCGGTGGCCGGGCTACGGGTCATGGACGGAGCTTGGCGGCGGCAGAGCACCCCGGGCAACCGATTTACCCGGCCGGGCCGTGGGGTTGCGTCCGCCGGTGTCCCATACATGGGCGGCGAAGGCGTCCCGTGACATCGAGGACCTTGGACCCGTAGCGCTCGTCCCTGTCGTCCCGCGATACTTCCGCCACCTCACCGGTAACGGTGAACCGCTTACGGAAGGATCCGCGTGTCCCCTCGTCCTCGCGTGCTGTCTCGTCCCCCACTGCTCACCGGCTCCCGCTCCCGGATCGGCGGCGCGCTCGGCCTCGCCGTGCTGATGGCCGGGCTCGGTGTCCCGGCGCCCGCCTCCGCCGCACCGGGGGATGCCGGTGGCCGCACGGTCACCGTCGAGGAGGCGCGGCTCGACCGGGCCGCGCCCCAGGAGATCCTGCGGCGCAGCGGCTTCGACTCCCGGGCGCCGGAGTTGGCGCGTGCGCTCGGCAAGGCGCGCTCCTACGAGCAGGCGCGGCGGCTCGTCATACGGGAGGGCAGGTCGTTGTGGCGCGGGGCCGTCGACCGCGCGCAGGGGCGTGGGCCGGCCGGCGGCGATCTGAGCAGGGACGACGACCGGCCGCTCTACTGGGCGCGGCTCGGGATGACGCGGGAGCTGCGGCAGTGGGAGCCGAGCCGGTTCTCCCTGAGCGACGCGCGGCGCGCGCGCCTCATGGACTCCCTGGAGACGACGTCACGCGGGCAGGACGACGTACGGTTCGCGGAGCGCCGTCACGGCAAGGAGCGCCACCACGGCAAGGGGGTCAAGCGTGTCTTCGTGACCGGCTTCGACCCCTTCACCCTCGACCGGGACGTCCGCATCAGCAACCCGTCGGGCGCGACCGCGCTGGCCCTCGACGGCACGACGATCCGGACCGCCGAAGGACCGGCCCGGATCGAGGCCGTCACCTTCCCCGTCCGCTGGCAGGACTTCACCGACGGTGCGGTGGAGCGGGCGCTGCGTCCGGTGCTGCCCCGCGTCGATCTCTTCACCACCGTCAGCCAGGGCCGCGTGGGCCGCATCGACGTGGAGCGGACCAACGGGGCCTGGCGCGGCGGCTTCCCCGACAATGACAACGCCTCGCGCACCGAGCAGGTTCCGGTGACCGACCCCGCCTCACAGCCCCAGTGGACGACGACGACCCTCCCGTACAAGGCAATCGCGGACGCGGAGACCGGCCGTTTCCCGGTGTACGACAACACCTCGGTGACCGAGATCCCGGCGGGCGGTACCCAGCCCGTGGTGCGTCCTGACGGGCCGACCGCGGGGTCGGCCGCGCGCGCGGGCGGTGGCGGTGACTACCTGTCCAACGAGATCGCCTACCGGGCCACGCTGCTGCGGGACCGGCTCGGGCTGCGCGGCCGGCTGCCCGGCGGGCACGTCCACACGCCCGTGCTCCAGTTCGGCGCGGGGAACACGGACCCGGCGACCGGCGCGGTGACCGACCCCGAGTTCGTGCGGAACCGGCTCGACATCATCGCCCAGATGCGGAGCATCCTGCGGACGGCCGTCTCGGCGTCCTGACGGTCAGGCCCTCAGGCTCTCAGGCCGGGCGGCCGGAACCGGATCCGCCGCCCGGCCCGGGGGCGCCCTCGCCGTCACCCTGACCGCCGTTGTCGCCGTTGTTCTCGCCCAGCAGGTCCCGCGCCATCAGCGTCGCGCCCGCGACCGCGCCCGGCATCAGGAAGACGGCGACGAACGGCACCAGGAAGGCGACGGCGAGCGGCGTCCCGAAGCCCCAGGCCAGTTGCTTGCGGGAGCGCAGCAGGGCCAGGCGGTCCCGGAGTTCGACGCCGCGGCGCTGGAGGGCGACCGCGGTGAGCTCCTCGACGAGGAAGAAGCCGGTCACGCAGAAGCCGATCACCGGGATCACGGTCTGGCCGATCACCGGGATGAAGCCGAGGGCGAAGAGCAGGATGCCCCAGAGCACCGCGCGGACGACGATGCGCAGGCTGTCCCGCGCGGAGATCCACAGATCCCGCCAGAGCGGAAGCCCCGACTCGGGGGCGTGGCCCGACTCGGTGATGTCGACCTTCTCGGACAGCGACTCGTAGAAGGGCTGCCCGATCAGAAGCGTCACGGCGGTGAAGGTGAGGACGGAGAGCAGCAGCGCGAGGGCGAAGAGCAGGGCCGTCAGGAAGCCGCGGAAGAGGCCGAGCCAGGGCGACGACCAGTCGTCGGCGAACGGTGTGGCCCAGCCCACGAGGTCGGTGCCCCAGAGCGCGAGCGAGACGAGCGCCGCGGCATAGAGGACGAGCGTGATGAGGCCGGGCAACAGCCCCATTCCGTACTGCTTGCCGTGCTGGGCGACCCAGCGCTGGCCCTTCATCAGGTATCCGAAACCCACACCAAGATCGCGCATGCGGCACACCCTAGCCGTCGCAGAACGGGGGTTCGGTCGACACCGTGTGCCAGGACTGTCACAGCGGATGCCGCCCGCGCTGTGACAGGGGAGGCCTTCCGTTACGGAAGGCCCTCTTGTTGCGCGCGAGTTGAACCGGTAAGACCTCGTTATCGATCTACCGGAGGTACGCATGGGTATATCCCGGCCGACAAGACCCGTTCTGGTCACCACCGCCGCCACGGCCGGCGCGCTGCTGTTCACCACGTTCGCCCCCGGTACCGCGACCGCGGACCCGATGCCGCGCCCCGTCGTCCGCGAAGGCTCGCCGCTGGGCGCCGACCGCGCGGCCAAGGCCCCGGAGCGGGCCGCCGAACGGGCCCTCGGTGACACGGGCGCCCCGGAGTCCGACAGCGGCAAGGGCCGTGGATATCCGCGGGAGCGGAAGCTCACCGCGCCTCCGGAGAATCCGGCCGACAAGTCGATAAAACTGGGGCTCACGCCGTACCACGGCATAGCCCCCGAGCTGAACGCCCTCCAGCGCATCGGCGACCGCGTGAGCGTGGAGGTCGCGGGCCGTTCCGCCGGCGGGCACGAGCTCTACCTGGTGACCGTGACGGCGCCCGAGTCGGCGCGCGAGACGGCCCGGCAGGAGCGGATGCGCGAGCGCATCGAGAACGCGCCGTCGGCCGCCGCGAAGGACAAGGCGATCAAGGCCTCGTACAAGACGCCGGTGTTCATCAACAACAACATCCACGGCAACGAGTGGGAGGGCACCGACGCCGCCCTGAAGCTCATCGAGAAGCTGGCGAAGGCCAAGGACAAGAAGAGCCGGGACCTGCTCGCGCACAACCGCATCTACTTCAGCGTCACCACCAACCCCGACGGCCGCATCGCGGGGACCCGCGCCAACGCCAACGGCTTCGACCTCAACCGCGACTTCATCACCGCCTCGCAGCCCGAGGCCCGCGCGGTCCGGCGGATCGCCGTCGACAAGCAGCCCGCGGTCATGATCGACCTGCACGGCTATGTGAACGGCACCCTGATCGAGCCGACCACTCCCCCGCACGGCGAGAACTACGAGTACGACCTCTTCCTGAAGAACTCCTACGCCAACGCCCTCGGCATGGAGGCCGCCGTCAACGGCCTCGGCTACACCGAGGCGAAGGACGGCGTCCTGCCCGCGGTCATCCCCTTCCGCGACCAGGAGGAGGGCTGGGACGACTGGCCGCCGATCTTCACCCCGCAGTACATGCCCTTCCACGGCGCGGTCGCGACGCACACCATCGAGTTCCCGATGCAGGTGAACAACGCGGAGTACGACTCGCAGCCGGTCGCCGAGCTGCGCCGCAGGGCCGCCATCAACGTGGACATCGCGGGCGCGGCCATGCGCGCGACCCTCGACTACACCGAGAAGCACCGCACTTCGGTGATCGCCGACCAGATCGAGGTCTTCCGGCGCGGCGCGACGGGCGCCGAGCAGGTCCCGGTCTCCGAGGAGACGGTGCCCGGCGTGCCCGGAATCGGCCCCGAGGACGTGTACACCACCGAGTTCCCGCGCGCGTACGTGATCCCCTCGGGGCGCGGCCAGCGCTCGGCGACGGCCGCGGCGCGGCTCGTCGACCACCTGGTGGCCAACGACGTACGGGTGGAGCGCGCGAGCCACGGCTTCCGGCTCGGCGGGCGGACGTACGCGAAGGGCTCGTACGTCGTCGACATGCACCAGCCCAAGCGGGGCCTGGCCAATGTGATGCTGGCCGACGGGCGTGACATCAGCGACAAGGTGTCGACGATGTACGACATCTCCGGGTGGAGCCTCGGGCGGCTCTGGGGCGCGAGCGTCGACACGGTCGAGGGCGGCGGCCTGAAGGGTGTCCACGCGCGCGTGGTGCGCGCCGCGTCCGGGGTCGGCCATGTGGCGCCGCGCGGCGCCCTGCGGCTGCGGCTCGACGACCCGCGCGAGGTCGCGGCACTCAACTCGCTCCTCGCGAAGGGCGTTCCCGCGCGGGACGACGGCAAGGGCGGTGCCATCCTGCCGTCGTCCGCGCGCGGGGCCGCGATGACCGCGGCGAAGAAGTACGACGTCGCGTTCGACGCCACCAAGACCAAGGGGCGTGCCGCGCTGCACCGTACGCGGGTGGCGGCGGCCGTCACGCCGGGCGAGCTGTTCGCGCTGCGGGAGATGGGCTTCGACGTGGTGCCCGTCTCCACGGCCGTGCTCAACGCCGGCTTCGACTGGAAGCGTGCGGACGCGCTCATGGTGTCGGCCGGGCTGGACCGCGCCAAGCTCAACGCGGCGGCGAAGTCCGCGCTCGACGCGTTCCTCGCCAAGGGCGGCGGCCTCGTCGGCCGTGGCGCGACCGGCGCCGCGCTGAACTCCGACGCCGGCCTGCTCGCCGCCGAGCCCGTGGAGGGCAACGGCGACGCCAACGGCGTGGTGCGCGTGACCAACGCGGGCGGCACGATCACCGGCGGCGCCCCCGGCCACAGCTTCGTCTACTCGCCGACGTGGTTCACCGACCTCGGCCCCGGCGTGCGCGCGGAGCAGAAGTACGGCACCGGCAATCCCCTGGTCTCCGGGCACTGGCGGCCCATGGATGACGGCACCGGCGGACCCGAGGACGCCGCGGGCCGCGCCTCGGTCGTCAGCGGGTCGGCAGGGCGCGCGGACGTGGTGCTCTTCGGCACCGAACCGCTCTTCCGCGACCACCCGAAGGGGATGTTCCCGCAGGTCGGGCGGGCCCTGCTGAGCGTCGGCAAGGCGTCGTCATGACCCGTGAGAGCCGCGTGCGGGGAACGGTCGCCGAGGGGTACGAGACGGTGCGCGAGGAGTTCACCGCCGTACTGGCGGGCGAGCTGCCCGAGTACGAGGGGCAGCTCGCCGCCTACGTACGGGGACGCAAGGTCGTCGACCTGTGGGCGGGCCCGGAGGTCACCGGCGAGAGCCTGTACGGCGTCTACTCCTCCACCAAGGGCGCCGCCCACCTCGTCGTGGCCCTGCTCGTGCAGGACGGGGTCCTGGACCTCGACCGGGCGGTCGCCCACTACTGGCCGGAGTTCGCCGCCGGGGGCAAGGGCGCGGTGACCCTGCGGGAGCTGCTCGCGCACCGGGCGGGCGTCGTGGGCACCGACTCCGGCTTCTCGCCCGAGGAGGTCGCCGACGACCGGGCGATCGCCGCACGCCTGGCCCCGCAGCGCCCCTTCTGGCGCCCCGGGGCCGCCTTCGGCTACCACGCCCTGTCCGTAGGGGCACTCTCCGGAGAGGTGGTCTTCCGGGCCACCGGACAGACCCTCCAGGAGGTGTACGAGGAGCGGGTGCGCGCCCCGTACGGGCTCGGCTTCTTCCTGGGGCTGCCCGAGGAGCACGAGGGACGGTTCCGTTCCGTGCTGCCGATGGCGCCCACGCCCGATGAGGCGGCGCTGCTCGCCTCGCTGCCGCCCCAGCCGCGGAGCCTCGGCTCCATCGCCTTCAACCGCCACGGGGCCGAGCCCACCGACCTGGAGGCGCTGCCCAACTTTCGCCTCGTGCGCGCCAAGGGGCCCGCGTCGGTGGGCGGGGTGGCGTCCGCGCGGGGCCTCGCCGGGATGTACGCGGCGGCGGTCACCGGCGTCGACGGCCGGGAGGCGCTGCTGAAGGCGGACACGGTCGCCGAGTTCGGGCAGGTGCAGTCGGTGGGGCACGACCTGGCGCTCAGCGCCTTCAAGGCGTTCGCGGTCGGCTTCCAGGCGACGGCGGTGGCCGTGTATCCGTTCCTGGGCGCGGGGACCATCGGGCACAGCGGCATCGGCGGCTCCCAGGCGTTCGCCGATCCGCGCGGCGGTCTCGCCTACGGCTACACGCGACGCCGGTACGCCTTCCCCGGCGGCCCGGCCGCGGAGAACGAGCGGCTGGTCCGCGCGGTCCACGAGGCGGCACTCGCGACGGGCTGACCCACGCGCGCGTGAGGGCCGCGCCCCGGCTACGGGGTGCGGCCCTCACGTACGGAGTGCCTGCGGCCCTTACGGGCGCACGGCGTGCGGTCAGGCGACCGCGAGCTCGACCTTGATGTTGCCGCGCGTGGCGTTCGAGTAGGGGCACACCTGGTGGGCCTTCTCGATCAGGGACTGCGCGGTGGCCGCGTCCACGTTCGGGATGGAGGCGGAGATCTCGACCTCCAGGCCGAAGCCGCCGGACTCGTTCTGGCCGATGCCGACCTTGGCGGTCACGGTGGAGCCGGATATGTCGGCGTTCTCCTTGCGGGCGACCACGCCGAGGGCGCCCTGGAAGCAGGCGCTGTAGCCGGCCGCGAAGAGCTGCTCGGGGTTGGTGCCCGCGCCGCTGCCGCCCATCTCCTCCGGCGGGTTCACGACGACGTCGAGCTTGCCGTCGTCGGTGGCCACACGGCCGTCGCGGCCGTTCTCCGCGGTGGCCACGGCGGTGTACTTGACGTCGATCTTCTGGATGGACATAGCTGCTGGTTCCTCCTGAGATGTGACGTGGCGCGCGCCCACAACCACGAATTCTGGAATCAGGTTATCGGATCCCGGAATTTCAAGCCGGAAGTGTCGGCGCTGGCGCCCGTCCGCACGGAGGAGTGCCGAGTTCAGCCGAGGGAGACGATCATCTTTCCGGTGTTCTCGCCGCGGAGCATGCCGAGGAAGGCCTCCACGCCGTTCTCGACGCCCTCGACGACCGTCTCGCGGTACTTGAGCTCTCCGGAGCGGATCCAGCCGCCGACCTCGCGGACGAACTCCGGCTGGAGCGCGCTGTGGTCCTGCACGAGCATGCCCGTGAGGCGCAGGCGCTTGCCGATGACCAGGGCGAGGTTGCGCGGGGCCGGGGTCGGCTCGGTGTCGTTGTAGCCCGCGATCATGCCGCAGATGGTGACGCGGCCGTGCACGTTCAGGCGGCTGATGGCGGCCTCCAGGTGCTCGCCGCCGACGTTGTCGAAGTAGACGTCGATGCCGTCGGGGGCGGCCTCCTTGAGCTGCTCGGCGACCGGCTTGTCGTCCTTGTAGTTGAAGGCGGCGTCGAAGCCGTACTCCTCCACGAGCAGCTTGACCTTCTCGTCGGAGCCCGCCGAGCCGATGACGCGCGAGGCGCCCTTGAGCTTGGCGATCTGGCCGACCTGGCCGCCGACCGCGCCGGCCGCGCCGGAGACGAAGACGGCGTCGCCCTCCTTGAAGGAGGCCACTTCGAGCAGCCCCGCGTACGCGGTCAGGCCCGTCATGCCGAGGACGCCGAGGTAGGCGGAGAGCGGCGCGGCCTCGGGGTCCACCTTGGTGGCGTGCTGCGCGGGCACGGAGGCGTACTCGCGCCAGCCGGCGAAGTGCAGGACGTGGTCGCCCACCGCGAAGCCCTCGGCGTTCGAGGCCACGACCTCGCCGACCGCGCCGCCCTCCATGGGGCGGTCGAGCTGGAACGGCGGGACGTAGGACTTCACGTCGTTCATCCGGCCCCGCATGTACGGGTCCACGGAGAAGTGGCGGTTGCGGACCAGGACGCGGCCCTCGGCGGGGGCCTCGACGGGGACCTCGCGCAGCGCGAAGTCCTCGGGGACCGGCCAGCCCTCGGGGCGCCGCACGAGGTGCCACTCGCGGCTGACGGACGGAAGCTGCTGCTCAGGGGTGACGGACATGAGGGGGTGTCCTCCTACGACTTCGATCTTCGACGGCGGTTCACGACAGCGAACCAGATACTTCAGGTTGTGAAACAACCATGCTCCTGGATATTTCATGATGTCAAGTAACCGGGTAACCTGATGAGCATGTCGAGCAGCACAGGTACGGACTCCGGTACCCCATCTCCGCGCACCGACCCGCTGACGCTTGAGGTCGTCGAGCTGATCGGCACGGTCGTGGGGCGCTACCACGAGGAGTACGAGGAGGCCGCGGCCGGGCACTCGCTGACCGGCGCGCAGGCGCGGGTCCTCGGGCTGCTCTCCCTGGAGCCGATGCCGATGCGCCGCATCGCCCAGAAGCTGAAGTGCGAGCCGTCGAACATCACGGGCATCGTCGACCGCCTGGAGGCCCGCGGCCTGGTGGAGCGGCGGCCCGACCCGGCCGACCGCCGCGTGAAGCTGGCGGCGCCCACGGCCGAGGGCAAGGTGGTGGCACGGGGCCTGCGCGACTCCCTGAACTTCGCCCGCGAACCACTGGGCCGCCTCTCCCACGAGGAGCGGGAGACGCTGCGGGGGCTGCTGCGGAGGATGCTGGGCGAGGGCCACCTGTGACTTGCAGGGAAGTCCCACACCCTCTCGCCCCGAGCTGGGCTTTCTCTCCCCCAGGTCGAGATTTTCCTGCAATCCCCGGTTGAGGGCGAGTCCTCAGCGGGATCGGCGGGTGGGTGTGACGTGGCCGTCTTTGAGCGCGGTCAGGAGGGCGTGGAGTTGCGGTGCGCCTGTGGTGAGGGCCGTGGCGGGGGCGTCGCTTTCGCGGAGGTGTATCGCTGTCGTCGTGACGGCGAGTTCGACGCAGTTGTCGCCGTCGCCTCCGCCGGAGTATGTCGACTTCTGCCAGTTGAGAGCGTTGGGCACGGTGGCACCTTTCACAGTTCGTGGATGATGCGGGTGATCAAGTCCCGCGACGCCTCGGGGGTGAGCGCGCTGTCCGCGACCCGTGCGTAGCGCGCCTGGTACCGCGTCATTCTTGCCTCGCCATCGAGGAATTGCGCGCCATGCGCGGTGTCGATCTGCACCGTATCCAGCTGATGGACCGGACCGTGCGCATACAGCATCGAGTACCCCGCGCCGGCGAAGTCCTCGCTGGTGAAAGGTACGACGCACACGGTCACGTGGTCCGATTCGGAACGGTCGAGGATGTGCTCCAACTGCGCGCGGGCCGTTTTGCGGCCGCCAACCCTGATGCGCAGTGCGGCCTCGTGGATCACCGCTTCGTACGGGGTCGGGGATGTGCCCGAGATGACTTGCTGACGTGCCGTGCGGAAGGCCACGTGGGCTTCCTGCCCCTCGCTGGGCCGGGCCGGCAACACGTACCGGAATGCGGCCCGCATGTGGTCCTCGGTCTGCAACAGGCCAGGGATGTGCGCTACTTCGAAGGTCTGGAGCCTGGAGGCATGATGCTCCAGTTCTGCCAGGTCAAGGCCGGTGGGTGCGACAACCCCGCGGTACTTCTCCCACCAGCCTTTGCCGCGCTCCAAGGACATGGCGACCAACGCGTCAACGTAAGCACCGTCTTGGCAGGCACAGTGCGCGGCCAGTTGACGGATTCGTTCCTCGCTGATGCCACTGCGCCCAGTCTCCACGGCGCTCTGCTGCATCGGATTCGAGCCGAGCAGCGCGGCCGCCGCGCGGGCCGTGACTCCCGCGCGTTCGCGCATCTTGCGCAGCTCGCTTCCCAGACGCTCCTGCCGGGCGGTGGGGGAACTCCTTGGCGGCATTGGCACTTACTCCCAGGTTGATCGGCTGAACGAGTATGCCGCGCCCGCTGCGGGCGAGTCACCGGAAAGAGGGGAAGAGGCGTCATTACCTTGTGCCGTCACTACGTTACGCCTTACCTTCAGTGGCGTACTCGGCACTCTGAGTGAGGGCAGCCTGTGCTGCCCCGAACTCAGCCAAGCCCCACGCCAGTTGGAAGCGCACTCGCGGCGCGTGAGTCGCGGGCATTGCCACCTGCCGGCGGCGCACCCCACACCCCTGACGGAGTTGACCTGCCATGCCCAAAACCATCCCCGCCGCCCCGCTCGCCCCCGCCTGGCCCCCCGACCCCCAGGTCGCCCCGTACACGTACACCCTCTTCTGTCCGCCCCTGGAGACCTCTCCCCGCATCGCCCGCGACTTCGTCGCTTCCGTCCTTCGCTCCCGGCGGCTCGACGGTCTCGTCGACTCCGCCGCCCTCTGCACGTCCGAACTGGTCACCAACGCCTGCGTGCACGCCGTGGGCGCGGGGTCGCTGGTGTGGCTCTTCGTCGAGGCGTCGGGCGTGCGCGTCACCGTGTACGACGGGGCGTCCGACGAACTGCCGGTCATGCGCGAGGGCTACGACGCCGAGTCCGGGCGTGGACTCTGGCTCGTCGATGCCATGAGTGGGGGGCGCTGGGGGAGCGGGCCCGGGGCGCCCTTCGGGGGTGGGGGCGCCGGCGCGGGCAAGGGGGTCTGGTTCGAACTGCGGACGTGAGAGCCGTGGGCTCGGCTCAGGTGCACCACCACAGGAAGCGGTCGCAGTCCCTCGTCGGGGTCGGCTCCGGGGTCGGGGTGGGCCTCGGGGCCTCGGTGACGGGCGGGGCCGCGGTCGGACGTGGTGTGTCCGGGGTGTCCGCCGCCGGGGGCGCGGTCGTCGAGGGGCGCTCCGGCTGCCCGTCGCTCGCCTCCTCGTCCTCCCCGGGCCCGTCCTCACCGCTCTCGCGGTCCTTCTTCGCCTTTCTCCTCTTCTCCGCGGCCTTCGCCTGCTCGCTCCCGGCCGCCGAGGCCGTCCCCGTGGCCGCCGCCTTCCCGGCCGACGCACTGCCGCCCGGCGCCGCGGTGCCCGGCGCGGACGCGCTCTCGCCCGCGTCGTCGTCCGGGGCGGACGCGGCCGTGGGCTGCTCCGACGGGCCCTCGGTGCCCAGTTCGGCGAGGCTCAGGCCGCCGGCCGCGAGCGCGAGGCCCGCGGTGACGAGGAGGAGCTTGCGGCGCCTGCGCCGGTGTGCGGCGCGACCGCGCCCCCCGCGGCGGGCCCGACCCCCGGCCCGGCCCCCGGCCCTGCCTCCGCGGGGCGACTCCTCGTCGTACGCGCCGCCTTGGGCATCAAGCTCCTCGGCGGCGAGGGACTGCGTGTACTCCCGGTCCGTTTCGGCCGGGGTTCCGCACCCCGGGCAGGCGAGGGCTCCGTTGAGGTGCCTGCGGCACGGGTGGCAGTAGTCCATGAGGCTTGGAGGCTAGGCGCCGCCCGGGTGACAGCGGAAGCCGCCACTGTGAAAGTTGTGTGCGGAATGAACAACTCCGGCGTGGCCGCCTTGTCGGGCGCTCCCCCGCGGCCTCGCCGGGCGGTCGCCGACGGCGTTGTCAGTGGCAGGAGGCATGATTCAAGACATGACGCAGAACTCCTCCGGCGAGTTGTACGCCCTCGCGCACGAGCACCTCCCCTCCGACGTGGCCGAGCGGTGGCTCGGGCTGCTGCGGCCCGGCATCCGGCTCGCCGCGGCGGGTGGGGACGAGGCCGTGGTGGGGCAGTTGGGCGGTGAGCCCCGGCTTCCGGACGCCGTGGAGTGGCCGGAGTGGGAGGGGCATGGCCCGCTGTCGTTCATCGCCTCGGTGGACTGCGCGGCCCTGCCCGCGGGCGCCCTCGACGTGCCGTTCCCCGCGTCCGGCACGCTGGCCTTCTTCTACTACGACGGCCAACTGGACGGGGACGACGAGGCGTTCGTGGAGGTGGACGATCCGGAGACATGGGCGGGCGCCCGGGTCATATACGTACCGGCGGGAGCATCGACCGCCCGCCTCGACACACCGCGCGAACTGGAGGCCTACTCCCACGTGCCGCTCGCCGCGCGCGTGGAGCTGACGGTGGCGGAGCCCACGCATCCGCAGATCCAGGAGGTCCTCGCGCCGGACGCGGAGGCCTTCCAGGACTACGAACACCCGGTGTGCGACGAGAAGTTCGTCGACGCCCTGTGGAATTACGACGACGAGGCGGTCCACCAGCTCGGCGGCACACCGCAGTCGGTGCAGGGCCCCGTCGAGCTGGAGGTCGCCCGCGCCGCCCTCGGCCCGGGGACGGACTGGCACGACCCCCGGCTCGCCGAGGAGATGCGGGAGTGGGTGCTTCTTGCCCAATTCGACTCGGACGACACGGCGGACATGATGTGGGGCGACGGCGGCTGCCTCTACTGGCTCATACGCAGGGACGACCTGGCCGACCTCCGCTTCGACCAGGCCATGTTCACCTGGCAGTGCTGCTGACGGGCCCCCGGAGCCGGAGGCACCAGTCCTAGGCCCGCCCCAGCTGTCCCCTCAGCCTGCGGGCCCGCAGCACCAGTTCGAGCTCGAAGCGGCGGTCCGGGTCGTCCACCTCGTCGCCCCACAGTTCCCTTATCTGGCGCAGGCGGTAGCGGACCGTCTGGGGGTGGACGCCGAGCCTCGCCGCGACCTCCGGGGCGCCGCCGCGCGTCTCCAGCCAGGCGAGGAGGGTCTCGGCGAGGCGGCGGCCGTGGGCGGGCCCGCAGTGGTTCAGGGGCGCGAGGCAGCGGCGGGCCAGGTCCTCGATGAGCTCCTCGGGCTGGAGCAGCACCAGCGCTTCGGTGTGCTCCGTGCAGTGCAGGACCTCCCCGGCGGGCAGCAGCCCCCGCTCCATGAGCCGTACGGCGGCCTCGGCCCAGCGCAGCGACTTCGCGGCGTCGGCGAGCGGCACGGGCGGGCCGATGGCTCCCGCCCAGCCGGTCATGGCGCGGCGCAGCAGTTCGGGGCGGCCCGCGGC
This sequence comes from Streptomyces sp. NPDC046335, assembly GCF_055587985.1. Taxonomy (NCBI): domain Bacteria; kingdom Bacillati; phylum Actinomycetota; class Actinomycetes; order Kitasatosporales; family Streptomycetaceae; genus Streptomyces; species Streptomyces sp. NPDC046335. Next base: position 685,236 of record NZ_JBVJFF010000001.1, on the reverse strand, counting down.
CTCGGGGTCGGGCACGACCATGCGGGGCTGTTCGGCCTCCATGTCGAGCAGGACGCCCTCGCCGACGGCCGGGGCGACGGCCTCCCTGGCCGGGCGGAGCAGCACACCCACCGCGACGCGTTCGGGAAGCTGCCAGCCGACGCGGGCGGCCCGTTCGCCGAGGCCGTTGCCGAGCGTGGCGGCGCCCCGCCCGGAGGAGCGTCCCGAGCCACGGTCGCCGTAGGGCGCGGAGCCGCCGGTCTCGGGGCGCCGCTCCGAGAGCAGCAGCTCCATGAGCTTGCGCTGGAGCCGCAGCCGTTCGCCCGCCTCGCGGGCCGCGGCCTCGGCGTAGCCGCGTACGGACTGGTCGACGAGGCCGTCGAGGTACTCGAAGCCGGACTCGGCGAGTTCGTACATGGCGGGGGGCGGGATGTCTATCTGCTGGCCGATCTCGGCCAGGCGGCGCCAGGCGAGCCGCACGCCGAGGCGGTAGATCGCCTGGAGCGAGTCGAGGCTGCGGCCGTGCAGGCCCTCGCCGCGGCCGAATTCCTGGAAGACCTCCAGGTGATAGCGCGGCCTGCCCTCCTGCGACGCCAGTTGCTGGACGAAGCCCTCCAGGGCGCGGCGGATGCCCACCAGCGCCATCGGCTCGCCCGAGTCGTCGAGGACGACGGGGAGGCCGGGGTACTCGGCGCGGATCTCGCGCAGGATGTCCTGGGCGAGCGAGGGCACCTCCTCCAGGGCCAGGGCGGCGAACCTCCGCACCTGGCGGGGCGGCACGTCACGCCAGGCGGAGCGCGACCCCGACGAGCCCTGGCCGCCGGGGGCGGGCGCGGCTCGGGAGGCCACGTCAGTGGGGTGGGTATCGGTGGGGGCCACGGTCGCTCACTGACCCCGCTCAGGGGTCTCGTAGTGGACCAGCGGCGTATTGGGCTGGTCCGGGGTGGCGTCGAGGAGCGCGACGATGCCGAGGGCCGCGCCCACGGCGAGCAGCGCCCCGGCGGCGGCGGTGAGCGAAGCGGCGAGCAGTCGGTGCATTACAAGGGCCAGCCTCTCTGTCGGAGGTCGTCCCCACCCAGGTCACCCGGGAGGCCACGGCCGTACATCCTCGGCCGTGAAGTCCCGGTCACACAGTCCCTGCCGGCCCCGCCCGGCAGGTGCTCAGTGTTTGGTACGCATTGACACCTAGTCAAGGGTGCGCTTACGTTCCCGGCCCATAACGTACGGCTCGGTAACACTTCTCCCGCCCATAGCCCAGGAGTGCCCCATGCGCCGCCCCACCTCGCCATTCTCACTGATCCTCCTAGGTCTCGGCGCGTTTCTTCTGGTCCTGGCACCGTTGCTCGCCTGGTACGTGGAGCCACGCGCGAAGCGCACACCCACTGATATCGATACGATCACCGTCTTCAAGGGCACCGGAAGCTATTTCGACACCAAGAAGGTCAAAACGGTCCGCGACAAGGGCCTCACGATCACCCGGCAGGTGCGCGGTGACGTCGCGGACAGCGAGAAGCACGGGCGCGCCATCTGGGACGTGGTGACCTCCGTCGACCCGGACAGTTCGCTGCCGGCCGCCGACCCGCACGACTCGCTCCAGTGGACGCAGGAGCGCTGGGTGACCGACCGGAAGACGAACCTGCCGGTGCACTGCTGCGGCGAGAAGCCGAACTTCGAGGGCGAGGCGTACCTGAAGTTCCCCTTCGACGTGGAGAAGCGGTCCTACCGCTGGTGGGACAACACGCTGGGGGCGACGGTGCCGCTCACCTACCGGGGCACGAAGAAGATCCAGGGCTACGAGGGCTACCGGTTCACGGCCACGGTGAAGGCCACCAAGACCGGCACGCGCCAGGTGCCCGGGCTGCTGGTCGGGCAGCCGAAGAAGAGCCAGGTGATCGCCGACGAGTACTACGCCAACCACGGCATCGAGCTCGTCGCGGACCAGCGGACCGGCCGGATCATCTACGCCGCCATCGGGCCGCGCAAGACACTGCGGGCGCCTGGCTCGGACAAGGACGCGACGGTACTGCTCGACAGCGACCGCATCGCGTTCGACACGGCCACGCAGAAAGCGCAGGTCAAGCTCGCCAAGGACGACAGCGACCGCCTGAAGCTGGTCGGCGGGACGCTGCCGGTGGCGGCGGGGGCGCTCGGCGCGGTGCTCGCGGTGGCCGGGATCGTCCTGGTCGTCCGGGGGCGCAGGGACGACGGCGCGAACGGCCCCGGCAGCGGGGACGGATCGGCGGAGCCGGGGAGTCCGAATCCTGATACGTCCCGAAGCCCCCTGCAGTCCACCACGATGTGATGAGACGTCAGCCCTGAATGGCCCCGAAATTGTCACTTCGGTGAGTAGCCGCGCGGTGCCGCTCGGCGAAAACTGACCACCCCACCCGAGCACAGTCCCCGCACCACCCGAGCACAGCCCCCGCACCACCCGAGCACAGGCCGGGCACGACACGTCCGCGGGACGACCCCACCGCCCGCGGCCCGGCCGCCGCTCCACCCCGCAGCACCCCCGTAGCAGGACCCCCCGCAGAACCCAGCAGGACCGTTCCGCCGACCCGACCCCCCACAGTTCCGCACCCTGAGACGAGTTGGAGCACGCATGCCCCAGCACGTACCGTCGTCGCTGCGCACGGCCGCCCCACGCCGCGCGGAGCGGCTTCCGGCGCCTCCCCCACAGCCGCGCCGGATCGTCTTCCTCGCCCACCGCGACCTCGGCAACCCGGCCGCGGGCGGCTCCGAACTGCTCGTCGACCGGCTGGCCGACGGGCTCAGCAACCTGGGCCACCAGGTCACGCTGCTCTGCGGCGGCCCCGCCGCCCACCGCGACTACCGCGTGGTGTCCGCGGGCGGCGACCTCGGTCACTACCTGCGGGCGCGCTCGGCGTTCACCCGGCAGGTGGGCGACTGCGATCTGCTCGTCGAGGTCTGCAACGGCATGCCGTACCTGGCGCCGCTGTGGCACAGGGGACCCACCCTGTGCCTGGTCAACCACGTCCACACCGACCTCTGGGGGATGCGCTTCCAGGGGGCGCTCGCCCCCGCGGCCAGGCTCGGCCGGAGACTGGAGCACTGGGCGCTCTCCGGCGCCCAGCGCGGCAATCTCCTGGTGGCCGTCTCGCCGTCGACGGCCACCGCGCTGCGCGCCATCGGCGTGGAGCGCGACCGCATACGCATCGTGCACAACGGCGTCGAGGAGCCGGGCCCGCTGCACGCCCGCTCCGACGAACCGCTGTTCCTGGCGATGGGACGCCTCGTCGAGTACAAGCGGATCGGTCTGCTGCTCCGCCTGTGGGAGCGCGTCAGACCCGTCACGGGCGGCCGGCTCGTGATCGTGGGCGACGGTCCCGAACGCGCCCGCCTGGAGCGGATGGCCGGCCCCGGCGTCGAATTCAGGGGGCATGTCTCCGAGGCGGAGAAGCACCGCCTGCTGTGCGAGGCCTGGATGCTGCTCCACCCCTCCGCCGTGGAGGGCTGGGGCCTGGTCATCACCGAGGCCGCGACCCGTTCCACTCCCTCGGTCGGCTTCGACGTCCCCGGGGTCCGCGACTCCATCGAGGACGGGGTGACCGGCCTCCTCGCCCGCGGCGAGAGCTCCTTCGCCGCGGCCTGGTGCACCCTCGCACTCAGCGCGGAGCGCCGCAGAGCCCTCGGCAAGGCCGCGGGCGAGCGGGCCACGCAGTTCCGCTGGGGCAACACGGTCCACCAGTTCCAGGCAGTGGCGGCCGAGGCCGTCGCCGCGCATCTGGAGCCCGAGTCACCCCAGAGGCCCTGAGTGAAAGACCCCTCTCTGCGCCGTTCCGCCACGCTCTTCAGGGCCTTCCTGCGCGAGCAGCAGGAGCCCGAGCGCTGCTACACACTCCTCGCCAGGGACGCCGCCGACCAGGTCGAGGCGTACGGCCCCGTGAAGGACCGCGTCGTCGTCGACATCGGCGGCGGGGGCGGCTACTTCACCGAGGAGTTCCGGCGGCGCGGCGCACAGAGCCATCTCTTCGAGCCGGATCTCGCGGAGATGACGGCATCGGGCACCAAGCCGCCGGAGGGCTCGGTCCTGGCCGACGGCTATCTGCTGCCGCTGGCGGACGGCGTCGCCGACGTCACGTTCTCCTCGAACGTCCTTGAGCACGTCGACGACCCGCAGACGTTCCTCAGCGAGATGGTCAGGGTCACCAGGCCCGGCGGCCTCATCTATGTCTCCTTCACCAACTGGCTCTCCCCCTGGGGCGGTCACGAGTGGGCGCCCTGGCACTACCTGGGCGCCGACCGGGCCCGCGCCCGCTATGAACGGCGTACGGGAAGAGCCGCGAAACACAAGCTCGGCGAGAACCTCTTCGCACACCACGTCGGCACGACCCTGCGCCAGGTGCGGGCCCGCGACGACGTGGACGTGGTGACGGCGCGCTCGCGCTACTGGCCGTTCCTGGCCGGGGCGATCACCAAGGTGCCGGGTGTGCGCGAGGTCGCGACCTGGAATCTCCTTCTCATCCTCAGGCGGTGTCCATGACCACGGTCCAGGCCCCACCCCCGGCGGCCGTACGGCCCACGACCGATGCCCCTGAACCCTCGCGGGGGCCGCGCTCGCGGCGCTGGCTGCTGGGGTTCTGGGCCGTGGCGTTCGTACTGCTCCTCGCGGTGAAACCCGGGCGCATGACGTTCGACACCAAGCTCGGTGTCGCCGTCGACCCCTGGCAGTTCCTCTCCGACCTGGGCCAGCTCTGGCACGACCGGGGCGGCTTCGGAGGCATCCAGGACCAGTACGTCGGCTACGCGTTCCCGATGCTGCCGTTCTACGGGCTCGCCAAGCTCGTGCAGCTCCCGGTCTGGGTGGCGGAGCGGCTCTGGTTCTCGCTGATCCTGGCGGTCGCGTTCTGGGGTGCCCTGCGGCTCGCCGAGCGCCTGGGCATCGGCAGCCGCCCGAGCCGGCTGCTCGGCGCGGTGGTGTACGCCCTGTGGCCGACGTTCACCGTGGTCCTCGGCTCCACGTCGGCGGCGGCGCTGCCCGGCGCCTTCCTGCCGTGGGTGCTGCTGCCGCTGACGAACCAGCGGATCAGCGCACGCCTGGCCGCGTGCCGTTCGGTGCTGATCATCCCGTTCATGGGCGGGGTGAACGCGGCGGCGACGCTCGCCTCGCTGCTGCCCGTGGGCCTCTATCTGCTCTCCCGGCCGAACGGCCCGCGCAAGCGGAAGCTGATCACCTGGTGGGTGCCCGGCGTCATCCTGGCCACCGCCTGGTGGGTCGTACCGCTGCTCATGCTCGGCATCTACGGCGAGAACTTCCTGCCCTACGTGGAGGACTCGGCCACCACCACCGGCACCATGTCGGCGACCGAGACCCTGCGCGGCGCCGGCAACTGGGTGGCCTACCTGCACTTCGGCGAGGCCTGGCTGCCCGCCGGATGGACGGTGGCGACCTCCGTCATGGCCGTCGTCTGCTCGGCGCTCGCCGCCGCCGTCGGCCTCGCGGGCCTCGCGCGGCGCGATCTGCCGGAGCGGCGCTGGCTGGTCCTGACGGTCCTCTCGGTCGTCCTGATCACCCTCGCCGGGTACGGCGGCGCGTTCGGAGCCCCCTTCCACGGCACCGTCCAGTCCTGGCTGGACGGCGGGCTCGTCCCCTTCCGCAACATCTACAAGTTCCAGACGGGCCTCGCCCTCGCCCTGGTCCTCGGCCTGACGCACCTGGTGGGCGTGGCCTCACAGGCGCGCGGCGCCCGGCGGGTACGGGGCAGACGGTACGCGCCGCTCATCGCGGCGGTCCTCGTCCTGCCCGGCCTCGCCCTGCCCTATGTCAACGGCTCGATCCTCCAGCCGGGTTCGTTCCAGAAGCTGCCCACCTACTGGCAGGCGACGGCCGACTGGCTGGAGAAGTACTCGCCCGACTCGCGCGCCCTGGTCGTGCCCGCGACCGCGCACGGCATCTACACCTGGGGCTCCCCCATCGACCAGCCCCTCGACGTGCTCGCCGACTCCCGCTGGGCGCAGCGCGACTACGTGCCGTTCGGCACGCCGGGCAACCGGCGCGCGATGGACGCCGTCGAGCAGGCGCTGCGGACCGGCGCCGAGGTGCCGGGGCTGCGCGACTACGTGACGCGGGCCGGCCTGTACTACGTCGTCGTACGCAACGACCTCGACCCCGACCAGGTCGGCAACGTGCCGACCGCGACGGTCAAGCGCACCCTGGAGGAGTCCGGCTTCCGCCGCGTCACGGGCTTCGGCCCGCAGACCACCGGCGGCATCATCGCCAACGACACCCCCGTGCAGGTGGAGGGCCTCTACCCGCGCCAGCGCGCCGTGGAGGTCTACGCCCCCGACACCGGCGCCGAGCGGCCAGGACAGGCCGGCCTGAAGCCCGTCTCCAACACCGCGGTGGTCAGCGGCGGCCCCGAGTCGCTGCTTCCGCTCTCCGCCGATCCTCGGATGCGGGACCGTCCCGCCGTGCTGACCGGCGACAACCACCCGGGCGTAGGGACTCCGGGCCTGCAAGCGGTCGGTGACGGCCTGCGCCGCGCAGACACCCGCTTCGGCCTGGTCAACTCCAACACCTCGTACACCTACGGCCGCGACGAGAAGAACGCGCCCGACGCGCTCCAGAACCCGGGCGAGAAGCCGCACCAGATCCTGCCGAGCGACGGCGTCGAGCACCAGACGACGGCGGAGCTGCGCGGCGCCAGGTCGGTCACGGCGTCCAGCTACGGCAACTGGCTCTTCCACCTGCCGCAGTACGACCCGGTGAACGCCTTCGACGGGAACCCGGCCACGGCCTGGGCCGAGGGCAACGCCGGTTCGGCGGACGGCGAGTGGATCAGGGCCGAGTTCAACGCGAAGATCGACGTGCCGTCGTCCTTCCGCGTCACCCCGCTGCCGCAGGACGGCGTGCGGGCCGCGCCCACCCGCGTCCGGGTGGAGACGGAGCACGGCAGCGTCACCAGCCCGCTCCGGACCGACGGCGAGCCGCAGCGCGTCAAGGCCGCGGCGGGCGAGACGGACTTCATCAAGATCACGATCCTGGACACCCAGGTGGCACGCCCCGGCCTGACGGGCGCGGGCTTCTCGGAGATCTCGATCCCGGGGGTACGGGTCACCCGGCTCCTCCAGCTCCCCACCGACGCGGAGAAGACCACCGAAGCGAAGGCGACCACGTACTCCCTGCACCGCACCTCCGACCCCGGCGCCTTCTCTCAGGTGGACACCGAGTCGGGCCTGCACCGCCGGTTCACGACGACGGCCGACGGCGAGTACGAGGTGAAGGCGAGCGCGGTGGCCTTGCCAGGACGTGAGCTCGACGAGCTGCTCTACAAGGTGGCTCCCGAGCAGGAGCAGCAGATCATCGCGACCGCCGACTCCACCGCGAAGCTCGGCAGCGGTCTCTCGCCGCGCAACCTCACCGACGGCGACCTGACCACGGCCTGGGTCGCGGGCGACGAGAACCGGCCCGTCATCCGCCTCAAGTGGCCGGACAAGCAGCCGGTGGGCGAGATCGTGCTGCCCGCGGCGGGCGGCCTGTCCACCCGGCCGCAGAAGATCGAGATCAGCTCGCCGGACGGCGCGGCGACCGCGGGCGTCGACGAGAACGGCAACGCCCGCTTCGCCCCGATCACCACGGACCAGATGGACATCACCATCACGGAGACGGCGCCCCTGACGGTCCACAACCCGGTGGCGGACGCCGACCTCCAGCTCCCCGTGGGGCTCACCGAGGTCTATGTCCCGGCGCTCGACACGTACCGCACGAAGCAGCCCGACCCGACGGAGCGCTTCTCGCTCCCCTGCGGCCAGGGCCCGGTCATGTCGATCGACGGCGAGCTGTACGAGTCGAGCGCGAAGGGCACGGTCCGCGACCTCACCGACCGCCGCCCGATCGAGATCAGCCTCTGCCGGCTCGGCGAGAAGGACACCACGGTCGAGCTGGAAGCCGGTGCGCACAGCGTCGAGACCGGCGACGCGGGCCCCCTGGCCGTCATGGACGCGTCCCTCACCCGGGGCACGCCGGGCAGCGTCGACGAGGCCGCGCGTGAGCTGAAGGTCAAGGACTGGCTCGGCGACCGCCGTGAGCTGGCGGTCGGCGCGGGAGCGGCCTCGTACCTCACCACGTACGAGAACGTGAACGACGGCTGGAAGGCGACCCTGAACGGCAAGGAGCTCACCTCGCTGCGGCTCGACGGCTGGCAGCAGGGCTGGCTCGTGCCCGAGGGCGAGGGCGGCACGGTGAAGCTCACCTACGAGCCGTCGACGGTCTACGAGATCGGTCTCATCCTGGCCGGTGTCGGCGTGCTCCTCCTGATCGGGCTCGCCGTCCTCTGGCGCCGCGAGACCGACCCGGACGCCGCGGCGCCCGCGCCGCCCGCCCCCGGCCTGATCCTCGGCACGGTGGCGCTGACCCTGGTGGCGGCGGTCATCGCGGGCCCGTTCGCCCTGCTCGTGCCCGCGCTGGCGCTCCTCGCCCGGTGGCGGCACGCGCTGCTCGTGCCGATCGCGTTCGTCGCGATGGCGGGAGCGGGCATCGTGGCGGCGACGGGCGCGGGCGGTGCGGGCGCCGCTTCGGACGAGGGCGCGTTCGGCCACACGGCCCAACTGCTCGCGCTGATCGCCCTGTTCGCGGCCCTGGTCTCCGTACAGGAGCGGGCGGCACGTCAGCCGGATGTCGACGACACGCTGGTGTACGGGCCCGGCGCGGGCCCCGCGCCCCAGCCGCCCGCCCAGCCTCCGACGCCCCCGCTGCCGCACCGCAAGCGCGGTCCGGGCGAGCCGCAGGTTCCGGTGGGCCCGGAGGCGGGCCCCACGGTCTCGGCCCGCGGCCCCGCCGCGGGACCACCGGCCGAAGGCCCGCACACCCCGGGGGGAGACACGCAGCGATGACCGCACTTGAGCACCCGGCCCGGCGCGCGGGCGGTTCCGGACGGCCGCCCGGACGCGTGCCGTTCCCCGTAGTCGACGAGGTCTCCCGGCACTGCCTCCAGGAGGAGGAGCCGGAGACCGTGCACATCGAGGTGCACCTGCCGGGCACCCCGGATCCGGCCCGGCTGAAGGCCGCGTTCCACGAGGCCCTGCGCCGCCACCCCCGCATCCTGATGCGGGAGGCGCGCGGCCCCTGGTACCGCCGCCGCTACGAGTGGGAGCTGACGGCGGAGGCGGACATGGAGGTGGTGGCCTTCCCGCCGGGCGGGCCGGACGCCCTGAAGCACGCCCGCGAACGCGCCCTCGCCGAAGCTCCGCCGCTGACGGCCTCGCCGCCGATCCGCCTGGAGGTGCTGCCCGCGGAGGACCCGCCGACGGATTCGGCCGGGGCGGTCGCGGACGGCGGCTCGGTCCTCCTGCTCACCATCAATCACACTGCCCTCGACGGCCCCGCCTGCCTCCGCGTCCTCGCCACGGCCGCCGAGATCTACGGCGGCGGGGACAACTCCCCCACCGCGCCCCCGACCCGGCAGCCGGAGGGCGCGGGCTCCGCCGCCGGGCCGCCGCCGGACACCGCGTCGGGCTGGGCGCCACCGGCCCGGGTCAGCAAGGGCGCGCCCGAGCCGTCGCCGGGCAACGGCATGCTCATCGCCGAGCTGCCCGTGCCGCGCAGGCCCAAGGGCTCCGCGTTCACCGTGAACGACCAGCTCATGGTGGCGACCGCGCTGATGATCGCGCACTGGAACCGCGAACACGGGGCCCGGCCGAAGCCGCTGCGCATCACCATGCCGGTGGACGACAGGCCGCGCGACGCGAGCATGCCGATCGGCAACGGCACCCGCCTGGTCGAGGTGCCCTTCGGCGCGGGCGAACTGGCCGGCCGCGACTGGACCCCTGAGGCCATCCGCGGTCTGCTGTGCCGCACCTCCGAGCGCACCCGCGCGCTCAAGGCCATGGCGCGCCCGCAACTGGGCCACGGGGCCGCGCTGCTGACCGCGCCCGTGCTCCCGGTCACGTTCCGGGCGGCCATCACACGCGGGCTGCGCAGGGCCGCCGCGCCCTGGACGTCGACGACGCTCCTGAGCAACATCGGCCGCATCCCGTACGCCCTGGACTTCGGTGACGCCGGCCGGGCGCACGCCGTGTGGTTCTCCGCGCCCGCCCGGCTGCCGCGCGGTCTCACCGTGACCACCGCGTCGACCGCGGGCCGGCTGCACCTCGCCCTGCGCTGGTCGAAGACGCTGCTCAGCCACGGCGACGGCGCGCATCTGCGGGATCTGTTCGAGCACTACCTCCATGCGACGGAGCACACGGAGGCCGACGGGAACGGGAGGCACCGGTGACCACCGCGACGACCAAACCCCCGGCCGGGCTGCGCGACTTCTACGAGGACCCGGCCGTCCCCGTGGCCTCCGGCGACGCCCGCAGCCTCCGCCAGGCCCGCATCCTCGCCGCCGCGCTCGGCCCCGCCACGTCCGGCGCCGCCACGGTCCTCGACGTCGGCTGCGGCGACGGCACGGCCGCGGCGACCGCCGCGCCGCTGCTCGCGGGCCACCGGGTGATCGGCGTCGACTGGTCACAGGACGCCCTGAAGCGCGCCCACGCCCACCTGCCCGACGTCGTACGGGGCGAACTGACGGGCGGCGGCCTGCCGTTCGCGGCCGGGTCCGCCGACGCCGTGCTGTTCAGCGAGGTCATCGAGCACCTGGTGGACCCGGACAGCGCGCTCGACGAACTGCGCAGAGTCCTCAGGCCGGGCGGGCACCTGATGCTGTCCACCCCCAACCTCGCCGCCTGGTACAACCGCGGCCTGCTCCTCGCGGGCGTACAGCCGGTCTTCTCCGAGGTCAGCCTGCGCGGCATCCACGGCCGCCCCGGCACCGAGGTCGTGGGCCACCTGCGGCTCTACACCGCCCGCGCCCTGCGGGAGTTCGTCGCGGCGAGCGGCTTCGAGGTGGTCCGCCTCTCCGGAGCGCCCTTCCACGGCGTGCCGCGCCCGCTGCGCGCCCTGGACCGGCTCGCCTGCGCGGTGCCGAGCGCCTCGTCGATCCTGCTGCTGCACGCCCGAAGGACTTGAGTCCCATGTGGTGGGGTGTGGCCGCGGCGCTGCTCGCGAACGTGCTCTACAGCACCGGGTTCGTCCTGGAGAAACGGGCGCTGACGGCCATGCCGTCCGTCAGCGTCCGCAACCCGGCCCGGCTGCTCAGGCAGGTGCTCGGCAGCCCGCTGTGGATCGGCGGCTCGCTGGCGCTCGCGGCCGGGTTCGGCGCCCAGCTCGCCGTGTACCGGACGCTGCCGATCGCCGCCGCGCAAGGCATCTTCGTCTCGGGCCTCGTCCTGCTGCTGCTCCTGTCCTCCGCCCTGCTCGGCGAGGAGACCTCGGGGCGCGAGCGGTACGCGGTCGGCGCGATCCTCCTGGCGCTGCTCATGGTGGTCCTGTCGCTGAGCGAGGACAGCGACACGGTCGGCCGCGGGGCGCCCGCGCCCCTGGTCCTCACCGTCTGCCTGCCGTCGCTCGCCGCGGGCCTGTGGCTCTACAGCTCGGCGGAGCGCCGCGCGAAGCACCGCCACCGCATGCCGACGGCGGGCGTGGAGTACGGCGTCGCGGTGGGGCTCCTGTACGGCGTGAGCTCGCTGGCCATCAAGGGCGTCTCCAGCCATCTGACCACGCAGGGGCTCGGCGGCGCCGTCGTCGACCTGCTGCGCTCGCCGTACCCGTATCTGCTCATGTTCACCGGGGCGTTCGGCCTGATCATGTCGCAGGCCGCGCTTCAGCGCTGCCGGGCCTCGCTGATCGTCCCGGTCTGCACGACGGTGACGTCGCTGTTCACGGCGGTGCTCGGGACGCTGGCCTTCGGCGAGGCGCTGCCGCACGAGCCGGTGCGGCTCGCCCTGCGGATCGCGGGCACGGTGCTCGCGGTGACCGTCCTGCTGGCCATGCCGAAGCACGACGGCACCCCCTCCCACCCCTCACCCCCCAAGGAGCTGACGAGCGGATGAACCCCGACGACCCACTGCTGAGGATCCTCGCCTGTCCGCTGGACAAGGGCCCGCTGCACCTGCTCGCCCAGGAGGAGCCGCTCGTGCCGCAGGAGGCGCTCTACAACCCGCGCCTGCGCCGCAGGTACCCGGTCATCGACGGCATACCGCAGCTGCTGCCCTCCTCCGGCGAACAGGTCACCGAGGACGAGCACGAGCAGCTCCTCAAGCGGACGTCCCACTCATGACGCTGGCCGCCCGTCTGGCACCCTTCGTGCCCGACCGGCTCATCGCCTCCCTGGCCCGGCTCGTCTACCCCCGCTTCGAGCCCGAGCTGGCCCGGCTCGGCGACCTCTGTCCGCCGGACTGCGTCACGGCCGTGGACGTCGGCGGCTGGTACGGGCCCTGGTCGGGCCGCCTGGCCTCGCGGGCGCGGCACGTGGTGACCGTGGAGCCGGTGCCGCGCCTGGCCCGGCTGCTCGCCGCGAGCACCCCGCGCAACGTCCGCGTCGTGCAGGGCGCGGCCACGGACCGGCCGGGCACGGCACGGCTCTGGCTGCCGGCCGGGGACCGGGGCGAGCGGGGCGTGTCCTCGCTGATCCGCCGGGACATCCACGCCCGCGCCCTCGACGTGCCGTGCCTGACGCTCGACGGGCTCGGGCTGCGGGACGTGCACTTCGTCAAGATCGATGTGGACGGCAACGAGCTGCCGGTGCTGCGGGGCGCGCGCGAGCTGATCGCCAGGGACCGCCCTGCGCTCTTCATCGAGCTGGAGGCCCGCATCCAGCCGATCGGGCCGATCGTGGAGCTGCTCACCCGCGAGCACGGCTACCGGGGCTGGGTCCTGCCGCACGACACCTGGCTGCCGCTCGCCGCCTTCGACCTGGAGGCCCACCAGTCGGACACGTCGTACGTGGTGACGCAGGGCCTGCTGCGCCGGGTGCTCACCCCGCGCCGCCCCCGCTACGTCAACTCGGTCCTCTTCCTCCCCGAAGGCCGCCGCCCGGGATCCCGCGCGGTGCGCGACGATGGGGCACATGCCCGCTAGGTCCACTCCGCCGCCCGCCCCGTTCACCCCGCTGGACTTCCAGCTCGTCCTGCTGCGCCGCATGGCCGACCACAACCCGGACCTCGTGGAGCGCGCACGGCACGACCTTGGCGTCTCCATCGCGGAGATGCGCGAGGCCAACCGCCGCTGGCAGGCGATGTCCCGGGGGCGCGGCGGCGCGCGCGGCGCCCGCTCCCGCTACCGCTCGGTCCTCGGCGCCCCCGAGTCGACCGTCCGGCGCACCATCGGCGACCTGGAGTGCGAGGCCCTGCTCTGGCCGGTGCCGCTCTGGCCCGACCTGCGCTTCGAGGTGCTGCTCGCGCCGAACGGGGCGGTGTGGAACGAGTGGCTGGTGCGCGCGCCGGGGGTGCCGGGCCCTGGACTCCGTACGATCGCCGACCTCACGCCGTGGTCCTGCACGGTCGACGAGGCGGCCCGCGCCTTCGCCCCCGCCCGGCCCATGGAGGGGACGGCGCCGACGCGGTGGCGCCTTGCCTTCACCGCGCCGGAGGCGGAGGGCACGGACGGCGCGCGGCGGCGCTGCGTGGCGGAGTTCACGTGGGGGCTGCTCCAGCGGGTGGAGTTCCCCGACGGGGGCCCCGCGCTCACACCGCGGCCTTGAGGATCCCCTCCACGACGCGGTGCAGTGAGCCGGGGTGCAGGGCGAGGAAGAGGTTGGGCTCGACGAGCTCCAGCTCCATGACGCGCGGGCCGTCCTCGGGGCCGTCCCCGTCGACGATGTCCACGCGCGCGTAGAGCAGCTCGGGCAGGCCCGGCACGGCCGCGAGCGCCCGCGCGGCGACGTCCAGCTCGGCGGCCGAGGGCTCCCAGGGGCGCAGGTCGGGGTGGGGCATCTTGTCGGCGTCGTAGGCCGTGCCGGGCGCGAGGACCGCGCCCTTCCGTATCGCGTGCAGGAACTCCCCGCCGATGAAGACGAGGGCGCGCTCCCCGGTGACGTCGATCCGCCGCACGAAGGGCTGCACCATGGCGGTGAAGCCCTCGTCGTGCATACGGGCGATGTGGGCGAGGGCCGCCTCGCGCTCATCGGCGCGGTAACGGCCGACGTAGCGCGCCCCGGCCCCGGAGGCCGGCTTGACGACGAACTCGCCGTCGCCGGAGGGCAGTACCGCGCTCTCCCCCGGAGCGAAGTAGGCCGTCGGCACGGTGGGGACGCCCGCCGCCGCCAGCTCGCCCAGGTACCGCTTGTCGGTGTTCCACCGCACGACCTCGGCGGGGTTGGCGAGCCGCGTGAGCTTCGAGCACCGCTCGGCCCACGCCACGTACTCCTCGGTGCGCCAGCTGTAGTCCCACGTCGACCTGATCACCGCGAGGTCGAAGCCGGCCCAGTCGACGTCCGGGTCGTCCCACCCCACGACGCGGACATCGGCGTCGGAGTCCGCCTCGGCGAGGGCCCGCGCGAGGACCGGCAGGTCGTGGTCGTAGTCCGGCTGCGGGCGTCGGGTCACGAGCGCGATGCGGGGGCTTGCCACGGGGGACTCCTCTAGCTCTGACAGGTGCACCCGTACGCCCATGCGTGCGTACGAGGATTCGCCCCGCAGGCTAACAAGCGCCCCACGCGCCCCCGCGCCTCGCGTCACGCGCCCCCGCGCCTCACGTCAGCAGCACACCCGCGTACGAGATCCCCGCGATGACGCCCCACGAGACGAGGCCCAGCGCGGCGACCCGGCCGCCCGTGCGGGTCAGGGAGGGCAGGTCGACCGCGCTGCCCAGGCCGAAGAGCGCGGCGGCGAGTACCAGTTCCTGCGCGGTCTGCGCCGCGTCGAGCGCGCCGCCCGGCAGCAGCCCCGTGGTGCGCAGCAGGACCATGGCGAGGAATCCGGCGACGAACAGCGGCACGAGGGGCGGGCGCTTGGCCGCCTTGCCGTCCCCGTCCGGCTTCGCCGCCGAGCGTGCCCGTGCCCGTACCGACAGGGCGACCGCCGCGACGAGCGGCGCGAGCAGCGCCACCCGCATCAGCTTGACCAGGACCGCGTCGCCGAGCGCCCCCGCGCCCGCGGTCTGCGCGGTCGCCACGACCTGCCCCACGTCGTGCACGCTCGCCCCGACCCAGCGCCCGAACTCCGCGTCGCTGAGGCCGAGGGGGTGCTGGAGCAGCGGCAGTACGGCTATGGCGAGCGTCCCGCAGAGCGTCACCAGGGCCACCGAGGTGGCGGTGTCCCGCTCGTCGCTCTCGGAGACCTCGCTGACGGCACCGATCGCCGAGGCGCCGCAGATCGAGTAGCCGGTGGCGATCAGCAGCGGCTGGTCGCCGCGCAGGCCCATGCGGCGCCCCAGCCACCAAGTGCCGAAGAAGGTGACGGCGACCACGCACAGCACCATCACGACCGAGGCCCAGCCGAGCCCCAGCACATCGTCGAGGCTCAGCTTCAGGCCGAGCAGCACGACGCCGGCCCGCATGAGCCGCTTCCCGGCGAACGTGAGCCCCGCCTTGCCGGGCCCGCGTACGTAGGAGTGCGCGGCGCCGGGCAGATGGGCGGCCACGATGCCGAGGACCACGGCGACGGTGAGCATCGGGACGCCGGGCACGAGCCGGTGCACGCCCCAGGCGACGGCCACTCCGAGGGCGGCGAGCCCGAGTCCCGGCAGCTTGCCGTGCGGGCGGCCGGGGGCGGCGGGTATCGCGGCACGGGACTTGGCGCGTTCTCCGAGCAGCGCCATTACCGGTCGGCCGGCAGTTCGTACACCCGGCGGACGCTGCTGCCCAGGCGGGCGATGTCGGCACCGTAGATGTGGATCGATATCGCGCGGGTGCCGCAGGCGTTCCACACCCGGTGGATGTCTCCGGGCGGCGCGAAGCCGCAGACGGAGCCCAGCGGGTTCACGACGTCCTCGGTGGCGACGAGCCGCGCCGCGCCGCCGTTCCCGGCGGCGGGCACGAGGCGGTAGCGCCGCTCCTGCTCCTCGCCCTCGTGCACGCCCGTGACGCACCACGACACGTGGTCGTGGACGGAGGTCCGCTGTCCCGGCAGCCAGACCAGGGCCACGACGGAGAAGCTGCCGTCGTGCTCGGCGTGCAGGACGTGCTGGCGGTAGCGCTCGGGGTCGCCCTCGCACTGCTCGCCGGTGAGCAGATCGGCCGCCCCGAGGTGCGGGGCGAGCCGCTCACCGACCAGGTACGCGGTCAGGTCGGGAGGCAGGCCGCGCCCGACCGCCTCGCGCACGTCGGCGACGAGGGTGTCGAGGCGCTCTGTGGTCCGGGCGGCCCGGTACGCGGTCGAGGTGGTCATACGGGCAGCGTGGCGCCGCCCGATCCATCACGTCCAACGACAGTTCTTTGGCATCCCTGCAACTTCCGCTTATGGCTGACGCGCCGGCGCGGAGGCCGGCAGGCGGGCCGCGGGCGTCAGCAGCCGACGCGGTTGGCGGCCACCGTCCTCAGCTCGTCGAGGACCAGGGCCGTGGCGGGGATGCGGAGGTGGTCCTTGAGGACGTACGCCGACACCTGGCGCCGCGAGGCGGGATCGAGTGCGCGTCCGGTCACCTTGCGGTGGCAGAGGAAGTTCAGGACGAGCCCCGGCATCATCGCGACGCCGAGCCCCTCGGCGACCAGGCTCTGCACGACGAGGTTGTCGTCGGTGGTGAAGGCGATGTCGGGCGCGAAGCCCAGTTCGGCGCACTCGTGCAGGAAGTTGGCCCGGCAGCGCGGGCACCCGGCTATCCACCGCTCCTCCGCCAGCTCGGCGAGCTTGACCGAACGCCGGCGCGCCATGGGGTGCCCCGCGGGCAGCAGCACGGTGAGCTGGTCCTCCATGAGCGGGATCTCCACCAGCTCGTCCGGCACGTCCTCGTGCAGCCCGGGATAGGTGAAGGCGAGGGTGATGTCGCACTCGCCGCGCACCACGCGCCGCAGCGACTCCGGCGGCTCGTCCTCCAGGAGCTCGACGCGCACTCCGGGATGGCCGGAGGCGAGGCGGGCCAGGGCCTCCGGGATGAGGGTCGCGTTGGCGCTGGGGAAGGCGCAGACCCGCACCCGTCCCGAGCGCAGCCGCGTGATCGCGTTCATCTGCTGCTGGGCCGCGGAGATGTCGTCCAGGATGATCCCGGCGTGCCTGGAGAGCGCCTCGCCCGCCTCCGTCAGCCGCATGCGGCGGCCGACGCGGGTGAACAGCGGCGTGCCGACGGAACGCTCCAGGGCCTTCATCTGCTGGGTGATCGCGGGCTGCGTGTAGCCGAGGGAGCGAGCGGCCGCCGAGTACGACCCGGCTCTGACCACTTCGTGGAACGTCTTGATGTGCCGTGAATCGAACACCGCTGAATCATAAGCAGATATTGGGATGACCCAACAAGGTCCGGGGCGGGGGGGGGGGGGGGGGGGGGGGGGAGGAGCCCCCACCCCCCCCCCCCCCCCCCCCCCCCCCCCCCCCCCCCCCCCCCCCCCCCCCCCGGACCGTCCCCCTACCGCACGCCCACCGCCCGTACGATCTCCTGCTTCACGCTCCCGCCCCGGTCGTCCCCGGCGGAAGCCCTCAGTGAGATGGACCCGGCATCGGCGGGAATCTTCAGCTTCGCCTCCCAGGACGTCTTTCTGCCGTCCCGGTCCAGTGCCACGTCCCGCCAGGTCCTGCCCTCGTCGTACGAGACGGCCAGCTCGGCCGCGCCGATGGTGCCGGTCCCCGCCGCCCCCTTCACGTACTCGGCGAAGATCCCGACCGGAACGGTCCGCCCGCCCCGCACCTCGCCCGCGAGGTCCGTGTCCACGTCGAACCCGAGGTTCAGCAGCGGAAGGTAGGTCCTGCGGTCGTCCGGAGTCTCCTTGGACCGGAAGGTCCACTCCGAGTGCCCCTTGGTCGCGAGCTCCCACCGCTCAGGATCGAGCGTCGTGTCGGTCACGACCTTGTACGTGTGCTCGCCGGGGTCCGCGTCCCACACGTACAGCCCCGAACTCGTCCGCCGGTCGACGCTGGTCCCGTCCACGAAGACCTCACTGGTCTGCGTCATGGAGGGCTCGTTCCACACGTCACCGAACCCGGTGTGGTCGGGCCCGGAATCGCCCCAGCCGGGCACGTTGAACTCCAGGTCGTTGCCCCTGCGGGTCTGCCCCCAGCCGAGCCCGGTACCGAGCCAGGGGTGCAGCACCGGCTTGAACCAGTCGAGCCCGACGCGCTTGCCGCCCTGGTAGGCGACGAGGCCGCTCCGCTGCTCCAGCGCCCCCGGCCCGGTGGACACCGACTCGTGCCAGAGCTGGCCCGCCCCGGTGGAGACGTACTCGGTGCGCTCGGCCGGGTAGGCGATCCGCTCCTGGAAGCCGATGCCGACGGGGAAGGTGTCGGTGATGGAGTACCGGAATCCCCCGCCCTCGGCGGGCTTCACCGCGTGATAGCGGGTGTCGAGGACCCCGATGTCCCGCTTCTTCGGCTCGAAGACGAGATCCTTCGGGACGGCACCCTCATGTCCCTCGGAGAGGTCGTAGACGTAGGGAGTGTGCACGGTGCCCGTGCTCGTGATCCTCCGGCCCGCCTCGGCGGCGGCGACGAGCCGCGCCCCGTCGGCGGCGTCGACGGAGGCGATCTGAAGCGGCCGGCCGGCGTTGTCGTCCGTGCCGAACCAGGCGCTGAGCCGCCCCGGCCTGTCGTCCGTCACGAACAGCGCCTTCGCGCCCGCGTCCTGCGCGGCCTGCCCCAACCGCTCCGGGGACACCGCGTCGCCGCGCCGGACGACGACGGCCTTGCCGCGCACGTCCTTGCCCTCGTAGGCGGCCGGGGTCCCGTCGCCCGCGTCCACGAGACGCCACGCGTGCCGCCCCCCGGCGATGGTCCCGCCGGGCTGGGCGACGGCCTCGCGCAGGCCCTTCACGTCCACGGCGGGCTTCCCGAGCCGCCAGACGGTGCGGTACTCGAAGCTGCCCTCGGTGACCTTCTCGGTGGGCGCGGCGAAGATGCCGTCGTACTTCACGGGCACCTGGACGGCGCCCATCAGGTCGGCGCCGCCGGCCTTCCTGTCGTACTCCATCAGCAACTGCCTGGTCTCGGTGCGCCGCCCGACGTCGGCCCTGATCTCGCGCAGCTTCCGTCCGTCGAGGGTGATCTCGCGGTCCCGGTCGAGGCTGATCTGCGGGTCGGCGAGGAAGCCTAGGCCGAGGGAGTCCCGGCCCGCGCTGCCGCGCACGTCGAGGAAGGACGTCACGGCGTACGAGCCCGGCTTCAGGCGCAGCTTCAGGGTGCCGGAGTCGCCGACGGTGGCCGGCACGGGGTCCGTGCCCCCGGCGAGCTGCTGCACCACCAGGTCGGCGGCGGTCGCCGCGCCGTCACGGTCCTTCACATGGACGGTGAGCGTGTACCGCTCCTCCTCCTTGACCAGGCCGAACGCGGTACGCGCGACCTCCTTGCCGCCCGCGCTCGCGACGACCGCGCCGCTGGTGCCGCCGACCGGAGCCTTCGAACCGTCCCCGGTCGCGGTGGTCGAGGCGGTGCCGTGCGCGGGGACCGTGAGGGTGGAGTCGGCGAGCGTGACGACACCGTCGGCGGCGCCGCGCGCGGCCAGCTCCAGCTCCACGTCCTTACCGGTGGAGTTGGTGTAGGTGAGGGTCCGGACGGCCGGCTCATTGGCGTCGTAGGGCCACCCGTAGAACCCGAAGTCGGCGCTGCCGGTCGCGGTGACCTCCGCCTCGACGGCGCCGGGCACGCTCAGCCGTCCGGCCCCCAGCGCGTACACGGAGGCGTCGAGCCGCTCGGAGCCGGACATCAGGGCGTCCTTGAGCCGGCCGCCCGTCCAGTCGGGGTGCCGCTCGGCCAGCAGGGCGGCGGCGCCCGCGACGTGCGGGGTCGCCATCGACGTACCGCTCATCTCGGTGTAGAAGCCCTCGCCGCCGGTGAGTTGGGAGCGGGCCGCGAGGATGTCGACGCCGGGCGCGGACAGGTCGGGCTTGAGGGCGTGGTCTCCGGCGCGCGGCCCCTGGCTCGTGAAGTACGCGGCCTCGTCGGCGGAGTCGACGGCGCCGACGGTCAGCGCGGAGTCGGCGGCGCCGGGCGAGCCGATGGACGAGGGGGCCCCGGTGTTGCCCGCGGCGATGACGAAGAGGGCGCCGGTCTCCTTCGAGAGGGAGTTCACGGCGGCGGACATGGGGTCGGTGCCGTCGCTCGCCTCGTCGGAGCCGAGGCTCATCGACACGATCTTGGCGCCGACGTCCTTCGCGGCCCACTCCATCCCGGCGACGATCTCCGACTCGCTGCCGAAGCCCTCGTCGCTGAGCACCTTGCCGACGGCGAGGTCCGCGCCGGGCGCGACGCCCTTCTCCTTCTCCCCCTCCGACGCGGCGCCGCTGCCGCCGACGGTGGAGGCCACGTGGGTGCCGTGCCCGTTGCGGTCGGCGACGCCCTCGCCCGCGATGAAGCTCTTGCTCGGGCCGACGCGCCCCTTGAGGTCGGGGTGATCGGCGTCGTACCCGGTGTCGAGGACGGCGACCTTCACGCCCTTCCCCGTGAGGCCCGCCTCCCAGGCCTTCGGGGTGCCGATCTGTTCGTTGCTCCGCGCCATGTCGGCCTCGACGCGCCCGTCGAGCCAGACCTTGTCGACGCCGGACGCCTTGTCGGTCACGGACCGCCACAGAGTGGTGGGCCGCTCGGCGGTGACGGCGACCCCCGAGACGCTGGGCAGGGCCCGCACCTTCTCGGCGCCGCGCGGCACTTCGTGGGCCCCGCGCGCCTTCTTCCCATAGGTCACGATGAGCGGAAGCGGCGGGCCCGCGGCGCCGGCCTTTCCGGCGTACCCCTGCCGGATCAGCCCGGTGACGTCGAACAGCCGCTCGTCCAGTGCTCCTGAGCGGAGGTAGGGCCGCGCCTCGTCCGGTACGACGGTGACGTGCCCGCCGGATATCCGGCTCCGCACGGCTCCGCTCGCGCCGGCGGGCCGCTCGACGGTGACGGTCTGCCTGCCGCCGGGCAGCGGGGTGACGGTGACCCGGTCGCCGGTGACGAGGGTGACGGTGTGGGCGGCGCGTGCCGTGCGCTGCTGCGGGGCGTCGGCCGCGGGTCCTTCGGCCGCGGGACCCTCGGCGACGCTCTGCCCGGCGGGAAGCAGGGCGAACGCGAGACCGAGGACGGCCGCGCGCCCGGCTCTTCGCCGTGCGGGGGCTCTGGTCATGGGGGTGCCTCTCTTCGTCTGCCCCGGGCGGGGGTGGTGCCCGAGTGCTGCGAAGAGTGTCAGGGAGCCTGCGTGACACGGGAGTTGACGGTATGTGGCGGAAAGCCGCCAGGGCGACTACCCGCCAGCGGCGACAGGGCGGCGGACCCGGGCCCGAGACTCCCGTACCCGCGGCTTCGGGCGGCCCCCGGGGCGCGATTCACCCGTCCGGCGGCACCCCGCCCGGCTCACCTTGACGCGCGCCCCTCCCGCAGGCACCGCACGATGCGAGACAGGGCCCGCGTTCGGCGGCCCGTACGGTCCGCGCTCTCGGGAGGATCTGCCATGACCGTCAGTCTGGAGCAGTTGCGCCGCTGCCACGTCGCCGTCGACATGGGGGCCGCGAGGACCCGGGTGTTCGTGAAGGGTGCCGGTCTCGTCGTCGACGAGCCGAGCGCCGCCGCGGTCAACACGCGGACGGGCGCGCTCATCGCGGTCGGCCGCTTCGCCGAGGAGATGACGGGCCGCACGCCCGATTACATCCGCGTGGTCCGCCCCGTGTCCGGCGGCACCGTCGTCGACATCGACATGGCCCAGCGGATGCTGCGCCACCTGATCGGCGAGAAGCTCCGCCGTGCCCTGCGCCGCAAGCCCCGGCTGCGCGCCGCCGTCTGCACCCCGCACGACGCGGACCCGCTGTCCCGGCGCGCGGCGGTCGAGACGATGGTCGGGCTCGGCGCCCGCCGGGTCGAACTGGTGGACACCCTCATCGCGGCGGCGGTCGGCTGCGGGCTGCCCGTCGAGCAGCCCGAGGCGACGATGATCCTCGTCTGCGGCGCCGCCTCGACGCAGGTCGCGGTCCTCTCCCTCGGCGCGATCGTGACCGCCGAGCGCGTCCCGGTCGGCGGCGAGGCCCTCGACAACGCGATCGTGCAGCACCTGCGCCAGCAGTACCAGCTGATGCTGCCCCAGCAGTCCGTACGCCCCCTCCACCTCGCCCTGCGCGGCAACGGCATCACCCAGGACGGCCCGGAGTCCACGGAGATCCACGGCAGGGACGTCGTGACCGGCCTGGCCCGCTCGGTCCACGTCGACACCGCCGCCGTCCGCCAGGCCCTGCACACCCCGCTCATCGCCGTGCTCGACGGCATCGGCCAGGTGCTGCGGGACTGCCCGCCGGAGCTGGTCGCCGACCTGGTGGACCGCGGGATGACGATGGTCGGCGGCAGCGCGCTGTTGCCGGGCCTGGACACGATGCTGCGGGAAGCGACGGGCATGCCCGTACGCATCGCGGAGCGGCCGGACACCTGCGCCGTGCTCGGCCTGGGTGCGATGCTGGAGGGCAAGATCCAGCCGCTGGTCCTTGACCCGCTGTCCGGCTGACCCGCGCGGACCGGGTGGCTCCGCGCACTTGGTGGACCGGGGGGACGGATGCACCGGGTGGACGGGCGCACCTCTCGACTCTCGATCGACTCTCGACGGAGTACGTGACGCAGATGCCCGAAGGAGCCGACACCCCACTGTCCTCGATGCCGCTGCTCGACGCGGTCCTCAGCGTCGGCACGGACCTCGAACTGCGCACCACGCTCCAGCACGTCGTGGACAGCGCGGCCCGGCTGACCGGCGCGGCGCACGGCACCCTCGGCACCACCGGGCCGGCGCACGAGAACCCGGCCGAGCTGTTCGTCGCGGGCGGGCCCAGCGGTGGCGGGCCCAGCGGTGGCGGGGCCGGCGGTGGCGGGGCCGGCGGTGACGTGCCGCCGGTGCGGGGCGAGGCCGGGGGCGACGTCATCCGCGTACCGATCCACGTGCACGACGAGCCGTTCGGCGACCTCGTGCTGACCGGCAAGGCGGACGGGCCGTTCACCGAGGAGGACCGGCAGCTCCTCAGAATCCTGGCGAGCCAGGCAGGCATCGCGATCGGCAACGCCCGGCTGTTCGAGGCAGCCCGGCGGCGCGAGCGCTGGATCGAGGGGGCGGCGGCGGTCACCACGGCGCTGCTCACCGGCGAGGCGGCGGCCGACGCGCTGATGACGGTCGCGGACCGGGCGAGGATTCTCGCGGACGCGGCGGCGGGCGTGGTCCTCCAGCCCACGGAGGCGGGCGGCATGCGGATCGTCGCCGCCTCCACGGACGGCGCGCCCCACGGCTGGGGTGCGTCGGCCCGCGAACGCCCCGCGGGACCCCCGGGGGCCGGCCCCGGGCAGGGTCCCCCGCACCACGACGACGGTCGCAACGACGGTCACGACGAGCTCATCGGCACCACCATCGAACCCGGCAGCGCGGTCCTGACCCAACTGCTCGGCGGCGAACCGGTGTTCATCGACGACTCCGCGACCGACCCCCGGATGACGACCCACGTACGCGTCCGCTTCGGACCCAGCATGATGCTGCCGCTCCAGGCGGGCGGACGGCTCATCGGCACGCTCGCGCTGCCCCGCAGACGCGGCGCGCCCGCCTACACCGCGGCCGAACGGCTGCTCGCCACCCAGTTCGCCTCGCAGGCCGCCCTCGCCCTCGTCCACGCCGACGCCCAGCAGGGCCGGCAGCGTCTCGCCGTCTTCGAGGACCGCGACCGCATCGCGCGCGACCTGCACGACCTCGTCGTCCAGCGGCTCTTCGCCACCGGCATGATGCTGGAGTCGACGCGCCGCCGGGCCGCTTCGACCGAGGTGGAGTCCACGCTCGACCGCGCCGTGGACGAGCTGGAGTCGACCATCCAGGAGGTCCGCACGGCGATCTTCGCCCTCCAGCAGCCGCCCGCCGAGGCGCCCACCACCTTCCGCGGCAAGGTCCTGCGCGAGACGGCGGGCGCCGCGGCGGTCCTCGGCGTCCAGCCGTCGGTGCACTTCGGCGGGGCCGTCGACGCCCGGGTCACCCGGCCCGCGGCCGGCCACCTCCTCGCCGCGCTGCGCCGCGCCCTGGCCGCCACGTCACGCCGGACCGGCGTCACGCGGGTCGACGTGGCGGTCGACGCGCGGGCGACGCTGCCCGACGGGCGGGAGTGCGTACGCCTGACGGTGTACGACGACGGGGACACGGACGGCGTGGAGGCGGGCACCACGGTGACCTGGCAGGCACCGCTCTGAGGGGTGCCTGCCTGGGGTGCCTGCCAGGGGCGCCGAGGGGAGCCCCGGAGCTCCGTGGCAGGATCCCGCGGCATGAGCAACGAACCGTCGGATCGTCCTGTCGCCCTGGTCACCGGCTCCACGTCCGGCATCGGCGAGGCCGTCGCGCGCAGACTGGCGGCGGACGGCACCCGGGTCGTGGTGCACTCGCGGCGCAGCACGGACGCGGGCGAGGCGCTCGCGGCGGAGCTGGGCGGGGCGTACGTGCGGGCGGACCTGGCGGTGGAGGACGAGGCCCGCGGCCTGGTCGAGGCGGCGCTCGAACGGTACGGGCGCCTCGACGTCCTGGTGAACAACGCGGGCATCAGCTGGCCCATCCCCCACGACGACCTGGCCGCGGCGACGCCCGCCGACTGGCGCCGGCTCCTTGAGGTCAACCTGATCGCCCCCTGGGTGCTGTGCACGACGGCCCTGCCGGCGCTGCGCCGGTCCCCGGCGGGCGGCAGCATCGTGAACATCACCAGCCATGCCGGGGTGCGCCCCAAGGGCTCGTCGGTGCCGTACGCGGCGAGCAAGGCCGCGCTGAACCACGTGACCCGGCTCCTCGCCGCCGCCCTCGGCCCCGAGGTGCGGGTCAACGCGGTGGCACCTGGCCTCGTGGACACACCGATGACAAAGGACTGGGCACAGGCACACGAGCTGTGGCGAACCCGCTCCCCCATGCACCGCCCGGCCCAACCGTCAGACGTGGCAGACCTGGTGACCTCGGTCCTTGCCAGCACGTACCTGACGGGCGAGGTCATCATGCTCGACGGCGGACTGAACCTGACGTGAGGGGGCGGGGGGCGGCTTGGCGGGGTGGCGGCGTGAGGGCGCGGCGGCGTGGCGGCCGCACGTCTAAGCGTCCCCTCAGAGCGTCACCACCGACACCTCCGTCGCCTTCACGCTCGTCCATACCTCGGCCCCGTCCACCAGCCCCAGTTCCACCGCCGCCTGCGGGGTGATCTCGGCGACCAGGTCGGGGGCCTCGCCCGAAGTGACCAGGACGCGCAGGCGGCTCCCCGCGGTGGTGATCTCCCGTACGGTGCCGTGCCAGACGTTGCGCGGGCTGCCCTCGGGCCGCTCGCGGTGGACGGAGACCGCCTCGGGGGCGATGACGGCGAGCGCCCGCGTCCCCGCGGCCGGCGGATCGGCGACGACCAGGCGTCCCCGCCCCGCGAGGGCGAGCGTGCCGTCCTCGTCGGCGGTGCCCGGCCAGGCGTTGCGGCCGAGCATCCGCGCCACCCAGGGCGAGCGGGGATGCCGGGTGACCTCGGCCGGCGGCGCGTCCTGCAACGTACGCCCTTCGTCGAGTACGAGGACCCGGTCGGCCAGCGACACGGCCTCCACGGGGTCGTGCGTGACGATGAGGCAGACCCCGCCGAAGCCGTCGAGGTGCCGCCGCAGGGTGTGGCGCACATGGGCGCGGGTGGTCTGGTCGAGGGCGGCGAGCGGCTCGTCGAGGAGCAGCAGCCGCGGCCGGGCCGCCAGCGCGCGGGCCAGCGCGACGCGTTGCGCCTGGCCGCCGGAGAGCTGGGCGGGCCTGCGGTGCGCGAGGTCGCCGACGCCGAGCCGGTCGAGCCACCGCTGTGCGTCACGGCGGGCCTCGCCGCGCCGGACACCCTGGGCGCGCAGCCCGTACGCGGTGTTGCCAAGGGCGTTCAGATGCGGGAAGAGCGCGCCTTCCTGCGGCACCCAGGCGACGCGCCGGCGGTGCGGCGGCAGCGCGCTGACATCGCGTTCGCCGAGCCGCAGCCGTGCGTGGGCGCGTGGCGTGAGGCCGAGCAGGGCGCGCAGGAGCGTGGTCTTGCCGGCGCCGTTGGGCCCGACGACGGCGATGGTGGTGCCGGGTTCCGCGTCGAGGGTCAGCTCGTTGTGGCCGGTGACGTCGGCGTGCAGGGACCACTTCTCGGCGGGCACGGGCAAGTGCGCGGGCTCGGGCTCGGGCTCGGCCTCCCGGCCCGCAGTCGGCGGGGCTTCGTCTGCCGAGGCGTGGGGTTCGTCGACGCGCGGCGGCCGCACCCGTACCGCCGCCCCCGCGGACCACCGCCCCCGCAGCCCGATCAGCACGGTCATCGCGATGGCGAGCAGGAGCAGCGAGAGGGAGGTCGCGGCCTCCGGTGAGTCCTGGAGCAGCAGGTACACCTGGAGCGGCAGCGTCTGCGTGGTGCCGGGGAGGTTGCCCGCGAAGGTGATCGTCGCGCCGAACTCGCCGAGGGCCCGCGCCCAGGTCAGCGCGGCCCCCGCGACGAGCCCGGGGGTCACCATCGGCATCGTGACGGTGAGGAACACCCGTACCGGCGAGGCCCCGAGCGAGGCCGCCGTCTCCTCGAAGCCGGGCCGGAGGCCGCCGAGCGCCCCCTCCAGGCTGATGACCAGGAACGGCATCGCCACGAACGTCGCCGCGATCACCGCTCCCGAGGTGTGGAACGGCAGCACGATCCCGAAGGTGTTCTCCAGCCAGGGGCCGAGCAGTCCGCGCCGCCCGAAGCCGAGGAGGAGCGCGACGCCGCCGACGGTCGGCGGCAGCACCATCGGGAGGAGTACGAGGGACCGCACGACCGCCTTGCC
This sequence comes from Streptomyces sp. NPDC046335, assembly GCF_055587985.1. Lineage (NCBI taxonomy): Bacteria > Bacillati > Actinomycetota > Actinomycetes > Kitasatosporales > Streptomycetaceae > Streptomyces > Streptomyces sp. NPDC046335. The sequence goes on along the minus strand of NZ_JBVJFF010000001.1, from coordinate 658,581 downwards.
GGGGAAGTCGACGCGGGCGAGCAGCCAGGCCAGCGGCACCCCGAGCAGCAGGGAGAGCCCGAGCGCCCAGAAGGAGACGAGCAGGGACAGCTTCAGGGCCTGGATGACGCCGGGCCGGGACAGATGCGTGCCGAGGTCGCCCCACTCGGTACGGGCGAGGATGCCGACGAGCGGCATCAGCAGGAACGCGATCGCGAGCAGCGCGGGGAGCGCCAGGGCGAGCGGGGCCCGGGTGCGGCCCGGCGTACGGGTGCGACCCGGCATACGAGTACGAGTACGGGTACGGCTGCGGGTGCTCAGGCGACTCATCGGCGGTCCTGGTTCGGGAGGTGACGCGGTGTCGACCGGGCGCCCGTCGCGGGGAGGCATCGGGCGCCCGGAAGCTGATGGCCCGGTTACGGCTTCTGGAAACCGCCGTCCCGCAGGATCTTCTGCGCCTCGGGGCCGCTGAGCCACTTCACGAACGCGGCGGCGGCCTCCGCGTTCCCCGAGCCCTTGAGGGTGGCGGCGGGGTAGGAGGCCACGGCGTTCTGGGCGTCCGGGATCTCGACGGCGTCGACCTTGTCGGGCGCGGTGGCGGCGTCCGTGCTGTAGACGATGCCCGCGTCGGCCTCGCCGAGCTCGACCTTGCTGAGCACGGAGCGGACGTTCGCCTCCTTCGAGACGGGCTTCACGTCGATCTTCTGCCGGTCGAGGACCTGCTTGGCGTACCGCCCGACCGGCACGGTGTCATCGGCGAGAACGACCTTGAGCCCGCTGTCGGCGAGGTCCTTGAGCTCCTTGACCTTGTCCGGGTTGCCCGCGCGGGTGGCGATGACGAGCCGGTTCCTGGCGATGACCGTCGGCTCGCCGGTGTCCGACTTCAGGCCGTCCATCGTCCTGGTGTCGGCGGTGACGAGAACGTCGGCGGGCGCGCCCTGCTCGACCTGCGCGGCGAGTTCCTGGGAACCGGCCGCGGAGACGGTGATGTCGGTGCCGGGGTGCTCCTTCTCGTACGCCTTCTCTGCGGTGGCGAAGACGTCGGTGAGGGAGGAGGCGGCGAGGACGGTGAGCTTCACGTCCTTGTCGCCACCGGCGTTCGTGCTCCCGCCGTCGTCGCTGCCGCAGGCGGCGAGTGGCACGAGCAGCGCGGCGGTGACGACCGCGGCGGCGGCACGGCGACGGACGGGAGCGGCGTACTTCGGGAACATCACGGGGCGGGGCTCCTGGTTCGAGTGGTACTCAGGCGCGGTCGATGTGGACGCTGGTGGACTTGACCCGGGCGGTGGCCTGCATGCCGACCTCCAGGCCGAGTTCCTCCACCGCCTCGCGGGTCAGCAGCGAGACCAGGCGGTGCGGACCCGCCTGGATCTCCACCTGGGCGGCCACGTCACCGAGCTTCACGGCGGTGACGATGCCGGGAAAGGCGTTACGGGCGGAGGTGTACGAGACGTCGTCCTCGCCCGTGCCGCCGCTCTGCGCGACCTCGACGGAGAAGGCGGCCAGATCCCGCCCGTCGATGAGCCGCCGCCCGCCCTCGTCGCGATGCGTGGCGACCCGTCCGGCGTCCGCCCAGCGGCGGGCGGTATCGGGACTGACCCCGAGCAGACGCGCGGCCTGCCCAATCGTGTAGGACTGCATGTGCGACAAGATAAGCCCGTTTGCCTGGCATCTGAAATACTTGATGCGATTCTCCATGGCAGATACGGCACCCCCTGGAGAATCGTCCAACCCCTTGGGCGCCGGCCGGCGAAAGGCCGGAGGGCACGGCAGGATTACCTCGGCCCGAACGGCCAACTCGCCCCCGCATGGCACTCTTCGACAAGCACGACCGCGCCCAGGAAACCGACCGGCACCACGCGCCGGACCCTCGCCCCGCCCCTGATCCCGACCCCGCACGCGAGGGCACACGCGAGGGCGTACGCGAAGGCACCCGCGAAGGCGAAGGCCACGCCGGACCGGGCCCCGAGGTCGAGCGGGCCGCGCCCGACGAGCCCACCGACCTGCCCGCCCACTCCTGGTGGACGGTCCTGCGGCGCACCGGCAGGGAGTTCATGGACGACGACCTGCCCGACCGGGCCGCCGCCCTCACGTACTACGGCGTGCTGTCGCTCTTCCCCGCGCTGCTCGTCCTGGTCTCCCTCCTCGGCGTGATCGGCAAGAAGGCCACCGACTCGGTCCTCGACAACCTGTCGACACTGGCGCCGGGCGCCGTACGCGACCTGCTGAGCGACGCCGTGCGCCAGCTGGAGGGCAGCGGCGGCACCAGCGGCGTCGTGGCGATCGCGGGCCTGCTGCTCGCGGTCTGGTCGGCCTCCGGTTACGTGGCCGCCTTCATCCGCGCCTCCAACACCGTCTACGACCTCCCCGAAGGCCGCCCGGTGTGGAAGCTGACCCCGCTGCGCGTCGGCCTGACGCTGGCCCTGATGGTGCTGCTCGCCGCCAGCGCGCTCATCGTGGTCTTCACGGGGCCGCTGGCCGAGCGGGCGGGCGACGCCATAGGCGTCGGCGACGAGGCGGTCACCGCATGGTCCATCGCGAAGTGGCCCGTCCTGCTCGTCCTCGTGATGCTGATGATCGCGCTGCTGTTCTGGCGCGCCCCCAACGTCCACGGCCCCGGCTTCCGCTGGCTGAGCCCCGGCAGCGTACTGGCGGTCCTGCTGTGGCTGCTCGCCTCCGGCGGCTTCGCGCTGTACGTCGCGGGCTTCGCCTCGTACAACAAGACGTACGGGGCGCTCGCGGGCGTGGTGATCTTCCTGGTCTGGCTCTGGCTGTCGAACCTGGCGATCCTGCTCGGCCTGGAATTCGACGCGGAACTGGCCCGCCAGCGCGCGATCTCCGGCGGCATGCCGGCCGACGAGGAGCCCTACGTGGAGCCGAGGGACACCCGCAAATGGCCCCGCAGCCAGCAGGATCGCTCCGGCCGGCTCAGGGCCTGACCTGCGGCTGACTCGCAGGACGACGTGCCCCGTCGCGGGGCCGCCGGCACGCGACGGTCGCGCCGGAGAGCGCCGGGGAACTGGGCGCCGTGCGCCTCATCCCCCGCATGCCTCCGACCGCTGGACGCGCGCCGTCGCGTGGTCTTCCCGGACAGTGCGGCAGGTCAGCGCCGCGTGCAGCGTGGGCAGGTCCGTGGGGCGGGTGGCGTCGAGGCCGGTCAGGCCGGTGATCTTGCGGAGCCGGTAGAGCACGGTGTTGGGGTGGACGTTGAGGACCCTGGCCGTGGCGCGCCGGTCCAGGCCATGGCGCAGGAACGCCGTCAGCGTCAGCAGGAGATCGGCGTGGGCGTCCAGCGGTTCGAGGAGGCCGGAGACGTGGGCGCGGGCGGGTCCTGGCCGTGAGAGCTGGTACTCCAGGGCCAGGTCCTCCAGCCGGTACAGGCCCGGCGGGCGTGCGGAGGCGGTGGCGATGTGGGCCAGTTCGGTGGCGATGGGACACGTGCGGGCGACGTCGCCGGGCAGAGCCGGGACGGCTGTGGCAAGGATGGTGGCGCCCGCGGCGCGTTGCAGGCGGGTCAGGAGCTGTGAGGTGTCGTCCCAGTGGGCCGGGGTGAGTGCGGAGGGTTCCGTGTCGCAGGCCAGGAGTACCAGGCCGCCGTCGGTGGCCAGTGAGGTGAGGGCTGTGCCGCGGGTGTGGAGGGCGAGTTCGGTGCGCAGGCGCCTGAGCTTGCGCTGGGCCGCGGCGTTCGTGTCGACGCCGGGCGCGTGCTCATCGGCGTGCGGCCCCACGGCCAGTGCGAGGACCAGGTAGCCGGGCGGGAGGGTGAGCCCCGCCTCCCTGGCCGCCGCCTCGTCGACCCGCCCTTCGCGCAGGGCGGTCAGCAGGAGTTGGCGGGCGCCGTGCCGTTCACCGACGGTGGTCTGCATCTGTTGCAGGTAGCCGGCCGTGACGGCGGTGGTGACGTGCTGGAGGTACTCCAGCAGCAGGCTGTGTATCGCGGTGATGGCCGGGAGGTCCTCGGGGCGGGCCGCCGCGGCGATCTCGTCCGAGCAGAGGCGGGCCCCGAGGAAGTAGGCGGAGACGATGGCCTCGGCCGGCAGCCCCTCCTCCGCCCGGCGCGTGGCCGAACTGGTCAGTTGAGCGAGCTGCTCGGGGCCTGGCATGGAGCCGCTCGCCAGCACCTGCGCGAAGTCGCCGATGCCGCGGCGGATCATGCGCGCCACATCGCCGGAGAGCTGTTCACCGGGCAGCTTCCGGTAGACCGGGAGCTCCGCGGTCAGCCGCTCGAGGACCGCCGCCTCCAGCCGGTGGACGGATCCGAGCAGGTACCGCCGCACGCTCTCGCCACTGACACCGCTCTCGCCGCCGATACCCCTCTCGCCGCCGACGCCGATGCCGCCGCCCATCGTGCCGCTGTTGTACACGGACACAAATCACCTCTCGGAACGCTGTTCCCCGGACCGGAACCACGGAGAGCGTGAGCCGTCATGATGTATCGCACCACAAACTTACCAGCCGGTAAACAGGGCTGACCTCCCCCTGGGCCCCGGCCTCCGGGTGCGTTCACGCGCCCTCATTGAGCTGAAGGAGCCGCACGTGAACCTCAGCCTGCGAACCGCGCTGGCCGCCGCCGTGGCCGCGACGGCCATGGCGACGACCCTCGTCGCCCCGGCTGCCGCGGAGAGCGCCGAACCCATCGACTACGTGGCCCTGGGCGACTCGTTCGCCGCCGCCCCGCTCGTGCCGCCGACCGACCCCTCGAACCTGCTGTGCCTGCGTTCCCTGGCCGACTACCCGCACATCGCGGCCAAGGCGATGGGCGCCACACTCACCGACGTCAGCTGTTCCGGCGCGACCGCCGACCACTTCACCGCCCGCCAGCACCCGAGGACCGAACCCCAATTCGACGCCCTCACCGAGGACACCGACGTCGTCAGCATCACCATCGGCGGCAACGACACCGGACTGGTCTCCACCGCCCTGGGATGCGTCAACCTGCTGCCCAAGCCCATCGGCAGGAGCTGCGCCGCCACGAACACCAAGGACGGCGTCGACACCGTGAAGGCGAGCATCGACGCCTGGGCGCCGAAGTTCGCCACTGCCCTGAACCAGGTCCGGCAGCGCGCACCGCACGCCAAGGTGTTCGTCATCGGCTACGGCAACTACATCCGCTCCGGCGGCTGCTTCCCCACCCAGCCCATCTGGGACGTCGACGCGACCTACATCCAGGGCGCGGTCGACCACCTCAGCGCCGCACTGCGGACGACGGCCCGGCAGAACGGCGCGACGTTCGTGGACACCTACTCCCTCGGCATAGGCCACGACGCGTGCGCGGCGCCCGCCGACCGCTACACCGAGGGCCTCATCCCGACCCACGTCGCCGCCCCGCTCCACCCCAACGCGAACGGCTCCAAGGTCATCGGAAGGGCCGTCGCCTCCGCGGTCCTCTCCACCACTCGCACCGGCTGATCCCACGCGCCCGGGGCTGAGCACGAAGGACACCGATGAACGACTCGGCACTCATCACCACCGGCCTGCCGATCGCCCTGGCGATCATCATGTTCGGCCTCGGGCTGTCCCTGACCACCGACGATTTCAGGCGGGTCACCCGGACACCGAGGGCGGTGGCCGTCGCGCTGGTGCTCCAGGTGCTGGTGCTCCCGCTCGTGGCGTTCGGGCTGGTCAAGATATTCGACCTCGACCCCTTGCTCGCCGTCGGCGTGATGCTGCTGGCCGCTTCTCCGGGCGGGACCACGGCCAACCTGTTCAGCCACCTCTTCCGCGGAGACGTGGCCCTCAACATCACGCTGACCGCGATCAACTCGGTGCTCGCCGCCATCACCATCCCGGTCATCACCAACCTCGCCATCGACCATTTCGACGCCCAGGGCGACCTCGGCCTACAGCTCGGCAAGGTGGTGCAGGTGACCGCGATCGTGCTCGTCCCGGTCGGAATCGGCATGGCGGTCCGCCGGCGCTCCGCCGCCTTCGCCGCACGCGCCGACCGCTCGGTCCGGATCTTCTCCATCGCCGTGCTGGTGATCGTTTCGGTCGGTGCCCTGCTGGGTGAGCGGGAGAATCTGGCCGACTACACGCGGCAGGCCGGAGTGGTGACCGGCATCTTCTGCCTCCTGAGCCTCACCCTGGGCTACGGCGGCGCCCGGCTGCTCCGTCTGGACAAGCGCCAGGCGATAGCCAGCTCCATGGAGGTCGGTATCCACAACACGACCGTGGCGCTCACCATCGCGCTCAGCGTCCTGGACAGCACCGAGGTCGCGATCCCCAGCGCCGTCTACTCGGTCCTCATGTACGTCCTCGCGACCGCCTTCGGCTACGCGATCACCCGACGGCACTCGGACGCCGACAGACATCGCTGACCGCGGTCCGGCTGTGTATGCCCCCGAAAGACGCGTTCCCCCAGATCAGAACGATTCTGCCAGGAGTCGCTGGGTGGGGCGGGTGGGACTCGAACCCACGGCCGACGGATTATGAGTCCGCTGCTCTAACCGGCTGAGCTACCGCCCCTAACGGCGCGTCGCGCACATTTGTGCGCGCCGTCTGCCGCAGCATAGCCGCTCATACGATCTCCTGCTTCGGATGGTCGGCATAGCTCGACCATGAGGACCGCCGGGCCGCCCGCATGGTTCCACCAGGCACGAAAAAGACCCCTGAGGGGCATCTCAGGGGTCTTTCCGTACAGCTCTCCCGACTGGACTCGAACCAGTAACCTGCCGGTTAACAGCCGGCTGCTCTGCCAATTGAGCTACAGGAGACCGAGCTCCCCCGACTGGACTCGAACCAGTAACCTGCCGGTTAACAGCCGGCTGCTCTGCCAATTGAGCTACAGGGGATCGTCTCGTGTGCATCGAACGCACCGGCCTGGGAACTCTCCGGGCGGCGGACGTCCGCTGCGACACATACATTAGCGCAAGCAGGGGGGTGCTCCGCCAATCGGTATCCCTCGGCCGGTCAGCGGACGAGAGACTGACGAGCGAGCGACGAGCGACGAGCGAGCGACAGACGTGCGACAGACGTGCGACGCCGACGCAAGGAAAGGGTGGCTGCCATGCGATACCGGCTCACATTCGTGGTGGGACTGGCCCTCGGGTACGTGCTCGGAACCCGGGCCGGACGTGAGCGCTACGAGCAACTGAAGAAGTCGGCCCGCGAGATCTCGCAGAACCCGGCCGTGCGCAACACGGTCGAGTCGGCGACCCAGCAGGGCCGTGAGGTCGCGGGCAAGGCGTTCAGCACCGTCTCCGACCGGGTCGGGGACCGGATGCCCGACTCGGTGGCCGAGCGGGTGCGCTCGCTGCGCGAGAAGGGCCAGGGCGCCGAGGACGACTGGGGTACGAGCAACACCTAGCACCGGGCGGGACCGCCGGAGTGCCCGGCGGGACCGCTGGGGTCGGGTCCCGTTCGGCGGTGCGGCAGAATTCCAGGCATGGGGATAGTCGCAGGGTTGGACAGCTCACCGGATTCCACGCGCATCGTGGTCTGTGACACGGACACGGGCGCCGTACTCAAGCAGGGCTACGCCCGGCATCCGCAGGAGAGCGCCGAGGGCGGCGGGCGGCCGGTCGACATCGATCCGCAGGCCTGGCTGCTCTCCCTCGGCGAGGCCGCGGGCGGCGGGCTGCTCGAAGGCGTGCAGGCGATCGGCGTCTGCGCGCAGCAGAACGCGCTCGTGCCGCTCGACGGCCACGGCAACACCGTGCGCCCCGCGCTCGTCGGCAACGACCGGCGGGCGCAGGTGGCCGCCGTCGATCTGATCGACGGGCTCGGCGGCCGCGAGGCCTGGGCGCAGGCCGTCGGGTGCGTACCGCAGGCCGCGCAGCCGGTGACGAAGCTGCGCTGGCTGGCGCGGACGGAGCCGGAGGCGGCGCGCCACGTGGCCGCCCTCATGCAGGCCCCCGACTGGCTGGTGTGGCAGCTCCTCGGCAGGCCGTCCCGGCGCACGACCGACCGCGGCGGGGCCTCCGGCACCGGTTACTGGTCGGCGGCGACCGGCTCGTACCGCTCCGACCTCGTCGAACTGGCCCTCGGGCACCAGGCGATGCTGCCCGAGGTGATCGGCCCCGCCGAGCCCGCGGGGACGACGCCCGAGGGGCTGCTGATCTCGGCGGGTACCGGTGAGACCATGGCCGCGGCCTTCGGGCTCGGGGTGCGCCAGGGTGACGCCGTGGTGTCGCTCGGGGCCTCGGGGTCGGTGATGACGGTGCACCACGAGGCGCTGGCCGACGCGAGCGGGATGATCACCGCCCTCGCGGACGCCACCGGGCTGCATCTGCCGGTGGTCCACACGATGAACGCCGTACGGGTGCTGCGCGGCACCGCCGAGATGCTCGGCGTGACGGACCTCGACGAGCTGTCCGCGCTCGCCCTGAAGTCGACGCCGGGCGCCCACGGGCTCGTACTCCTGCCGTATCTGGAGGGCGAGCGCACGCCCCAGTTGCCGCACGCCGCGGGGACGCTGACCGGGCTGCGGCGCGAGTCGATGAAGCCCGAGCACCTGGCGCGGGCCGCCTTCGAGGGCATGCTCTGCGGGCTCGGTGACGCGCTCGACGTGCTGCGGGGGCGCGGCGTGGAGGTCCGGCGGGTCTTCCTGCTCGGTGCCGCCGCCGAGCTGCCGGCCGTGCAGGCGGCGGCGCCGATGCTCTTCGGCACGCAGGTCGTCGTGCCGCAGCCCGCGGAGTACGCCGCGATCGGTGCCGCGCGTCAGGCCGCGTGGGCGCTCTCCGGGCAGCTCCCGCACTGGCAGGGCGCCGCGGCGCAGATCTTCGAGCCGGGCGAGGAGCTCGCCGTGGGCCAGGCCGTGCGACAGCAGTACGCGACCGTACGGGAGCAGACCCACCCCGGAGCGTTCTCCGCCTGAACCCCGGCCACTACGGGCACTCCCGGCACCCGAGTACGGCCGGAAGATCCTTCAGTCGGCCCACTTCTTTACCCGGGCTGATTTTTGACCCGGTCATGGGTTAATCGGTTGCACCCGGACGGGTCGGGTGGCGCAGGATAGGGGCGACCTCGCCAACTTGCCGCCACCCGACCCCTCGAGAGACCGAGCGTGCTCATAAGACTCCTGCGGACATACCTGCGTCCGTACAAGAAACCGATCGCCCTGCTGGTGCTCCTGCAGTTCCTGCAGACCTGCGCCTCGCTCTACCTCCCCACCCTCAACGCCGACATCATCGACAACGGTGTCGTCCAGGGGGACACGGGTTACATCCTCGGCTTCGGCGGCATCATGATCGCCGTCACCGTCGTGCAGATGATCTGCAATATCGGCGCCGTCTACTACGGCGCGCGGACCGCCTCCGCCCTCGGGCGCGACGTGCGGGCCGCCGTGTTCGACCGCGTGCAGTCGTTCTCCGCGCGCGAGGTGGGCAAGTTCGGCGCCCCGACGCTGATCACGCGGACCACCAACGACGTCCAGCAGGTGCAGATGCTGGTCCTGATGTCGTTCACGCTGATGGTCTCCGCGCCCATCATGTGCGTCGGCGGCATCGTGATGGCACTCGGCCAGGACGTGCCGCTCTCCGGCATCCTCGTCGCCGTCGTACCCGTGCTCGGCATCAGCGTCAGCCTGATCGTGCGGCGGCTGCGCCCGCTGTTCCGCACCATGCAGGAGCGGCTCGACACGGTGAACCGCGTGCTGCGCGAGCAGATCACCGGCAACCGCGTCATCCGCGCCTTCGTCCGCGACGCCTACGAGAAGGACCGCTTCCGCGGGGCCAACGCCGACCTGACCGAGGTCTCGCTCGGCACCGGCAAACTGCTCGCGCTGATGTTCCCGATCGTCATGACCGTCGTGAACATCTCCTCCATCGCGGTGGTGTGGTTCGGCGCCCACCGCATCGACGACGGCGGCATGCAGATCGGCGCGCTCACCGCGTTCCTCGCCTATCTCATGCAGATCGTGATGTCCGTGATGATGGCCACCTTCATGTTCATGATGGTGCCCCGCGCGGAGGTCTGCGCCGAGCGCATCGAGGAGGTCCTGGACACCGAGAGCAGCGTGGTGCCCCCGGCCGCCCCGGTCCGTGAACTGCGCAGCCACGGCCATCTGGAGCTCCGGTCCGCGGGCTTCCGCTACCCGGGCGCCGAGGAGCCCGTGCTGAAGGCCGTCGACCTCGTGGCGCGGCCCGGCGAGACCACCGCCGTGATCGGCTCGACCGGCAGCGGCAAGTCGACGCTGCTCAGCCTCGTGCCGCGGCTCATCGACGCCACCGACGGGCAGGTCCTCGTCGGCGGCGTGGACGTGGGCACCGTCGAGCCCGCGCTGCTCGCGAAGACCGTCAGCCTCGTCCCGCAGAAGCCGTACCTCTTCGCGGGCACGGTCGCCACCAACCTCCGCTACGGCAACCCGGACGCCACCGACGACGAGCTCTGGCACGCCCTGGAGGTCGCGCAGGCCAAGGAGTTCGTGCAGGGCCTGGAGGAGGGGCTCGACGCGCCGATCTCGCAGGGCGGCACCAATGTCTCCGGCGGCCAGCGCCAGCGCCTGTCCATCGCGCGCACGCTGGTGCAGCGCCCGGAGATCTACCTCTTCGACGACTCGTTCTCCGCCCTCGACTACGCCACCGACGCGGCGCTGCGCGGCGCCCTGTCCGAGGAGACGGCCGAGGCGACCGTCGTCATCGTCGCCCAGCGCGTCTCCACCATCAGGGACGCCGACCGCATCGTGGTCCTCGACGAGGGCCGCGTCGTGGGCACGGGCCGCCACCACGAGCTGATGGAGAGCAACGAGACCTACCGGGAGATCGTGCTCTCCCAGCTGACGGAAGCGGAGGCCGCGTAATGCCCCCTGGCGTGGGTGGACCGATGATGGGCCCGGACTCCCGGTCCATGGACTTCAAGAACTCCGGCAAGCGGCTGCTCGGGCAGTTCAAGCCGGAGCGCACCACGATGTACGGGATGCTCGCGGCCGTGGTCCTGAGCGTCGCGCTCTCCGTGGTCGGCCCGAAGATCCTCGGCAAGGCGACCGACCTGCTCTTCGCGGGCATCGTCGGCCGTGACATGCCCGACGACCTGACGAAGGAACAGGTCATCGAGGGCATGCGCGACAAGGGTGACGACGGCGTGGCCGACATGCTCACCGGCGTCGACTTCACGCCGGGCGCGGGCATCGACTTCGGCGCGGTCGGCGAGGTCCTGCTGCTCGCGCTCGGCACGTTCCTCGTCGCGGGCCTGCTGATGGCCGTCGGCACGCAGCTCTCCAACATCGCCATCAACAGGACCGTCTTCCGGATGCGCGGCGAGGTCCAGGCGAAGCTGTCGCGGCTCCCGCTGTCGTACTTCGACAAGCGGCAGCGCGGCGAGGTCCTGAGCCGCGCCACGAACGACCTCGACAACATCAACCAGACGCTCCAGCAGACGATGGGCCAGCTCGTCAACTCGCTGCTGACCATCATCGGCGTACTCGTGATGATGTTCTGGGTGTCGCCGCTGCTCGCGCTGGTGGCGCTGGTCACCGTGCCGCTGTCGTTCTTCGTGGCGACGAAGGTCGGCAAGCGGTCGCAGCCGCAGTTCGTGCAGCAGTGGAAGACCACCGGCAAGCTGAACGCGCACATCGAGGAGATGTACACCGGGCACGCCCTGGTGAAGGTGTTCGGCCGGCAGGAGGAGTCCGCGAAGGCGTTCGCCGAGCAGAACGACGAGCTGTACGAGGCCGGGTTCAAGGCGCAGTTCAACAGCGGTGTCATGCAGCCGCTGATGTTCTTCGTCTCCAACCTGAACTACGTCATGGTCGCCGTGGTCGGCGGGCTCAGGGTCGCGTCCGGCTCGCTCTCCATCGGCGACGTGCAGGCGTTCATCCAGTACTCGCGGCAGTTCTCGATGCCGCTCACCCAGGTCGCCTCGATGGCAAACCTCGTGCAGTCCGGTGTCGCGTCGGCCGAGCGGGTCTTCGAGATCCTCGACGCCGAGGAGCAGGAGGCCGACCCGGTACCGGGCGAGCGCCCCGACCACCTGCGCGGCCGGGTCGGGATGGAGCACGTGTCCTTCCGCTACGACAAGGACAAGCCGCTCATCGAGGACCTGTCGCTGGCCGTGGAGCCCGGCCACACGGTCGCCATCGTCGGACCGACGGGCGCGGGCAAGACCACGCTGGTCAACCTGCTCATGCGGTTCTACGAGGTCACCGGCGGGCGCATCACCCTGGACGGCGTCGACATCGCGCGGATGTCGCGCGACGAACTGCGCTCCGGGGTCGGCATGGTGCTCCAGGACACCTGGCTGTTCGGCGGCACCATCGCGGAGAACATCGCGTACGGCGCGCCGAAGGACGTCACGCGCGAGCAGATAGAGGAGGCGGCGCGCGCCGCCCACGCCGACCGTTTCGTGCGGACGCTGCCCGAGGGGTACGACACCGTCATCGACGACGACGGCACGGGGGTGAGCGCGGGCGAGAAGCAGCTCATCACCATCGCCAGGGCGTTCTTGTCCGATCCGGTGATCCTGGTCCTCGACGAGGCGACCAGCTCCGTCGACACCCGGACGGAAGTGCTGATCCAGAAGGCCATGGCCCGGCTCGCGCACGGACGCACGTCCTTCGTCATCGCGCACCGGCTCTCGACGATCCGTGACGCGGACACGATCCTGGTCATGGAGAACGGGTCCATCGTCGAGCAGGGCACGCACGACGCGCTCCTGGCCGCCGACGGGGCGTACGCCCGGCTGTACGCGGCGCAGTTCGCGCAGGCGGTGGCGGAGGTGGACTGAGGTCAGTCCAGGTAGCCCCGCAGCTGGTCCGCGAAGGCGTGGTCCCGCAGCTTGTTGAGGGTCTTCGACTCGATCTGGCGGATGCGTTCGCGTGTCACGCCGAAGATGCGGCCGATCTCCTCCAGGGTGCGGGGCCTGCCGTCCGCGAGGCCGTAGCGGAGCTGTACGACCTTGCGTTCGCGTTCGCCGAGGGTGGAGAGGACGGCCTCCAGGTGCTCCCTGAGCAGGAGGAACGCCGCCGACTCCACGGGGGACGTCGCGTCGCCGTCCTCGATGAGGTCACCGAGCGCGACGTCGTCCTCCTCCCCCACAGGGGCGTGCAGCGAGACCGGCTCCTGCGCGAGGCGGAGCACCTCGCTGACGCGCTCGGGCAGCAGGTCGAGGTGGGCGGCCACTTCCTCGGGCGTGGGTTCGTACCCGCGCTCCTGGAGCATCCGCCGCTGGACGCGCACGACGCGGTTGATGAGCTCCACCACGTGTACGGGCACCCGGATCGTGCGGGCCTGGTCCGCGAGCGCGCGGGACATGGCCTGGCGGATCCACCAGGTGGCGTACGTGGAGAACTTGTACCCCCGGGCGTAGTCGAACTTCTCGACGGCCCTGATCAGGCCGAGGTTGCCCTCCTGGACGAGGTCGAGCATGGTCAGGCCGCGGCCCACGTAGCGCTTGGCGACGGAGACGACCAGGCGCAGGTTCGCCTCGATGAGGCGGCGCTTGGCCATGCGGCCCATGACGACCAGCTTGTCGAGGTCCAGGGCGAGCTGCGAGTCCAGGTCAGGGGCGTTGACCAGCTTCTCCTCGGCGAAGAGGCCGGCCTCCACACCGCGGGCGAGTTCGACCTCCTCCGCCGCGGTGAGCAGCGGGATCCGGCCGATCTCGCGCAGGTACTGGCGGAACAGGTCGGACGAGGGACCGCCCGTGTCGGCGCGGCCACGGGGGACGGGCACGTCGACGATCTCGGGTTCGAGGGCGTCGGGGGCGTCCCGCGGCTCCGCCGCCTCGGCGGCCTCCGCCGCCTCGGGAGCTTCGGTCGTGTCCCGCGGCGGGGCGGATTCCGGGTGCCGAGCGGCTCGGTTCTGCGCCGGCACCGCCTCCAGGACGTCCGCGTCCGCGTCAGTGCGCGCGGCGGTGTCGGTCTGGGTGAGGGTCTGGGTCTGCACGGGGGCGACCTCCAGGGTGATCGCAGCTGAGGCGTGCGGCAACGGAAGAGGGACGACGGCCTTGCCGCTGTCCGTCCCGGACACGATGTGTGGAACCGCGGGGGTGTCGGGCCCGCTGTGTGCGGGCCGGCCGCGCTCCGAGGACTCAGGCACCGGAACCCAGTGTGGGGCACGACACACGGCCGCCACGAGGGGCGTGCGGGGACTTTCTGAGTCCGGTCCGTGACCGCGTGGTTACCCGCCGGGTAACCCGTGAGCGGGGGTCACACTTCCGAAGTGCGCCGGCTTCTCGGTTAAAGCGCGCCGGCTCCGCGGTCGCGCAGGGCCTGGGCGTACTGCTGGAGGACCCACAATTCGTTCTGCACGGCGATCAGTTGCTGGGGGTCGCCGCCCGCGCCGAGCCGGGCGAGGCTGCCCTGGACGTCCCGGATGCGGCGGTCGACGGCGCGCAGCCGCACCTGGACGAGCTGCATGCCCGCGTAGATCTCGTCGACGGTCTTGCGCATGATGGCCTCGACGGCGAGCTCGGTGACCATGCGGCGCACCGTGTCGTCGGGCGCCGCGTCGAGGACCCGCGCGAGGTAGTCCTGCGGCTCGGCGATGCCCGCCTCGGCGCCGCCCGCCTCCTCGACGCACTGGCGCACCGCGGCGTAGGGCGGGGCGGTGAACTCGTCCGCCCCGTACGCGTCGAAGGCCGGGGAGACCAGCTCCGGGCGCTGGAGGGCCAGCTTGAGCAGCTCACGCTCCGTGCGGTGGGCGGGGCTGCGCAGGGTGAGGGCGGGGCCGCTGGGCGCGGGCGGGCCCTGTGCGTACGTCTGCTGGGGCCTGCCCTGCGGCTGGGCGGGGCCCCTGCCGCCGCGGTCGCGGGCCCAACGGGCGAGCTGGGACACGCGCTTGACGACGAACTGCGTGTCGAGGATGCCGAGCATGCCCGCGAGCTGGACGGCCACCTCGTGCTGCGCGCCGCTGTTCTTGATGCGGGCCACGACGGGCCCCGCCTCGTCCAGGGCGGCGGCACGGCCCGCGGGGGTCTCCAGGTCGTACCGGCCGACGATCTGGCGCAGGGCGAACTCGAAGAGCGGCGTGCGCGGCTCGACGAGGTCGGCGACCGCCTCGTCGCCCTTGGCCAGGCGCAGGTCGCAGGGGTCCATGCCGTCGGGCGCGATGGCGATGTAGGTCTCGGCGGCGAACTTCTGGTCGTCCTCGAAGGCGCGCAGGGCGGCCTTCTGGCCCGCCGCGTCACCGTCGAAGGTGAAGATCACCCGGGCGCTTCCGTTGTCCATCAGGAGGCGGCGGAGGATCTTGATGTGGTCGCCGCCGAAGGCCGTGCCGCAGGTCGCGATGGCGGTCGTGACGCCCGCGAGGTGGCAGGCCATGACGTCCGTGTACCCCTCGACGACGACCGCGCGGGACGTCTTCGCGATCTCCTTCTTGGCCAGGTCGACGCCGTACAGGACCTGGCCCTTCTTGTAGATCGGCGTCTCGGGCGTGTTGAGGTACTTCGGGCCGTTGTCGTCGTCGCGCAGCTTGCGGGCGCCGAAGCCGACGACCTCGCCGCCGATGTCGCGGATCGGCCACATCAGACGGCCGCGGAAGCGGTCGATGGGGCCGCGGCGTCCCTCCTGGGAGATGCCGGAGAGGGTCAGTTCCTTGTCGGTGAAGCCCTTGCCGCGCAGGAAGCGGGTGAGGTGGTCCCAGCCCGCGGGGCTGTACCCGACGCCGAAGTGCGCCGCCGCGGCCTGGTCGAAGCCGCGCTCGGCGAGGAACTTCCGGCCGATCTCGGCCTCGGGGCTCTCCAGCTGTTCCACGTAGAACTGGGCGGCCACCTTGTGGGCCTCCACCAGGCGGATGCGCTCGCCGCGCTGGTGGCTGGGGTTGTACCCGCCCTCCTCGTACCGCAGGGTGATGCCCGCCTTGGCGGCGAGGCGCTCGACCGTCTCCGAGAAGGTGAGGTGGTCGATCTTCATCACGAAGGCGATCGTGTCGCCGCCTTCCTGGCAGCCGAAGCAGTGGAAGAGACCCTTGCTCGGGCTGACCTGGAAGGACGGGGACTTCTCGTCGTGGAAGGGGCACAGGCCCTTGAGGTTTCCGCCGCCGGCGTTGCGCAGCTGGAGATAGTCGGAGACCACGGCGTCGATCGGGACCGCGTCCCGAACCGCCTTCACGTCCTCGTCATTGATCCTGCCTGCCACGTAGGAATACTACGGCCCGCCTGTGACACTCCCGCCCGGACCGTCACGCGATCAGCGACGCCAGGGGGGTGCCGGGGTCCGCGAGGGCGTTCAGGTCGGGCCGTGCGCCGGAGTGGATCAGCTTCTGGACGGTCTCCGTGACGTCCCACACATTGACGTTCATCCCGGCGAGCACCCGGCCCTCGCGCAGCCAGAAGGCGATGAACTCCCGCTTGCCCGCGTCGCCGCGCACCACCACCTGGTCGTACGAGCCCGGGGGCGCCCACCCCGAGTACTCCAGGCCCACGTCGTACTGGTCGGAGAAGAAGTAGGGCACCCGGTCGTACGCGACGTCCCGGCCGAGCATCGCGCGGGCCGCGGCGGGGCCGCCGTTCAGGGCGTTCGCCCAGTGCTCCACGCGCAGCCTGGTGCCGAAGAGGGGGTGCTCGGTGGCCGCCACGTCGCCCGCCGCGAAGATGTCGGGGTCGGAGGTGCGGAACGAGCCGTCGACCGCGATGCCGCCACCCTCCGCGCGCTCGGCCAGGGCGAGGCCAGCGGCCTCGGCGAGGGCCGTGCGGGGGGCCGCGCCGATCGCGGCGAGGACGTCGTGCGCGGGGTGCTCCTCGCCGTCGTCCGTACGGGCCGCGAGGACCATGCCGTCCTGGCCGACGATCTCGGTGAGGCTCGCGCCGAAGTGGAAGCGGACGCCGTGCTCGGCGTGCAGATCGGCGAACACCTGGCCCACCTCGGGACCGAGGACGGCGTGCAGCGGCGTGGCCTCGCGCTCGACGACGGTCACCTCGGCGCCGTACTCCCTGGCGGCCGCCGCGATCTCCAGGCCGATCCAGCCGGCCCCCGCGATCACCAGGTGGCCGTTGTCGCGGCCGAGGGCGGTGAGGACCTGCCGGAGGCGGTCGGCGTGGGCGAGGCGGCGCAGGTGGTGCACGCCCGCGAGGCCCGTCCCGGGGACGTCGAGGCGCCGCGGCTCGGCTCCGGTGGCGAGCAGCAGCTTGTCGTAGTGGATGACCGTGCCGTCGCCCAGGCGCACGCTCCGCGCCTCGCGGTCGACGGCGACCACGGGCTGCCCCAGGTGCAGCTCGACGTCGGCCTGCGCGTACCACCCCGGTTCGTGGACGAAGACGCTGTCGCGCTCCTCCTTGCCGAGGAGGTAGCCCTTGGACAGGGGCGGGCGCTCGTAGGGGTGGTCACGCTCGTCGCCGACGAGGATCACCCGGCCGGTGAAACCCTCGGAACGGAGTGTCTCGGCCGCCTTGGCGCCGGCCAGACCTCCTCCCACAATGACGAACGTCTGATGCGCGTCGACCACTTGATGCCTCCTCGCCGGGGGACCGGGGTGTACCCGGTGAAAACTGTCTGAACGCCGGAACGCTGTCTGACATGCCAGAGGAGCGTCCCGCACAGAGTGTGATGGGGGAAGGGGGCGTGAGCCCTGGTGGCCACATTCCGTCACACCCCGTGGTCACTCCTTGATCACTGACCGTGGCCGCCCAGGTGTCTCGACGTCATCCGGACGTGCAGCGCGCGGGCCGCCGCGTCGGTCAGTGACGCGATCTGGTCGACGACCACGCGCTGCGCCGCGCGGTCGTCGGACGCCGCCTCGTACAGCGCGCGGAACTGCGGGTCGAGCCCGTCGGGCGCGCGCGTCATCAGCGCGTCGGCCAGCTCGGCGACCACGATGCGCTGGTCCGCGCGGAGCCGCTCCTGCGCGGGGCGCTGCATCACATAGCGGTCGGCGACGGCCTTGAGCACCGCGCACTCGTGCCGCGCCTCGCGGGGGACCACGAGCTCGGCGGCGTACCTCGTGAGGGGCCCCGCGCCGTACCTCACGCGCGTGGCGGCCTCCGCGGCCAGGCAGAAGCGGCCGATGAGCTGGCTGGTGGCGTCCTTCAGGCGGCCCTGCGCGACGGCCGTACCGTCATACCCGTGCGGCCACCACTCCTGCTCCAGGAGGCGGTCGAGGGCGTGGGCGAGCTCTTCGGGGTCGGTGTCCTCGGGGACGTACCGCCCGATCGCCACGGCGTAGACGTCCTGCCGCTCGGGCTCGGCGTGCAGCGCGTTCGGGTCGATGTGCCCGGCGTGCAGGCCGTCCTCGAAGTCGTGGACCGAGTACGCCACGTCGTCCGCCCAGTCCATGATCTGCGCCTCGAAGCAGATGCGCTGCCCGGGGGCCTCCTTGCGGACCCAGTCGAAGACCGGCCGGTCGTCCTCGTAGACCCCGAACTTCGAGGAGTCCGGGTCGCTGGGGTGGCCGCCGCGCGACCAGGGGTACTTGGTGGCGGCGTCGAGGGAGGCCCGGGTGAGGTTCAGGCCGACGCTGACGAGGTCGCCGGTGGTCCCGGAGCGGACGAAGCGCTTCGGCTCGATGCGGGTGAGGAGCCGCAGCGACTGGGCGTTGCCCTCGAAGCCGCCGCAGTCGGCCGCCACCTCGTTCAGCGCCTGCTCGCCGTTGTGTCCGAAGGGCGGGTGGCCGAGGTCGTGCGAGAGGCAGGCGGTCTCCACCAGGTCGGGGTCGCTGCCCAGGGCGGCGCCCAGCTCGCGGCCGACCTGCGCGCACTCCAGGGAGTGCGTCAGACGCGTACGGGCGCTGGCGTCCCAGGCCTGATTGCGCGTGCCGGGGGTGACGACCTGGGTCTTGCCCGCGAGGCGGCGCAGCGCGGAGGAGTGCAGCACGCGCGCGCGGTCGCGCTGGAAGGCCGTGCGTCCCGGACGCTTGTCGGGCTCGGCGGCCCACCGCTCGACGGCGGCCTCGTCATACGCCTCGTAGGCGGCCTCGTCGCACGCCTCGTGGGCGTCGTCTCGCGCGTTCGGTGCTGTGCCTTCCATGCGTCGACAGTAAACGCAAGCAGTGACAAAGGGGGTTCTGGCCCGTCGTCAGACGGCGGTCAGGCGGCGCTGTTCGGCCACCGGCGGGGCCCCGCACGCCTGGTCGTAACGGTGCAGTACGAGGCGGGCGAGGGCCGGGTGGGCGCCGAGCGGAGCCGCCGCGATCCAGGGCGCCGCGCCCGCGCTCTGGGCGGCGAAGCGGCCGGGGGCGGTGAAGTAGGCGGCCACGGCGGTTTGGGTCCTGCCCCGCGCGTCCAGGGCCGCGAGCGCCTCCGGCACGGTACGGGCGCAGGCCGCGGTGGGCGCGGCGTATGCGGGGACCACGGGGACGCGGAGCCGTTCGGCGAGCAGCCCGGCCGCGGCTTCGGTGTCCGCGCCCGACTCGGGGTCCCGGGAGCCCGCCGCGGCGAGGACGACGGCATGGCGGCGGCGCGCGGCCCTGCCGAGCGGTCGCGGGGGCCAGCCTGCTTCGACGAGCCGGGTGTGCAGGGCCTCGGCGAGCAGCGGGTGCGGGCCGAGCGGGGCGGCGGCGCGGGTGTCCACGTGGGGCGCGCCCGCGGCGGCCGCCGGGATGTCGCGTTTGACGTGCTGGCCTCGGCCGAGGAGCAGCGGCACGAGCACGGCACGGCCGCTCGCGTGCGCGGCGAGGGTGTCGGTGAGCAGCGGCTCGTTCAACTCGATGTGGCCCAGGCGCACGGCGAGACCGGGGCGCTGCTCGCGGACCCGCTCGGCGAGGTCCTTCACCGTGGCGAGGGCGCGGGGGTCACGGCTGCCGTGGGCGACAAGGACGAGCGTGGGGGCGGGGCGGGATGGCGTGCGAGGTTCGGTGCGGGGTGCGGTGCGGCGCCTGCCGTCGGGGGCGACGAGGCGGAGGCGGCTGCCGAGCCGGCTGTTGATGCGGTCCATGAGTTGCGCCGTGCTGTCGAGGTGAACGTCGGGGCGGGTGTCCTGGCCGATGTCGGGGCGAACGTCGGGGCCGATGTCCCGGTGCGTGCTGCCGGGGTCGTCGCGCGGTGGGTTCGACGGCGTCATGGACCGAGGATGGCCGGGGCACGTTGCGGTCGCGTTGCGCGCCGGTGACGGCTCTTTTCGCGGGGCTCACGGGCGGGGCGGGGCGCGGCTCACGGGCGGGGCAGGGCGGGGCTCACGGGCGGGGCGGGGCGGGGCTCACGGGCGGGGCGGGCCGGGCGTCAGGGGTGGGTCAGGGTTGTTTCAGGGCGGCGTCCGGGTCGCGGGCCGCTGACTCCGTCGGCGGGGTCGCCTACGGTTGTGGCAGTGATCGGATCGGGGGAGATCCGGCGGGCACGGGGGCGGATCGCATGGAACGGTCGAGGTGGGGACGGCGGTTGAGGCCGCCGGGTGAGGACGACGGGCAGGGCGGTTCGGCGCCGGGGCGCCTCGCGGCGCTGCGGGCCGCGGTGTCGCGGAGGGTTGCCGCCCGGCCCCGGTGGCTGCGGCTGCGGCTGCCGCGCACGAGACGGGGGCAGCGCAGGGCCGTGCGGGCGGTGGTGGTGCTGTGCGTGCTCGCGCTGACGCCGATGACGTGGCTGTTCGTGACGACGGACGGCGAGATCGGGACGGTCGCGGACGCGCCGAAGGCACGGGTCGCGGTGGTCTTCGGCGCCGGGCTGTGGAAGGGCGAGCCCTCGCCCTATCTGGCCCACCGCCTGGACGCGGCGGCGGAGCTGTACCGCGCGGGCCGGATAGAGGTCGTCCTCGTCACGGGCGACAACAGCCGAGAGGAGTACGACGAGCCGGACGCGATGCGGGCCTATCTGAAGAAGCACGGAGTGCCGGGACGGCGGATCGTGAGTGACTACGCCGGCTTCGACACCTGGGACTCCTGCGTCCGCGCCAAGAAGATCTTCGGCGTGGACCGGGCGGTGCTGATCAGCCAGGGCTTCCACATACGCAGGGCGGTCGCGCTGTGCGACGCGGCGGGCGTCTCGTCGTACGGCGTCGGGGTGGACGCCGACCACGACGCGACCTGGTACTACGGCGGCTCCCGGGAGGTCTTCGCGGCGGGCAAGGCCGCGCTCGACGCGGTGTTCCGGCCCGACCCGCATTTCCTGGGTCCGCGGGAGCCGGGCGTGGAGCGCGCGTTGGCCTCGCGGCGCTGACAGCCTCTGGTCCTCACAGTGGGGGGCGGGCACGGCTGAGGTCGGCTTACCGCGTGCGTAACGCGACCGAGCGGAGGCGCGTAACAAGGTCGGCGCAGGCTGGCGGCATGCACTCCACGGCGACACCCCCGGCAACCGCGACACCGGCGGACCCTGCGGCTTCGGCGGCCACGGCGGCGGCGGCTTCGGCGGAGCCTGCGGCCACGGCGGCCGGAACGGCCATGGCGGGGGTGACGGCGACGCACTGCCCGTACTGCGCGTTGCAGTGCGGGATGGGTCTGGCGGTGAGTCCCGGAGGGGCCGTGGAGGTCAGGGAGCGCGCGGGCTTCCCGGTGAACAGGGGCGCCCTGTGCGGCAAGGGGCGTACGGCACCGGCCGTGCTCTCCTCCCGGGTGCGCCTGACCGAGCCCCTGATGCGGGACCCCGCCACAGGCGAGCTCGCGCCGGCCACCTGGGAGGAGGCTCTGGACCGGATCGCCGGCGAACTGTCCCGCACGCGTACGGAACACGGCGCGGACGCCTGCGGGGTGTTCGGCGGCGGTGGGCTGACCAACGAAAAGGCGTACGCGCTGGGCAAGTTCGCGCGGGTGGCGCTCGGGACGTCGCAGATCGACTACAACGGACGGTTCTGCATGTCGTCGGCCGCGGCGGCCGGGCAGCGGGCGTTCGGGCTCGACCGGGGACTGCCGTTCCCGCTGGAGGACATTCCCCGCACCGGGTGCGTGATCCTCGTCGGGTCGAACCTCGCGGAGACGATGCCGCCCGCGTTGCGGTACCTGACCGAGCTGCGGGAGAACGGCGGCACCCTGATCGTCGTGGACCCCCGGCGGACACGGACCGCGGAACAGGCCGATCTGCACCTGGCGCCGCGCCCCGGCACGGACCTCGCGCTCGCGCTCGGTCTGCTGCACCTGATCGTGGCGGAGGGCCGTACGGACGAGGCGTTCATCGCGGAGCGCACCAGCGGATGGGAGGAGGCGCGGGCGGCGGCGATGGCGCACTGGCCCGAGCACGTCGAGCGGATCACCGGCGTGCCCGTGCCGCAACTGCGGGACGCCGCACGGCTCTTCTGCGGCGCCGAGACCTCGATGGTGCTCACCGCGCGCGGCCCCGAGCAGCAGTCCAAGGGCACGGACACCGTCGGGGCGTGGATCAACCTGTGCCTGGCCACGGGGCGCGCCGGGCGGCCGTTCTCCGGGTACGGCTGCCTGACCGGGCAGGGCAACGGCCAGGGCGGGCGGGAGCACGGGCAGAAGGCGGACCAGCTGCCCGGGTACCGCAAGCTGACCGACCCGGCGGCGCGGGCCCATGTGGCGAAGGTCTGGGGTGTGACGCCCGAGTCGCTGCCGGGGCCCGGCAGGTCGGCGTACGAACTGCTCGACGCGCTCGGCGGCGACATCAAGTCGCTGCTCCTGATGGGCTCCAACCCGGTCGTGTCGGCGCCGAGGGCGGCGCATGTGGAGGAGCGGCTGCGTTCGCTCGGCTTCCTCGCGGTGGCCGACGTGGTGCTGTCGGAGACGGCCGAGCTGGCGGACGTGGTGCTGCCGGTGACGCAGTGGGCCGAGGAGACCGGCACGGTGACGAACTTGGAGGGCCGGGTCCTGCTGCGGCGCCGCGCGGTGTCCGCGCCGGCCGGGGTCCGCAGCGACCTGGAGGTCCTGCACGGCCTCTCGGCACGGCTCGGGCACGGGAAGGGTTTCCCCGCCGAACCGGAGGAGGTCTTCGAGGAGTTGCGCCGGGCGAGCGCGGGCGGACCGGCGGACTACTCGGGAATCACCTATGAGCGGCTGACGGAGAACGAGGGAGAGGGCCTGTTCTGGCCGTGCCCCGCGAAGACCGCGGCGGACGGGGAGGATGGGGAAGGTGGGGAAGGCGGGGAGGACGGGGAGGATTCGGAGGACCCGGCGGACCCGGCGGACGGGGGCGGGAGCGGGGTGCCGCATCCCGGGACGCGGCGGCTGTTCCTGGACCGGTTCGCCACTGAGGACGGGCGGGCGCGGTTCGTGCCGGTGATGCACCGGGCCGCGGCCGAGGAGCCGGACGCGGAGTATCCCGTGCTGCTCACCACGGGGCGGGTGCTCTCGCAGTATCAGTCGGGGGCGCAGACCCGGCGGGTCGACGAGCTCAACTCCGCCGCGCCGGGGCCCTTCGTCGAGCTGCACCCGCGGCTCGCGGCACGCCTTCGGATCGAGGACGGCGAGCCGGTCGCCGTGGTGTCGCGGCGTGGCCGCGCGGTCGCCCCGGCGCGGGTCACGTCGTCGATCCGCTCCGACACGGTGTTCATGCCGTTCCACTGGCCGGGCGAGGGGCGGGCCAACTCCCTGACGAACCCGGCCCTTGACCCGGTGTCACGGATGCCGGAGTTCAAGGTGTGCGCGGTGCGACTCGAACCGGCTGAGGCCCCTACGGATTGATCCCCCGCGGCACGGTCGAGCGGGCCCGGGGTGTCGTACTCCCGGGCCCGCTGCCGACCAAGTGAAGGACGGGGGTTCAGACAGACGTCAGCAGGTGCGGCCGACGTACCAGGCGCCGTCCACGTCCCCGGCCTCTCCGATCCAGGTGACGCCTGGGCCGACGCACCTGGTGCTGTTGGGACCCCAGTCGTCGATCTCGATCACGATCCGCGAGCCGTCGCTCGTGCAGTGGTTGTAGTAGGCGTCACTGGACGTCTCGTAGAACCCGCAGGGGTTCTTGACGGCGGTCGGCGATGCCGAGGCGGCGGAGGCCGTCGCCGTCAGGGACATCCCGAGGGTGAGGGTCACGGCTCCGAGGAGAGCCGGCAGGGAACGGCGAACTCGCATGAGGCGACTCCTTGTTGAGGACATGGTGCGGGGCACCGACGTGTGCACCGATCGACGCACACGGAGAGCGTCGCTCCGGCCACTCTGGGTAGTCGCGCGAAGTAGTCCGGAAGAGTGGTGGAGATCATCAGATCGGGTGCGTCGGCGTTTGAGCTGCGGAATCAGCCTTGCGGGTGGGCAGTTGCGTGGGTGGCGCGAGTGCCGTGTGTGCCGTGTGTGCCTCGGTGGAGGTGGCGGTGGCGGTGGCGGACCAGTCGCCTCCCCTGATCAGCGTTCCCGAGGCGCGGAGCCGCTCGGCCACGCGTGGTGCCGCCACGTAGACCCAGGCGGGAGCCGTGGTGCCGTCGGCGGTGCGGGTGACCTCGCGCACGACGCGCTCGTACAGGTTGCGGGGGTCGCCCGGCGCGTACTCCTCAAGGAGGTCCAGGGCGGCGAGCAGTGGGTCGTGCGCGGAGGGCGCGGCGGTGACCAGTTCGCCGCGGATGGGGCCGGATTCGACGTCCTCCACGGCGTACGGGTAGCCGGGGCCCGCGTACAGGGCCGCGCCCGGCAGCACGGCCGGTTCCTCGGTGGTCACGCGGCCCAGGAGGTGGGCGGCGTGGTTGGGTTCCCCCGGGCGCAGGGTGCCGTACACGAAGAAGGGCAGCCGGGGGGTCATCCGGCGGTCTCCCGCGCCACCCACTCCAGGTAGGCCGCGCTCCCCCGCACCACGGGTGTGGCGATGATCTCCGGGGTGTCGTAGTCGTGGGCTTCGGTGAGCCAGGCCTCCAGGGCGTCGTAGCGCGCGGCGGTCGTCTTGAGCAGGACCTGCCACTCCTGGGCGGTCTCGACGGCGCCTTCCCACCGGTACACGGAGGTGACGGGGCCGGTGATCTGCGCACAGGCCGCGACCCGCGCCCGTACCGCACCGCTCGCCAGGTCCCGGGCCTTGTCCTCCGCGTCCGTGGTGGTCAGCACGGTCAGCGCGGCCGGTTCGGGCGGCATGGCCGGTACGGGCGGTACGGTCGGCATGGCCGGTTCGATCAGGTCGTCAGCGTCCATACCGAGATTGTGCACAGGGGGTTCCCGGGCGGGAAACGGCGGCCCGGGTGTCTCGTAGCGTGGCCTCATGACAACCTCCGCGCTGGTGCAGCGCATTGAGATCGACGGCCGGCCAGCCACCGCCGCCGGGCTGCTCTGGCCGGCCCTCGCCAACCCCGGGCACTTCACCGCGATGCAGGTCAGAGGCGGCAAGGTGCGCGGCATGGACCGGCATCTGGCGCGGCTGGACGCGGCGACGCGCGAGCTGTTCGGCGAGGCTCTGGAGGGGGAGCGGGTGCGCGGGCTCGTCCGGCACATCCTGCGTGACGACATCGAGGACGCCTCCGTACGCGTACACGTCCACGCCCCGGAAGGTAAGCCGTCCGTGATGATCACCGTGCGGCCGCCGACCGTGCTCGCGCCGACCATGGAGGGCCGGGCGCAGTCCCTGCTTTCGGTGCCGTACCAGCGGCCCTTCGCCCACATCAAGCACCTGGGCGGCTTCGGCCAGGCGCACCACGGCGAACTGGCCCGGCGGGCGGGGTACGACGGCGCGCTGCTCACCGGTCCCGACGGGGAGATCAGCGAGGGCGCCGTCACGAACATCGGCTTCTTCGACGGGGCGAGCGTCGTCTGGCCGGACGCGCCGCACCTGTCCGGCATCACGATGCAGCTCGTCGAGGCGGGCCTGCCGGCCGCCGGGGTCCCCACCCGGCACGCCCGCGTCACCCTCACGGACCTGCCGTCGTACGCGGCGGCCTTCGTCACCAACGCGTGGGGGGTCAGTCCGGTGCGGCGGATCGACGACATGGCGTACGGAGTCGACGAGAAACTGATGGCAACGGTGGCCGGGGTCTACGAGGAGGTCCCTTGGGACACGGTCTGACCACACCACACCACACCACACCGCACGGCGCCCTCGCGCCGAGAACCGCGATGCCCGCAGAGCCCGTGCGCCACATGAGGACAAACCAGGCGCGGAGCCAAGTAGACAGCCCGCGCGCCGCTTGAGGACAAACCAGGCGTGGAGCCAGGTAGACAGCCCGCGCGCCGCTTGAGGACAAACCAGGCGTGGAGCCAGGTAGACAGCCCGTCCGGCGTTTGAGGACGAGCGCGGCGCAGCCCGCGACGGGCCGAGCCAAGACGCCGAGCCAGACGCAGCCCGCGACGGGCCGAGCCAAGAACGCCGGGCCGGGGCGCGGAGCCACGCAGGGAACCGCCCCCGCCCGGCAGGGCCAGGTCACCCATTCACAGCCGCCGCTCACGGTCTTCGAAGTCGGGCCACGGTAACGCCCGTGACCTGCTGGAACGCTTCCGGCGAGGCGTCGGGAACCGCCCCGGCCCAGGCTTTCCCGCAGCCCACCGGGAGGCGCGCGCCGCCGAGTGCCACTTACCTCGGAGGAGTAGGGCTCGACCGACGCAGCGGCACTTGGGGGTGTCGCGGGGCGCGCCCACGCGGAGGCCTCGGAGGAACGAGCATCATGCGCATCGCCCGTCTGCTGACCGGTACCGCCCTCGCCGCGGCAGCCGGCGCCCTGGCCGGGCCCGCCTCCGCGGCGGCCGGCGGAGACCTCGTGATCACCCCGGCGACCGTCACCCCGGGCTCCACCGTCACCGTGCACACCACCGCCTGCGGCTCCGGCGGCACCGCGGCGGGCGACGCCAGCGCGGTGGGCGCCGGCAGGTTCACGCTGGCGCCGGGCGGCGGCCCCGGAGAGGCGGCCGGCCGCTTCGAGGTGCCGCCCTCCGCGCAGCCCGGCACCTACGAGATCGCCGCGAAGTGCTCCGGCGCGGGCGGCTCCGGGGTGAAGAACAGGCGGATCGCGGCAGATCTGGTGGTGACGGTCACCTCCACCGCGGCCGCGGGCGAGCGGCATCAGCCGCAGCCGAGGGGACACGTGAAGACGGGGGTCGGCGGCGCACTCGGCCCCGACCCCGTGCAGACCGCGGCGGGCGTGGCGGCACTGGCCGTCGCCGCCGCGGGCGGTACCTGGCTCCTGCATCGCCGGGCGAGAGGCGACAGGATCTGACGGACGCCCTCCGCTGTCCACCGGTACCGCCGCCTACGCCCCCTCCCCGCCCCTGTCCCCTCGCGGGCGGGGAGGGGGACGAGGCTCCTCCCCCCCCGGCTCCCCCGTCTCCACCGGCTCCCCCGTCTCCACCGGCTCCCCCGCTCCCCCGGCCTCACCCCACACCCCAGTCCTCGCCCGACCCACCCCAGCCCTCGCCCGACATCCCAGTCCTCGCCCCACCCCCCCCAAGTCCTCGCCCACACCCCCAAGGGGACGCCATATGCGCCGTACACGTCGCGCGTCAGGAACGCGTGGAAGGACCGGCAACGCACTCATAGCGACCGTCAGCGCCGTGGCGCTGTGCTCCGGCGCGTGGCTGCTGAGCAGCGGCGCCGAACCGCGCCCGCCGCAGCCGTCCGCCGCGCAGGCGGCGTCGTACCGGCCGGGACACCACGATGCCGACGCCGGGCGCGATGCCGACGCCCGCCAGGATGCCAGCGCCCGGCACGACGCCGACGCCCCGCACGACCCCGGCTCCGCGGCCCTCCCCCCGTCCCCGCCGGACCGCCTGCGCATCCCCGCGATCGGCGTCGACACGCCGCTGATGGGCCTCGGCCTGACCCGCCAGGGCAGCCTCGACGTGCCGCCGCCGGAGCGGAAGAACCTCGCCGGCTGGTACGAGGCGGGCACCACGCCCGGCGAGCGCGGCACCGCCGTCGTCGCGGGCCACGTCGACAACAAGGAGGGCCCGGCCGTCTTCTACGAGCTGGGCGCGCTGCGCCGGGGCACCACCATCGAGGTGGAGCGCAGGGACGGCAGCGTGGCCGTCTTCACGGTCGACGCGAACGAGGTGTACGACGCCGACGCCTTCCCCGACGACAAGGTGTACGGAGCCGCGCCCCGGCCCGAGCTACGGGTCATCACCTGCGGCGGCAGGTACTCGAAGGAGACCGGCTATCAGGGCAACGTGGTGGTCTTCGCACACCTCACCGAGGTCCGCTGAGATCAGGCGACCATCAGGCGACCATCAGGCGACCCACTGCTCGTACGCCATCTTCACCACGAGGCCGAGGACAGTGGTCAGCAGCACGATCCGGACGAAGCCGCTGCCCTTCTTGAGTGCCGTGCGGGCGCCGAACATGCCGCCCGCGAGGTTGAAGACGGCCATCAGCGCGGCGAGTTTCCACATGACCGCGTCCTGCCAGGCGAACATCGCGAGGGCCCCCGCGTTGGTGCAGCAGTTGACGATCTTGGCGGTGGCCGAGGCGGCGACCAGGTCGAGGTGGAGCACGGCGGTCAGGGCGAGGACGAGGAAGGTGCCGGTGCCGGGGCCGATCAGGCCGTCGTAGAAGCCGATGCCGAGCCCCGCGAGGCCGATCGCGGCGAGGATCCGCTTCGGCGAAGCGGGCTCCGCCGGGGGCGCGGTGCCGAAGGCGGGCCGCAGGATCACGAAGGCGCCCACGGCGACCAGCACCACCATGATGATGGGCTTCAGCACCTCGGTGCTCATCCCGGCCGCGAAGAAGGCGCCGCCCACCGACCCGGCGAGCGCGGCGAGGCCGATCCGTACGGCGGTCGGCACGTCGACGCGGGTCTTCCTGACGTACGTCACGGCGGCGCCCGTGGTGCCGACGATCGCCACGGCCTTGTTGGTGCCGAGGGCGTGCGCGGCCGGGGTCCCCGCGGGCAGCCCGAGCAGCAGGGCGGGGAGCAGCAGCAGTCCCCCGCCGCCGACCACGGCGTCGATCCAGCCCGCCGCGAGGGCGGCGACACAGAGGACGACGACGGTGGTCAGCGATATGTCAGGCATGATCGCGACCTTATGGACGGGATGGGTGCAACGTCCACGGATACGGGTGTTAGTTGAGGTACTTCTGAGGTCACCGCCAAGCCCCGCGCACCAAACCGCAACGCCCCGCCGACGGCACCCCGCCGACGACACCCGCCCCGGCGCCCGCGGCCGGCACCCTCACACCCCCGCCGGGCCAAGGCTGAGGACAGCGATCCCCCCGGGAAACACTCGGGCCCCGTCCGGGTAACACCCGCCGCGCACGCTGAGTGCCATGACACCCAAGGCAGTGGTGATCGGCGCGGGTCTGGCCGGCGCCCGCGTGGCGAACCGCCTCGGTACCGACACGGTACTGATCGGCGACGAGGCCCACGCCCCGTACAACCGCGTCCTCCTGGCGGAGGTCCTGGCGGGCCGTTACGGCGCGGAGCTGACCACCCTGCCGAGCCCCGGCGCCACCCTGCTCCGCACCCGCGCCACACACATCGACCGCGCCGAGCGTCAGGTCCACTGCGAGGACGGCACCGTCGTCCCCTACGGCACCCTGATCCTGGCGACCGGCTCCAACCCCGTACTGCCGCCGCTGCGCGGCCTGTTCGCCCCCGGCGCCGGCGAGCTGCCCGGCGGCGTCCACGCCTTCCGCACGATGGACGACTGCCTCGCGCTCTCCGCCGCCGTCGAGCCCGGCGTCCGCGTCGTCGTCATCGGCGGCGGGCTGCTCGGCGTATCGGCGGCGAGGGCGCTGGCCCACCGGGGCGCGCAGGTCGTCCTCACCCAGCAGGCCGAGCGGCTCATGGAGCGCCAGCTCGACCCGGCCTCCTCCGAGCTGGTGTGGGCGCACCTCACCGGCCTCGGCGTCGAGGTGCACACGGAGTGCCGGGTACGCGGCGTCGCCGTCACCGACGGGTCGGTGCGCGGGGTGGAGCTCGCCGACGGCTACGCGCTGGAGACCGATCTGACCGTCCTGGCCTGCGGCGTGCGCCCCCGTACCGGTCTGGCGCAGGCCGCGGGACTCGACGTACGCAAGGGGATCGTCGTGGACGACCTGCTGCGGACGTCCGACCCGCACATCAGGGCGGTCGGCGACTGCGCGGAGCACGCGGGCCGCGTCTACGGTCTGGCGACCCCGGCGCTCGAACAGGCCGACGCGCTCGCCGACGCCCTCACCGAAGGCCCCACCGCGCGCCCCTACACGGGCAGCCGCATGCTGACCCGGCTCACCCTCGCGGGTCCGGGCCCCCTCGACCTCGCCGCGTTCGGCGACCCCGAGCCGCGCCCCGACGACGACGTCATCCAGCTCGCCGACGCCACCCGCGGCACCTACCGCAAGGTCGTCGTCCGCGGCGACCGCCTGGTCGGCGGCGTCCTGCTCGGTGACCTCGCGTCGGTGGGCGCGCTCGCCCGCGCCTGGGAGGCCGACGACGTCCTGCCCGAGGACGAAAGCCCCCTGCTCCACCTGCTCGCCCACCCCCAGCCCCAGCCCCATGCTCTCGATCCCGTTCGTGCGGGGCAGACCCCCATCGGAGGCCGCTGACATGCCGAAGCCCCAGCCGAACCCCGCCCCCTCCCCGCAAGGCCGCCCCGCCATCGTGCTCGTCGGCCACGGCATGGTCGGACAGCGCTTCCTGGAGGCCGCCGTCGAGCGCGGGCTCGCGGCGAGCCACCGGATCGTGGTGCTGTGCGAGGAGCCGCGCCCCGCCTACGACCGGGTGCAGCTCACCTCGTACTTCTCGGGCCGCACGCCCGACGAACTCTCGCTCACCGACCGGCAGTTCCTCGACGAGCACGGCATCGAGCTGTACGTGGACGAGCCCGCCGAGAGCTTCGACCGGCGGGCCAGGACCGTCACGGCACGCTCCGGCCGGGTCTTCCCGTACGACACGCTCGTGCTCGCCACGGGCTCCTACCCGTTCGTGCCGCCCGTGCCGGGCAAGGACGCGACGGGCTGCTTCGTGTACCGCACCATCGAGGACCTGCTCGCCATCGAGGAGTACGCGAAGCAGCGCGCCACGACCGGCGCGGTGGTCGGCGGCGGGCTGCTCGGCCTGGAGGCGGCGGGCGCGCTGCGCGGCCTCGGACTTGCCACGCACGTGGTGGAGTTCGCGCCGCGCCTCATGCCGGTACAGGTCGACGAGGGCGGCGGCCAGGCGCTGCTCCGCACCATCACCGGCATGGGCCTGACCGTCCACACGGGCACCGGCACGCAGGAGATCGTGACGGACGACGACGGCGCCGTGCGCGGCATGAGGCTGTCCGACGGGAGCGAACTCGCCACCGACCTGGTGGTGTTCTCCGCGGGGGTCCGGCCGCGCGACCAGCTCGCCCGCGAGCACGGCCTCGCCGTCGGCGAGCGCGGCGGCATCACCGTCGACGAGCGGTGCCGCACCAGTGACCCCGACGTGTACGCGATCGGCGAGTGCGCGCAGGCGGCGGACGGCCGGGTGTACGGCCTGGTCGCGCCCGGCTACGAGATGGCGCAGACGGCCGCCGCCGCCATCGCGGCCGACCAGGGGGCGAGCTTCACGGGCGCCGATCTCTCCACCAAGCTCAAGCTCCTCGGCGTCGACGTCGCCTCCTTCGGCGACGCCCACGGCACGGCGGAGGGCTGCCTCGACGTCGTCTACGCCGACTCGCGCTCGGGCACGTACAAGAAGCTGGTGATGGGCGCGGGCGGCGAGCTGCTCGGCGGGGTGCTCGTCGGCGACGCGGAGGCGTACGGGCTGCTGCGCCCGCTCACCGGGACCGTGCCGCCGGTGCCCGCGGAGCAACTGGTGCTGCCCGCGGGAACGGGCGCCCCCGCCGCGCTCGGCCCGGAGGCGCTGCCGGGCTCCGCGGTGGTCTGCAACTGCCACAACGTCACCAAGGACCAGATCCAGGCGTGCGCCACGCTGCCCGAGGTGAAGAAGTGCACCAAGGCGGGGACGGGCTGCGGGAGCTGCGTGAAGCTGATCGGCCGGCTCCTCCCCCAGACCGGCGACAAGGGCCTGTGCGGCTGCTTCGGCCAGACCCGCCAGGAGCTGTACGAGATCGTGCGCGCCCTGCGGCTGACCACGTTCCGCGAGCTGCTCGACGGGCACGGCCGCACCGGGGCGCGCGGCGGCGAGGGCTGCGAGGTCTGCAAGCCGACGGTCGGTTCGATCATCGCCTCGCTGGCCCCGACGATCGGCGCCGAGGGCCACGTCCTCGACGGCGAGCAGGCCGCGCTCCAGGACACCAACGACCACTTCCTCGCCAACCTCCAGAAGAACGGCTCCTACTCGGTGGTGCCGCGCATCCCGGGCGGCGAGATCACCCCCGAGAAGCTCATCGTCATCGGCGAGGTGGCGCGCGACTTCGGCCTCTACACGAAGATCACCGGAGGTCAGCGCATCGACCTCTTCGGGGCCCGCGTCGAGCAGCTCCCGATGATCTGGACGCGCCTGGTGGACGCGGGCTTCGAGTCGGGCCACGCGTACGGCAAGGCGCTGCGGACCGTGAAGTCCTGCGTCGGGCAGACCTGGTGCCGCTACGGCGTGCAGGACTCCGTGCGCATGGCCATCGACCTGGAGCTGCGCTACCGCGGCCTGCGCGCCCCGCACAAGCTGAAGTCGGCGGTCTCCGGCTGCGCCCGCGAGTGCGCCGAGGCCCAGTCCAAGGACTTCGGCGTGATCGCCACGGCGAGCGGCTGGAACCTGTACGTGGGCGGCAACGGCGGCGCCACCCCGCGCCACGCCGACCTGCTCGCGCAGGACCTGGACGACGCGGAACTGGTCCGGCTCATCGACCGGTTCCTGATGTTCTACATCCGCACCGCCGACCGCCTGGAGCGCACCGCGGCCTGGCTGGAGCGGATCGACGGCGGCCTCGACCACGTGCGCGACGTCGTCGTCCACGACTCCCTCGGCATCTGCGCCGAGCTGGAGGCGCTCATGGCCGACCACGTCACGCACTACCGCGACGAGTGGGCCGACACCCTCGACGACCCGGAGCGGCTCGCCCGCTTCGTGTCCTTCGTGAACGCGCCCGGCGTGCCCGACCCGACGGTCGGCTTCGTCCCGGAGCGCGACCAGATCAAGCCGGACCTGCCGCTGCTGGCCATCGGCCGGCGCCCCCTGGAAGGAGCCTCCCGATGAACGCCCCGGTGAACGCCTCGATGAACGTGCAACTTCAGCTCTCCGACGACTGGTACGAGGTCTGCGAGCGCGCGCGGCTCACGCCGGGGCGTGGCCTGGCGGCGCTGCTGCCCGACGGCCGCCAGGCCGCGCTGTTCCTGGACCGCGAGGGCCGCGCGTACGCGATCGACAACCGGGACCCGTTCACGGGCGCCGCGGTGCTCTCCCGGGGTCTGCTCGGCACGGCGGACGGCCGCCCGTTCGTCGCGTCGCCGCTCCTGAAGCAGCGGTTCGACCTGGAGACGGGGCGGTGCCTGGACGACGACGAGGTGGCGGTGGAGACCCATCCGGTGCGCATTACTTGACCGTTCGTTCCAGAAAACGTAGCGTTCCCTCGTGGCCAGGACCAAGGAATTCGATCCGGACGCCGCGCTCCAGTCGGCCCTAGAGCTGTTCTGGCGGCGTGGCTACGAGGCGACGTCCATGGCGGACATCGTCGAGGCGCTCGGCATCGGCCGGGCCAGTGTCTACGCGACGTTCGGCAACAAGCACGACCTGTACCTGAAGGCCCTGGAGCGGTACGCGCAGAACCAGGACCCGCGCCTGCTCACCGACCTGTCACGGCCGGGCCCCGCCCTGCCCGCGGTGCGCGAGGTGGTGCGCCGCTTCGGCCGCGAGGCCGCCTCCGGCGAGGGCGCCCGCCGCGGCTGCTTCGTCACCAACACCGCGGCCGAGCTGGGCCCCCACGACGACGCGGCGGCACGCCACGTCGAGCGGAGCTGGGAGCACCTGGAAACCCTCCTCCACTCCGCCCTGGAGCGCGCGCGGGCCCAGGGCGAGCTGCCGGAGGGCCGCGATCCGCTGGCGCTGGCCCGCATGCTGCTCGTCCTGATGCAGGGCCTGCGCGTGGTCGGCAAGGCGTCCTCGGACCCGGCCCGCGTACGGGACGCGGTGGAGCAGGCGCTCGCGCTCCTGGACTGACCTCCCGATCACCCCCTGCCCCGTCCGGCCCGTCCTTCGCCATGTCCCGATACCCGCCCTTCACCATGTCCCGATAATTGACCGAACGGTCAAGAAAAGAGAGACGACATGCTCGCAGCAACCACGCCCCGTACCCGCTTCGCCGGCCGCACGGCCCTCGTCACCGGCGGCGGCTCCGGCCTCGGCCGCGCCATCGCGCTCGCCTTCGCCGCGGAGGGCGCGAACGTGGTCGTGGCCGGACGTACCGAGGCTCCCCTCAAGGAGACCGTGGGCCTCATCGAGGAAGCCGGCGCCGCCGCGCTCGCCGTCACCGCCGACGTGTCCCGCTCGGCCGACCTCGCCGCCCTGGTCACCGCCACCGTGGAGCGCTTCGGCTCGCTCGACGTGGCCGTCAACAACGCGGGCGTCCTGCGCGCCGGGCAGCCGGTCGCCGAACTGCCCGAGGCGGACTGGCGCACCATGCTCGACATCAACGTCACCGGCGTCCTCCTCGCCCTCCAGGCCGAGGTGGGACAGATGCGCACGCAGGCCGCGGGCGGCGCCATCGTGAACATCGGCTCCACCATCGGCGCACACACCAGCGTGCCCGGCACCGCCGCCTACGGGGCGACCAAGGCGGCGGTCTCCGCGCTGAGCCGTGCGGCGGCCGCCGAGCACATCAGGGACGGGGTCCGCATCAACACCGTGAGCCCCGGCTCCTCCGACACCACCATGTCGTTCCTGCCCGGCGAGACCGAGGCGGGACGGGCCGCCCGGATGAAGGAGCGGTCGCCGCTCGGCCGCGTGTCCAGCACGGTCGAGGTCGCCGCCGCCGTGCTGTACCTGGCGTCCGACGAGTCCGCCTCCGTGGTCGGCGCGGACCTGCTGATCGACGGGGGCGCCGCCGCGTGACGTGGCGCGGCCGCCTGCCGTGGCGCGGCTCCCGTAGCCGCGGCCGCGGCCGACACTCGGCCGCAACACCCCTGTCGTAATCCCCGCGCATGGTTGATCGTTGGGCCGACGTGTTGTGAGGCCCCGACCGCACGCAGGGAGATGAACCAGCATGACCATCAGCCGAAGGACACTGCTCGGTACCGGCGCGGCTCTCGGACTGCTCACGGCCTGCGGGTCCAACACCGGGCGCGGCGGCGGGGGTTCGGGCGGCAGCGGTCCACGCCTCGCGCAGTGGTACCACCAGTACGGCGAGGCGGGCACCGAGCAGGCCGTGAAGCGGTACGCCGCCGCGTACGGGAAGGCGGACGTAGAGGTCCAGTGGCGGCCGGGGAACTACGACGAGCAGACCGCGGCGGCCCTGCTCACCGACTCCGGGCCCGACGTCTTCGAGGTCAACGGCCCGTCCCTGGACCAGATCCGCCAGGGCCAGGTCGTCGACCTCACGGACCTCTTCGACGGCGTGAGGGACGACTTCAACCCGGCGGTGCTCGCCCCGAAGACGTACGACGGGAAGATCTGGGCGATCCCCCAGGTGGTCGACATGCACCTGCTCTACTACCGCAAGAGCCTCCTCGACGAGGCGGGCGTGCGTCCGCCGAAGAGCCTGGACGAACTGGTCGACGCGGCGAAGGCGCTGACCACGAAGGACGTGAAGGGCCTCTTCCTCGGCAACGACGGCGGCGCGGGCGCCCTCGGCGTCACCCCCCTGCACGCGGCGGGCCTCTCCTCCGTCACGGAGGACGGCGACGTCGGCTTCGACGATCCGGCCGCCGCCAGGACCCTGGGCAAGCTCCACGAGCTGTACGCCGACAAGTCGCTGCTGCTCGGCGCGCCCGCCGACTGGTCGGACCCCTCGGCGTTCACCCAGGAGCTGACCGCCATGCAGTGGTGCGGCCTCTGGGCGCTGCCCGCGGTCCAGAAGGAGCTGGGCGACGACTTCGGGGTCCTGCCGTTCCCCGCCGACGGCGCCGGTGGCGGGCCCTCGCTGCCGGTCGGCGCGTACGGCGCGGCGGTGAGCGCCCGCAGCGAGCACCGGAAGGAGGGCAAGGCGTTCCTGAAGTGGCTGTGGATCGACAAGGCCGAGTACCAGGAGGACTTCGCGCTCTCCTACGGCTTCCACATCCCCGCCAGGGTGTCCCTCGCCAAGAAGGCCGGCAAGCTGAAGGACGGCCCCGCGGCCGACGCCGTGCGCTACTCCACCGAGTACGGCTACGCGGAGCCCCTGCTGTGGACGCCCGCGTCCCGTACCGCGTACCAGGACGCGCTGAGCCGCGTCATCAAGTCCGGCGCGGACCCGGCGAACGAGCTGAGGTCCGTCGTCCGCAAGGTCCGGGCGGAACTGGCCCGCGCCAAGAAGAAGCCGTGAGGGCGGGCACTCGGCGAGTGCCGAAGGCAGACTCCCGGCGAACCGCGAGGGGAGGCTCTCGGCGAGCGAGCGTGTTCGGGACGCAGAACCGGACCCTCTGGTTCTGGCTGTTCGTCGGCCCGTTCGCGCTCGGCCTGGTCCTCTTCACGTACGTACCACTCGCCTGGAGCGTCTACCTCAGCTTCTTCGATGCCCACAACACGGTCTCGCCCGATGACTTCGTCGGCTTCGACAACTACGCGTCGCTGCTGCGGAACGACGCGTTCACCGACAGTCTCGTCACCTTCGCGGTCTTCTCCGCGTTCATCGTGCCGACGACCTTCGTGCTGTCGCTCGCGCTCGCGCTGATGGTCAACCGGCTCCGCCGGGCACAGGCGTTCTTCCGCTCCGTCTTCTTCCTGCCCGCCGCGTGCAGCTACGTCGTCGCGGCCCTCGTCTGGAAGCTGTCGATCTTCAACGGGGTGCGGTTCGGGCTCGCCAACACCGTCCTCGGCTGGTTCGGCGCCGACCAGACCGCCTGGCTCTCGACCACGGAACCGCCCTGGTACTGGCTGGTCATCGTCACCGTACGGCTCTGGCTCCAGGCCGGCTTCTACATGATCCTCTTCCTCGCGGGGCTCCAGCGGATCTCGCCCACCCTCTACGAGGCCGCGGCGGTGGACGGAGCGCGGCCCGGCTGGCAGGTCCTGCGCCACATCACCCTGCCGCAGCTCCGCGCGACCTCGGTCGCCGTCACGCTGCTGCTCGTCATCAACGCCTTCCAGGCCTTCGACGAGTTCTACAACCTGCTCTCGGACTCGGGCGGCTATCCGCCCTACGCCCGCCCGCCGCTCGTCTACCTCTACTACACCGCCCTCGGCCAGGAGCAGAACCTCGGCCTCGGCAGCGCGGGCGCGGTGATCCTCGCCCTGATCATCGCGGTCGTGACGGTCGGCCAGGCCAAGTGGTTCGGCCTCGGCAGGAAGGAGGACTGACCGCCATGCCCGAGCCCAAGGCCCCCGGGCCCCATGGCGCACCCGCCCCCGGGCGGCGCCCTCGGAACCCCGGCGGCGCACTCGCTCCCCGGCGGCGCACTCGCGACCGGGGCGCGCCCACCTCCCGGCGGCACCTCCGCGACCCCGGCGTGCCCGCCCCCCGGCGCCCCCTGGACGACGCCATGGTCCGCGTCGGCCGCGCCCTGCGCGCCGCCCTGCTCATCGCCCTCGCCCTCCTCTTCCTGATCCCCTTCTACCTGCTCCTGCGCAACGGCCTCGCGTCCGAGGACGAGATCACCTCCCCCGACTGGACGTTCTTCCCCTCGACGCTGCGCTTCTCGAACCTGTCGGAGCTCTTCGACGACCCGACGGTGCCGATGGCGCACGCCCTGCTCAACTCGACGCTGATCGCGGTCGCGACGACCCTCGGCACCCTGCTCCTCGCCTCACTCGCCGGATACGGCCTCGCGCGCATCCCGTACCGCCACGCCGACAAGGTCTTCTACGCGATCCTCGGCACGATGATGGTCCCGGCGGCCGTCACGTTCGTGCCGAGCTTCGTCCTGGTCTCGTCGCTCGGCTGGGTGTCGACCCTGCGCGGATTGATCGTGCCGACCCTGTTCTCGGCCTTCGCGTGCTTCATCTTCCGGCAGTACTTCCTGGGCTTCCCCCGGGAGCTGGAGGACGCCGCCCGCGTGGACGGGCTCGGCTACTGGCGCACGTACT
This sequence comes from Streptomyces sp. NPDC046335, assembly GCF_055587985.1. Lineage (NCBI taxonomy): Bacteria > Bacillati > Actinomycetota > Actinomycetes > Kitasatosporales > Streptomycetaceae > Streptomyces > Streptomyces sp. NPDC046335. Next base: position 620,954 of record NZ_JBVJFF010000001.1, on the reverse strand, counting down.
GGCGGGTGGTCGTCCCCAACTCCCGCCCCGTCTTCGCGGCCGTCGGCACGATCGTCTTCATCGGCGCCTGGAACTCCTTCCTCTGGCCCCTGGTGATCGGCCAGGACCGCGAGGCATGGACGGTCCAGGTGGCCCTGGCCACCTTCACCACCTCCCAGGTGATCCGCCTGCACGAGCTGTTCATCGCGGCAGCGGTCTCGATCCTGCCGCTCCTCGTGGTGTTCCTCTTCTTCCAGCGGTGGATCGTGGCGGGGGTGGAACGATCGGGAATCGACGACTGAACGGCCTGGCCAGGGGCCTGACGACCCCTCCGCCGGCGCGCCCCCGGGCCGGCACTCAAGCCCGTCCGCTTCCCGGCCGCCGAACAGGCCGCCGAACAGGCCGCCGAACATCTGGCCGGAATCCTCCACCCGTCGGCAGCGCCGGGCCGTCGTGTCCGTGGGGACGTGTCCCGTTCACCGGCACGGGGTGTCCATCGCCGCGCCCAGGGGCGTCCGGATGCTGACATCCGGCCCCTTCAAACGGCGTGATTCTCGCCACCCCTGATAAGGGTGGCGCTCAGATGAGCGAGTGGGCGGCGGCTGCACTTCTCCAAGGGGTGGCACTCAGTGCCACTGCTCGATCATTCACGACGTGAACTCACATCTGAGAATCTCGCGCTCATGTGAGCATTTCCCAGGGTCTACGGGGGTTGAGTCTTCAGGAGTTGAATGCATGCCGCCAGCATTCGCTACCCCTCGGTCACTTTCGATCTGGCGGCGGACGGGTGGTTACGGCCGCATGACGCGCAAGTGGACGTACCCAGGTGCCTTCGATCTGGGTATGTTCCTCGCCGTCAGGGCAGCCACCGAGTCCTCGAGGAGCCGAGACCCGTGTCGGAAAACAAAGATCCCCACGTAGCTCACACGAGTGAGGGCGTTAAGTTCGTTTACGACTTCACCGAAGGCAACAGGGACCTCAAGGACCTCCTCGGCGGCAAGGGCGCGAACCTCGCCGAGATGACCAACCTCGGGCTGCCCGTCCCTCCGGGCTTCACCATCACCACCGAGGCGTGCAAGACGTACCTCGACAGCGGCGAGGAGCCGGCTCCGCTGCGGGACGAGGTGAGTGCGCACCTCGACGCCCTTGAGCAGAAGATGGGCAAGAAGCTGGGTCAGGCCGACGACCCGCTGCTCGTCTCCGTCCGCTCGGGCGCCAAGTTCTCGATGCCCGGCATGATGGACACCGTCCTGAACATCGGGCTCTCCGACAAGTCCGTCACCGGCCTCGCCAAGCAGTCCGGCGACGACCGCTTCGCGTGGGACTCCTACCGCCGGCTCATCCAGATGTTCGGCAAGACCGTCCTCGGCGTCGACGGCGACCTCTTCGAGGACGCGCTGGAGAAGGCCAAGGAGGCGAAGAAGGTCTCGGTCGACACCGATCTGGAGGCCGCCGACCTGAAGAAGCTGGTCACGCGGTTCAAGAAGATCGTCAAGACCGAGGCCGGCCGGGACTTCCCGCAGGACCCGCGCGAGCAGATGGACCTCGCGATCCGCTCGGTCTTCGAGTCGTGGAACACCGACCGCGCCAAGCTCTACCGCCGCCAGGAGCGCATCCCCGGCGACCTGGGCACGGCCGTCAACATCTGCTCGATGGTCTTCGGCAACCTCGGCCCCGACTCCGGCACGGGCGTCGCGTTCACCCGCGACCCGGCCAGCGGCCACCAGGGCGTGTACGGCGACTACCTCCAGAACGCGCAGGGCGAGGACGTCGTGGCGGGCATCCGCAACACCGTCCCCCTCGCCGATCTGGAGCAGATCGACAAGAAGTCGTACGACCAGCTCATGCAGATCATGGAGACGCTGGAGACGCACTACAAGGATCTGTGCGACATCGAGTTCACCATTGAGCGCGGTCAGCTCTGGATGCTCCAGACCCGCGTCGGCAAGCGCACCGCCGGTGCCGCCTTCCGCATCGCGACGCAGCTCGTGGACCAGGGGCTCATCGACGAGGCCGAGGCGCTCCAGCGCGTCAACGGCGCCCAGCTCGCGCAGCTCATGTTCCCCCGTTTCGACGAGGGCGCGAAGGTCGAGCAGCTCGGCCGGGGCATCGCCGCGTCACCCGGTGCCGCGGTCGGCAAGGCCGTCTTCGACTCGTACACCGCGATCAAGTGGTCGCGTTCGGGCGAGAAGGTCATCCTGATCCGCCGCGAGACCAACCCCGACGACCTGGACGGCATGATCGCCGCCGAGGGCATCCTGACCTCGCGCGGCGGCAAGACCTCGCACGCGGCGGTCGTGGCGCGCGGCATGGGCAAGACCTGTGTCTGCGGCGCCGAGGAGCTGGAGGTCGACACCAAGCGGCGCTGCCTCACCGCGCCGGGCGGCGTGGTCGTCCAGGAGGGCGACACCGTCTCCATCGACGGCTCGACCGGCAAGGTGTACCTCGGTGAGGTGCCCGTCGTGCCCTCGCCCGTCGTCGAGTACTTCGAGGGCCGCATGCACGCGGGCGCCGACGACGCCGACGAGCTGGTCGCCGCCGTGCACCGCGTCATGGCGTACGCGGACCGGGTGCGGCGCCTGCGGGTGCGCGCCAACGCGGACAACGCCGAGGACGCGCTGCGGGCGCGCCGCTTCGGGGCGCAGGGCATCGGCCTGTGCCGCACCGAGCACATGTTCCTCGGTGAGCGCCGCGAGATGGTCGAGCGCCTCATCCTCGCCGACGCGGACGACGAGCGCGAGGACGCGCTGAAGGAGCTTCTGCCGCTCCAGAAGCGGGATTTCGTGGAGCTGTTCGAGGCGATGGACGGCCTGCCCGTCACCGTCCGGCTCCTCGACCCGCCGCTGCACGAGTTCCTGCCCGACATCACCGAGCTGTCGGTGCGCGTGGCGCTCGCCGAGTCCCGCAAGGACCCCAACGAGAACGACCTGCGCCTGCTCCAGGCCGTGCACCGGCTGCACGAGCAGAACCCGATGCTGGGTCTGCGCGGCGTCCGTCTCGGGCTCGTCATCCCCGGTCTGTTCACCATGCAGGTGCGGGCCATCGCGGAGGCCGCAGCCGAGCGGAAGAACGCCAAGGGCGACCCGCGCGTGGAGATCATGATTCCGCTCGTCGGCACGGTCCAGGAGCTGGAGATCGTCCGCGAGGAGGCCGAGCAGGTCATCGCGGAGGTCCAGGAGACGACCGGCGTCGAGCTGAAGCTCGCGCTCGGCACGATGATCGAGCTGCCGCGGGCCGCGCTGACGGCCGACCAGATCGCGGAGGCCGCGGAGTTCTTCTCCTTCGGCACGAACGACCTCACGCAGACCGTCTGGGGCTTCTCCCGCGACGACGTGGAGGCGAGCTTCTTCACGGCGTACCTGGAGAAGGGCATCTTCGGTGTCTCCCCGTTCGAGACGATCGACAGGGACGGCGTCGGCCGGCTCGTGCGGGACGCGGTCAAGGCCGGCCGCGCGACCCGTCCGGACCTGAAGCTGGGCGTCTGCGGCGAGCACGGCGGTGACCCGGAGTCGGTGCACTTCTTCCACGAGGTGGGCCTGGACTACGTCTCCTGCTCACCGTTCCGCATCCCGGTGGCCCGGCTCGAAGCGGGCCGCGCCGCCTCGCACTCCACGGGCAGCGACCACCGGTAGGCGCCTGCCCGAAGACCCCGGGACCGCCGCCGTGTCCCCGACCCTCAACCGATGCGGCGGCGGTTCCGGTCCAGAGCCTGTGGCTCGCCTCATGAAGGGGCGGCACCCGTGCGGGGGTGCCGCCCTTTCGCATGCCCCGCGCGCGTGCCCGGGCCGGGTCAGGTCACCGGCTCGGGCAGCGTCATGAGGGCGGCCCGGTGGCGGCCTGCCGCGGCGGCGGCCCCGGGTCCGCCGAGGGCGGCGACGCCGATGAGCCGCGGGCCCCGGTGGTACGCGTACAGCAGGTCGCCGTCCACCGAGTCCGGGTCGCCCGCGAGGAGCTCGCAGCGGTCGGCGAGGGCGGGGTGCCCGAAGGACTGGAGCCGCAGCTCGAACTGGTCGCTCCAGAAGGACGGCAGCGGCGCGCAGGGCGCCGGGTCGCGGACGGTGCCGGTGAGCCCGGCGACCAAGGTGCGGGCCGCGTGGCGCGCGGTGTCGCCGGGCACCGACCAGTGCTCGACGCGGTGCGGCTCGGGGCCGTAGCGGGGGTTGGGGAAGCGGGCCACGTCGCCGACGGCCACCGCGTGCGGGAGGCCGCCGATGCGCAGATGGGCGTCGCACAGGATGCCGTCGGTGAGGTCGATCCCCTCGGTGGCGGCCAGCCACTCGGTGTTGGGCAGCGAGCCCACGGCCTCCACGAGCACGTCGGCGGCGGCCTCCGTGCCGTCGTCGAGCACCGCCCCCGCCGGGGTCAGCGCGGTGACGAGGCGGCCCATGCGGAACCGCACGCCCCGCGCCTCGTGCCGCAGCCGCAGGGCCCGCGCGAGGTCCGTGCCGAGGGCGAGGACCATGGGCTGCGCCTCCGGGGCGACGACGGTCACCGCACAGCCCGCGGTGCGCGCGGTGGCCGCCACCTCGCAGCCGATGAAGCCGGAGCCGATGACCAGTACCCGGGCGCCCGCCGTCAGCCGGGCGGCCAGCGCCGCCGAGTCCTCCAGGGTGCGGACGACGTGCCGGGGCGGGCCACCGGGCAGCGGGAGCCGCCGGGGCCGCACCCCCGTGGCGGCCACCAGACCCCCGTAGGGAAGGACCGTGCCGTCCGCCAGCGTCAGGGTGCGTGCCCGGAGGTCGGCGGCGGTGACCGCCGTGCCCAGGCGCCACTCGGCGTCGGCGACGCTCGGCCGGCGGCGCAGCTCCGTGGCGCTCGCGTGCGCGCGGCCCGCGAGCACGTCCTTGGTCAGCGGGGGGCGGTTGTACGGGAGGTGGGGTTCGTCGCCGTAGAGCGTGATGCCGCCGCGCCACCCGGCGGCGCGGAGCTGCTCGGCGGCGCGCAGGCCGCCGAGCGACGCCCCCACGACGGCGATGCCCTGTGTCCCCATGGCGGCGGTGCCCTGGGCCGCCACGGTTCAGCCCTCGACCCGGATGGCCTGCAACGGACAGACGTCGGCGGCTTCCTCGGCGTCGTCGCGCAGCGATCCGTCCGGCGACGCGACGTAGGAGAGGTGGCCGTCGTCGTCGAGCCGGAAGACGTCCGGCGCGGCGAAGACGCACTGCCCGTGGTTCTGGCAGACATCCATGTCGACGGTGACCTTGAGCACGTGAACTCCTCTGCTGCGGCGGGTACTCAGCGGCGCGGCGCGCGGATGCCCCGGAACTCCCAGTCGCCGCCGAGTGCCGTGGAGAGGACCTCCTCGGACGCGGTGGGCTGGGCGCCGACGTCGGCGCGTACGGCCGTCGGCCCGGTGACGATGTGGTTGGTGAGGCGCCCGAGCCCCTCGGCCTCGACCTCGACGACGTCGCCGGGCCGGACCGGGCGGGAGCCCGCGGGTGTGCCGGAGAGCAGGACGTCGCCGGGTTCCAGGGTGATCGTGCGGGCGATGTCGGCGACGAGGTAGTGCATGTCCCACTGCATCTCGTCGGTGGAACCGTCCTGCGCGAGCCGTCCGTTGACGTACGTCCGCAGGTACTTGCCGCGGAAGTCCCAGCCGGTGACGAGTCCGGGCCCGAGCGGGCAGAGCGTGTCGGAGCCCTTGACGCGCAGCATCGAACCGGCGTCGGTGTCGCGGAAGTCGTGCAGGCCGTAGTCGTTGGCGACGGTGAAGCCCGCGATGTACGGACCGGCTTCCGCGGGGGCGATGTTGCGGCAGGTGCGGCCGATGACGATGCCGATCTCGCCCTCGTAGTTGAGGTAACGGCAGCCCTCGGGCCGTACGACGGCGCCGCCGTGGCTGTTGAGCGCGGAGACCGGCTTGTGGAAGTAGGTGGGCGCGGGCGGCAGGCTCGCGCCGAACTCGGCGACCCTGCTGCGGTGGTTGAGGTGGACGGCGATCACCTTGGAGGGGCGGACGGGCGGCAGGTGGTGCGCCTCGGCGGCCTGCACGCGGCGCCCGTCGTGGGCGATCAGCTCGTCGCCTTCCCGTACGACCTGCACGGCCGCCCCGTCGAGCAGAATCCTGCGGTACTCGGTGGTGGCCGTGTTCTCCGTGGTGGTCATGCGGCGCCCTCACCCCGCTCACGGGTGCTGCCGGTCCAGCCGTCGGCCGGGCGGTCGAACCACAGGTGCACCTGCCCGGTGCCGATGGAGTTCTCGTACGCGCTGTAGGCGCGCCCCGGGGCGGTGCACCGGTCCTCGCCGAGGGCGCCGATCATCATCAGGTAGTGGCTGAAGCGCGCCTCGGGCCGGTACGTGAGGAACTCCGGCATGGTGGCGAGGACCCGCGCGTGGTCGCCGGCCTCGAACCAGGCGATGCGGCGCTCGTCGGCGGCGCGCGCCTCGGGCGTGCGGATGTGGGCGGGGTCGCTCGCCTCGTGGGCGCGCAGCTCGCGCAGCGGCCAGAAGGTGTGGGACAGGGCCCCGGAGGCGATGAGGAGGACCCTGCGGCCGGGGAGGGACGCGATGCCGTCGGCGAGCGCGCGGCCGAGCCGCAGGTGGTCCTCCACGTCACCGGTCTGACAGACCCCGATCGAGATCCACTTCTTGTCGGGGAGGCCGGCGCCCAGGTACGTCCACAGGTTGATCGTGGCGTAGTACACGGGCAGGAAGGGATCGTCGACCGGGGTGATCCAGGTGCCGTGACGGTCGGCGAAACCGGCGACGGCGTGGGCGAGTTTGGGGTCCCCCGGATAGTCGTACGGCATGCGGCACATGCCGCGCGGCAGCTCTTCGGAGGTGAAGAGCCCGGCGCGGCGCGGGTGCGAGGTGACGACGAACTCGACGGTGGTCGCCCAGTGCGAGTCGAGGACGACCACGGTGTCGTAGTCGAGGGTCTCGAAGACGTCGTGGCGCAGTCCGCGCAGGCCGGGGACGAGGCTGGTCTCGCGGCCTTCGTTGAGCTCCTTGCGGGTCTCCTCGGGCAGCACGATGGTCGGCACGTGGGCGAGGAGGCCCGCCCCGACGATCTCACCCATGGCGGGCCTCCTCCCCTGCCCCCGGCGCGGTCACGGTGTTCTTCAGGTCGCAGTAGAAGTCGAAGGACCAGTCGCCGCCCTCGCGCCCGACGCCGGACTGCCGGGAGCCGCCGAAGGGCGCGGAGAGGTCGCGCACGAAGAAGCAGTTGACCCAGACCGTGCCGGCGACGAGCCGCGCGGCGATCCGGCGGGCGCGCTCGCGGTCGCCGGTGGCCAGGGTGGCGGCGAGGCCGAAGCGGGTGCCGTTGGCGAGCCGCACGGCCTCGTCCTCGTCGCCGTCGGGGAAGGTCTGGAGGGTGAGGACGGGCCCGAAGACCTCTTCCTGGACGATCTCGGAGTCCTGTGCGACGCCGGTGAGGAGGGTGGGGAGGTAGTAGGTCCCGCCCAGGCCGGTGTTGCGGCCGCCGCCGATGACGGGCGTGGCGCCCGCCGCGAGGGCGCGGCGCACGAAGCCGTCGACGCGCTCCACGTGCCGGGGGTGGATGGAGGGCCCGATGTCGGTGGCCTCGTCGCGCGGATCTCCCTGGGTCAACTTCGTCACCCGGTCAAGAAAGTGACCGAGGAACGCTTCGCGTGCGGACTCCTCCACGAGGAGCCGGGTGGCGGCGAGGCAGACCTGCCCCGCGTTGTCGTACTGCTCGACGGCGAGGTCCGCCGCCAGGTCCAGGTCCGCGTCGGCGAAGACGAGCAGCGGCGATTTCCCGCCCAGCTCGAAGCCGCACGGCGTGAGGTGCGCGGCGGCGGCCCGCGCGATGCGGCGCGCGGTGGGCACGGAGCCGGTGAAGCTGACGCGGCGTACGTCGGGGTCGGCGACCAGGGGCGCCCCGGCCTCCTCTCCGTACCCCTGTACGAGGTTGAAGACGCCGGGCGGCAGTCCCGCCTCGTGCGTGATGTCGGCGAAGAGGGAGGCGGTCAGCGGTGTCCACTCGGCGGGCTTGAGCACCACGGTGGAGCCCGCGGCGAGCGCGGGCGCGATCTTCCAGCTCGCCAGCATCAGCGGCGCGTTCCACGGCGTGATGAGTACGGCGGGGCCCGCCGGGTCCCAGGTCACGTGGTTGGTGTGGCCGCGGGTGTCGAAGTCGGGGTGGGCCAGGGCGAGGAGGCGGTCGGCGAAGTAGCGGAGGTTGTGGGCGACGCGGGGCATGACGCCGCGGCGGTGCGAGCGCAGCAGGGCGCCGTTGTCGGCGGTCTCCACGCGGGCGAGGTCCTCGGCCATGGCGTCGACCCCGTCGGCCATGGCGTGCAGCAGCCGGGCGCGCTCGGCGGGCGGCGTCGCGGCCCAGCCGGGGAACGCGTCGCGCGCGGCGGCCACGGCCGCGCGGGCCTCCGGGGCGCCGCCGCGGACGATCTCGGCGAGGGGGGCGCCGTCGATGGGCGAGTGGGTCGTGAAACTGGGGGCCGCGGTGGCCTCGGGGTCGGCCGAGGCGATGCGGGCGCCGCCTATCCAGTGGCGGGTGTCGACGGGTACGCCGGCGACGGTGGCCGTCGGCAGCGGAACCTCTGGAAGAGCCATCGCGACCTCCAGTTCGTTTGACCCCAAACAACATAGGAGGGGCGGGCGACGGGGTCAACCCCTCGCTACGGGCGCGCAGTTGGCCGGCCGTTCGCGACCGGACGCCTCCCCCACTCGCGCCGCGCCTTGACCGCGGCTCCCCCGGTCGCCTCACCCAGCGCTACGCCGCTCAGGCCTCCGTCCGCGCCCGGCGGCCGCTCCTGCGCGGGGCGGGCTCCGCGCCGTCCAGGAGTTCGAGCCTGCGCTCCTCGCCCTTATCCTCGGTCCGTACGACGATCTTGCGGAGCAGGTCGGCGAGCGTGCGGCACTCCGCGTCGGTCAGCCCCTCGGTGACGAAGGCCTCCTCGGCGTTGAACGCGGGGAAGACCTCGCCCATCAGCCGCTCCCCCTCGTCCGTGAGCCGCAGCAGCGCCAGCCGCCCGTCGTCGGGGTGGCCGCGGCGCTCCATGAGGCCACGGCCCGCCAGCGTGCGGGCCACCCCGGTGAGCGTGCCCTTGGAGATGCCCGCCTCCTCGGCGACGTACCGCGTCTCCATCTCGCCCCAGATCCAGACGACATAGAGCACGACGAACGACGTCCACGTCAGTTCGGCGCCGCGCAGCACGGAGTTCTCGAAGTGCTGCCGGACGGCCGACGCCGCGCGGTAGATGTTCGCCACGGCGGCCATCCGGTCGTGCTCGACGGGCGTCCCGCCGAGCTTGTCCCGGACCGCCTTCTCGGTCTCACGGATGGAGCGATGGCCCGTCACGTACGTGTCTCCTCGTTCCCGCGGTGCGCGTGGTGCGCGTGGTGCGCGTGGTGCCGGCAAGTGTTCGTACGGGCTCAAACGCTAGCGCGTCCCCCGCCGGACAGCCCTGCGGGGGCGCCGGCCGAAACCGGCGCCCCCGCCCCCCGTGCGCTCCCGCTGGTCCTGAAATCCCCGCTGCCCCTGAAGTCCCCTGTCCTGGAGTCCCCCTAGCCCCGAAGCCCCCGCTCCAGCACGGTCCCGCCGTTCCAGACGACGCCCACCTGCCGGTAGTACGCACCGATCGGCTCCTCCACCGCGAGGGCGGCCAGCTCCTCCGTGGGCGATGGGAAGAGGCGCAGCTCCGCATCGCCCGACCACGCCTGGCCGCCCTCGAAGGCGGCGGCGCCTGACTCGATCAGTTCGTCCAGGGCGAGGCCCTTGCCGTCGATGGCCGGGAGCGTGCGGTGGTGCGCCATCGGGTGGCCGTTGACAAAGCCGTTGTTCGCGGACGGCTCGCGCAGGGTCACCACCGCCTGGGCCAGCCTGCGGTCGGCGGCGGCGAGCGTGGCGCCGAAGGCCGCGCCCGCCTCGACGCGCGGGGCGGGGCCGAAGGGGTGCGGCCGGGTCATCTGGATGGAGCCGAGCTTCTTGGGGTAGCCCTGGTGGTTGCCGCGGGCGATGGCGAAGTCCTTGTCGACCCAGATGTAGACGCACCGCGAGTAGGTCCGCCCCCGGTACGCGCACCTCACGACCGCGAAGCACTCCTTGTACTGGGCCCGTACGGGGTCGAGCAGTTCGGCCCCGCTCTCGCCGCAGGACTGCCAGTCGGCCCAGATCAGCGCGACCGCCCCGGGATCGCTCTCCGCGGGCTCCAGCGGCTCGGGCAGCAGCTCCCGCACCCGCGCGGGGTCGGTGCGGTACTCGACGGTGAGCAGGTCGCCCGAGTAGTGCCAGGGCGGCGCGGGCACCACGGAGGACCGCCCGGTCGCCGTCCTGGGCGGGAAGAATCCTCGGACCTCGGTCATCGCGCGGGCTCCTTCGACTGCCGTCCCACTGCCGCCATGCGCCTTTCGTTTGACCCCGTACGATATGCCCGTCGAGCCGTTCTGTCACGGGGTGGGCCACGACTCGATCGCCGCAACTACCCGCAACAGAGCCGGAGTTCGCGAGAGGCGGGCGCCGCACACCCTCTTGCGCGCACCCCCGCGCCTGCCTACCGTTTGAATTCAAACGACAACCCTCGGCACGCAGGCAGTGCCCCCGTCCCGATCCACCCCTCAGAAAGGCTGGGACACGGGTGAGTGAAGCGAACGGACCACCACGAGGGCAGGGCGGACCGGCGGACCAGGGGGACGTCGGGCAGGTCGTACGGGCGCTGCGCGAGCGCGGCACCGACGTCGTCCGCGTCGTCTACCCCGACCTCATCGGCGCCGACCGGGGCCGTGACGTCCTCGTCGGGCACCTGCCGAGCGCCTGCGGGCACGGTCTCGCCTTCTGCCGTGCCGTCTACCACACCACCCCCGGCGGCGACGTCGTCCCCGTCGCGGGCGGGCTCGACGCCGGGCTCCCCGACGTCTGCGTCTACCCCGACCTCAGCACCCTTCAGCCGCTGCCCTGGGAGCCCGGCGTCGCCTGGTGCCTGGGCGACACCCTCGACCCCCTCACCGGCGAACCGGCCCCGGAGTCGCCGCGCGCCCTGCTGCGCCGGGTGCTCGACGCCGCGGCGCAGTGGGCCGGAGCGGCGGGCCTCACCGCGGTCGTCGGCCCCGAGCTGGAGTACTTCCTCTGCGAGGCCGACCCCGCCGCCGCGTCGGGCTGGGTCCCGTACGGCGGTGCCACCGGCAACGTCTACAGCGCGGGCAGGCGCGGCGACCCCGACGGGCATCTCCTGCGCACCCTGCGGCTCCTTGACGGCCTCGGCATCGGCGTGATCGCGGGGAACCACGAGTTCGACGGCGGGCAGTTCGAGATCAACCTCGACCACTCCGAGGCCCTGGACGCCGCCGACCGCGCGTTCCGCTTCAAGGCCGCCGTCAAGGAGACGGCCCGCCGCGAGGGGCGCCTCGCGACCTTCATGGCCAAGCCGTTCACCACCGGCGGCGGCTCCGGCTTCCACCTGCACATCTCGCTGACCGACGCCGCCGGGCGCAATGTCTTCGACGACCCCGCCGACCCCATGGGCCTCTCGGACACCGCGCGGCACGCCATCGCCGGTGTCCTCGCGCACGCCCCCGCGCTCACCGCGCTGCTCAACCCCACCGTCAACTCCTACAAGCGCTTCGGCCCCGACACCCTCGCCCCCTGGCTGATCGACTGGGGGCTCGACAACCGCAGCGCGATGGTCCGCGTCCCGCCCGAGCGCGGCGCGGGCACCCGCCTGGAGCTGCGCCTCGGCGACGCCTCCGCCAACCCCTACCTCGCCGTCGCCGGAGCCCTGGCCGCCCTGCTCCTCGGCCTGCGCGAGGGCCTCGACCCGCCCGCCCCGCTCCAGGGCTACGGCTACGACGAGACCACCGCGCCCCGCCTGCCCGCCACCCTCGCCGCGGCCCTCGACTCCCTGGAGGCCGACGAGGCGCTCACCGGGCTGCTCGGCGCGGGCTTCACCGGGGCCTTCCTCACGTACAAGCGCGACGAACTCGAACGCTTCCAGCGGGCCGTCACCGACTGGGAGTTCACGGAGTACGCCTTCCTCAACTGACCGCACCCCGAGCGCCTGCGAAGGAGTACGTCCATGCGTACGGTCACGGGCCCCGCGCCCCTCACCCTCGACGACGTCGACCTCGCCGACAACGACCGCTTCACCGACGCCACGCTGCCCTGGCGGATGTTCGACGTGCTGCGACGCGAGGACCCCGTCCACTGGCAGCCCGAACCCGCCCCCAACTCCGGCTTCTGGGCGGTCACCCGGCACGCGGACATCGTGCGCGTCGACCGCGACCCCGAGACGTTCACCTCGGAGCGGTTCACCAACCTCGAAGAGGTCGACGAGGACCACATCGCGCTGCGCCGCTCACTCCTGGAGACCGACGGCCTGCGGCACCGCGCGATGCGGCTGATCCTCCAGAAGCGGTTCACGCCGCGGGCCGTCGCGACGTACGAGACGTTCCTGCGCGGCCTGACCGGGCGCACCCTGGACGCGGCCCTGCCCAAGGGCCGCTTCGACTTCGTCAAGGAGATCTCCGCGGACTTCCCGATCAACGTCCTGGCGCGCATGCTCGACGTGCCGCGGGAGGACACCCAGCAGCTCATCGACTGGGGCAACCGCATCATCGGCAACACTGACCCCGACTACGCCGACGTCCTCCTGGAGAGCACCGAGAGCGAGCAGTACCGCGACCTGCCCTTCCGCTCCCCCGCCGCCCTCGAAGTCTTCGCGTACGGGAGGGAACTGGCCGCGCGGCGCCGGGGAGGAGACGGCGACGACCTGGTCAGCACCCTGGTCAACAGCTCGCCCAAGGACGGTGTGCCGCTCTCCGCCACCGACTTCGACAACTACTTCCTGCTGCTCGTCGTCGCCGGCAACGAGACGACCCGGCACGCCATCTCGCACTCCATGCTCGCCCTGATCGAGCACCCCGAGGAGCGCGCCAAGCTCGTCGCCGACCCCTCGCTCATCCCCGGGGCCGTCGAGGAGTGCCTGCGCTGGGCCTCGCCCGTCTACCACTTCCGGCGCACGGCCACGCGGGACGTCGTCCTCGGCGGTCAGCGGATCAGGGAGGGGGACAAGGTGGTGCTCTGGTTCGCCTCCGGCAACCGGGACGAGGCCGTCTTCCCCGACCCCTACCGCTTCGACGTCACCCGGCGGGACGTCGACCACGTGACCTTCGGCAAGGGGAGCCCGCATTTCTGCCTCGGGAACGCGCTGGCGCGTCTGGAGATGCGGGTCATGTTCGAGGAGCTGCTGCCGCGTATCGCCGACATCCGCCTGGCCGGCGAGGTCCGCCGCGTACGGTCCAACTTCGTCAACGGGATCAAGGAACTTCCCGTCACGGTGACGCCGGCGTAGCGCTTCCGCCGGATTCACGTCGTCCGCGGGCCGTATGTGGCTGGTCGCGCAGTTCCCCGCGCCCCTTCAGGGCGCTCTTCAGCCGCCCGACGTGTCCAGCTCGGCGTCCTCGCTGATGCCCGCGCAGTCGTACGGGTCCTTCAGCCAGCCGTCCGGGAGGACCACGCGGTTGTTGCCCGACGTACGGCCGCGGGGGCCGTCGGCGCCCGTGGGCCACGGCTGGTCGAGGTCCAGTTCGCCGAGGCCGTCCTCCAGCTCGGCGAGCGACGACGTGATCGCCAGGCGCTTGCGCATCTCCGAGCCGACCGCGAAGCCCTTGAGGTACCACGCCACGTGCTTGCGGAAGTCGATGACGCCCCGTGCCTCGTCGCCGATCCACTCGCCGAGGAGCGTGGCGTGGCGCAGCATGACGGCGGAGACCTCGCGCAGGTCGGGGGCCTTGGGCGCGCCCGTGCCCTCGAAGGCCGCCACCAGGTCGCCGAAGAGCCAGGGGCGGCCGAGGCAGCCGCGGCCCACGACGACGCCGTCGCAGCCGGTCTCGTTCATCATGCGGACCGCGTCCGCCGCCGACCAGATGTCGCCGTTGCCGAGCACCGGGATCTCCGGCACGTGCTCCTTGAGGCGCGCGATGGCGTCCCAGTCGGCCGTGCCGCCGTAGTGCTGCGCGGCCGTCCTGCCGTGCAGGGCGATCGCGGTGACGCCCTCCTCGACCGCGATGCGGCCCGCGTCGAGGAAGGTGATGTGCTCGTCGTTGATGCCCTTGCGCATCTTCATGGTGACGGGGAGGTCCCCGGCGCCGCTGACGGCCTCGCGGAGGATCGCTCGAAGCAGCGGGCGCTTGTACGGGAGCGCGGAGCCGCCGCCCTTGCGGGTCACCTTGGGGACGGGGCAGCCGAAGTTCAGGTCGATGTGGTCGGCGAGGTCCTCTTCCGCGATCATGCGGACGGCCTTGCCGACGGTCGCCGGGTCGACGCCGTACAGCTGGATGGACCGCGGCTTCTCGGTCTCGTCGAAGTGGACGAGCTGCATGGTCTTCTCGTTGCGCTCGACCAGGGCGCGCGTCGTGATCATCTCGCTGACGAAGAGGCCCTTGCCGCCGGAGAACTCCCGGCACAGCGTCCGGAACGGCGCGTTCGTGATGCCCGCCATGGGGGCGAGCACGACGGGCGGCCGGACGGTGTGCGGGCCGATCGACAGGGGCTTGGACGGCATGGGGAGCTCTCCGGGACGGACGACGGGACCCTCTATTGTCCCTCACTCCGGGGACCGGTCGTCGCCCGGCGGTCGGGCCGCGTCTCCCGCGGCGGGCTACCGTCGAATACATGCCCGATGAACTTACCCACCGCGGACGCATGGTCGTCCTCGCGATCTGCTGCATGAGCCTGCTGATCGTCAGTCTCGACAACACCGTCCTGAACGTCGCCCTGCCGACCATGAAGCGGGAGTTCGACGCCAGCGTCTCGGGCATGCAGTGGACCATCGACGCGTACACGCTCGTCCTCGCCGCGCTGCTCATGCTCGCGGGCTCGACCGCCGACCGCGTCGGCCGCCGCAAGGTCTTCAAGGCGGGCCTGGTGATCTTCACCGTCGGCTCGGTGCTCTGTTCGCTCGCGCCGAACCTGCCCTGCCTCGTGGCGTTCCGCATGGTCCAGGCGGTGGGCGGTTCGATGCTCAACCCCGTGGCGATGTCGATCATCACCAACACGTTCACCGAGCCGCGCGAGCGGGCCAGGGCCATCGGCGTCTGGGGCGGTGTCGTGGGCATCTCCATGGCGGCCGGCCCCATCGTGGGCGGCCTGCTCGTGGACTCCGTCGGCTGGCGCTCGATCTTCTGGATCAACCTGCCGGTCGGCCTCGCCGCGCTCTTCCTGACCATGCGGTACGTGCCCGAGTCCCGCGCCCCGAAGCCGCGCCGCCCCGACCCCGTCGGGCAGCTCCTGGTCATCGTGCTGCTCGGCGCGCTGACGTACGCGATCATCGAGGCGCCCAGCGCCGGCTGGACCTCGCCGCTGATCCTCGCCTTCGCCGGAGCGGCACTGCTCGGCCTGACCGGGCTCGTCCTCTACGAGCCGCGCCGCGCGGAACCCCTCATCGACCTGCGCTTCTTCCGGTCGGCGCCGTTCAGCGGGGCCACGGTGATCGCGGTCTGCGCCTTCGCGTCGCTCGGCGGCTTCCTCTTCCTCTCGACGCTCTACCTCCAGGACGTCCGCGGCCTCGACGCGCTGCACGCCGGGCTGTGGATGCTGCCGATGGCGGCCATGACCCTGGTCTGCGCGCCGCTGTCCGGGCGGCTCGTGGGCAGCCGCGGGCCGCGGCTCCCCCTGCTGATCGCGGGGGTCGCGATGACGGCCTCCGGCGTGCTGTTCGCGGCGTTCGAGGCGGAGAACGCGGGCGTCACGCGCTTCGTCGGCTACGTCCTCTTCGGCCTCGGCTTCGGTTTCGTCAACGCCCCGATCACCAACACCGCGGTCGCCGGGATGCCGCGCGCCCAGGCGGGCGTGGCCGCCGCTGTGGCCTCCACGAGCCGCCAGATCGGCCAGACGCTCGGCGTCGCGGTGATCGGCGCGGTCCTGGCCTCGGGCGTCGCCTCGTCCTCGTACGCGCGGGACTTCACCGGGGCCAGCCGCCCCGCCTGGTGGATTCTCGTGGCCTGCGGTCTCGCCGTGCTCGTCGTCGGCCTCCTGACCAGCGGCCGCTGGGCGCGCGCCACGGCGGAGCGGACGGCGGAACGGCTGGCGGACGACGACGGCCACGGGGTGACGGCCGCCGCCCGGAGGTAGCCGTGCCGCCGTGCCCGCACGTCCGGTGCCTCCGTCAGTGCAGGATCTCGACGCGCATCCTCTCCTTCGGCGTGGCGATGTCCCAGTAGCGGACAGTGCCCCGGGCGTCCTTGTAGGCGCCCGTGCCGCCGGTGATGGCCATGTCGAGCGGACTCTCGCGGTCCGTCAGCAGCGACTGCATCGTCAGCGAGCCGCGCTCCAGTTCCAGCGTGATCACGGCCTGGGACGTGGCCTTCCTGCCGTCGAGGTAGACGATCTGAGACGTCCCGGCCCCGACCCCGACTTCGCGGCCGTTCTCCACGGCAGTGCCGCAGTAGACGCTCATGTCGCCCAGGCTCGGCCCCGCCTCGCCGAGATCGACGGCCTTGTACTCAAGGTCCTTGATCTGGAGTTCGATGACCTCGACGCGGCCCTTCTTCGAGGCGTCGGCCTTCGCGGTACCGGCCTCCGCGGTGTCGGTCTTCGCGGTACCGGCACCCGCGCTGCCCACCGCGAGGACGCCGACCGCGGCGGTGGCCAGCGACAGGGTGGCGCATCTCATGAGCATGGTTCGAGCCCTGCTGTTCCCCATGGCGGAATCTCCTCGTGGCGATCTGCGTGCGAACAACTCGACGCTATGGCGCCCGAGTTGAGGCGTCCAAGACCAGCACCGCCATGAGCTCATCGCCCCGAGGACATGAGTCCTCCGCCGACAGGTCCCCCCTGCGGGACCGCTCCCCCTCCCCTACAGCCCCTCCTCCGTCGGCCGGTGCTCCACGTATTCGATGACCGTGCCGTCCCGGTGGCGTGCCGTGAAGCCCGAGCCGGTCGGGACCTTGATCAGCGGCTCCGTGATCTCCGCGCCTTCCGCGGCCAGGCGGTCCAGGTAGGTCCGCGCCGAGTCGACGAGCAGTGTGCCGTGCGTCGCGCGGAAGGGGGCCAGGGTCTCCTCCGTGCCCTCGATGAGGAGGAAGGCGCCGACCGCCGCGAGGGCGAGCCGCTTCTCCGGATACGAGAACCACATGTCCCGTTCCGTGCCGAGCAGCCGTTCGTACGAGGCGGCCAGGGCGTCCAGGGTGCCGGGACCCGTGTAGACGCGGATGAAGGGGCGGGGCTCGGCGAGGCCGGAGGAGTCGTTCCGGCGGCGCCACATCGTGGGGGTGGTGCTGGTTGTCTCGGTCATGGGTGAAGCCTGCGCCGTGCCGGACGGGCCGGCCAGACAGGCGTCTGTAGGGGTGACCGCGGGTCATAGGCTGGGCGGATGGAGGCTTCGACGGCGGCCACGGCCGCACGGCAGCGACTCGGCGGGTTCCTGCGGGCCCACCGCGAGCGGCTCGCGCCCGGCGACGTGGGGCTGCCCGTGACCGCCCGGCGCCGTACGCCAGGCCTGCGCCGCGAAGAGGTCGCCGCTCTCTCGGGCGTCTCCGTGGCCTGGTACACCTGGCTGGAGCAGGGCCGCGTGGACACCTCGCGGCAGGTCCTCGACGCGGTCGCCCGCACCCTGCGCCTCGATGCGGCCGCCCACCGGCACGCCCTGGCCCTCGCCGGATTCGCCTTCGCCGCGGAGGGACGGACCACCTCGTACGTCCCCGGACTCCGCGCCATCCTGGACGGCTGGCCCGACAGCCCGGCTCTGCTCCTCGGCCCGGCCCTGGACGTGCTCGCCTGGAACCGTGCGTACACCGCCGTATGGCCCGACCCCGCGGACGTCCCCGAGGAGCGGCGGAATCTGCTTCTGCTGCTCGTCGGCGACGAGCAGCACCAGCGGGTGCTGCCCGGCTGGGAGCCCGTGGCCATGGATCTCCACCGGCACGTGCGCACGCGTGCGGACCACCGCCCGCTGGACGAGGGCTTCGGGCGGCTCGCCGGCCGACTGCGGTCCGCTCGGCCGGACCTTCAGGAGTGGTGGGCCTGCCGCTCCGTCGGCGACTTCGCCCCGCGCACGGTCGAGATCACCCCGCGGGACGAAGGACCGCCGAGGCCGTACGAGATGACGCTGCTGCTCACCCCGCAGCCGCAGGACGCGGCGATCCTCGTACAGACGCGGAAGCCCCCGGTCCCATGACCGGGACCGGGGGCTTCCGCGTGGAGCTACAGGCGTGTCAGCAGCCCACGAGGCGGGTGGCGAGGTAGCCCTCGATCTGGTCGAGGGAGACCCGCTCCTGCTTCATGGTGTCGCGCTCGCGCACCGTGACGGCGTTGTCGTCGAGGGTGTCGAAGTCGACGGTGACGCAGTACGGGGTGCCGATCTCGTCCTGGCGGCGGTAGCGGCGGCCGATGGCGCCCGCGTCGTCGAACTCGATGTTCCAGTTCTGCCGGAGCGCGGTGGCCAGGCCCTTGGCCTTCGGCGAAAGCTCCGGGTTGCGGGAGAGCGGCAGGACCGCGACCTTCACCGGGGCGATGCGGTGGTCGAAGCGCATGACCGTGCGCTTCTCCAGCTTGCCCTTGGCGTTGGGCGCCTCGTCCTCGATGTAGGAGTCGAGGAGGAAGGCGAGCATCGTGCGGCCGACACCGGCCGCGGGCTCGATGACGTACGGCGTCCAGCGCTCGCCGGCTTCCTGGTCGAAGTACGACAGGTCCTGGCCGGAGGCCTTGGAGTGCGCGGTCAGGTCGTAGTCGGTGCGGTTGGCGACGCCTTCCAGCTCGCCCCACTCGCTGCCGCCGAACTGGAAGCGGTACTCGATGTCAGCGGTGCGCTTGGAGTAGTGGGAGAGCTTCTCCTTCGGGTGCTCGAACCACCGCATGTTCTCCTCGCGCAGGCCCAGGCCGGTGTACCAGTTCCAGCGCTGCTCCATCCAGTATTCCTGCCACTGCTCGTCCTCGCCCGGCTTGACGAAGAACTCCATCTCCATCTGCTCGAACTCGCGGGTGCGGAAGATGAAGTTGCCGGGCGTGATCTCGTTGCGGAAGGACTTGCCCATCTGCGCGATGCCGAAGGGCGGCTTGCGGCGCGAGGTCTGCTGCACCTGGCCGAAGTTGGTGAAGATGCCCTGCGCGGTCTCGGGCCGCAGGTAGGCGACGGAGCCGCTGTCCTGGGTCGGGCCGAGGTGCGTGGCGAGCATGCCGGAGAACTGCTTGGGCTCGGTGAACTGGCCCTTCGTACCGCAGTTGGGGCAGTTGACGTCCGCGAGGCCGTTGGCCGGCGGACGGTTGTGCTTGGCCTCGTAGGCCTCTTCCAGGTGGTCGGCGCGGTGGCGCTTGTGACAGGAGAGGCATTCGGTGAGCGGGTCGGAGAAGGTCGCGACATGGCCGGAGGCCTGCCAGACCTCGCTCGCCAGGATCACCGACGAGTCGATGCCGACGACGTCCTCGCGCGCGGTGACCATGTAACGCCACCACTGGCGCTTGAGGTTCTCCTTGAGCTCGACGCCGAGCGGCCCGTAGTCCCAGGCGGCGCGCTGACCGCCGTAGATCTCACTGCAGGGGAAAACGAAGCCACGGCGCTTGCTCAGGCTGACGATGGTGTCGATCTTGTCGGCGGCCACGGTGCTCTTCTCATGACGACGGCGGGGCGAAGCCTTCACTGCCGGAGGCAGCGGCTTCGGGAGCGAATGCTTCAGGTTACCGGCGGCCCGACCCCCCTAATCAAATCGGTTCCGGTATGACCCTCTTACCGCACCCCCGAGGGGGCTTTGTTGACAATCGTTTCCACATTTGTTGAAAATGAGTGTCATGAACGTACGACGACGCCTGATATCCACCGCCGCCCTCGCCTCCGCCACCGCGCTCGGCCTCACGGCCCTGACCGCGTGCTCGACCTCCGCCGCGGACGACAAGGACGGCAAGCTCGACGTGGTGGCGTCGTTCTACCCCATGCAGTACCTCGCGGAGCAGATCGGCGGCGACCACGTCTCCGTCACCAACCTCACCGACGCCGGCCAGGAGCCGCACGACCTCGACGTCTCCGCCAAGCAGCGCGGCCAGCTGGAGGAGTCCGACGTCGCCCTGTACCTGAAGGGCCTCCAGCCCGCCGTCGACGACGCGATCGGCCAGTCCGGCATCGAGACCAAGGTCGACGCCGCCTCCCTGACCAGCATGGAGAAGCACGGCGACGAGGTCGAGGGGCACGGCGACGAGCACGCCGACGAGCACGGCCACGAGGAAGAGGAAGGCCACGAGGGCCACGACCACGGCCACTCCCACGAGGGCGCCGACCCGCACATCTGGCTCGACCCGGTGAAGTACGCCGAGGTCGCCGAGGGCGTCGGCAAGGCCCTGGAGAAGGCCGACCCGGACCACGCGAAGACGTACGAGAAGAACACCGCGAAGCTCGTGAAGAAGCTCGGCGTCCTCGACAAGTCCTTCAAGGACGGCCTGAAGGCCGGCGACACGAAGTCCCCGAGGGTCTTCATCACCACCCACGCCGCCTTCGGCTACCTCGCCGAGCGCTACGGCCTGACCGAGGAGGCCATCAGCGGCCTCGACCCCGAGGGCGAGCCCAGCGCCAAGCGCGTCAAGGACCTCCAGAAGATGGCGAAGGAGGACGGCGTCACCACCGTCTTCTACGAGACGCTCGTCAGCGACAAGACCGCGAAGACCCTGGCGAAGGACGCCGGCCTGAAGACTGATGTACTCGACCCGATCGAGGGCATCACCAAGGGCAAGTCCAAGGGCGACGACTACATCGAGGTCATGGAGTCCAACCTGAAGGCCCTCCAGAAGGCCCTCGGCACCAACTGACCGGCACCAGATGATCCACCTTCCGCGGCTACGGAGGCACGCGCCATGACCAAGTCCGACCAGGGCGAAGCCGTCATATCCCTGCGCAAGGTGACGGCCGAGCTCGGCTCGCGCCCCGTACTGCGCGGCATCGACCTCCAGGTGGGCCGCGGCGAGGTCGTCGCCCTGCTCGGCGCCAACGGCTCGGGCAAGTCCACCGCCGTACGCACGGTCATAGGCCAGGTCCCCGTCAGCGGCGGCGAGGTGGAGATCTTCGGCACCCCGCGGCGCCGCTTCCGCGACTGGGCCCGCGTCGGGTACGTCCCGCAGCGCACCACGGCCGCCGGCGGCGTGCCCGCCACGATCAGCGAGGTCGTCACCTCCGGGCGGCTCTCGCGCGCCCGCTTCGGCATCCTCGGCAAGGCCGACCGCGCCGCCGTGGCCGGCGCCATCGATCTGGTGGGCCTCGCCGACCGCGCCAAGGACTCCGTCGACGCGCTCTCCGGCGGCCAGCACCAGCGGGTCCTGATCGCACGCGCCCTGGCCTCCGAGCCCGAGCTGCTGATCATGGACGAGCCGATGGCGGGCGTCGACCTGGCCAGCCAGGAAGTCCTCGCGGCCACGCTGCGCCAGCAGGTCGCCATGGGCACCTCGGTCCTCCTCGTCCTGCACGAGCTGGGCCCCCTCGAACCGCTGATCGACCGCGCCGTGGTCCTGCGCGACGGCTGCGTGATGCACGACGGGCCGCCCCCGCGCGCGCTCGGCCAGCACGCGCTGCCCGGCCACGACCACGTCCACCCGCACACCGCCGACGCGGAACCGGTCCGTACCGGCCTGCTCACCTAGGGCCTGTCGTTGGGATCATCTCGGCGTCGCGGGCCCTGGCACGCACATCTGCGGCGTTGTCGTCGGTTGCCAACGCTCCGCGTTGTCGCCCTCCTCCGCCTTGCAGCTGCACGCACCAGACCCCGCTCCGGCCAGGCTCAAAGGCAGCGCCCTTACAGCCGACCTGATCCAAACGACAGACCCTAAGGACCACGGCGATGGAAATCCTCGAATACGCCTTCATGCAGCGGGCGCTGCTCGCGGCCGTCCTGGTCGGCATCACCGCCCCCGCCGTCGGCATCTACCTCGTCCAGCGCCGCCAGGCCCTGATGGGCGACGGCATCGGCCACGTGGCGATGACGGGCGTCGGCCTCGGCTTCCTGCTCTCCACGTCCCCGGTGTGGATGGCCACGGCGGTCGCGATCGTCGGTGCCGTGATCATGGAGCTGATCCGCTGGTACGGCAAGACGCGGGGCGACATCGCGCTCGCGATGCTGTTCTACGGCGGCATGGCGGGCGGCGTGATGTTCATCAACCTCGCGCCCGGCGGCTCGAACGCCAACCTCCAGTCGTACCTCTTCGGCTCGCTCTCGACGGTCTCCGAGGAGGACGTGACGGCGATCTGCCTCCTGGCCGCCTTTGTGGTCCTGGTCACGGTGGGCCTGCGGCGCCAGCTCTTCGCGGTCAGCCAGGACGAGGAGTTCGCCCGCGTGACGGGCCTGCCGGTGCGGGCCCTGAACCTGCTCACCGCCATCACCGCGGCGGTCACCGTCACCGTCGCCATGCGGGTCGTGGGCCTGCTCCTGGTCTCCGCGCTGATGGTGGTGCCGGTGGCCGCGGCCCAGCAGCTCACCCGGAGCTTCGCGGCGACGTTCGCGGTCTCGGTGGCGATCGGCGTGTCCGTGACCATCGGCGGCACGGCGACCTCGTACTACCAGGACGTGCCGCCCGGCGCGACGATCGTGCTGCTCACCATCGGCGTCTTCATCGCCCTCACCGTGCTCGCGACACCGCTCGCCCGGCGCAGGGCCCGTGCGGCGGCGGCCGCGGCGGACGCCGACCCCGCGGAGTGCGCGGTTCCCGCCCAGCCGGTGGCCAAGGCCTGACCCCGGGCGCGGGCGACCTGGCACAATGGCCCGGCAGGCCCAGACCAGAGCGCAGACGCGAGGAGACAACCGTGGGAGCCCCGGTTCGAGGCAGGTCCACCCGCCAGCGTGCGGCAGTGGCCGCGGCACTCGACGACGTGGACGAGTTCCGCAGTGCGCAGGAGCTGCACGACATGCTCAAGCACAAGGGCGACTCGGTGGGGCTGACCACGGTCTACCGCACGCTCCAGTCGCTGGCCGACGCCGGTGAGGTCGACGCCCTGCGCACCAGCGAGGGCGAGACGGTCTACCGCCGTTGCTCGACCGGCGAGCACCACCACCACCTGGTCTGCCGCGTCTGCGGCAAGGCCGTGGAGGTCGAGGGCCCGGCGGTGGAGTCGTGGGCCGAGGCGATCGCCACGGAGCACGGCTTCGTGAACGTGGCGCACACCGTGGAGATCTTCGGCACGTGCGAGGAGTGCGCACGGAAGTAGCCGGACGTACGCGCGAAGGGGCCCGCACCGCCACGACGGCGGTGCGGGCCCCTTCGCCTACGTCCCGGCTAGCTGTTCGCGATCTGCTCCTCGTTGGGGATCGCACCGCCGAAGCGGCGGTCACGCCCGGCGTATTCGAGACAGGCTCGCCACAGGTCGCGGCGGTCGAAGTCGGGCCACAGCACGTCCTGGAAGACCATCTCGGCATAGCTGGACTGCCAGATCAGGTAGTTGGAGGTGCGCTGCTCGCCGCTGGGCCGCAGGAAGAGGTCGACGTCCGGCATGTCCGGGTAGTACATGTACTTCGCGAACGTCTTCTCGTTCACCTTGGACGGGTCGAGCTTGCCCGCGGCGACGTCGCGGGCGATGGCCTGCGCGGCGTCGGCGATCTCGGCACGGCCGCCGTAGTTGACGCAGAAGTACAGGGTCATCGCGTCGTTGTCGACGGTCTGCTCCTGGGCGATCTGGAGCTCCTGGACGACGGACTTCCACATCTTGGGCATCCGGCCGACCCAGCGGATGCGGATGCCGAGCTCGTTCATCTCGTCGCGGCGGCGGCGGATGACGTCACGGTTGAAGTTCATGAGGAAGCGCACCTCGTCGGGCGAGCGCTTCCAGTTCTCGGTGGAGAAGGCGTACAGGGAGAGATTCTTGACGCCCATCTCCAGGCACCCCTTGAGCACGTCCAGAACCACCCCCTCGCCCACCTTGTGCCCCTCGGTGCGCGGCAGCCCCCGCTCCTTGGCCCAGCGGCCGTTGCCGTCCATCACGCAGGCCACGTGCTTCGGTACGAGCTCGCCGGGGATCTTCGGCGGTCTGGCTCCCGAGGGGTGCGGCTCGGGGACCTTGTACTCACGGCGGGACCGTCCGAGGATTCCGCGTCGTGCCATGGGGGGCTCTCTCCTACCTAGCTGATCTCTGTACGTGCATACGTGAGGTGCTCACGGGCTAGCTCTTCTCCACATACCGCAGGGAGCGCAGTCCGCGCTCCATGTGCCAGTGCAGATAGGCGGAAACAAGCCCGCTGCCCTCCCTGGCGTGCCGCGCCTCGCACGCGTCCGCCGTCTCCCAGTCACCGGTGAGCAGCGCGCCGAGCAGGGTGAGGGTCTCCGCAGAGGGTACGACGCTGCCGGGCACCCGGCAGTCGACGCAGACGGAGCCGCCGGCGGCGACGGAGAAGAACCGGTTCGGCCCCGGGAGCCCGCATCTCGCGCAGTCGGTGAAACTGGGCGCGTAGCCGTTCACGGCCAGGGAGCGCAGCAGAAAGGCGTCAAGGACGAGATGCGGCGCGTGCTCCCCCCGCGACAGCACCCGCAGGGCCCCCACGAGCAGCAGATACTGCTGCACCGCGGGCTCGCCCTCGTGGTCGGTGAACCGCTCGGCGGTCTCCAGCATGGCCGTCCCGGCCGTATACCGGGCGTAGTCCGTGACGACCCCGCTGCCGTAGGGAGCGATGGTCTCGCTCTGCGTGCAGAGCGGCAGCCCCCGCCCGACCAGCTCGCTCCCCCGGGCGAAGAACTGCACGTCGACGTGGGAGAACGGTTCGAGCCGCGCCCCGAACTTCGACTTCGTCCGCCGCACCCCGCGCGCCACTGCGCGTACGCGCCCGTGACCGCGCGTGAGCAACGTGATGATCCGGTCCGCCTCACCCAGCTTCTGGGTGCGCAGCACGATGCCGTCGTCGCGGAACAGACTCATGAAGCCATTCTCGCGCACGCCGCCGACACCCGGGTCCAGGGTTCCGCACGGCGGCACGACGGCCCCGCGGTCAGGTCAGGACACCTCGCCCCGGCTCCGCGCGTTCGCGTACGCCGTCGCCGCGCTCAGCCGCTCCGCCTGCGTCGCGGTGCGCACCGCCTCCGGAGTGCAGTCCCACTCGCAGCCCCCGCCGTACGGGCGCAGCTGTACGTACGGACCCTCGTGGCCCATCACCCTGCCGATACGCCCGCTCCGGGTGTCGACCACGTAGGAGCCGACGGGAAGGTACAGAGTCATGGGGTCGCCTCCTTGGCACCACCGACACGCAGGGCCGCGACCAGGCGGGCCGCGGCATCGACGGAACAACCGCCGAATTCGATCCGCGGACACGGGGCTTCCCTCGCGATCGTCGCCGGATCGATCCGCAGGGACGGCAGCGTAATTCCCGCACGGGCGAGTGCGGCGCGCAATTCCCTCAATGTTTCCTCCGCCTGTTCGACGCAGACGACTGCGTGCCCCTTTGATTCCGACTTCACGTGACTCCCCTTCGCTTCCGCATTTCACTCTTCGCACCCCTACGGTGACGCACTGCACCTAGACTCGGCAGCATTCTGCCCTCTACAACTACGGGGCAGCGAAAGGCGGTTGGCCATGGCCAATGGTTCACGGCAGGCGGCGTGGGAGTTCTTCGGAGCGGAGCTGAAACGGCGCCGCGAGGAGGCCGGCCTCACCCAGTCCGCACTGGGGATGCGGGTTTTCGTCTCCGGGGGTTACATCGGCCAATTCGAACAGGCGATTCGTAAGCCGCAGTTGGATGTGGCCCAGCGGATCGATGAGGTCCTACAAACCGGGGGTTTTTTCGAACGCCTCTGTCGGAGCCTGATCGACGACAAGCGGTACGCGGATTACTTCGCGGCGGTGGTGGAGCTTGAGGCACTCGCGACGCGCATCTGTGAGTTCGCGCCGACGCTGGTGCCGGGCCTGCTCCAGACCGCCGCGTACGCCCGCGCGGTCACCCTCGCGGCGAACCCGTTCGTCACGGACGAGTACGTACAGGACATCGTGGGCGCCCGCCTCGAACGGGCGGGCATCCTCAAGGACGCGACGCGCCCCGAGTACTGGGTGACCCTGCACGAGAACGTGCTGTACATCCCGGTGGGCGGGCCCGCGGCGATGGCCGAGCAGTTGGATCACGTGGCGTGGCTTATGCGGGAGCGGCATGTGTTGGTCATGGTGCTCCCATATACGGCGGGAGCACATGCCTCGATGACCGGGGATCTGCGCATCATGGCGTTCGACGACGCGCCTCCGGTCGCCTATACAGAGACGTCGTTTTCGGGAACCCTCGTCGACGAACCGGTAGTGGTGCGGCGCACGCACCGAGCATACGATCTGCTCAGGGCCGCCGCGCTGTCGCCGGAGGCGTCCCTCGCCCTGATCGAATCGGCGGCTGAGGACTACAGACGATGCATCAGTACGACCTGAGCAGCGCCCGCTGGCGCAAGAGCAGCCACAGTAACGGCGAAGGCGGCAACTGCGTCGAGGTGGCCCACGACTTCCCAGGCGCCGCCCGCTGGCGAAAGAGCACGTACAGCAACGGCCAGGGCGGCGACTGCGTGGAGGTGGGCCACGACTTCCCGGGCGCCGCCCGCTGGCGAAAGAGCACATACAGCGGCGGCGACAGCGGGGAATGCGTCGAGGTGGCCGACGGCATCCCCGGGGTCGTCCCCGTACGGGACAGCAAGGTTCCGCAGGGCCCCGCCCTGGTCATCGGTGGGACCGCCTGGCAGGCCTTCGTGACCGGGGTCCGCGAGGCTACTGGCGGCTGATCGTCCGCGTGATGCCCGCGGCGATGGTCGTCGCCAGGGTCCAGCCCAGGACGATCAGGGCGTACGCCAGCCACTGGTACGCGCCCCGCGAGGCGTACGCCTGCTCCTGCCCGAAGGAGACGATCGGCAGCAGCAGATCAAGCGTGTAGAAGACGGGGTTGAAGTCAGGGGCCTCCCCCTGCTTCAGCGCCGCCGGCTCCCGCACGGCGTACGTCACCGACCCGGCCAGCAGCAGCGACAGCAGCCACACCGCCGCCCGCGTCGGCCGGAAGCCGTAGCCGACGGTCACGTCCTGGAGGTGGCCCCAGGCCCTGGCGTACCAGGGCAGGGTGGCGCGCTGGCGGCGCTGCTTGGCGAGCTGGACGGTACGGGCGGCGGCGTCATCGCCCACGTGCCGGTACGCGGCGGTGAGCTGCTCGTACGCGAACGGCACGTAGCCGTCGGTGTCCCGCTCCAGGACCTCAAGACGCCGCTCGACGGGTTCGCTGGGGCCGATCCTGGTGTACGTGAGGCCGTCGAGCCGCACCTCGTCGGGCCAGGTGTCCTGGGCCACGTACAGAAAGCCGAGCTGGGCGCCGCGCAGCTCGACCGTGCCCTCGATGCGTGGGGTCCTGTCCAGCCACAGGGCCCCCGCCGAGAGGGAGCTGGCACGCAGGGCGGTGCCACCCGGGTTCACGAGGGACGCCTCCTCCAGGTCGACCCCGCTGGATATCCGGGCACCCCGCAGATCGATCAGGCCTCGCGCGGCAAGGCGCGCGGCGTGCAGCTCCGAGCCCACCGCGAGGTGCCTCGCCCGGAGGGCGGCTCCGCCCGGATTACTGAGGACCGCGTCATTGAAGTCGACACGCCCCGAGACGGTCGCCCCTTCGAGACGGACCACGCCATGCGCGATGAACCCCCGGTCGGCCCGGACGTCGTCCTCGACGGTGACGTGATTCAGCGCAAGGACGGGCTCGTCCAGGTTCACGCCCCGCTCCCCCAGGTGCGCCCCGTACAAGGTCACCCCTCCGGCGATCCGCGCCCCGCCGAGCCGGACGGGCCTCAGGACCCGGCAGTCGGGCATGCGGAGCGAGCCGTCGACCCGTAGAGCGATGGCGTGCAGGCCCGGCAGATGACAGCGACTGAGGCTCAGTTGCCGCAACTGCGCCCTGTACAGCTCGGGCACGTCCTCGAAGAGGCAGGCCTTCAGGTGGATCGGCGCGGCGATCTCCGCGTACTGGAGGTCGAGCGGTCCGCTGATGCGCGCCCCGGTCACCCGGAGGACCGACGTGTTCCCCTCCGTGGCGGCCCCGCCCAACAACAACGCCCGCAGCACCTCCGCCCGCACGGTCCGCGCGGGACCCCAGTCCGCGTCGGGCCCGGGGGCGTCGTCGGGCCCCTCCCGGAAGTCGACGTCCCGCCCGCGCGGAAACGCCTCCCAAACCCGCCGCTCGGCGCCCGTCAGCTCGCTGATCTCCACCGCCGCGATGCTGGTCCGCGGCCGGTCAACTGTCAACCAGGGCCTGCGTCTGCGCGTACGAGGGGATGTCGCCGGAGAGCGGCAGGCCGCCCGCCACCGCTTCGGCCGCCGCCACGGCGGCCCCGAGCGCCGCGCGGAACAGCAGCGACCCGCAGCTCACCCGCCGCACGCCCGCCGCCGCGAGGGCGGCCGGCGAGGGGCCGCCGGGCGAGTGGAGGATGTTGAGCGGGGCGTCGAAGGCGGCCGCCACGGCGGCGATGGCCGCCACGTCCCGCAGCCCCGGCACGAAAAGACCGTCCGCGCTCGCCCGGCAGTACGCCGCGAGGCGAGCCTCCGTCTCCGCCACCGGCGCACCCGGCAGCCAGTACGTGTCCGTCCGGGCGTTGACGAACAGCCGCTCCCCGACCGCCTCCTTCACCGCCCGCAGGATCTCGGCCTGCTCCCCCGCGTCCCGCAGCGTGCCGTCCGCGCGGCCGTCCTCGATGTTGACGCCGACGGCGCCCGCCTCGGCCAGCTCCACGGCGAGGGCGGCCACTTCCTCGGGCCGGTCGCTGAAGCCGCCCTCCACATCGACGCTGACCAGGGCGTCGAGCCGGGACAGGGACCGGGCGAGCCGGACGGTCTCCGCCCGCGTGCCGCCCACCCCGTCCGGCACCCCGGCGGCCGCCGCCACCCCGAGGCTGGTCGTCCCGACCGCCCGGAACCCGGCCCCGGCGAACGCGGCGGCCGACGCGTGATCCCAGGCGTTGGGCAGCAACAGGGGCGCACCGGCCCGGTGCAGGTCGCGGAACTCCTCGTACCGAAGTGTCATGCCACGACCGTATGCGGCCGACACTTCGGCCACTGCCGAAGCGTCAGGCTCGATGCGTCAGGCTCGATGCGTCAGGCTCGATGCGTCAGCGCCACGGCTTCGGCGTCGGCACGAAATGCACGTCGTACTCGTCCTGCCGCGCCAGCAGGCTCTCGAACCGCTCCTGGCCGTGCTGGATACGCCCCAGCGCCCGGAAGTAGTCGAAGCGCTCGACGCCCGGCGTGAGCACCGCGAGCAGCTCCGCCGTGGAGCCGGGCGCCGCGCCGAACGCGTGCGGCATGCGGGGCGGCACGACGACGAGGCCGCCCGCGTCCACGGTGAAGGACTCCCCGTCGAGCAGGAAGTCGACGGCACCTCCGACCACGTAGAACAGCTCGTGCGACAGCGCGTGGAAGTGCGGGCGGGCCCCGTCGGCACCGACGCCGAGCGTGAGTACGTTGGCGCCGAGCGCGCCACCCGTCCCGCTCGCGTCGGCGAGCAGCCGAAACCCCCCGCCACGCGGCAGCGGAACCCGCTCGGCGTCGTCGGCGTAGGTGATGAGATGCGGAAAAGTGCCGGTGCCGGTGCTTGTGACCATGGGTTTCTCTGCCTCCAGGTGGGACTTTTGTGCGGTCGACTTATCCGCCGGGCCGTCACCTCATTCGAACCCGGGAAGAGGGGGGGTGCCAGGGGCAGTTGGTGTGCACAGTGATCTGTGGTCGTGATGTATACGGGAGTGGGCACGGGCGGGGGGGGCGGGGCGTGGAGTTGCGGCAGTTGGAGTACTTCGTGGCGGTCGCGGAGGAGTCGGGCTTCGCCCGTGCGGCCGAGCGGCTCGGTGTCGTGCAGTCGGCGGTGAGCCAGCAGGTGCGGCGCCTTGAGCGGGGGTGGGGTGTGAAGCTCTTCGAGCGGACGACGCGGCGGGTGCGGCTCTCCGCGGCCGGTGAGCGGCTGCTGCCCGAGGCGCGGGCCGTCCTCGCGGCGGCGGGGCGGGCCCGGCAGGTCGCCGCGGGCGTGGCGGGCGGCGCCGATGGCGTGCTGCGGCTCGGGCAGGTGCAGGGGCCGGGGACGCGGATGTACGACGTGCTGGACGCCCTGGCGGAGGTCGCGCCGGGGCTGAGGGTCACGCTGCGCAGGCTGCCGCCCGCCCGGCGGCTCGCGGCCGTGCGGACGGGCGAGCTGGACGCCGCTTTCGTCCGGGCCTCGCACGCGGCCCCCGGGCTCGAACTGCTGCCGGTGTGGCGCGACCCGCTGTACGTGGCGCTGCCGCACGGCCACCCGCTGGCCGCCGAACCCGTCCTGGAACTCGGCAGGCTCGCCCGGTCGGGGCTGCCCCTGCGGCTCGCGCCGCGCGAGAGCAATCCGCCCTTCCACGACCTGGTCACCGGGGCGCTGCGCGAGGCGGGGCCCGAACAGCCGCCGGTGGGGCCGCCGTTCACGACGCTCCAGGAGACGCTGACGGCGATCGGGGCGGCGGCCGACGCGGGCGGCGGGGCGTCGTGGACCGTGTTCTACGAGGTGACTGCCCTGCCCTCGCTGCCCCGCGTCGCGGTGCGGCCCCTGGCCGGGCTCTCGGTCGCCACCTGCCTCGCCGTCCTGCCGGGCCCGCCGGACCCGGCCCTGCGGCAGCTGATACTGGTCACCTCGGCGAGGACCACGGAAGCGGAGTGATGAGGTCCTGCTTCCACGCGGGCAGGTCGTCGATCAGTATGTGCCCATGAAGAGTGATCTGTTCTCCAGTGACCACATGGCGCAGCCGGCGCACATGCCCGGCATGAGCATGCAGAACGCCAAGTCCATCAAGTACGCGGTGAACGGCGAGATGTTCGCGCGGCAGGGCGCGATGATCGCCTACCGGGGCAACCTCCAGTTCGAGCGCAAGGGGCAGGGCGTCGGCGGCATGCTCAAGCGTGCCGTGACCGGTGAGGGGCTGCCGGTGATGGCCGTGCGCGGCCAGGGCGAGGCGTGGTTCGCGCACGAGGCGCAGAGCTGCTTCATCGTCGACGTCGAGCCCGGTGACGTCCTGACCATCAACGGCCGCAACGTGCTCTGCTTCGACGCCTCCCTGTCGTACGAGATCAAGACCGTGAAGGGGGCCGGTATGACCGGTGGCGGGCTGTTCAACAGCGTCTTCACCGGCCAGGGCCGCCTCGGTCTGATGTGCGAGGGAAATCCGCTGGTCATCCCCGTCTCCCACCAGCAGCCCGTGTACGTCGACACGGACGCGGTGGTCGGCTGGACCGCCGACCTCACCACGTCCCTGCACCGCTCGCAGTCGTTCGGCTCAATGATCCGCGGCGGCTCCGGCGAGGCCGTGCAGCTGATGCTCCAGGGCGAGGGCTACGTCATCGTGCGGCCCAGCGAGGTGACGCCGCAGAAGCCTCAGCAGCACTGATCCGCGGCGAGACACCGAGCGGCGCCCGCGCCCGCCGGGGCCGCCCCCGCCTACCGGGCTCCCCCGCCTACCGGGCCGCCTGCTTCTCCAGGCCGGCCAGGCGGACGCAGACCGTGAGGCCGTGGATGGCCTGCTCAAGCTCGGCGAGGCCCGGGTAGCTGGGGGCGACGCGGATGACGGCGTCGCGCGGGTCGTCGCCGTAGGGGTGGGTGGCGCCGGCCGGGGTCAGCACGATGCCCGCCTCGGCGGCGCGCTTCACGACGTCCTTGGCGCAGCCGTCCGGGACGGTGAGGGTCACGAAGTAGCCGCCCTTGGGCGCGGTCCAGGTCGCGAGGCCTGTGGAGCCCAGCTCGGCGTCCAGGATGCGGGCGACCGCCTCGAACTTGGGCTGGAGCAGCGCGCGCTGCCGCTCCATGTGGGCCCGTACGCCGTCGGCGTCGCGCAGGAACATCACGTGGCGGAGCTGGTTGACCTTGTCGGGGCCGATCGACCGCTTGGCGTTCTTGGCGAGGATCCACTTCACGTTCTCGGGCGACGAGCCGAAGAAGGCGACGCCCGCGCCGGCCGCGGTGATCTTCGAGGTGGAGCCGAAGACGAAGGCGCGGTCGGGGTGGCCCGCGTCGGCGCAGGCGCCGAGGATGTCGGCGATCTCGGTGGGCTCGTCGGTGAGATGGTGGACGGCGTAGGCGTTGTCCCAGAAGATCCGGAAGTCGGGGGCGGCGGTCTCCATGCGGGCCAGGCGGGCGACCGTGTCGTCGCTGTACGAGACGCCGTCGGGGTTGCTGTACTTCGGCACGCACCAGATGCCCTTGACGGCCGGGTTCTCGGCGACGAGCCGCTCGACCTCGTCCATGTCCGGGCCCTCGGCCGTCATCGGCACGGGGATCATGTCGATGCCGAAGCGCTCACAGAGGCCGAAGTGCCGGTCGTAGCCGGGCACGGGGCACAGGAACGCGATGCGCTCCTGGTCCACCCACCGCGACGTCGCGCCCGGCACCTCGCTGAGCAGGGCGTGGACGATGCAGTCGTGCATCAGCTCCAGGCTGGAGTTGCCGAGGGCGAGGAGCTGGGCGACCGGCACCTGGAGCAGGTCGGCGAAGATCTCGCGCAGCTCGGGCAGCCCCTGGAGGCCGCCGTAGTTGCGTACGTCGGTGCCGTCGGCGGCGGCGTGGCGCCCGCCGGGCAGGCTCAGCAGGTCCTCGCTGAGGTCGAGCTGCTCCGGGGCGGGCTTGCCGCGGGTGAGGTCGAGGGAGAGCCCGCGCCCGGCGAGCTCCTCGTAGTCCTCGCGGGCCCGCTCCAGCAGGCCGGCCAGGGCCGGGGCGTCGGGGCTGAGCTCGGTGGTCATGGTGTCGCCTCTCGCAGGTGCCGCTTCGGGGGTGGGGTGCCGCCTGCCGAGAATACAAAGGTGGACGGCGGGCGGTGCGGGCGTTTCACAGGGTGACCCTGCGACGGCACCCGCTCGACACCTTGTGCGACACCGTGTGTGAGCCCTTGACCGGCCCTCTCCGCGCTCCTATGGTCGCCACGCCCCCCATGACGTAGGACGTGGGACCTCTTCCGGCAGGCAGGGAGACACTGTGAGCGATCTGACCCCCCGGAGCGCGTCGCGGCACGGCACGCGGCCGCCGGGACCTCCACCCGCACCGGACCGCAGATCCTTCCTCAGATACGGCGGGGCGCTCGGCACGGCCGCCGCCCTGAGCGGCACACTCGCGGCCTGCTCCTCGGGCCCGGAGTCCACCAACGAGACCGGGGGCGGCGGGCAGGGCGGCGACTCCACGCTCACCGCCGTCATCGGCTACGGCAACGACGGGAGCTGGGACCCGACCCAGACGGCGTCCGCCTTCGCCATGGCCGGGAACGAACACATCTACGAGGGACTGCTCGGCACCGACCCGATCACCCGCGAGCCGTACGCGGCGCTCGCCACGGAGGTCCCGAACGACCTCAGGGCGACCACGTGGAAGTTCTCCCTGCGGCCGGGCGCCACCTGGCACGACGGGAAGCCCGTCACCGCCGACGACGTCGTGTTCGTCTTCGACCGCATCCTCGACCCGAAGACCCAGACGCTGGCCAAGGGCTTCTTCGAGAGCTGGCTGAAGGAGGTCAGGAAGACCGGGGCCACCAGCGTGGAGCTCGCCTTGAAGTTCCCCTTCCCCGACGGCGCCGCCCGGCTCTCCCTCGCCAAGATCATGCCGAAGCACGTCTTCGGGAAGCCCGGCGCCTGGGACGACGCCACCAAGGGCACGGCGGTGGGCTCGGGCCCGTACCGCATGACCGCGCACCACCCGAAGTCGAACACCACCTTCGAGGCCTTCGCGGACTACAACGGCCCCCGCAAGGCCGCCTTCAAGAAGATGAACTGGCTGACCATCGTGGACGCCGCACCCCGCGTCGCGAAGATCTCCGGCGGCAGCGCGGACGCGGAGATCGCCGACAACATCCCGTACGCCAACATCGGACAGCTCACCAAGGGCGGCCTCACCGTCGAGGGCGGCGCCGGGATGAACAACCTCTTCCTGCTCTTCAACACCGCGCACAAGCCGTTCGACGACGTACGCGTGCGGCAGGCGCTGCACTACGCCATCGACCGCGAGAAGATGATCGAGGCCGCGCTCAGGGGCCACGGCAAGGCGTCGACGTCCTTCCTCAACGAGTCGAACCCCTCCTACCGCCCCGCGGGGACCGTCTACGGCTACGACCTGGCGAAGGCGAGGAAGCTCCTCAAGGCGGCCGGGGCCGGCAAGCTGAGCGTCAACCTCATGGCGGTCAACGTGAGCTGGATCGTCGACTGCCTGCCCACGATCAAGGACGGCTGGGAGAAGCTCGGCGTCGAGGTCACCCTCGACCCTCAGGAGACCACCGCCGTCTTCACCAAGCTGGACCAGAAGAAGGACTTCCAGATCGTCGCGGCGGCGTCCAACCCCAACCAGTTCGGCCTCGACGCCGATCTGATCATGCGCTACAACTACGGCCCCGAGAACGTCTGGATGGGCTACGCGCGCTGGGCGGGGAACTCCACCGCCAAGCGGCTCTTCAAAGACATGGACCGGGCCACCCGCGAGCCGGAGGCCACCAAGAAGCGGGTCATGATCCAGGACTACATCGACACGGTCGCCGAGCAGGCCGTGCTCTACCCGGTCGTGCACAACGAACTCATGACGGCCTGGGACCCGAAGAAGATCAGCGGCGTCCAGGCCCAGCCCTACCCGGGAATCAACCTGCTGAAGGCCAAGTGGGCCTGAACGGGCTCCGGTTCAACGAAGCTCAGGAGCCGCACGCGTGACCGCTGTCCTCAGGATTCTGGCCCGCCGCATCGCCCTGCTCGTCCCCCTGCTGCTCGGCATCGTCCTCTTCGTCTTCCTCGTCATGCGCTTCTCGGACGTCGACCCGGCCTCCGCGTTCTTCCAGGGCGCCAACCCCACCCCCGAGCAACTGCACCAGTTCCGCGAGGAGAACGGACTGCTCGATCCGCTGCCGGCCCGCTACATCGCCTTTGTAGGGGACCTGCTCCAGGGCGACATGGGCATCAGCGTCCTCAACCGCTCCCCCGTGCTCGACCAGGTCATGACCGCCCTGCCGCTCACCATGCAGCTCACCTTCCTGGGGCTCGGCATCGCCGTGGTGCTCTCGCTCACCCTCGGCGTGGCGGCGGCCATCCACCGCGACAGGCTGCCGGACCAGCTCATCCGCGTCGTCTCCCTGACCGGCGTCGCCGCGCCCGGCTTCTGGCTGGCGCTGCTGATGATCCAGTACCTCGCCGTCGACCTGGGCTGGTTCCCGACCGGCGGCTACATCAACCCCGCCGACTCCTTCACCGGCTGGCTGAAGACCATGACCCTGCCCGCCTTCGCGCTCTCCCTGCCGGTGGCGGCGGGCCTCACCCGCATCATCCGCACGGCCGTGGTCGAGGAACTGGACAAGGACTACGTCCGCACCGCCATCGGCAACGGCCTGCCCCCGGTGGTCGTCGTCGGCCGCAACGTGCTCCGCAACGCCCTCATCAACCCGCTCACCGTGCTCGGCCTGCGCGTGGGCTATCTGCTCGGCGGCGCCGTCGTCATCGAGACGATCTTCTCGCTGCCGGGCATGGGGAAGCTGATGATCGACGCCGTGAAGAACGGCGACCCGGCCGTCGTCCAGGGCGTCGTCATCACCACCGCCGTCGGCTTCGTCGTCGTGAACCTCGTCATCGACGTCCTCCACCTGCTGGTCAATCCCCGTCTGAGGGGCACCGCCTGATGGCCGCGCCGCACGCAAAAGAGGCCCGCTGATGTACTCCACGCGCAAAACGCTGACCGAGCGCCTCTCGGTGCCCGGCCTCCGCATCCGGTCGCTGCGGAACCTCCCCGTCCCCTCCCGCGTCGCCGTCGGCGTCGTCGGCCTCGTGGTCCTCGTCGCCCTCTTCGCGCCACTCATCGCCCCGCACGACCCGCTCGACCAGCAGCCCCAGACCGGCGGCACCGGACGCCCCTCGGCCGACCACTGGATGGGCCAGGACAGCCTCGGCCGCGACATCCTCAGCAGGCTCATGTACGGGGCGCGCTGGTCGCTCGCCATCGGCCTGGGCGCCACGCTGCTCGCCCTGATCGTCGGCGCGGTCATCGGCGCGGTCGCCGCGACCTCCCGCAAGGCCGTCGACGAGACGATGATGCGCTGCCTCGACGTCGTCATGGCCTTCCCCGGCATCGCGCTCGCCGCCGTCCTCGTGGCGGTCTTCGGCGGCGGCATCACCGTACTGATCTGCGCCATCGCGTTCCTCTTCACCCCGCCGATCGCCCGCGTCGTACGGGCCAACGTCCTCGACCAGTACGGCGAGGACTACGTGAGAGCCGAACGCGTCATCGGCGCGCGCACCCCGCACATCCTCGTCCGCCACGTCGCCGTGAACTGCGCGGCGCCCATCCTGGTCTTCTGCACGGTGCAGGTCGCCGAGGCCATCGTCTTCGAGGCCTCGCTCTCCTTCATCGGCGCGGGCGTCCGGCCGCCCGACCCGTCCTGGGGCAGCGTCATCGCCGACGGCAAGAACATGGTCCTGATCGGCGGCTGGTGGGCGACGGTCTTCCCCGGCCTGCTGATGCTGATCACGGTCCTCGCCCTGAACGTCCTCTCCGAGGGCGTCTCGGACGCCTGGGCGGCGCCGTCGGCACGGGCCGTCCCCGGCAAGGCCCGCCGCGACGACCCCCTCGAAGCCCCGGAGCCGGGCAGCGGCGAGGTCCTCGCGCTGCCGGGCCTCACCGAGGCGGCGGCCCGCCTGCGCGCCCGGGCCCGCCCGCTCCCGACGGCGGCGCCCGTGCTCTCCGTCGAAGACCTGCGCATCTCGTTCCCCGAACGCCACGGCGGGGTCGACATCGTCGACGGCATCAGCTTCGCCGTACGCCCCGGCGAAGTCCTCGGCGTGGTCGGCGAATCGGGCTGCGGCAAGTCGCTCACGGCCCTGACGGTGATGGGCCTGGAGCCGAGGGGCGCCCACGTCCGGGGCAGCGTCACCTTCGACGGCCGGGAGCTGACCGGCCTGCCCATGCGCTCCCGCCGCCGGCTCCTCGGCCACGACATGGCGATGATCTACCAGGACGCCCTGTCGTCCCTGAACCCGGCGATGACCGTCCGCGCCCAGCTCAAACAGGTCGTACGCAGAGGAGGCCGCCGCTCGGCCCACGAACTCCTCACCCTCGTCGGCCTCGACCCGGAACGCACCCTGCGCAGCTACCCCCACGAACTCTCCGGCGGCCAGCGCCAGCGCGTCCTGATCGCCATGGCCCTCTCCCGCGACCCGAAGCTGATCGTCGCCGACGAACCCACCACCGCCCTCGACGTCACCGTCCAGGCCCAGATCATCCAGCTCCTGCTGCGCCTGCGCGAGGAACTGGGCTTCGCGCTGATCCTCGTCTCGCACGACCTGGCCCTCGTCGCCGACGTCACCGACCGGGTGGTGGTGATGTACGGCGGCCAGATCGTGGAGACGGGCGTGACGGCGGACCTGGTGGAGTCCCCGTCCCACCACTACACGCGGGGCCTGCTCGGCTCGGTCCTCTCCCTGGAGTCGGCGGCCCAGCGCCTCACCCAGATCAAGGGCGTGGTCCCGTCCCCGGCGGACTTCCCGGCAGGCTGCCGCTTCGCGGGCAGGTGCCCGCTGGCGAGCGAGGTGTGCCGCGACATGACACCGGTCCTCATGGGCGCCAAGGCCCACGCAACGGCCTGCCACCACCCAGCCCCGGGAGGGCAGCCCCGAAGGGGCGCCCTCAGGGGCGCGGGGAACGGCGCGACCAGCCCCCACGGAGGGCAAGCCGAATGACAACCGAACTCGTCAAGCTGGACGCAGTCCACGTCGTACACAAGGCAAGGACCGGCGGCCTCCTGACCCGCGACAAGGTCCATGCCCTGACAGCGGCGACCCTCACGATCGCCCGAGGCGAAACGGTCGGCGTCGTCGGCGAGTCCGGCTGCGGCAAGACCACCCTGGCGCAGACCCTCGTAGGCATCCAGAAGCCGTCCACCGGCACGGTGACATTCCAGGGCGAGGACCTCTGGACCATGCGACCGGCCGCCCGCCGCAGGGCTGTCGGAACCGGCGCGGGCATGATCTTCCAGGACCCCTCGACCGCCCTGAACCGCAGACTCCCCGTACGCCAGATCCTCCGCGACCCGCTGGACGTACACAAGCGGGGCACCCCTGCCCAACGGAACGAGCGAGTACGGGAGTTGATGGACCTGGTGGGGCTCCCGCCGGGCCTCGCCGACGGGCTGCC
Organism: Streptomyces sp. NPDC046335; assembly: GCF_055587985.1. Classification (NCBI taxonomy): domain Bacteria; kingdom Bacillati; phylum Actinomycetota; class Actinomycetes; order Kitasatosporales; family Streptomycetaceae; genus Streptomyces; species Streptomyces sp. NPDC046335. Next base: position 582,968 of record NZ_JBVJFF010000001.1, on the reverse strand, counting down.
CGGCCGGCTCAGCGGCGGCCAGCGGCAGCGCGTGGCCATCGCCCGCGCCCTGGCCCTGGAGCCCGGCCTGATCGTGGCCGACGAGCCGACCAGCGCCCTGGACGTCTCCGTGCGCGCCCAGATCCTCAACCTCCTCCTGGACCTCAAGGAGCGCCTGGGCCTGGCCCTGGTCTTCGTGTCGCACGACATCCAGACCGTACGCAGGATGAGCGACCGCGTGGTCACCATGTACCTGGGGCGGATCGTCGAGGAGTCACCGGCCGCCGAGATCCCGGAGCGCGCCCGGCACCCGTACACGCGCGCCCTGTTCTCCGCGACGCCGGGCCTGCTGGACCCCATCGACCCGATCCCGCTGGTGGGCCCCGTGCCCTCGGCGACCCGGCCGCCGAGCGGCTGCCCGTTCCGTACGCGCTGCTGGAAGGCGGACGAGGCGTGCGCCGCCGCCATGCCGGACGCCGAGGAGGCGGGCCCCGCGCACACGTTCCGCTGCCACCACCCCGTAGCGGAAGGCGAGTCGACCCACGAGCTCGTCTCCCAGGCCGCCGCCACGGCCCCCGTACCAGCCACCAGGGAGCGCCCATGACTCTGCCGGCCCCGCTCAGCGGTGTCGTACCGCCCGTCTGCACGCCCCTGACACCGGAGCACGAGGTGGACACGGCCTCGCTCGTCCGGCTCGTGGACCACCTGGTCGCGGGCGGTGTCGACGGCCTCTTCGTGCTCGGCTCGACCTCGGAGGTCGCCTACCTCACCGACCGGCAGCGGGCGCTGGTGCTCGACACGGTCGTCCGTCACGTGGCCGGGCAGCTCCCCGTGCTCGCGGGCGCCATCGACATGACCACGCCCCGCGTCCTCGACCACGTCCGTGTGCTCACCGAGGCGGGCGCGGACGCCGCCGTGGTCACCGCGCCCTTCTACACGCGCACGCACCCCGCCGAGGTGACGCGCCACTTCCGGCTGGTCGCCCGGGGCTCCGGGGTGCCGGTCATCGCGTACGACCTGCCGGTGGCGGTGCACACGAAGCTGGGCGCGGGGGCGGTCCTCGCGCTGGCCGCCGACGGGGTGCTCGCGGGCCTGAAGGACTCCAGCGGCGACGAGGGCGGCTTCCGCGAGGTCGTCGTGGGGAAGCGGGGCCTGCCCGGCGGCTTCAGCGCCCTGACCGGCTCCGAGCTGACGGCCGACTCGGCGCTGGCCATGGGCGCGGACGGGGTGGTGCCCGGCCTCGGGAACGTCGACCCCGAGGGGTACGTACGCCTCTACCGGGCCGCCCGCGACGGCGACTGGCCGGGGGCGCGGGCCGAACAGGAGCGGCTGTGCGCCCTCTTCGGCATGGTGACGGCGGGCGACCCGGCCCGCATGGGCGGCAGCTCGGCGGCGCTCGGCGCCTTCAAGGCGGCCCTGCACCACCGCGGCGTCATCGCCTGCCCGGCCACGGCGGCCCCGCAGACCCCCCTCTCCCGGGAGGAGACGAAGACGGTGGCCAAGCACCTGGCGGCGGCGGGCCTGCTGTAGGGGCCGTCGCACCGCCCTCAGCCTCCCGGCTCGACCAGGCCCGACTCATAGGCCACGATGACCAGTTGGGCGCGGTCACGGGCGCCCAGTTTGCCCATGATGCGGCTCACGTGGGTCTTCGCCGTCAGCGGGCTGAGGGCCAGCGTTTCGGCGATCTCCGTGTTGTTCAGGCCGCGGGCCACCAACGCGAGGACCTGGCGCTCGCGGTCCGAGAGGCCGTCGGGTCCGCCGTCCGCGGTGAGGGCCGCCGTGTCCGGCGCGCGCAGCACGCGGGCGATGAGCCGCGCGGTGGGGCCCGGCGAGAGAAGCGCGTCACCGGCCGCTACCGTGCGGATGGCGTCCAGGAGTTCGGCGGGCCTGGTGTCCTTGACCAGGAAGCCGGAGGCGCCCGCGCGGAGCGCCTCGACGACGTGTTCGTCGGTGTCGTACGTCGTCAGCATGAGGACCTTCACGCCCGCCAGGTCCTCGTCGGCGGCGAGCAGCCGCGTCGCCTCGATGCCGTCGAGGTCGGGCATGCGGATGTCCATGACGACGAGGTCGGCCCGCTCGGAGCGGGCCAGGGCGACGGCCGCGCGTCCGGTGCCCGCCTGGCCCACGACCTCCATGTCGGGCGCCGACTCCACCAGCATCGCGAACGCGGCGCACACCAGCGTCTGGTCGTCGGCGAGCAGCACGCGGATCGTCATGTGAGGCCTCCCAGAGCGGCGGGTGCGAGGGGCAGTACCGCCGAGACCATGAAACCCCCCTCGGCCCGCGGGCCCGCCTCCAGGGTGCCGCCCACCGTACGGGCCCGCTCCCGCATGCCGATGAGCCCGAACCCCGGGGCGTGCGTGCCCTCTTGGGCGCCGGCGCCGATGCCGTCGTCCGTCACCGTCACGGCGAGGGCGGCGTCGCGCGTACGTACGTCCACGCGCACGGTCGGGCCGGGGCCCGCGTGCCGCACGGCGTTGGTGAGCGCCTCCTGCACGATGCGGTACGCGGCGGCGCCCACGGCGGGCGGGGCTTCGCGCGGGTCGACGGTGAGCTCGACGCGGGCCCCGGAGGTGCGGGCGGCCTCGGCGAGGTCGGGGAGGCCGTCGAGGCCGGGCAGCGGGCCCCTGGCCTCCTGCCTGCCGTCGTCGGTGCCCGACCGCAGTACCTCCAGCGTGGCGCGGAGTTCACCGCGGGCCGCGCGGCACGTGCCGGCCACGTCGTCCAGGGCCTTGGCGACGGCCGCGCGGTCGAGGCGGTCCGGGTCGGCGGTGAGGACGTGGGCGGCGACGGAGGTCTGGACGCCGATGAGGGTGATGCTGTGCGCGAGCAGGTCGTGCAGGTCGCGGGCGACCCGCAGCCGTTCCTCGGCGACCCGGCGGCGGGCCTCCTCCTCGCGGGTGCGCTCGGCGCGTTCGGCGCGCTCGACGACGGAGGCGATGTACTGGCGGTTGACGCGTACGTAGACGCCGATCACCAGGAACGCCACGATCCAGCCGGTGACGCGCAGCGCGTTGCGGCCCTCGGCGAGGCCCTGGCCGAACTTCACCGTCAGCATCAGGCCGATGACGGCGGAGCCGATGAGGGCGGTGCGCGGCGGTCTGCCGGTCACGGCGATCGTGTAGAGGCCGAGCATGGCGACGGCCATGGGCGCGGTGTGGTTGTAGTTCATCCCGTGGTACGGCGCGAGGGCGGCGACCAGGCAGGCGAAGGCGAGCAGCGGGGCACGGCGGCGCCACACCATCGGCACGTGCGCGGTGAGCAGGAGCGCCCAGCCGAGGGCGTCGAGCGAGCGGCCGTCGGACCGTTCGGCACCGATGATCGCGGCGGTCGCCGCCGCGGCGGCGGCGAGCAGCGCGTCGGCGCGCAGTGTCCGGCCCTGGCTGACGGGCCGTCGGCCAGGGCCGGGGAACCCGGCGATGCGGAAGGCCCTCCTGTCCGGGCTTCGGGTGGCGTCCACCGTTCCATCCTCCGTCAGGGGGGCGCCGCTCCGGCAGGGAGAGGCGCCCCGGAAATGTACGACGAGCGGGCCCTAAGGGACGCGGGTGGGCTCGCGCTCCGGCTTCTCGGCGGGTGTGGGCGGTGCCTTCGAGAGCGGTCCCGGCCACCACACCTTCCTGCCGAGCGCCACGCTCGCGCTCGTGACCAGGTACGTACGTACCAGGAAGGTGTCGAGGAGCACGCCGACCGCGATGACGAAGCCCAGTTCGACGAGCTGGACGAGCGGCATGTTGGTGAGCACGGCGAACGTCGCCGCGAGCACGAGGCCCGCGGAGGCGACGACTCCGCCGGTGGTGCGCAGTGCGGTGAGCGCGGCCGGCCCCGGTTCGGCCCCGATCAGGCACTCTTCGCGCATGCGGTGCATCAGGAAGATCCCGTAGTCGACCCCGAGCGCGACGAGGAAGACGAAGGAGAGCAGGCCGAGTCCCGGATCGGTGCCTTCGAAGCCGAGGAGCGGCTCGAAGACGAGTCCCGCGATGCCGAGCGAGGCGCCCCAGACGGCGACCACCGCGGCGAGGAGCAGCAGCGGCGCGACCAGGCTGCGCAGCAGCACGACGAGGATGAGGAGCACGGCGAGGAGCACGAGCGGCACGACGATGTCGCGGTCGCGGTCGTTGGTCTCCTTCAGGTCGAGCTGCTGGGCGCTGGCACCTCCGACGTAGGCCCCGTCGAGGTGCTCGCGCAGAGCCTCGATGGTGGCGGTCTCCCCCGCCGACTCGGGTGCGGACGTCGCGGTCACGGAGATCTCGACCCAGTCGTTGCCGCTGCGCCCCCGCTCGGCGGCGTCGACGCCCTCGGTCTTCCGGATCTCGCCGAGGGCCTGTTCCGCGCGGTCGGCCGGGGCCATGACGGTGATCGGCCGGGTGCTCCGCTCGGGGTAGGCGGCGGCGAGGGTCTCCATGGCCGTCACCGACTCGGGGGTCTTGGTGAAGGAGTCCTCCTGCTTGAGGGCGCCCGGCAGGTTGAGCGTGCCGAGGGCGAGCGCCCCGAGGAGCACGGCGCCGCTCGCGAGGACGGTCAGCGGCCTGCGCCCCGCGGAGCCGCCCATCGCGGCGAAGACGCTGCGCCGCTGCTTGGGCGTGCTGCCGAAGGCGGGCACGAGCGGCCAGAACACACGCCGGCCGAGCAGCACGAGGACGGCGGGCAGCAGCGTCAGCATCGTCACGAGCGCGCAGAGCACGCCGACGGCGCCGAGCGGGCCCATGCCGCGGCTGCTGTTGAGGTCGGCGGCGAGCAGGCAGAGCAGGCCCGCGGCGACGGTCCCCGAGGAGGCGAGCACGGCGGGCCCGCAGCCGCGCAGGGCGGCGGCCATGGCGTCGTGGGGGCGCTCGATGCGGCGCAGCTCCTCGCGGTAGCGGGAGACGAGGAGCAGGGCGTAGTCGGTGCCCGCGCCGAAGACGAGGATGGTCATGACGCCGGAGCTCTGTCCGGTGACGGAGGTGTCGAAGCCCTGGTTGAGCCCGTAGGCGACGGCCATCGCGAGGTAGTCGGCGACGCCCGCGACGGCGAGCGGCACGAGCCAGAGGAACGGGCTGCGGTAGATGAGGATGAGCAGGATCGCGACGACGGCCGCGGTGGTGTAGAGCAGGGGCCCGCCGAGGGAGTCGTAGACCTTGCCCGCGTCGGTGCCCAGCGCGCTGGGCCCGCCGACGTCGACGCTCAGCCCGTTCCCGCCGCGGGCGGTGTCGCGTATGTCGTCGACGAGGGCGTCCCGCTTCTCCTCGTCCTGTCCCGGCTCGGTGCTGACGACCGGGTACATCAGGGTGGTGCCGTCCTTGGAGGGCACGCCCTCGGGTTCGGCCACGAGCCGGTGGTCCTCGGCGATGCGGTCGACCTGCTCGCCGGCGGTCGTGCGGTCGGCGGCGCTCAGCCCGCCGTCCCGGTGATACACGAGCACGAGCTCGGTGGCCTCGCCGCCGGGCAACTGGTCCTGCATCCGGGCGACTTCGGTGGATCCGGCGCTGGCCGGCAGATAGTCGACCGCCCGGTCCTTCTGGACGTCGGCGAGCTTCGCCGCGAAGGGCGAGGCGAGCGCGAGCAGGACGATCCACAGCCCCAGGAAGACCCAGGGCACGGCTCGCCTCCGCCGTGGCGGGGCATCGGTGGTCAGTGCGGCCCCCATGACGGGCCTCCTTCGGCAGGGGTGACGTGTCGGGGTCAACCCTGCCGGGGCGCGCGCCCCGATCCGTCCGGCGCGAGGCCGAGTCGGGGGGTACGCCGCGGGGAGGCGGGGGGCGGTGGTTACTCCCGGGGGAGTACGGGACGCCCCTCTCAGGAAGCTCAGGAAGGCGTGCGCGCCGCCACCAGGAGGCGCGTCACGTCCTCCGAGCAGATCGTCAGCGCGCAGCCCGCCGTGGTGAGGACGTCGCGTTCGGCCGGGGTGTAGGGGCCGTCCGCCAGGGCGATGCGGGCGCCCTGGAGGAGCAGGGCCTCGCGGCCCGCCGGGGCCAGATGGGGGGCGAGGGGGCCGAGGGCCTCATGGAGCTCTATGGCGAGACCGGGGCCGCAGTCGGGCTCGGTGGCGCGGCCCGTGTCGGCGGCCAGCGCCTCGACGAGGGCGACGAGCCGCTCCTCGGTGCAGTCGTCGTGGCCCGCGGCGTGCAGGGTGGCGACGGCCGAGTCGAGCGTGGGGCGCGATCCGGTGCCGCCGGTCGACAGGACGGCGAGGACCACGGTGTGCACGGCGTCGCGGAGCATCGCGGAGAGCCGGGTGGTGGTCGGGTGGTCGAGGACGTCGGGGTCGAAGAGGTCCTGGCAGGCGGCGCACCGGATGACGGGCCCCACGCTGCCGCGCGGCAGCACCGGCAGGCCGAGCAGGACGAAGCGGCGCCGTCCCGTGAGCCGCTGGTAGTTGCGGTCGCCGCCGCAGGCGGGACAGAAGAACTCGCCGTCGCCGATGGCGTCCCAGGCGGTGTTCATGCCGATCAGGCGCCTGCGCAGCGCCCTCCCACGCGATACGGGCATGGCGAGGACGCGTGCTTTCCTGCCGTTTCGTTCCCGATCCAGCACCACGCACCTCCGTAACTCCCCCATGACCTGATGGACATGAAGGTGCCCCGACCGACTCCATTGCCGCGTTGGCGTGATGTTAGCCACATTGTTGATGTGACGTCAGCACCTCGCACAGGAGAGCGAGGAGGACGTGGCCGGGAGACGACGCCGCCCCGCCCGCGGAACGGCGGGCGGGGCGGCGTACGGAGTGGCGAAATCAGGGCGTGGTCAGCGGGCCGCGCGGTTGACCGCGGAGACCACGGCCTTGAGCGAGGCACGCGTCGTGTTGGCGTCGATGCCGATGCCCCACAGCACCTTCTCGCCGATCGCGCACTCGATGTACGAGGCGGCCTGCGCGGACGCGCCCTCGCTCATCGTGTGCTCCTGGTAGTCCAGCAGCCGTACGTCGATGCCGATGCCCTGGAGCGCGTCGAAGAACGCGGAGATCGGTCCGTTGCCGGTGCCGGTCAGGACGGTGTCCGCGCCGTCCAGCGTGGCCTCGACGGTGAGGGTGTCGGCGCCGTCGGTGCCGGTCGTCGTCTGGCCGTTCTTGACCTGAATACGACCCCAGGGGTTCTCGGGGTTGGGCAGGTACTCGTCCTGGAAGACGCTCCAGATCGCGCCGGGCGTGACCTCGCCGCCCTCGGCGTCGGTCTTCGTCTGGATGATCCGGGAGAACTCGATCTGCATGCGGCGCGGCAGGTCCAGCTTGTGGTCGTTCTGCAGGACGTACGCGATGCCGCCCTTGCCGGACTGCGAGTTGACGCGGATGACCGCCTCGTAGGACCGGCCGACGTCCTTGGGGTCGATGGGCAGGTACGGCACGGCCCACTCGATGTCGTCGACCGTCTTGCCCGCTGCCGCCGCCCGGGACTCCATCGCGTCGAAGCCCTTCTTGATGGCGTCCTGGTGGGAGCCGGAGAAGGCGGTGTAGACGAGGTCGCCCGCGTAGGGGTGGCGGGGGTGGACCTCCATCTGGTTGCAGTACTCGTACACGCGGCGGACCTCGTCGATGTCCGAGAAGTCGATCTGCGGGTCGACGCCCTGGCTGAAGAGGTTCATGCCCAGGGTGACCAGGTCGACGTTGCCAGTGCGCTCGCCCTGGCCGAACAGGCAGCCCTCGACGCGGTCGCCGCCTGCCATCACGGCCAGCTCGGCGGCGGCGACGGCGGTGCCGCGGTCGTTGTGCGGGTGGATGGAGAGGCAGATGAACTCGCGCCGGGACAGGTTGCGGGACATCCACTCGAAGCGGTCCGCGTGGGTGGAGGCCGTGGAGCGCTCCACCGTGGCGGGCAGGTTCAGGATGATCTCGCGCTCGGCGTCGGGCTGCCAGACGTCCATGACGCCCTCGCAGACCTCCAGGGCGAAGTCCAGCTCGGTGTCGGTGAAGATCTCGGGGCTGTACTGGTAGCCGAAGGTCGTGCGGTCGTCGAGCAGCTTGTCGGCGTACTCCATGACCAGGCGCGTGCCGTCCACGGCGATCTGCTTCACGGCGTCGCGCGAGCCGCGGAAGACGACGTCGCGCCAGACGGGCGCGGTCGCGTTGTACAGGTGGACGGTGGCGCGCCGGGCGCCCTTCAGGGACTCCACCGTGCGCTCGATCAGCTCTTCGCGGGCCTGGGTCAGGACGGAGATCGTCACGTCCTCGGGGATCGCGTCCTCGTCCTCGATGATCGACCGCACGAAGTCGAAGTCAGTCTGGCCCGAGGAGGGGAAGCCGACCTCGATCTCCTTGTAGCCCATGCGTACCAGCAGGTCGAACATGGCGCGCTTGCGCGCGGGGGACATCGGGTCGATCAGCGCCTGGTTGCCGTCGCGCAGGTCGGTGGAGAGCCAGCGGGGGGCGACGGTGATCCGCTTGTCCGGCCACGTGCGGTCGGGGATGTCGACCTGCTCGTACTGCCCGTACTTGTGGATCGGCAGGGACGTGGGGCGCTGGAAGTTCGGCATGTGCGGGGCTCCTCGGAAGTGTCCTGAAGGACGGCCGACGGTCTTAGCGCAACGCCGAACTCCGCGGGGAGGGGGTCGGCCTTGTCTACAGGCCCTCGCCGCGGCAGCTAAGGAGAAGCAGCCCGAATCGCATGATGCACCGCAGCCTAGCCGAGCCGCACTCCGTGCGCGGACCCGTATCAGTATGCGGGACCCGGGGTCGATGCTCACCCAAAAGGTGTCATATCCCACTCTGTAGCCCCGTGACCCAAAAGACGCCGTACCGCACTCCGGGCCGTTTCCGGACCCGTATACCTCTATTTCATCAATCATGGTGGCAGCTAGTGACAGCGGCATGACCCAGTGCCACATTGCCGCCATGACCACCAACCCAACGGGTTTCGAGCCCGTCTTCTGCACGATCGTGCCGCCCCACGTCCTGGACACCCTCGCCCAGAGCCAGGACCCCGCGCTCGCCGCCCCCGCCCGCCGCTCCCTGGAGCGCGACGCCATCGAGCGCACCCGCCGCCGGCTGACCACCGTCATCGGCGCGCCCGCCGCGGCCCCGCCGCCCAAGGAAGCAGCCTCGGACAAGCCCCGCCGCACGGTCTACGACGCCAGGCACCGCACCGAGCTGCCGGGCCGCAAGGTCCGCGCCGAGGGCGACAAGCCCGGCAAGGACGCCACCGTCAACCGCGCGTACGCGGGGCTCGGCGCCACCTTCGAGCTGTTCCAGAAGTCGTACGCCCGCAACTCCATCGACGGCGGCGGGCTGCCGCTGAACGCGACCGTGCACTACTCCGAGGACTACAACAACGCCTTCTGGAACGGCGAGCAGATGGTGTTCGGCGACGGTGACGGCGAGATCTTCCTCGACTTCACCATCCCCGTGGACGTCATCGGCCACGAGCTGACCCACGGCGTCACGCAGTACACGGCGAACCTCACGTACTTCGGCCAGCCGGGCGCCCTGAACGAGTCGATGTCGGACGTCTTCGGCTCGATGATCAAGCAGTACACGCTCGGCCAGACGTCCGCCGACGCCGACTGGCTGATCGGGGCGGGCCTGCTCGCCCCGCGCGTCACCGGCAAGGCGCTGCGCTCCATGAAGGAGCCGGGCACCGCCTACGACGACGACGTGCTCGGCAAGGACCCGCAGCCCGCCGACATGGACAACTACGTGCGGACGGGCCGCGACAACGGCGGCGTGCACATCAACTCCGGCATCCCGAACCGCGCGTTCTTCCTCGTCGCCGACGCGCTCGGCGGGCACTCCTGGGAGCGGGCAGGGGAGATCTGGTACGCCGTCCTGACCGGCGGCGAGCTCGCGCAGGACGCGTCCTTTCAGGACTTCGCGAAGCTGACGGTCACCGCCGCCCGCCAGAAGTTCGGTGACGGGGACGAGCTCAAGGCCGTCGTCGACGCGTGGTCCACCGTGAAGGTGCCCACGAACGACTGACGGTCCGCTGGTCGCCGCTCGCCCGGTGGAGTAGACAGGACCCATGCGTATCCAGGTGAAGCGGACCGGAGGATTCGCGGGCATCGACCGGCATGCCGAGGTGGACACCTCGCTGCTGGCCGATGCCCCGGACTGGCACGCCCTGGCCGAAGAGGCCGTGGCCGAGGGCAGGAGCACACCGCCGATAGGGGTGCCCGACGGCTTCAGCTACACCCTCACGGTGGACGGGCGGACGGTGTACTGCTCGGACCCCCGGCTCACGGAGCCGCAGCGCAAGCTGATCTCCCGGGTGCTGAAGGAAGGCGCGTAGCGAGCCAAGAGAGACGCGTAGCGAACCTGAGAATTGTTCACCTTTTCCGTGCACGCCCATTGACGCGCGTACCGGGCGGTACGGAAGATCCCGCCCATGGCAGCGACTGCGGCGACACCCCGGTTCCCCCGCGACTTCCTGTGGGGCGTGTCCACATCGGCCCATCAGATCGAGGGTGCCGCCGACGAGCGGGGCCCGTCGGTGTGGGACGCCTTCACCGCCGTGCCGGGACACGTGAAGGACGGCACGACCGCCGCCGTCGCCTGTGACCACTACCACCGCTACCGCGAGGACGTGGCGCTCGTCGGCGGCCTCGGCGTGGACGCCTACCGGTTCTCGGTCTCCTGGCCGCGCGTGCTGCCCGACGGGGCGGGCGCGGTCAGCGCGGCGGGCCTCGACTTCTACGACCGCCTCGTCGACGAACTGTGCGCCCGGGGCGTGCGCCCCGTCCCCACGCTGTTCCACTGGGACACCCCCCTGGCCCTCCAGGAAGCGGGCGGCTGGCTGCGGCGCGCGACCGCCGAGCGCTTCGCCGAGTACGCGGCGGTGGTCTGCGCCCGCATCGGCGACCGCGTCCCGAAGTGGATCACCCTCAACGAACCGGCGGAACACACCCTGCTCGGCCACGCCCTGGGCCTGCACGCCCCCGGCAAGGCCCTGCTCTTCGACGCGCTGCCCGCCGCCCACCACCAGCTCCTCGCCCACGGCCTGGCGGTACGCGCGCTGCGCGCGGCGGGCGCCCGTGACATCGGCATCGCCAACTCGCACGGCCCCACCTGGCCCGCGTCGGCCGCCGAGGAGGACACGGCCGCCGCCGACTTCTACGACGTACTCCTCAACCGCCTCTTCGCCGACCCGCTGCTCATCGGCCGCTACCCCGAAGGCCTCGGCGAGCTGATGCCGGCGGCGGACCTCGCGGCGGACCTGAAGGTCATCGCGGAACCGCTCGACTGGTACGGGATCAACTTCTACCAGCCGACGAAGGTGGGCGCCCCACTCCCCGGGGGCACGGCCGCCGAGTTCTCCGGCGTCACGCTCCCGCCCGGACTCCCCTTCTCGCCGCGGCCGATCGAGGGGTACCCGGTCACGGACTTCGGCTGGCCCGTCGTCCCCGAGGCGCTCACCGAACTGCTCACCGGCTTCCGCGACCGCTACGGCGACCGGCTCCCGCCCCTGGTCGTCACCGAGAACGGCTGCTCGTACGAGGGCATCGACGACCAGGAGCGGATCGCCTACCTGGACAGCCATCTGCGGGCCCTGCACCGGGCCGTCGAAGCGGGCATCGACGTGCGCGGCTACTTCGTCTGGTCGCTGCTCGACAACTTCGAGTGGGCGGAGGGCCACCGGCAGCGCTTCGGCCTCGTCCACGTCGATCACTCCACCCAGGAGCGCACCCCGAAGGCGTCGTACCACTGGCTGCGCGAGGTCCTGCGGGCGCAGCGGGCATGACCGCCGGCGCGCTGGCGGAGCCGGCCGAACGGGTCGGGCGGAGCTGGACCATGGCCCTGTCCACGGCGAACGGCGCGATCTGGGTGGGCTGGTACGGGCCGCTCCAGATCCTGCTCGCCGTGCAGGCGCAGGACCTGGCCCCCGCGGGCACGTCGAAGGAGACCGTCCTCGCCTGGGTGACGGGCGTGGGGGCCGTCGTCTCGCTCGCCGCGAACCCGCTCTTCGGCGCGCTGTCGGACCGCACCACCTCCCGCCTCGGACGGCGCACGCCGTGGATCGTGGCGGGCACGGCGGGCGGCGCCGCCGCGCTCATGCTGCTCTCCGCCGCGGGCTCGGTGTGGTGGATGGCGGCCGGCTGGTGCCTGGTCCAGCTCACGCTGAACGCCGCCTTCGCCGCGGTCACCGCGGCCGTCCCCGACCGGGTGCCGCGTGCGCAGCGGGGCTCGGTCGGCGGCCGGCTCGGGGCGGCGCAACTGCTCGGCGTGGTCGTCGGGACGGGGCTCGCGACGGCCGTGGGCGGGACGGTCGCGGGGTACGCGGCGTGCGCGGCGTTCACCGTGGCGGGCGTGCTGCCGTACGTCGTGTTCCATCGCGACCTGCGGCTGCCGGTCGCGGACCGGCCGCCGTGGGAGCCGCGGGCCTTCCTTGCGGGGTTCTGGCTGAGCCCGCGCCGCCACCCGGATCTGGCCTGGGCGTGGCTGACCCGCTTCCTGATCAACGTCAGCAACTCCGTGGTGCTGCTCTATCTCCTGTACTTCCTGCGGGACGGGCTGCGCCGCGCAGACCCGGAGGGCGGCGTGCTGATCCTGACGGCCGTGAACGGCGTGACGATGCTCGCCACCGTCGTGGTGGGCGGCGTCTGGTCGGACCGGGTGGGGCGGCGCAAGCCCTTCGTGATCTGGTCGGGCACGCTGATGGCCGTGGCGACGGGGCTGCTCGCCCTGTGGCAGACGTGGCCGGGCGCGGTCGTGGCCGCGGCGCTGCTCGGCGTCGGCTTCGGCGTCTTCACCTCGGTGGACTTCGCTTTGATGACGGACGTGCTGCCGAAGGCCATGGACCGCGGCAAGGACCTCGGCCTCGTCAACATCGCCAACTCGCTGCCCCAGGTGGCGGCCCCGGCCATCGCCGCGCCGATCGTGACGTACCTCGGCGGCTACCGCGTGCTCTACCTGACGGCGGCGGTGATCGGCCTTGCGGGGGCGGCGCTCGTGACGCGGATCAGGGGCGTGGAATGAGCGCATGGGCGAAGGGGCGTGGGGCGTGGGGCGTGATGCCCGAAAGGGCGGCCGTCGTGCCCGAATGGGGAACTTCTGATGCCCGATCGGGAATGCGGGGGCGCCCGGAACGGTTGCCGCTGACATCCGGCCCGAGCCGGAGGGACGGCGGCGCAGCGGCGGGACGGGGGTCCACCGCTGCGCCTCGCCGTCAGAAGCCCAGCTTGCGGAGCTGGCGCGGGTCCCGCTGCCAGTCCTTGGCGACCTTGACGTGCAGGTCGAGGAAGACGGGCGTGCCGAGCAGCGCCTCGATCTGCTTGCGCGACCTGATGCCGACGTCCTTGAGCCGCTTGCCCTTGGGGCCGATGATGATGCCCTTCTGGCTGGGCCGCTCGATGTAGACGAACGCGTGGATGTCCAGCAGCGGCTTGTCCGCGGGCCGGTCCTCGCGCGGCAGCATCTCCTCGACGACGACGGCGATGGAGTGCGGCAGTTCGTCCCGTACGCCTTCGAGCGCGGCTTCGCGGATCAGCTCGGCCACCATGACCTGCTCGGGCTCGTCCGTGAGGTCGCCCTCGGGGTAGAGCGCCGGGCCCTCGGGCAGCAGCGGCACGATCAGGTCGGCGAGCAGCCCGACCTGCTGGTCGCCGACCGCCGACACCGGGACGATCTCCGCCCACTCGAAGCCGAGCTCCGTGCCGAGCTGGTCGATGGCGATGAGCTGCTCGGCGAGCGTCTTGCTGTCGACGAGGTCGGTCTTGGTGACGATCGCGATCTTCGGCGTCTTCTTGATGGAGGCGAGCTCCTTGGCGATGAACCGGTCGCCGGGGCCGAGCTTCTCGTTCGCGGGCAGACAGAAGCCGATGACGTCGACCTCGGCCCACGTCGTGCGCACGATGTCGTTGAGCCGCTCACCGAGCAGCGTGCGCGGCTTGTGCAGGCCGGGGGTGTCCACCAGGATCATCTGGGCGTCCGGCCGGTGCACGATGCCGCGTACGGTGTGCCGCGTAGTCTGCGGCTGGTTCGCGGTGATCGCCACCTTCTTGCCGACCAGAGCGTTCGTGAGGGTGGACTTGCCCGCGTTGGGGCGGCCGACGAAGCAGGCGAAGCCGGCGCGGTGGACGGCCTCGGACGGCTCGGCTGATGACGGGGTACGGACGCTCATGGCGCCCATTGTCCCTGATCCCGGGACCCCCGCCGCACAGTACTGGCCGTGGGCCTCGCTTCGACCCCCTCATCGCCGGCTGCGCCAGGCTCGCCCTCAAACGCCGGACGGGCTTGATCTGCCTCACCCGGGGCTTCATATCGCCGACCGCACCGAGCTCGCCCTCAAGCGCCCGACCGGCTTCATTTGCCTCCGCCCGGGCTCTATTCGGCTGTCAGCGTCTCCCGGACCTCGCCGTCGGGGCCCGCCAGGAAGACCGGCGTGCCCGCGCCGCCTAGGTCCCGCACCGCGGCGACGTCCTCGTCGGCGAGCTTCTCCGCACCGGAGACCACGGCCGCTGCCTCCAGCGACTCGGCTCCGGAGGCCACCGCCATGGCGACCGCGGTCCGCAGCGCCGAGAGCTGGAGCGATGCGAGGCCCACGGTCCCCGCCACGTACGTACGCCCCGTCTCGTCCCGTACGGCCGCGCCCTCGGGCACTGCGTTGCGGGCCCTGGCCGAGCGGGCGAGGGTGACGATCTTGCGGTCCTCGGGACCGAGGTCGGTGCTCTGCGTCATGGCACGAGCATAAGGAGCGGGGCGGCCGCCGGGTGACTCACCCCGTGGCGGGCGCGGGGGCCGTGACGGGTGTCACATCGGTCACAAGGCCAGCCAGGCCAGCTTCGCCGCCGTGTCCACCTCGGGGTGCGGGACCGGTGTGTGCAGCACGATCACGAGATCGGGCCTTGCGGGCACCCTGAGCTGCGTCGACTCCAGGAACAGCGGGCCGGCCACCGGGTGCTCGATCTCCTTGGTCACCTGCCCGCCCGGCAGGATGTCCTGCCGCTCCCAGAGCGCGGCGAAGTCCGGGCTCGCCGCCTTCGCCTCGGCGACCACCGAAGCGAAGCCGTCGTCCCCGGGGCGCTCCGAGCACGCCGCCCGGTACATCGCCACCAACTGCGGGGCGTTCCGCTCCCAGCTCCTTGCGCGGGTGCGGTAGAGGGGGTCGGCGAAGAAGTTGAGCAGGCAGTTCTCGGAGGTCTCCGAGCGCATGCCGAGCACGGCCGCCGCCGCGTCGTTGTACATGACGCAGTTCCAGTAGGCGTCCATGATGTGCGCCGGGTGGGGCTGCCAGGTGTCGATGAGCCGGCGCAGGCCCTCGCGCATGTCCCGGTCGTCCCGCGCGACCTCGGGCCGCGGCGGATTGAGCCCGGCGAGCACGTACAGATGGCGTCGCTCGGCGCCGCTCAGCTTCAGGACGCGCGCCACGGAGTCCAGGACCTGCGGCGACACCGAGATGTCGCGGCCCTGCTCCAGCCACTGGTACCAGGACGCCCCCACGCCGGCGAGCACGGCGACCTCCTCGCGGCGAAGCCCGGGCGTGCGCCTGCGGCCGCCACCGCCCGGGAGTCCGGCCTCCGCGGGGCTGACCCGCGCACGGCGGCTCATCAGGAACTCCCGCAGCTCCCCGAGGCGCCGCGCCTTGGAGACGTCCGTGACCGATGCCGCGACCATATGGAGCTCCCCCAAGCCTTGACCGGTGTCCCGGCCACCAGCATAGGTACCGGCCCCGGGCGCGCCGCCGCGCCCATCGGCGGTCCGCCTCACTCAGAGGCGGACCGCCGACTCGTCCCGTGGGCGGGCGGCTGAGGACGACCGGACCACGAGCCCGAGAAAGGCCGTCCAGGCTTGCGGCGAGAAGGCGAGCACGCCGCCTCGGCGCCGCGCGGAGTCACGCACCAGAACCGTCTCCCCGGTCCAGGCGGTCTCCACGCACTGCCCTTCCCCGCCATCGCTCACGCTGCTCTTGCGCCACGTCCACGAGCTGCCCACGCTTCTCCTCCACCCCGGGTGCGGAAGGCCAGCCGTCACTGCCCACGGCGAACGGACGGAGACTGGGGTTCCAGCTCACTCGACTCCCCCGCGCGACTGGTGCAGGCACACGCAGCACCTCTTCCAGAATAACCGGACGTCATTCGAATATGAACGACCGGTTTCTCGCCAAGGTCCCGCGTCCTGGGGCGTGTTACTCCTGTGCGACGGCGTCCACGGGGATGCCTTGAAGCAGTGTCTCCAGATCGTCCCGCCCATCCGCAACACGCTCGGCGAGCGCCCTCAGGAGCGCTCCGACATCTTCCTTGAGTGCGAGGTCCTCCAGCTCCCAGAAGCGCTCCAGATAGCGGCCCGTCTCGTCCGCGGCGTTGGTGGTGTACGAGTCGCCGCGCGGGTTCTCCAGGTGGAGCGAGTCCGGCATCTCGTCCGCCTCGAACTCGAAGAGGCTGAAGGGCCCCTGGATTCCGGCGTGGGCTCCGATGCTGAACGGCAGGATCTGGATGGTGACACCGGGTTTGGCCGACAGCTCGGCCAGCCGCTCCAGTTGGGCGCGCATCACGCCCCGTCCGCCCACGTGGCGGCGCACGACCGCCTCATCGAGGATGTAGAAGAGCTCGCGCCCGCCCGAGGTCAGCAACTCCTGGCGCGCCAGGCGCACTTCGACGCCTCGCTCCAAGCGCTCCTCGGGGATGCTCTTGTTGTAGGCGGTCATGATCGCCCGTGCGTACTCCTCGGTCTGCAGCGGGCCCGGCATCACCAGAGCGCCGTAGTGCCGGATGATGGAGGCCGAGGACTCCAGGGAGAGGAACTCCAGGAACTCCTTGCCGTACAGATCGCGGTACTCGCTGTAGGGCATGCGCCGACTGCCGCGCGCGAGGTCGAGGAGCTCGTCGATCTTGCGGCGGTCCCTGATCCCGTACGCGTCGAGGAGCGGACGCAGGTCGTTGACGGAGATCCCGACTTCGCCGGCCTCGATCCGGATCAGCTTGGAGGGGCTCCACTCCATCATGGCCGCGACCTGGCGCTGCGTGAGCCGGGCGCCTGTCCGCGCCTTGCGGAGCTCGGTACGCAGCCGCAGGCGCTGAAGGGCCGCATTCGGCACGCTCATGATGGCTCCACCCCCAACCGGACCGTGCGAGGTGCTACGTAGCAGACTAGCAGCTTACTCATCGAGACCTTCCGAGGCGACGGTTCACGTCACTGACAGGAGAACCCATCCCGCTCGTCACGGCAACAGGGGGCCCGGCAGTTGCCGGACAGCTATATCGCATTTGGCCACCTGCTCATCGGACGCTCCTAAGTTGACACGTACTTCGGCAAGCTGTCGTACCGCACTCTACCCAGCCGCGCACCTCCAGGCTACGCTGGCCTGAAGCAGCGTCACGCCCAACTGAAAGCTCCAGCAAGGAGGTTGCAACGCAGCGACGACACGGCGCCCGACTCACTCCTTCGAGTGGCCCGGACCGCCGGTTCCCTCTTCCTGGCGCCACCCGTTCGTGGATCGCCGCGGTATCCACGGCTCTCGTGGGACCAGGAAGGAGAACAGCCCGATGGCCGAGAAGCCGGATGGGCGTCGCACCCTCCGCACGTGGACCGACCGGGCCGCTCTGGCGGCTCCGTGGGTCAGCCTTCTCGTGGTGATCCAAAAGATCATCGACGAGTGGGTGCTGCCTCACGTGTGAACGGAACTGGCCCCGACCTAGGGGCCGGGGCCAGGTGCGGCGAATGCCATCGCACAGACGTTTCCACTCCGTGTTACTTCGACGGCAGCCCGGAGTGGGAGCGTTTCGGATCCGCCCTCCCCACCATTCTGCCGCCCCGCCACCCCGATGGCGAGGGCCTGTGGGGACACATCGGGGAGTTCGTCCCGGCGCGTGTGCGCGTTCAGGCGCGGTCGAGGCGGAGCCTCTGCGCCCGTGGCAGGCCGGCGACCACCAGGTCGTAGGAGTCCTCGATCAGTTCCTTGAGCTGCCGCTCCGGGAGCGCGGCGTCGGCCGTGACCGTGTTCCAGTGGCGCTTGTTCATGTGGTAGCCCGGCACGATCTCCGGGTGCGCGGCCCGCAGTTGGACGGCGAGGTCCGGGTCGCACTTGAGGTTGACGGTGAGCGGGCGGCTGTCGAGAGTCGTGAGGGCGAAGATCTTCCCCGCCACCTTGAAGACCGAGGTCTCCGGCGTGAAGGGGAAGTCCTCCACCACGTCGTTGAAGGAGAGACAGAACGCGCGCAGCTCCTCGGGGGTCATCCCGGCTCGCCCTCCTTCACCACGTCCCCGGCCGCGACCGGCTCCACGAGCACCGTCACGATCTTGTTCCGGCGGCCCGCCGCGGACTCGGCGGTGAGCGTCAGCTCGCGGCCGTCCGGCAGCGGCACGACCGCCGACGCCCCCGCGATCGGGACGCGGCCGAGCCGCTTGGCGAGGAGGCCGCCGACCGTCTCGACGTCCTCGTCGTCGAACTCGTCGAAGCCGAAGAGCTCCCCGAGGTCGCCGATGTCGAGGCGGGCGGTCACGCGGTAGCAGCCGTCGGCCAGCTCCTCGACGGGCGGCAGCTCGCGGTCGTACTCGTCGGTGATCTCGCCGACGATCTCCTCGAGGATGTCCTCGATGGTCACGATGCCCGCCGTGCCGCCGTACTCGTCGATGACGACGGCCACGTGGTTGCGCTCCTGCTGCATCTCGCGGAGCAGGTCGCCCGCGTTCTTCGTGTCGGGCACGAAGGTCGCGGGGCGCATCGCCGTCGAGACCAGCTCGGACTCGCTGTCGCGGTTGATGTGCGTCTTGCGCGCCAGGTCCTTGAGGTAGACGACGCCCACCACGTCGTCCTCGCTCTCCCCCGTCACCGGGATGCGCGAGAAGCCGGAGCGCAGCGCGAGGGTGAGGGCCTGGCGGATCGTCTTGAACCGCTCGATGGAGACCAGGTCGGTGCGGGGCACCATGACCTCGCGCACCAGCGTGTCGCCGAGCTCGAAGACGGAGTGCACCATGCGGCGCTCGTCGTCCTCGATCAGGGACTCCTTCTCGGCGAGGTCGACCATCGCGCGCAGCTCGGCCTCGGAGGCGAACGGGCCGCGCCGGAAGCCCTTGCCGGGCGTGAGCGCGTTGCCGATGAGGATCAGCAGGGGCGGGATCGGGCCCATGACGCGGGCCAGCGGGAGCAGGACGTACGCCGCGGCGGTCGCGGTGTTCAGCGGGTGCTGGCGGCCGATGGTGCGCGGCGAGACGCCCACGGCGACATAGCTGACGAGGACCATGACGCCGATGGCGATGGCCAGCGCCTCCCAGGTCCGCTCGAACTCCTTCAGGCAGGCGTACGTCACCAGGGCCGCCGAGGCCATCTCGCACGCCACCCGCACGAGCAGCGCCACGTTCAGATAGCGGGTGGGGTCGGCGGCGACCTGCGCGAGCTTGGCGCTGCCACGCCGCCCGGAGCGGACGGCCTCGTCGGCGCGGAAGCTGGAGACGCGGGCCATGCCCGCCTCCGCGCAGGCCGCGAGCCAGGCGACGACGACCAGGGCGACCGCGCCCGCGATCAGCTGGATGTCCACGGCGCTACGAGACGGTGGGCGCCGGGGACGGGCCGGTCAGGCCCTTCTCCGCGCGCCAGCCGTCGACGATCGCCGCCTGGAGGCCGAACATCTCGGTCTTCTCGTCGGGCTCCTCGTGGTCGTACCCGAGCAGGTGCAGCACTCCGTGGACGGTCAGGAGCTGGAGCTCCTCGTCCATGGAGTGCTGCGTCGGGGCGTCCTGGCCCTGCTTGGCCGCCACCTCGGGGCAGAGCACGATGTCGCCGAGGAGGCCCTGCGGGGGCTCGTCGTCGTCCTTCATGGGCGGCCTGAGCTCGTCCATGGGGAAGGACATGACGTCCGTGGGCCCGGGCAGGTCCATCCACTGGATGTGGAGCTGCTCCATGGCCCCCTCGTCCACCACGATCACCGAGAGCTCGGAGAGCGGGTGGATGCGCATCCGAGCGAGGGCGTAGCGGGCGATGTCGAGGATCGCCTGCTCGTCGACCTCGGTTCCGGATTCGTTGTTGACGTCGATCGACATGGTGGTGCTGGTCTACTTCCCGTCGCGGCTGTCGTGCTGCTCGTACGCGTCGACGATACGGCCGACCAGCTTGTGCCGTACGACGTCGTGGGAGGTGAGCCTGGAGAAGTGGATGTCCTCCACGCCGTCGAGGATGCGCTGGACCTCGCGCAGACCGCTCTTCGTGCCGCCGGGCAGGTCGACCTGGGTGACGTCACCGGTGATGACGATCTTCGAGTCGAAGCCGAGGCGGGTGAGGAACATCTTCATCTGCTCGGCGCTGGTGTTCTGCGCCTCGTCGAGGATGATGAACGCGTCGTTGAGCGTGCGGCCCCGCATGTAGGCCAGCGGGGCGACCTCGATCGTGCCCGCCGCCATGAGCCGCGGGATCGAGTCCGGGTCGAGCATGTCGTGCAGGGCGTCGTACAACGGGCGCAGGTACGGGTCGATCTTTTCGTACAGCGTGCCGGGCAGGAAGCCGAGCCGCTCGCCCGCCTCGACCGCGGGCCGGGTCAGGATGATGCGGTTGACCTGCTTGGACTGGAGGGCCTGCACGGCCTTGGCCATGGCCAGGTACGTCTTGCCCGTACCGGCGGGGCCGATGCCGAACACGATGGTGTGCTTGTCGATCGCGTCGACGTACCGCTTCTGGTTCAGGGTCTTGGGGCGGATGGTGCGGCCGCGGGACGAGAGGATGTTCTGCGTGAGGACCTCGGCGGGGGTCTCCTCCGCGCCGTCGCCGTTCTCGTCCGCCCTCAGCATGGCGATCGAGCGTTCCACTGCGTCCTCCGTCATCGGCTGACCGGTGCGGAGCACCAGCATCATCTGGTCGAACAAGCGCTGGATGAGGACGACTTCGCGGGCATCGCCCGCGGCGCTCACGTCGTTGCCCCGGACGTGGATGTCGGCTGCCGGGAAGGCCTTCTCGATCACGCGCAGCAGCGCGTCGCCGGAGCCGAGGACGGTCACCATGGGGTGGTTCGCCGGCACGGTGAAGTGCGCCTTGGCCTGGCCCTGCGCGGCAGTGGGAGTCGTGGGTGTCTGAGTCATGGGCCGGCTCTAAAGGCCTGCTCAACCCTCCTTCGCGCCGGGTCCGGCGCCGCTCTCGCGGACCGGGACGTCCGCCGTCGTGGTTCCCTGGACAACTGTTCTTGCACTGCCAAGAGTACGTCGGCCCACTGACAGAGCCGTAGGCCTTTTCGCCCCGGACAACCGGAGCCCCTCCGCCCGCTCAGGTGGAGCGGAAGCCGATCGTCGGCACGGCCCTGCGCAGCGGCCAGGGTCTGCCCGCCGCCGGGAGCAGGGTCTCCAGGAAGCTGTAGCGCCGCAGGGCCTTCGGGTCCTGCTCGTCGAACTCCGTGACCCGCCGCCACCAGCCGCCCACCTCGGCCCAGCCGGGCGCGGAGAGGGAGCCGCCGAACTCCTGCACGGAGAGGGCCGCGGTGAGCCCGGCGAAGGCGAGGCGGTCCGCCAGCGGCCAGTCGGCCAGGGTGCCGGTGACGAAACCGGCCACGAAGACGTCGCCGGCGCCGGTCGGGTCCATGGCCTCCACCTCGATGGCGGGCACCTCCGCGGTCTCGCCGGTCCGCCGGTCCACCGCGTACGCCCCTTCGGCACCGAGGGTCACCACGGCGAGCGGAACATACTCGGTGAGCGCCTGGGCCGCCGCTCTGGGGCAGGAGGTGCGGGTGTACCGCATGGCCTCCTCCGCGTTCGGCAGGAACGCCTCGCAGTGCCGCAGGTCGGGGAGGGCGGCGAGGTCCCACTGTCCTGTGTCGTCCCAGCCGACGTCGGCGAAGATCCGGGTGCCGCTGCCTGCGGCCTGGGCGATCCAGGGGGCGCTGGTGCCGGGCGTGAGCGAGGCGACGGCGGCGCGGGCGCGCGGCGGGCAGCAGGGGGCGCCGCCGTCCGGCGCGCCGGCGTCCGGGGGCGGCTCGTGGCCGTGGCTGACCATGGTCCGCTCGCCCTCGTACGCCATGGAGACGGTCACCGGGGTGTGCCAGCCGGGCACGGTCCTCGACGAGGCGAGGTCGATGCCCTCGCCGCCTTCGAGGGCGTCCCAGCAGTACTCCCCGTAGTGGTCGTCGCCGAAGGCCGCGGCCAGCGACGTGTGCAGGCCGAGCCGGGACAGCGCGGTCGCCATGTTGGCGACGCCGCCGGGGCTCGACCCCATGCCGCGGGCCCAGGACTCCGTGCCGCGCACGGGCGCGGAGTCGAGGCCGGTGAAGATGATGTCCAGGAATACGGTGCCGGTGAGGTAGACGTCGCAGGCCGGATCACCGGCTCTGCGGGCCGACTTCAGCGGGTCGACGGTGGGCTGCACGGGTACGACCATGCAGGCAACGTAACCGACGATCGTCGCCGGGACCCCGGGTTACGGACCCTCCGGCGTGGAGGAGGCCCTACCAGCGCGGCACCGCCGGCGTCACCCAGCCGGGGTCGGTCACCCGCATCGCCGCCGCGTCGTCGCGCTCCCGCATCGCGCTGAAGCCGTCGTCCAGCCAGCGCGCGTGCAGGACCGCGAGCCTCTCCCGGTCGAGCTCGACGCCGAGGCCGGGGGTGTCGGTGACGGCGACCCCGCCGTCCACGAACCGCAGCCGCTCGGTCAGCACGTCCTCGGACTGCCAGGGGTAGTGCGAGTCGCAGGCGTGATCGAGGCCGGGCACGGTCGCCGCCACGTGCGTCATCGCGGCGAGGCTGATGCCCAGGTGCGTGTTGGAGTGCATGGACACGGCCACCCCGAAGGTCCGGCAGAGGGCGGCCAGTTCGCGCGTACGCCGCAGACCGCCCCAGTAGTGGTGGTCGGAGAGCACCACCTGCACGGCGCCCGCACCGAACGCCTCGGGTATCTCCTCGAAGGTCGTCACGCACATGTTCGTGGCGAGCGGCACCGAGGTGCCCGCGGCGACCTCGGCCATGGCGGGGGTGCCGAGCGCGGGGTCCTCCAGGTATTCGAGCAGGCCGTCCAGCTCGCCGGCGACCTTGAGCGAGGTCTCGACCGACCAGGCCCCGTTGGGGTCGAGCCTGAGCGGCGCCCCCGGGAACGCCTCCGCGAGGGCGCGGACCGCGGCGATCTCCTCCTCCGGCGGGAAGACGCCGCCCTTGAGCTTGAAGGACGAGAATCCGTGCCGCTCGGTGAAGAGCCTGGCCTGGGCGACGATCCCGGCCGGATCGAGCGCGGCGCCCCACCCGTCGTCGGGCTCGTGGGCGCTGCCCGCCGGGTGCTCGGCCCGCTTGTAGAAGAGATACGCGCTGTACTCCACGGCGTCCCGCACCTTGCCGCCGAGCAGCGCGTGCACGGGCAGGCCGAGCGCCTTGCCGAGCGCGTCGAGGCACGCCACCTCGAACCCGGAGACCACGGAGAGCCGCAGCTTGTCGGCGGTCTGCACGCCGCGCAGCCCGCCCACGTCGACGGCGGCGTCCACGCGCGCGGCGTCCACGGCCACGTCGTCCGCGAGTGTGAACAGCCCGTTCAGATCGGCAACGCCCCGCCCGACCAGCCGCCGGGCGAACGGCCGCGCGAGTTCCAGGTACTTGCCGTCCCCGTACGTCTCCCCGATCCCGGTCACTCCGCCCTCCGTGACCACTTCGATGATCAGGCGCGGGGTGTAGGGCTGATGGACGCCCTGGGTATTGAGAAGGGGCGGATCGGCGACGAGCACCGGAGTGAGCCGAACCTCGCTGATGACCAAGCTCTGTCCACGCATGAGAACGGAGACTAGGTATGCGAACGCCATGGGGTCAATGGCTCAGGAGTGATCCGGCTCTCTCCTGGAGCGCCGCTCCCCTTGCGCGCACTCCGAGCAGTCCGGGTTGTGACAGGGGCCCGGCTTCCACTGGGGCACGAAGACCCCCATCGTCTTGTGCCTGCTGACCTCTTCGCTCACGGGGTTGTGGCAGGCGGGGCAGACGTGCCCGGCCTGCGGCGCGTTCGAATGCTTACCTCTACCCATATGTCGAGAATAGGGCATTTTGCAATAATATGGGAGTCATTTTACGCGGCCGAGAACGGCCGAGAACGGCCGAAACGGCCGGGGACAGCGGTGGGAGCAGGTCAGCCGTCCTTCGGCGGGTCGTCGGAATCCCGCGCCTCTCGCGCGACGGGCTCGACCGGGACCGGGCGCCGGATGCTCAGCACGACCGACACGGCCAGGATCATGACGATGATCGCCAGGCTGAGGAGTGAGGGGACCTCCGGGATGCTGCTGCTGAACAGCTTGTGGGAGGCCTGAAGGATCAGCTTCACGCCGATGAGGGAGAGGATCAGCGCGAGGCCCTTGCTGAGGTAGTGGAACCGGTCGAGCAGCCCGGCGAGCAGGAAGTACAGCGCCCGCAGGCCGAGGATGGCGAACGCGTTGCTGGTGTAGACGATGAAGGCGTCGTCGCTGACCGCGAGCACGGCGGGCACACTGTCCACCGCGAAGACCAGGTCGGCCGCCTCGATCGCGGCGACGACGGCGAGCAGCGGGGTGGCGACCCGCTTGCCGGCCTCTTTCACGAAGAACTTCATCCCGGCGTACTCGTCCCGGACGGGTACGACCTTGCGCAGCAGCCGCACGGCGATGCTCTTGCCCGGGTCGAAGCTCTCCTCCTCGCCCTTGAGGATCTTGTAGGTGCTGTAGAAGAGGATGGCCGCGAAGACGAAGAGCACCGCGGTGAACCGGCTGACCACCGCCACTCCTGCGGCCAGGAAGAGGCCACGGAACACCAGGGCGCCCATGACGCCGAAGAACAGCACACGGTGCTGGTAGGCGCGCGGCACCTTGAAGTAGGCGAAGATCAGCGCGAAGACGAACAGGTTGTCGACCGACAGGCTCTTCTCCAGCAGCCACGCGGTGGTGTACTCCACTCCCGGCGTCGTGCCCAGGACCAGGAAGACGACCGCGCCGAAGACGAGGGCGAGGCCGACCCACACCGCGCTCCAGGCGGCTGCCTCCTTGAACCCGATGACATGCGCCTCCCGGTGCGCAAGCAGGTCCACGGCCAGCGACACGACGACGGTGACGGCGAACGCCGTCCACAGCCACAACGGCACATCGAGCACGGGAGCACCTCACACGGGCGTGGGCGAAAGCCTGCCTCTGTAGACAAATTCTGACCCAGAGGTTCCGGCTTGTCGCCCGCACCCGCGTGAGGGGGCCGACGGCGCGAAGCGGTGCTGGAGCTCCGCGAAGCGGTACTACAGCTCGGCCTCGATCAGGTCCGCCGCACGCGCGGTGCCGCCCTCACCGCGGACCTCGGCCCTGAGCCGCCCGCAGCGCTCCGCGACACCGGGGTCGGAGGTCAGGTCCAGGAGCGCGCCCCGCAGCGCGGAGACCGTCGCGGCCTCCGTGTCGAGCCGCCGGGCGACCCCCAGCTCGACCAGCCGGTCCGCGTTCATCGGCTGCTCGGCCCCCTGAGGGACCGCGATCATGGGAACCCCGCAGTACAGCCCCTCGGCACTGCTCCCCATCCCCGCATGCGTGACGAACGCGTCGGCCTGCTCGAGGATGGCCATCTGCGGCACCCAGGAGCGGACCTCGACGGAGTCCGGCACGGGCCCCAGCTCGGCCGGGTCGACGTGCTTGCCGATCTGGAGCACGACATGCCACCCGTCGAGGTGCCCGAACGCCTCCACGCACCGCCGGTAGAAGTCGGGCTGCTTGGTGTAGGCCGAGCCGAGCGAGACCAGAAGCACCTTCGAGGCGCCCGGGGGCCGCTCCCACGCCCCCTGGTCCGCCCGGTCCCCGAGGCAGGGCCCGACGAAGTCGACCCGGGCCGCGTCGACCGTGGAGGCGTGTGGCTGCATGGCCCGCGGAATCGTGGCGATGGCCCGGGGCGGGACGCCGGAGAACTCGCCCACGTCGAGCGTGGTCGCCCCGCACCCGCCGAGCCACTCCTTGAAGCGGGCCTCAAGGGCGTCGGCGCCCGGCAGCCGCGCGAGGTGGGCGCCGACGTCCTCCTGGTAGCTGCCCCAGGCGACGAAGGTGGGCGACAGCTGCACGGCGGGACGCCCCTGCGCCTCGGCGAGCGCACGGCCGACGTACGCCCCGATGTCGTACAGGTACACGTCCGCGGGATCGTCGTCGTACGCCGCGTGGAGGCGCGGGAGCACCGCCATCGCGTCGTCGAGGAAGAGCGAACTGGCCTCGATGGGGTCGTCGGGCCAGATGTTGTCGCGGTGCGGGAGCGTCGAGTCGTACGGGACGAGTTCGGCGCCGGTGGGCTCGATGAGCTCGGCGGCGGCCGGGTCGTTGGCGTACGTCACGCGGTGGCCGCGCGCGGCCAGCACCCGGATGATCTCCAGACTCGGCAGCACATGGCTGACCATCGGGACGCCGATCATGGCGATATGGGCACGGCGACGGGGGTTTCGGTGGGATGACATGAGGTTCCTTCACCTGCGGGAGAACTACGGACGGGGACACGGCGGCCCACCGCCGCGGCCCCTCGGGGGCGGGCGGGGGCCATCAGGCCGTGTCAGCCGTAGATCTGCAGGAAGGAATCCATGCCACGACCGTAACGCGGCTCCCGGGCCTCAGTCGAACGAATAAGCCTCGACCTCGGCGAGGTACCGCGCCCGAAGCGCCTCGTCCGCCGCGTCGCGGTCCAGGAAGGCCGCCTCGAAGGAGTTGCGCGCCAGGGTGCGCAGCCGCTCCCGGTCGAGGCCGAGCGCCTCGCGTACGGCGTCGAAGTTGTCGCCCGCGTACCCGCCGAAGTAGGCCGGGTCGTCGGAGTTGACCGTGCACATGAGCCCGGCGTCCAGCATCCGCGGCAGCGGGTGGTCCGCCAGCACGTCGATGGTGCGCAGCCGGACGTTGGAGAGCGGGCAGAGGGTGAGCGGCACGCGCTCGGCGACCAGCCGCTCGACGAGGGCCGGGTCCTCCACGCAGCGCAGCCCGTGGTCGACGCGCTCGACCCGCAGCACGTCCAGGGCCTCGGTGATGTAGGCGGGCGGGCCTTCCTCGCCCGCGTGGGCGACGAGGCGGAGCCCGAGTGCGGCGGCGGCCTCGTACACCTCCTTGAACTTGGCCGGCGGGTGGCCGACCTCGGCGGAGTCGAGGCCGACGCCGATGATCCGGTGGAGGTGGGGCTTCGCGGCCTGGAGGGTCTCCATCGCGGACTCGGCGGACTCATCGCGCAGGAAGCACATGATGAGCCGCGTGGAGACGCCGTGCCGCTCCTCGCTGCGGTCGAGTGCGCGGGAGAGGCCCTCGATGACGGTGCCGATGGGGACGCCGCGCGCGATGTGGGCCTGCGGGTCGAAGAAGATCTCCGCGTGCCGCACGCCCTGCGCGGCGGCGCGGGCGAGGTAGGCGTCCGCGAGCTCCTCGAAGTCGGCCTCGGTGCGCAGCACGGCCATCAGGCCGTAGTACAGGTCCAGGAAGCTCTGGAGGTCGTCGAAGAGGTAGGCCTCGCGCAGCTCCTCGGTGTCGGCGTAGGGCAGGTCGACGCCGTTGCGCGCGGCGAGGGCGAAGGCCAGTTCGGGTTCGAGGGTGCCCTCGATGTGGAGGTGGAGTTCGGCCTTGGGGATCGGCATGGTGGGGTCTCGCTCAGTTCTGTGGTGGTGCCCGAAGGCCGTGCTGGTGTTCAGGTCCGCTTGGGCACGGGGACGCGTGTCAGGTCGCGGGCGATGGTCAGTTCGCCCGTGAACCCGGCGGCGCGGGCCTGCCGCTCGTAGACGGCCGGGTCGGGGTAGCGCTGGCTGAAGTGGGTCAGGACGAGGTGGCGGACGCCCGCCTCCACCGCCACCCGGGCGGCCTGCCCCGCGGTGAGGTGCCCGTGGTCGGTGGCGAGCTGTTCGTCCTCGTCCAGGAAGGTGGACTCGATGACGAGCATGTCGCAGCCCTGCGCGAGGGCGTGCACGCCCTCGCAGAGCCGGGTGTCCATCACGAAGGCGAACCGCTGTCCGCGCCGCACCTCGCTGACCTCGTCGAGCGTGACCCCGCCGAGGCCGCCCTCCCGCTGGATGCGCCCGACGTCGGGCCCCGTGATGCCGCGCTCGGCGAGCAGCCGGGGCAGCATGCGCCGCCCGTCGGGTTCGGTGAGGCGGTAGCCGTAGGACTCGACGGGGTGGGAGAGCCTCATCGCGTCGAGGGTGTACGAGGGCCCCTCGGCCAGGGGCCCGTCGGCGGCGACGGGCTCCTGGCGCAGCGCCACGGTCTCGCGGTACGCGGTGGAGTACCGCAGCCGGTCGAAGAAGTGCTGGCCGGAGGCCGGGTAGTGGGCGGTGACGGGGTGCGGGACGCGGTCGAGGTTGATGCGCTGGATCACCCCGGCGAGGCCCAGGCTGTGGTCGCCGTGGAAGTGCGTCACGCAGATGCGGTGCAGGTCGTGCGCGGCGACCCCGGCGCGCAGCATCTGCCGCTGCGTGCCCTCGCCGGGGTCGAAGAGGATGCCCTGGCCGTCCCAGAGCAGGACGTAGCCGTTGTGGTTGCGGTGCCGGGTGGGAACTTGGCTGGCCGTGCCGAGCACGACCAGTTCACGTACGGACAAGGGGTGTTGGCCCCGCTATCCGGGAGGCCACTGGAGGCCGCGGCCGCCCAGGACGTGCGCGTGCGCGTGGAACACGGTCTGCCCGGCTCCGGAGCCGGTGTTGAAGATGATGCGGTAGCTCTCCGCCTTCTCGTCGGCGGCCACTTCGCCCGCCTCGCGCAGCACGTCGGCGGCGATCCCCGGCTCGGCGGCGGCCAGCGCGGCGGCGTCCGCGTGGTGCACCTTGGGGATGACCAGGACGTGCGTGGGCGCCTGGGGGTTTATGTCGCGGAAGGCGAGTGTCGTCTCCGTCTCGCGTACGACGGTCGCCGGCACGTCGCCCGCGACGATCTTGCAGAACAGGCAGTCGCTCTGTGGTTCGCCCGCCATGGCCCGGCCTCCTGGCTCGTGATGATCGATTACGTACGGAATGCTATCCCCGCGGCCGTCACGGGGCTCCGGGTACTCGCGGTGCCGTCTTCGCCGGGTTCTCCTCAAGGGCGGCGACGGCGATCCGCACGGCCTCGTCCAACTGCGGGTCGCGGCCCGCCGCGTGGTCGTCGGGGGTGGTCACGACCTCGACGTCGGGCTCGACCCCGCGGTTCTCCAGGCCCCAGTCCTGGCCCTCCAGCCAGAACGCGTACTTCGGCTGTGTCACGAGCGTCCCGTCGACCAGGTGGTAGCGGCTGTCGATGCCGACGACGCCGCCCCAGGTGCGGGTGCCGACGACGGGACCGATGCCGAGCGCCCTGATGGCGGCGTTGACGATGTCGCCGTCGGAGCCGGAGAACTCGTTGGCCACGGCGACGACGGGGCCGCGCGGCGCGTCCTGCGGATAGCTGAAGGCCCGCGAGCCGCGGGGGATGTCCCAGCCGATGATCCGGCGCGCCAGCTTCTCCACGATCAGCTGCGAGGTGTGTCCGCCGCCGTTCTCGCGGACGTCGACCACCAGGCCCTCGCGGGCGACCTCGACGCGCAGGTCACGGTGGATCTGCGCCCAGCCGGGCGCCTGCATGTCGGGGACGTGGAGGTAGCCGAGCCGGCCGCCCGAGCGCTCGTGGACGTAGGCCCGCCGGTCCGCGACCCACGCGTGGTAGCGCAGCGGCTCCTCGTCGTCGACGGGGACCACCACGGCGTGCCGCGGGTCGCCGCCGCCGGAGGGCGAGACGGTCAGCTCGACGGGCTTGCCCGCGGTGCCGACGAGCAGCGGTCCCGGCCCGGTCACGGGGTCGACGCCCTGGCCGTTGACCTCGATCACCGCGTCGCCGGGGCGCACCGCGACGCCGGGGGCGGCGAGCGGTGAGCGCGCGGCCGGGTCGGAGGTCTCCGAGGGCAGGACGCGGTCGACGCGCCAGAGGCCGTCCTCGCCGCGCGAGAGGTCGGCGCCGAGGAGCCCCTGCCGGAACGTGGCCCCGCCCCCGCCGCCGGAGACGACGTACGCGTGCGAGGTGCCGAGCTCTCCCTGGACCTCCCAGAGCAGGTCGACGAGGTCGTCGTGGGTGGCGACGCGGGCGAGGACGGGGCGGTAGCGCTCAAGGACGCCGTCCCAGTCGACGCCGCCGAGGTCCGCCCGCCAGAAGTTGTCCCGCATGAGGCGGCCGGTCTCGTCGTACATCTGCCGCCACTCGGCGGCCGGGTCGACGGTGAGCCGGATGCGGGAGAGGTCGACGGTGATGTTCGAGTCGCTGTCCTCGTCGCCGGAGGCGCGCCGGTCGCTCGGCACCACCTTCAGCTTGCCGTCGGTCCACAGCAGGACCCGTTTGCCGTCGCCGGTGACCGCGAAGTGGTCGGCGTCCGAGGCGAGTTCCTCCACGCGGCGCTGTGCGAGGTCGTACCGCTCCAGCTCGGTGTGCGGGTCGGGGTCGAGGGGGTGCGCCCGGGAGGCGCCGAGCACGCCGCGCACCGGGTGGCGCAGCCACAGCAGCCCGTCCTTGGCGGCGCGCAGCGTCGAGTACCGGGCGGCCTCCACGGGGAAGGGCACGATGCGGTCGGCGAGCCCGTCGAAGTCGACGCGGGTGACGGGGGCGCCCTCGCTGTCGGGGGTCTCCGGGCCGCCGTCCTGCGCGTCGAAGGGCCTGCCGTGGCGCTGCGGCCCGAACGGGGACGGCGTGGTCGCGGCGAGCGTGATCAGGTGCGGCCGTGCGCCGCCGACGAAGGCGAGGTCGAAGACGTGCTCGTCGTAGACCGGGTCGAAGGCGCGCGCGGAGAGGAACGCGAGGTGCTTGCCGTCGAGGGTGAAGGCGGGCGAGTAGTCGCGGAAGCGCAGCGGGGTGGCGTCGCAGACCGAGAGGTCGGCGGTGTTGGCGAGCCTGAGCTGCCGCAGCGGGCGCGGCCCCGGGTGCGACCAGGCGAGCCAGGCGGAGTCGGGCGAGAAGACGAGACCCGTGGCCTCGCCGTCCTCGCCGCGGTCGACCTCGCGGACCTCGCCGCTCTCCCGCTCCACGAGCAGCACCCGGCCGTCGTGCGAGGCGACGGCGGCGCGGCTGCCGTCCGGCGAAACGGTGAGCCCGAGGACCCGCCCGAGCTGCCCCGCGGCGAGCCTGCGGGGCGTGGCGCCGGGCGCGGGTCCGGTGGCGGGGGCGAACTCCAGTGCCTCGTCGCCCTCGGCGTCGGTGACCCACACGACGTGTTCCTCGCCCGCCACGCGGAAGGTGCGGGGCAGCCGGGCGCGGACGCCCCGGGTGGCGGCGAGGGCGCGGGCGGGGCCTTCGCGGTGCGTGACCCAGTGCACGGAGCCGCGCACGGAGACGGCGCTGCCGCGTCCGGTGTGGTCGGGCGCCGCGGCCCCGAACCAGCGGGCGGCGGCCACGCGGTGCGGCTGGAGGTCGGTGCGCTGGCCGCCGAGGCGGATGCCGAGGCGGCGCGGCTCCGCTCCGTCCAGGTCGTCCAGGAGCCAGAGTTCACCGGCGGACGCGTAGACGACGCGGGTGCCGTCGGTGGCGGCGTGCCGGGCGTAGAAGCCGTCGACGGGGGTGTGGCGGCGCAGGCCGGTGCCGTCGGGCAGTGAGGAGTAGACGGCCCCCACGTCCTCGTGATCACTCAGGAAGGCGATCCGCTCCCCCACCCAGAGGGGGTACTCGATGTTCCCCGCGAGCTCCTCGTGGACGCGTACGAACGGTGCGGCGGCCTCGCCCGGCGGCTCGGGGGCGGCGGCCGCGCGGAGCCACAGCTTTCCCGCCGTGCCGCCCCGGTACCGCTTCCACCAGGCGGCCTCGCGCCCCATGGGGGCCGAGAGGAGCAGGACCTGCCCCTGGGGGCCGTGCGTGACATCGCCGACGAGGCCGTACGGCAGGGTCTCGGCGGGGCCGCCGTCGAGGGGGACGGCCCGTGCCCAGGTGCGGCGCAGGGAGGCCTGGCCCGCCGCGCTGACGGCCAGGACGCGCCCGTCGGGGGTCCAGCCGCGCACGCCGGTCTTCGCCGTGCCCCAGTACGTGAGCCGCTGGGAGGGGCCGCCGTCGAGGGGCGCGATGTGCACCTCGGGCGCGCCGTCGCGGGTGGACGTCCAGGCGACGGTCGTGCCGTCCGGGGAGATACGGGGATGGTTCACAGGCATGTTGTCGGCGCTGACCCGCCAGGCCCGGCCCCCGTCGAGGGGGGCGACCCAGACGTCGTCCTCGGCCGTGAAGGTGACCAACTCGCCGTGAAGGTGCGGGTATCGGAGGTACGCAGTCTGTGTCACACCTATCAGCCTAGGCAGGCCCGCGGCGGTCCGACAGAGGTTTGGATCACTTGCCCGGCAGGCAGTCGCAGGTCGGCGCGGGCGGCGTCACGGTCACGGTGACGGTCGTGGTGGGGCCTGGCCGCGGCTCCTCCTCGGCGGGCGGCTGATGCGAGACGGGCGGATTCGAGCCGTTGCCGTCGCCGTTGTCGCCGTTGTCGTTGTCGTCGCCCGCGTCGCAGTTGCCGAGGACGTCGGCCTGGAACCACTCCTTGCCGTCGACCTTGGCCGTGAGGTCGCCGCGGACGCAGCCTCCGTCGACGACGGAGTACACCTTGCCCTTGATGGTGATGTCCTTGCCGTCGTCGCTCTCGCCCTGGCAGTCCACCGTGACGGCCGCGTTCTCGTCGGCGGAGGAGCCGCTCTTCGGGGTCACCTTGTCCTCGTAGCGCGCCGTGCAGCTCAGCCAGGCCACGTCCAGGTGCTGCCGCTCCAGCTCCTTGGTGCCCGTCCGGTCGGTGGTGAGCGCGACCGCGGAGGTGTTCATGTCGCCGTTCGCCGGGTCGCACGCGGTGACGCCGAGCGCGGCGGCACCGGCGAGCCCGACGGCGTACAGGACCGGCGCGCGCCGCTTCCGCGGCCGCGCGATCCCCTTTTCGCGACCGCCCGGCCGCCTCAATGCCCCCATGAGCGGCAGAGTGCCACCCCGCACGCCGGAGGGGTAGACCGCTTGCGGCCATCTGCCAGGGGGCCGAGGGCCGGTCGCCGAGCGGTCCCCGCCTCAGCCCTGCGAGAGCAGCCACTCCTGGAGCTCCACCACGTTGCCCTCCGGGTCCTTGAGGTGGGCCACCCGCATACGGTCCGTCATCGGTGCGGGCCCGTGCGCCAGGACGGCGCCGCGCCCGGTGATCTGCTCGCAGTACGCGTCCAGGTCGTCGACCCGCAGCACCACCAGGGAGCGGTGCCCGGTCGCGGGCCCGGCGAGCTCGCCGATCAGTCCGGCCGTCATCGCCCGATCCTGAAGCGCGATGCCCGCCGAGCCGACGGCCGGGCTGAACTTCTCGTACGGCCCCTCCTCAGCGCCCGACTGGGGCTTGAGGCCGAGGACCCCGGCGTAGAAGCGGTAACAGGCAGGGAAGTCCGAGACGAGCAGACGGACCTGGGCGAGTTCCAACGCAGCCCCCCGGGGGGTCGGGTTCAGGACCAGCGGCCCGTGCGTCCGAGGAGCAGCGCGCTCGCCGCGGTCCCCGCGGTCGATGTGCGCAACACGCTACGCCCGAGCCGGTAGGGCGCCGCCCCGGCCTGCGCGAAGAGCGCCAGCTCGTCGGGGGAAACCCCTCCTTCTGGCCCCACGACGAGCACGATGTGGCCGGTGGTGGGCAGTTCCGCGGTGGCCAGCGGCTCGCTGCCCTCCTCGTGCAGGACGGCGGCGAAGTCGGCCTCCGCGAGCAGCGCCGCGACCTGCTTGGTCGACGCCGCGTCCGCCACCTCGGGGAAGCGCGTCCTGCGCGACTGCTTGCCGGCCTCGCGCGCGGTGGCCCGCCACTTGGCGAGCGCCTTCTGGCCGCGCTCGCCCTTCCACTGCGTGATGCAGCGCGACGCGGCCCACGGCACGACGGCGTCGACGCCGGTCTCCGTCATGGTCTCCACGGCCAGTTCACCGCGGTCGCCCTTGGGCAGTGCCTGGACGACGGTGATACGGGGCGACTCCGCGGGCTCCTCGGCGACGGAGTCCACGCGGACGACGAGCCGGTCCTTGCCCTCGGTGTCCACGACCACGCACCGGGCCCACCGTCCGGCGCCGTCGGTCAGGACGACGTCCTCACCGGCGCGCAGCCGCTTCACGGAGACCGCGTGCCGTCCCTCGGGCCCGTCCAGCACAAAGCGCCCGCCGGCGCCCGCGTCGAGGGGCTCGACGACGAATACGGGTGCGGTCACCTGGTGCCTCCCTGGTCCGTCGCGGCCGACGACGCCTTCGCCTCGGCCAGTTCGGCCACGAGGACCTCCACGAGCTGCCCGGCGGGCAGCTCCCTGGCGAGCCGGTGGCCCTGCCCGGCCCAGAGCGCCATGGCCTGCGCGTCACCGGCCTTCGCCGCGGCCTTGCGCAGGTCGCTGGTCAGGTGGTGGACCTGGGGGTAGGCGGCGGGGGCGTACGGGCCGTGCTCCCGCAGGAAGCGGTTGACGAGGCCGCGCGCGGGCCGCCCGGAGAACGCCCGGGTCAGCTCGGTACGTACGAACAGCGGGTTGGTCATGGCCTGCTTGTGCAGGGTGTGGGCGCCCGACTCCGGGGTGACGAGGAAGGCCGTGCCGAGCTGCGCCGCGTCCGCGCCCGCCGCGAGCACGGCGGCGATCTGCGCGCCGCGCATCAGGCCGCCCGTGGCGATCACGGGGAGCCGCACGGTCTCGCGGACCAGCGTGAGGAGGGTGAGCAGGCCGAGTCCTGCGCCGTCGGTCTCCGGCTGGTCCCGGTGGGTGCCCTGGTGGCCGCCCGCCTCCACGCCCTGCACGCACACGGCGTCGGCGCCGGCCCACTGGGCGGCCTGCGCCTCCTCCGGGGTGGTGACGGTGACGACGGTCAGGGTGCCGGCGCGGGTGAAGGAGTCCAGGACGTCGCGGGTGGGGCAGCCGAAGGTGAAGGAGACGACCGGTACCGGGTCGTCGAGGAGGATCGCGAGCTTGGCGTCGTACCCGTCGTCGAGGCCGCTCTCCGGGTCGCCGAGCCGCGTCTCGTACCAGGTCGCCTCGCCCGCGAGCTGGTTGCGGTACACCTCCACCGCCCCCGCGTCGGCGCTGTCGGGCTGCGGCATGAAGAGGTTGACGCCGAAGGGCCGCGCGGTCAGCCCCCGCACCTGCTTGATCTCCTGGTACATCCCGTCGGCGGTCTTGTACCCGGCGGCGAGGAAGCCGAGCCCTCCGGCCTCGGACACGGCCGCGGCCAGTTGCGGGCTCGAGGCCCCGCCGGCCATGGGGGCCTGCACGATCGGACAGCGGAGGAGATCGGTCAGTGCGGAGGACATAACGGCATCGTGCCACGTCCCCGTACGAATCCCCCTCCCACCCCCTGAGCGCGGCAGGGGCCCCGGAGGCGGAACGCCCCGGGGCCCCTGTCGTACCGCTGAAGGCGCTACCGCCCGTTGAACGCGTCCTTGAGCCGGGAGAACAGGCCCTGCTGCCCCGGCTGGAACTGCCCCGTGGGCCGCTCCTCGCCGCGCAGCTGCGCCAGCTCCCGCATCACCCGCTCCTGCTCGGCGTCGAGCTTCGTCGGCGTGAGGACCTCGACGTGCACGATGAGGTCGCCCCGGCCGCCGCCACGCAGATGCGTGATGCCGCGCCCGTGCAGTGGGACGGACTGCCCCGACTGCGTGCCGGGCCGGATGTCGATCTCCTCAAGGCCGTCGAGCGTCTCCAGCGGCACCTTCGTGCCGAGCGCCGCCGCCGTCATCGGGATCGTCACCGTGCAGTGCAGATCGTCGCCGCGCCGCTGGAAGACGGCGTGCGGCAGCTCGTGGATCTCGACGTAGAGGTCACCGGCGGGACCGCCGCCGGGCCCGACCTCGCCCTCGCCCGCGAGCTGGATCCGGGTGCCGTTGTCGACACCGGCCGGGATCTTGACGGTCAGCGTCCGCCGCGAGCGGATCCGCCCGTCGCCCGCGCACTCGGGGCACGGCGTCGGCACGACCGTGCCGAAGCCCTGACACTGCGGGCAGGGCCGCGAGGTCATGACCTGGCCGAGGAAGGACCGCGTGACCTGCGACACCTCGCCGCGGCCGCGGCACATGTCACACGTCTGGGCGGAGGTCCCCGGCGCGGCTCCCTCACCGCTACAGGTCGTACAGACGACCGCGGTGTCGACCTGGATGTCCTTGGTGGTGCCGAAGGCCGCCTCGTCGAGGTCGATCTCCAGCCGGATCATGGCGTCCTGGCCGCGGCGCGTGCGCGACCGCGGGCCACGCTGCGACGCCGTACCGAAGAACGCGTCCATGATGTCGGAGAAGTTGCCGAAGCCACCGGCTCCGAAGCCACCGGCTCCGCCGCCGCCCGCCTGGGACAGCGGGTCGCCGCCGAGGTCGTAGACCTGCTTCTTCTGCGGGTCCGACAACACCTCGTAGGCGGCGTTGATCTCCTTGAAGCGCTCCTGAGTCTTCGGGTCCGGATTCACGTCCGGGTGAAGCTCACGCGCCAGCCTCCGGAAGGCCTTCTTGATCTCGTCCTGGGAAGCGTCGCGGCGCACGCCGAGTACGGCGTAGTAGTCCGTGGCCACTTACGACTCCGCCAGGATCTGTCCGACGTAACGTGCCACTGCGCGTACTGCTCCCATCGTTCCCGGATAGTCCATGCGGGTCGGTCCGACCACGCCTAGTTTCGCGACTGCCTCGCTGCCCGAACCGTAGCCGACCGAGACCACGGACGTGGAGCTGAGCCCCTCATGGGCGTTCTCATGACCGATCCGTACGGCCATGCCCGAATCCTGCACCTCACCAAGCAACTTGAGGAGCACGACCTGCTCCTCAAGGGCTTCGAGAACGGGCCGGATGGTGAGGGGAAAGTCATGTCCGAAGCGGGTGAGATTGGCGGTGCCGCCGATCATCAGCCGTTCTTCGGTCTCCTCGACGAGCGTTTCGAGGAGGGTGGAGAGGACCGTCGCGACGGTGCCGCGATCCTCGGCCTCGAAGGCCTCGGGCAGGTCCTGCACCAACTGCGGCACGTCCGCGAAGCGGCGCCCCGCGATCCTGCTGTTCAACCGCGCCCGCAGGTCCGCGACCGAGGTCTCACCGAAGGGCGCCGGGCAGTCGATCATGCGCTGCTCGACCCGGCCGGTATCGGTGATCAGTACGAGCATCAAGCGCGCAGGAGCGAGCGAGAGCAACTCCACGTGCCGCACCGTCGACCGCGTGAGCGAGGGGTACTGCACGACGGCCACCTGCCGCGTGAGCTGCGCGAGCAGCCGCACCGTACGCCCCACCACGTCGTCGAGGTCGACGGCGCCGTCGAGGAAGTTCTGGATGGCCCGCCGCTCCGGCGCGGTCATCGGCTTGACGCCCGCGAGTCTGTCGACGAAAAGGCGGTAGCCCTTGTCGGTCGGGATACGCCCCGCGCTGGTGTGGGGCTGGGCGATGAACCCTTCCTCCTCCAGCGCCGCCATGTCGTTGCGGACCGTGGCCGGCGAGACTCCGAGACTGTGCCGCTCGGTGAGCGCCTTGGAGCCGACGGGCTCCTCTGTCCCGACATAGTCGTGGACGATGGCGCGCAGCACCTCGAGCCTGCGTTCGCTGAGCATCGCGCACACCTCCAGCCGTCATCCGTCGCCGTGATCCCCGCCTGGCACTCAACGCGGGTGAGTGCCAGCCTGTCAAAGGGCCAGTGTACGGCGGTCGGGTACGGGCCCGGCAAGGCCGGACCCCTCTCGCTCTGCCGAGGCCTTCCACAGCGGTTAGCGTCACCGTATGGACGTGGAGCCGGCATGGGAAGCGGCGGGCTGGGAACGGCTCGCCCCGCGGGTGGGACGGGTGCGGCTGCCCGGCTGGGACTGCACGGCGGGACTCGTCGTCGGTGCCGGGGCGGCCCTCATGGTCGAGGCGGGGTCGAGCCTGGCGGAGGGCGCGGCGCTGCGGACACGGGCCCGGGATCTCATGGGCGGCGGGCGCAGAGTGACGCATCTCGCGCTCACCCACCCCCATTTCGATCACGTCTTCGGGACGGCGGCCTTCGCGGGGGTACAGGTGTACGCCGCCGTGGGCGTCGACACGGTCTTCGACGCGGGCCGCGAGGAGCTGCGGACGGACGCGGTGCGGCACGGCCTCGGCGCGGACGCGGCGGCGGAGGCGGCCGATCTCCTGCGCGCGCCGGGGCATCTGGTGTGCGGGGAGTGGACGCTGGACCTCGGCGGCGGGATCGAGGTCCTCCTCGCGAACGTCGGCCCCGGTCACACGGCGCACGACCTGGCGGTCCTGGTGAAGAGCCCCGGCGAAGGCCCCGAGGTCGTCTTCTGCGGCGACCTCGTCGAGGAGTCGGGCGACCCCCAGGCGGGTCCGGACGCGGTGCCCCGGCGGTGGCCCGCGGCGCTGGACCGGCTCCTCGAACTCGGCGGCGAGAACGCGCTGTACGTGCCGGGGCACGGTGCGGTGGTGGATGCGGCTTTTGTCCGTGCGCAGCGCGCCACACTGGCGGCTCTCTTCGGCGTGTCGTGAGCGCCGCCGCCCCCCTTATTCCTATCGTCGGCAGAATGCGCCAGTACTCCGCCGACCTCACGCCCCCCTGGAAGAAGCCGAAGGCCGTGCCCGAGGTGGCGGCGGACGCCGGTCTCGTGGTCGAGGAGCCGGCCACCGGGTTCTGCGGGGCGGTGATCCGCTGCGAGAAGACGGCGCAGGGGCCGACGGTGACGCTGGAGGACCGCTTCGGCAAGCACCGCGTGTTCCCGATGGAGCCGGGCGGCTTCCTCCTTGAGGGCCGGCCGGTGACGCTCGTCCGCCCGGCCGCGACGGCGCCCGCTCCGGTACGTCCCTCCCGTACGGCATCCGGCTCGGTGGCCGTC
Organism: Streptomyces sp. NPDC046335; assembly: GCF_055587985.1. Lineage (NCBI taxonomy): Bacteria > Bacillati > Actinomycetota > Actinomycetes > Kitasatosporales > Streptomycetaceae > Streptomyces > Streptomyces sp. NPDC046335. The sequence goes on along the minus strand of NZ_JBVJFF010000001.1, from coordinate 544,493 downwards.
CCGCGGGCGCGCGCCAGGGGCGCGCGCGCGGGGCGCATCTACGTGGAGGGCCGCCACGACGCGGAGCTCGTGGAGCGGGTATGGGGCGAGGACCTGCGGGTCGAGGGCGTCGTCGTCGAGTACCTGGAGGGCATCGACGACCTGCCCCGCATCGTCGCCGAGTTCTCCCCGGGCCCCGACGCGCGCCTCGGCGTCCTGGTGGACCACCTGGTCCCCGGCTCCAAGGAGTCCCGCATCGCGGCGGAGGTCGGCTCCCCGGACGCCCTGGTGGTCGGCCACCCCTACATCGACGTCTGGGAGGCCGTGAAGCCCTCCTCGGTGGGCATCGAGGCGTGGCCGCGGGTGCCGCGGGGCCAGGACTGGAAGCTGGGCGTCTGCGAGGCCCTGCGCTGGCCCCCGAACACGGGCGCGGCCTGGCAGCGCATCCTCTCCTCGGTCCACAGCTACCGGGACCTGGAGCCGGAGCTCCTCGGCAGGGTGGAAGAACTGATCGACTTCGTGACGGAGCCTGGCCCCGGGGCCTAGGACCCGCGACAGAAGCCCCCTAGTCCACCAGGTCCCGTACGACCGCGTCCGCCAGCAGGCGGCCCCGTAGGGTCAGGACCGCGCGGCCGGCCGCGTAGGGCTCGGGAGCCAGGAGGCCGTCGGAGAGGGCTCTCCGCGCGGCGGCAAGACCCGCCTCCCGGAGGAGGGAGAGCGGGCAGCCGTCCTGGAGGCGGAGTTCCAGGAGGATGCGTTCGACCCTGCGGTCCTCGGCGGAGAGGACCTCCCGCCCGGCCCCGGGCGACCGTCCCTCGGCCAGGGCCGCCGCGTACGCGCCGGGGTGCTTCACGTTCCACCACCGCACGCCCCCGACGTGGCTGTGCGCGCCGGGTCCGGCGCCCCACCAGTCGGCCCCGCGCCAGTACAGCTCGTTGTGCAGGCACCGGCCCGCCGGTGTCGTCGCCCAGTTGGAGACCTCGTACCACGCGAAGCCCGCGGCCCCGAGCACCTCGTCGGCGATGAGGTACCGGTCCGCGTGGGCGTCGTCGTCGGTCATCGGCACCTCCCCGCGGCGGATGCGCCGCGCGAGCTGCGTGCCCTCCTCGACGATCAGCGCGTAGGCACTGATGTGGTCGGGCCCGGCACCGAGCGCCGCGTCGAGCGTGGCCCGCCAGTCGGCGTCGGACTCGCCCGGCGTGCCGTAGATCAGGTCGAGGTTGACGTGGTCGAAGCCGGCCGCCCGCGCCTCGGCCACGCACGCCTCGGGCCGCCCGGGCGTATGCGTGCGGTCGAGCACCTTCAGCACGTGCTGCCTGGCGCTCTGCATGCCGAAGGAGACGCGGTTGAAGCCACCGGCCCGCAGCTCGGCGAGGTACGCCTCGTCCACCGACTCCGGGTTCGCCTCGGTCGTGACCTCCGCGTCGTCCGCGAGCCCGAACTCCTCCCGTACGGCATCCAGCATCCGTACGAGATCACCCGCGGCGAGGAGCGTCGGCGTGCCGCCGCCGACGAAGACGGTCCGCACGGGCCGCGGGTCGTCGCCGAGGACCTTGCGGGCGAGCCGCACCTCGTCGGCCAGGGTCTCGGCGTAGTTGTCGCGCGAGGCGAGCACGCCACCGGAGCCGCGCAGCTCGGTCGCGGTGTAGGTGTTGAAGTCGCAGTAGCCGCAGCGCGTGGCGCAGTACGGGACGTGCAGGTAGAAGCCGAGCGGGCGGGAGGCCGCGCCGTCCAGGGCGGACGCGGGCAGCGCCCCGTCCTCGGGCATGGGCTCACCATCGGGCAGTGCGGAAGGCATGTACTCGATTGTCCCGCACCGCGCGCCTTTACCGCGCCTGGAGCACCAGCACCGCCAGATCGTCGTCCGGCGGCCGGTCGGAGAACTCGTGCACGAGCCGCCGGATCCGCTCCGCCACGAGCTCCGCGTCGAGCCCGGCACAGTCGGCGAGGGCCAGCGCGAGGCCGTCGCCGTCGTCGAACTGGAGCCGTCCCGAGCGCCGCTCGGTCACGCCGTCCGTGACGCACAGGAGCGTGTCGCCGGTCCGCAGCTCGAAGGACTCACTCGTGTACGTCTCGTCGTCGAAGACCCCGAGCAGCATCTGCGGGTTCGCCGCCACCCGCACCTTCCCCTCGGGGCCGAGCAGGAGCGGCAGCGGGTGTCCCGCGCACGCGATGGTGCAGCGGACCCCTCCCTCGTACGGCACGAGCTCTCCGTAGAGCAGGGAGAGGAAGCGCGCGGTGGGGCCGTCGGCCGGCACTCCCTGGCCGCCGCCCGCGACGGCGACGACCGCGGCCGCCGCGTCGGACGCCTCGGTGGCGTCGTCGAGGAGGAGCTGGTTGAGGCGGTCGAGGACCTCGGCGACCGCGTACCCCTCGCGGGAGAGCAGCCGCAGCCAGGGGCGGGCGAGGCCGATGACGACGGCGGCCTCGGGGCCCTTGCCCTGGACGTCGCCGAGCGCGAAGCACCAGCGCCCGTCGCCCGCCTGGAAGAGGTCGTAGAAGTCGCCGCCGGGCCCGCCCTTGTCCCGCGGTTCGTACACCACGCCGCTCGCCATGCCGGGGATCTGCGCGACCTTCTCGGGCAGCAGTCCGCGCTGGAGCACCTGGCTGATGTTGGCCTGGCGCTGGTACCGCCGGGCCGTGCTGATCGCGAGGGCGACCCGGCGGCTGAAGTCCTCGACGAGCCCGGTGACCTCGTCGGGGAAGCGGTCGAGGCCCGCCCGGCCGATCACCAGCGTGCCGAGGGCGCGCCCGCCCGCGGTGAGCCGGTACGCGAGCGCGGCACCGGAGGTGTCGTCCGGCAGGGCGGCGCCCGGCCAGTTGACGGCGTGGGCGCCGGAGCCCGCGGCGACGGGCAGGTGGGGCGGGTCCTTCTCCAGGACGCGGCGGAGCTCCTCCATGCGGCTCTCGCTGGTGTGCCAGACGCGGGCGAGCCGCGTCGCGGAGCCGTCGGCGGCCGTGTGGGCCGGGCCCTCGGAGGCGACGTCGAGCCAGACCGCGCACCAGTCGGCGAGCCGCGGCACGAGGAGCTGGCCCGCCAGGGAGGCCACCAGGTCCTCGTCGAACTGCCCGGCGAGGAGGTCGGACGCCTCGGCGAGGAAGCTCAGCGCACCGCGGTTGACCCACTCCATGCCGTGGGAGGTCTGCTTGGGCAGCGGCGCGAGGATCTCGACGGCGCGCAGACCGCGCTGGAACGCCTGGTCGTTCGCGTACGCCTCGATCCCCTTGACGGCCACGACGCCGTGGACGGGCAGGCTGGCCCAGACGCTCTTGGTGCCCCTGCGGTAGGTGATGCCCCAGGACTCGGCGAGGCTGGCGACGAGCTGGAGGCCGCGGCCGTACTCGGGGATGCCTGCCGGGCTCGGGCCCTGGTCGCCGCGGACGGCGCGGGCGGGGTGGTGGTCGGACACCTCGATGACGAGGGTCTCGGCCTCCTCCCCCGGCCCGGCCTCGTCAAGACGGCACAGCAGTTCGACGTCGGTGCCCGCGTGGACGACGGCGTTGGTCGCCAGTTCGCTGACGATGAGCACCGCGTCGTCGGCCAGGCGGTCGTCGATACCGGCCGCCGCCGGCACGCCGAGCTCGGCCCAGTCGGCGAGGGCGACGCGCACGAATCTTCGCGCGGCCGCCGGTGCCAGCGAGTTTCCGGGCAGCGACGTCCGCACCACCGCCGACGACCCGGGATGGTCCGGATCCTTGGCGGAGGCACGGAACGCGGTCTCCCGTTGCGTCGAAGTGGACCCCACGGTGCGGCTCCTGAGCAGTTCGGGCGAATACGCCTCAGGCGACACCGACAGAGTGACAGACTGGCCGCGCCCATAAGCACCGAGTTACCGAAGTGGGCCGCTATGAGTGAGAACAGTGCTATGCCCGCGCGTGGATCGAGCCGCGTTCCCGCCCCGGCGCGCCCTTCGGTGCCGGCGGACGGCGGCGCCCCCGCGAGCGTCGTCACCATCACCCCGGCCGAGCTGCGCCCGCTTCTCGCCGCCATGCGGGCCGCGCGGGACGGGGACTTCACCAAGGTGGTGCCGGTCGGCGAGGGGCTGACCGCCGAGCTGTACACGGTCTTCAACGAGATGATGGACCGCTCCCTGCACTTCGACGCCGAACTCGTCCGGGTGCGCAGGGAGATCATCCGGCACGGCCGTCTCGACGAGCGGTTCTCCGCGAGCCCGGGGCAGGGCAGATGGACGGCCCGGGTCCAGGAGGTCAACACCCTCCTCGACTCCCTGGTCGCCCCGGCCGCGAACGCCACCCGGGTGCTCAACGCGGTGGCGGGCGGCGACCTCACCCAGCGCGTGGACCTGCACGACGGCAGCCGCGAGCTGCGGGGCGACCTGCGCAGGCTCGGCCGCGCGGTCAACACGATGGTCGACCAGCTCTCCCTCTTCACGGTCGAGGTCACGCGCGTGGCCCGCGAGGTGGGCACCGAGGGGCGGCTCGGCGGGCGCGCCAAGGTGCGCGGCCTGTCCGGGAGCTGGCGTGACGTGACCGAGGCGGTCAACACCATGGCGGCGCGGCTCACCGCGCAGGTGCGGGACATCGCCCTGGTGACCACGGCGGTGGCGCAGGGCGACCTGACGCGCACGGTGACGGTCGAGGCGACGGGCGAGCTGCTCGAACTGAAGCTGACCGTGAACACGATGGTGGAGCAGCTCTCCGCCTTCGCCGCCGAGGTGACCCGAGTCGCCCGCGAGGTCGGCACGGAGGGGCAGCTCGGCGGCCGTGCGCAGGCGCGGGGCGTCTCGGGCGTCTGGAAGGACCTCACCGACAACGTCAACTTCATGGCGTCGAACCTCACCTCCCAGGTCCGCAACATCGCCCAGGTGACCACCGCCGTCGCCAACGGCGACCTGAGCCAGAAGATCACCGTCGACGCCCGGGGCGAGATCCTGGAGCTGAAGTCGACGGTGAACACGATGGTCGACCAGCTCTCCGCCTTCGCCGACGAGGTCACGCGCGTGGCCCGCGAGGTCGGCACCGAGGGCAACCTCGGCGGGCGCGCTCAGGTGCGGGGCGTCTCGGGCGTCTGGAAGGACCTCACCGACAACGTCAACTTCATGGCGGACAACCTCACCTCCCAGGTCCGGAACATCGCGCTCGTCTCGACGGCCGTCGCCCAGGGCGACCTCGGCAAGAAGATCACCGTCGAGGCCAAGGGCGAGATCCTGGAGCTGAAGTCGACCATCAACACGATGGTCGACCAGCTCTCCGCCTTCGCCGACGAGGTCACCCGCGTCGCCCGCGAGGTCGGCACCGAGGGCAACCTCGGCGGCCAGGCCCAGGTGCGGGGCGTGTCCGGCGTATGGAAGGACCTCACCGACAACGTCAACTTCATGGCGTCGAACCTCACCTCCCAGGTCCGCAACATCGCCCAGGTCACCACCGCCGTCGCCAACGGCGACCTCTCCAAGATGATCACCGTCACCGCGCGCGGCGAGATCCTGGAGCTGAAGGACACCGTCAACACGATGGTGGAGCAGCTGCGCGCCTTCGCCGACGAGGTGACCCGGGTGGCCCGCGAGGTCGGCACGGACGGCCGTCTCGGGGGCCGCGCGCAGGTCCTCGGCGTCTCGGGCGTGTGGAAGGACCTCACCGACAACGTCAACTACATGGCGGACAACCTCACGGGCCAGGTCCGCAACATCGCCCAGGTCGCGACCGCCGTCGCCCAGGGCGACCTCTCCAAGAAGATCGACGTGGACGCCCGCGGCGAGATCCTGGAGCTGAAGACCACCATCAACACCATGGTGGACACGCTCTCCTCCTTCTCCTCGGAGGTCACCCGCGTCGCCCGCGAGGTCGGCTCCGAGGGGCAGCTCGGCGGCCAGGCCCGCGTCGAGGGCGTCTACGGCACGTGGAAGCGCCTGACGACGAACGTGAACGAGCTGGCGCTGAACCTCACCACCCAGGTCCGCGCCATCGCCGAGGTCGCCTCCGCCGTGGCCCAGGGCGACATGACCCGCGCCATCACCGTGGAGACGCGAGGCGAGGTCTCGGAGCTCAAGGACAACATCAACCTCATGGTCTCCAACCTCCGCGAGACCACCCGCGCCAAGGACTGGCTGGAGTCCAACCTCGCCCGCCTCGCGGGCCTGATGCAGGGCCACCGCGACCTGATGGAGGTCGCCGACCTGATCCTGCGCGAGCTGACCCCGCTGGTGAACGCGCAGTACGGCGCGTTCTTCCTGGCCGATCCGGACACCGCGGAGAGCCCCGCGCCCACCCAGGTCACGGCGAAGGGCCTCGCGTTCATCGCGGGCTACGGCGCGGCGCAGGGCTCGGTCGTCGACACCGGCGGGATGCCCGCCCAGGGCCTGGTGCGGCAGGCGGCCCTGGAGAAGAAGCGCATCCTGGTCGAGGAGGTGCCGCCGGACTACATCAAGATCCATTCGGGGCTCGGCGACGCCGCCCCCGCCACCGTGGTGATCATCCCGATCCTCTTCGAGGACAAGCTCCTCGGCGTGATCGAGCTGGCCACGTTCTCCCGGTTCTCCGACGTCCACCTGGCCTTCTTCGACCAGTTCGTGAACACCATCGGCGTCGCGATCAACACCATCATCGCCAACTCCCGTACGGAGTCGCTGCTCGGCGAGTCCCAGCGGCTCGCCACCCAGCTCCAGGAGCGCTCGGACGAACTCCAGCGCCAGCAGGCCGAGCTGCGCCGCTCCAACGCCGAGCTGGAGGAGAAGGCGGCCCTGCTCGCCACGAGCTCGCAGTACAAGTCGGAGTTCCTGGCGAACATGTCGCACGAGCTGCGCACCCCGCTCAACTCCCTGCTCATCCTGGCCAGGCTGCTCTCCGACAACCCCGACAACCACCTCTCCGACCAGGAGGTGCAGTTCGCGACGACCATCCACCGCTCGGGCTCGGACCTCCTCCAGCTCATCAACGACATCCTCGACCTGTCGAAGATCGAGGCGGGCCGGATGGACGTACGCCCCAAGAAGCTGCCGCTGATCAAGGTCCTCGACTACGTCCACGCGACGTTCCGCCCGCTCACCCTCGACCGGGGCCTGGCCTTCGACGTGTCGGTCGGCGAGGACGTGCCGCGCGAGATGTTCTCCGACGAGCAGCGCCTCCAGCAGATCCTGCGCAACCTCCTGTCGAACGCGGTGAAGTTCACCTCGGCCGGCAGCATCGAGCTGCGGGTCAGCCGCGTCAAGGAGGCCGCGCGCGACCGCCTGGCCCACGACAACGACGACCTGCTCTGCTTCGCGGTCAAGGACACCGGCATCGGCATCCCGCCCGAGCAGCTACCGGTGATCTTCGAGGCGTTCCAGCAGGCCGACGGCACCACCAACCGCAAGTACGGCGGCACCGGCCTCGGCCTCTCCATCAGCCGCGAGATCGCGGGCCTGCTCGGCGGCCGGATCACCGCCGAGAGCCGCCCGGGACAGGGCTCGGTCTTCTCGCTGTACGTGCCCGTGGTGCACCCCGGCCACGGCGCCGCCGCCCTGGCGTACGCGGCGGCCCACACCCAGCACCTGCCCGAGCCCGTGGAGCACGCGGCCCTGCGGCCGCACACCGCCCTCGAACCCGACGACAGCTGGCCCACTCCCACGAAACTGGAGGAGTGGAAGGAAGGGCGTGCCGGCCGGATACTGCCGGGCCGCAGGGTGCTGATCGTCGACGACGACATCCGCAACGTCTTCGCGCTGACCCACGTGCTCAGCCGCGTCGGCATGCCCGTCCTGTACGCGGAGAACGGCCGCGAGGGCATCGAGACCCTGGAGCGCAATCCCGACGTCGACATCGTCCTGATGGACATCATGATGCCGGAGATGGACGGCTACGAAACCATGGCGGCCATCCGCCGCAGCCCCCGCTGGCGTGGGCTGCCGATCGTCGCGCTGACCGCCAAGGCCATGCCGGGCGACCGCGAGAAGGCGATCGCCGAGGGCGCCACCGACTACGTACCCAAACCCGTGGATGTGGACCAGCTCCTCGGTGTCGTCTGCGCCCTTCTGGACCAGGACGGCACCGCCACCGGCCAGGAGTCCGCCTCCCCCGACCCGGCATCCCTCGCAGCGGAACAGCCGAGCACCCCTGAAGAGAGCGCTGCTCCGCCGGCAACCGATTGAGGCACCATGACCATGAGCGCAGATTCCATGACCGACCACCGCGCGAGCATCCTCCTGGTCGATGACATGGAGGACAACCTGATGGCACTCGAAGCAGTCCTGGGGTCCTTGAACGAACCACTGGTGCGTGCCCGTTCGGGGGAGGAGGCGATGAAGGCGATCCTGAGGCAGCGGTTCGCCGTGATCCTCCTGGACGTCCGGATGCCCGGCATGGACGGCTTCGAGACCGCGACCAACATCAAGCGCCTCGACCAGACCAAGGACGTGCCCATCATCTTCCTGACGGGCACCGACAACGACGCGGGCTACGCCTTCCGCGGGTACGCCACGGGCGCCGCCGACTACCTCACCAAGCCCTTCGACCCATGGGTGCTGCGCGCCAAGGTCACCGTCTTCCTCGAACTGCACCGCAAGAACCGCCAGCTGGAGCGGATACTCGCTCGCGAGCAGCGCCAGTTCGACGAGCTGGCCGCCCGCCTCTCGGCGATCGAGAGCCACATGGCGGCGAGCAGTCTCCAGGACGTCCTGGAGCTGCGCCGCCATGTGACCCACATGGAGGAACTGGTGCAGGAGATGCGCCGCGGACGGGGCGTCTGAGGCCGGCCGCCCCGTGCGCCTACCCCTGCCGGGGCTCAGGCCTCGCGCGAGCCCGCGTACATCTCGTCGATCAGGTGCTTGTACTCGCGCTCGACGACCGGGCGCTTCAGCTTCAGGCTCGGCGTCAGCTCGCCGTGCTCGACGTCGAGGTCGCGCGGGAGGAGGCGGAACTGCTTGATGGTCTGCCAGCGCTGAAGGCCTTCGTTGAGCTGCCGCACATAGCCGTCGACGAGCTTGACGGCGGCGGGCGAGGCGCAGACCTCGGCGTAGGACCTGCCCTCCTGGCCGTTCTCCTTGGCCCACTGGAGGATCGCGGGCTCGTCGAGGGAGATCAGCGCGGTGCAGAAGTTCCGGTCCGCGCCGTGCACCAGGATGTTGGAGACGTACGGGCACACGGCCTTGAACTGGCCCTCGACCTCGGCGGGCGCGATGTACTTGCCGCCGGAGGTCTTGATCAGGTCCTTCTTGCGGTCGGTGATCCGCAGATAGCCGTCGACGGACAGCTCGCCGATGTCCCCGGTGTGGAACCAGCCGTCGGACTCCAGGACCTCGGCGGTCTTGTCGGGCAGCTTGTGGTAGCCCTCCATGATGCCGGGGCCGCGCAGCAGGATCTCGCCGTCGTCCGCGATCCGCACCTCGGTGCCGGGCAGCGGCTTGCCGACCGTGCCGGTGCGGTAGGCCTCGCCGGGGTTCACGAAGGAGGCCGCGGAGGACTCGGTCAGGCCGTACCCCTCCAGGATGTGGATGCCGGCGCCCGCGAAGAAGTACCCGATCTCCGGGGCCAGCGCGGCGGAGCCGGAGACGGCGGCGCGCAGCCGTCCGCCGAAGGCCTCGCGCAGCTTGGAGTAGACGAGCGCGTCGGCGGCCTTGTGCTTGGCGCGCAGCGCGAAGGGCACGGAGGCGGTGCCGGTCCTGCGGAAGTTGTCCTGGCTGACCTTCGCGTACTCGCGGGCGACGTCGGCGGCCCACAGGAAGATCTTGTACTTGGCCCCGCCGCCGGCCCGGGCCTTGGCCGCGACGCCGTTGTAGACCTTCTCGAAGATGCGGGGCACGGCGGCCATGTAGGTGGGCTGCACCACCGGCAGATTCTCGATGATCTTGTCCACCCGGCCGTCGACGGCGGTGACGTGCCCGAGCTCGATCTGCCCGGAGGTCAGCACCTTGCCGAAGACGTGGGCGAGCGGCAGCCACAGGTACTGCACGTCGTCCGGGCCGAGCAGCCCGGTCGACGCGATGGCCTTCGCCATGTACGACCAGTTGTCGTGCGGCAGGCGCACGCCCTTGGGGCGGCCCGTGGTGCCGGAGGTGTAGATCAGCGTCGCGAGCTGGTCGGCGGTGATCGCCGCGATCCGGTCCTTGACGAGCGCGGGGTTCTTCTCCAGGTGGGCGGCACCCCTGGCCTCCAGGTCGGCGAGGGTGAGCACCCATCCTTCGGGGTCGCCCTCGGCGGCCGAGACGCCCTCGGCGTCGATCACCACGACGTGCCGCAGCTCGGGCAGCTCGGCCCGCTTCTCGCGCGCCTTGGCGAGCTGGGCGGCGTCCTCGGCGATCAGCACCCGGCTCTCGGAGTCGGCCACGATGTACGCCGACTCCTCCGCGTTGGTCTGCGGATACACGGTCGTGGTGGCCGCGCCCGCGCACATGACGCCGAGGTCGGCGAGGATCCACTCGACCCGCGTGGAGGACGCGAGGGCGACGCGGTCCTCGGGGCGCAGGCCGAGCTCGATGAGGCCCGCGGCGATGGCGTGGACCCGCTCGGCGGCCTCCGCCCAGCTGAGCGCCTTCCAGTCGTCGGGGCCCTCGCCGGTGGCCGTGGGCACCGGGTAGCGATAGGCCTCGGCGTCGGGCGTGGCCGCCACGCGCTCCAGGAACAGATGCGCCACGGACGGCGGACGGTTCTCGATCAAGGTCTGTGTGTCGCTCACGACATCCTCCGGGCCCACGTCAGTGCGGCGAACTGGCTGGTTGGCTGCTTCTTACGTCCCTGCCGGCTACTTGTTTAACTTGCGAGTAACCTACGAGTGGTGATCAGAGTAGAGCGCCGACGCCCGGTGCGTAAGGGGCATCTGCCTGTCACTTCGTACAGACACTCAAACGGAATGAGCAGGCCCGCGGCAACATGCCGCGGGCCCGGTACGCATACGCACCGGGCCCGCGCGGCAGCGGCTCGACCGCCGCCGGTGTGACTACTTCTTGCCCTTGCCGGGGCCGCTCTCGTCACTGGAGAGCACGGCGATGAAGGCTTCCTGCGGCACCTCGACGGAGCCGACCATCTTCATGCGCTTCTTGCCCTCCTTCTGCTTCTCCAGGAGCTTGCGCTTACGGGAGATGTCACCGCCGTAGCACTTGGCGAGGACGTCCTTGCGGATCGCGCGGATCGTCTCGCGGGCGATGACGCGCGAACCGATCGCCGCCTGCACGGGGATCTCGAAGGCCTGCCGCGGGATGAGCTCGCGCAGCTTGGCGACGAGCCGCACGCCGTACGCGTACGCCGCGTCCTTGTGGGTGACCGCCGAGAAGGCGTCGACCTTGTCGCCGTGGAGCAGGATGTCGACCTTGACGAGCTGCGCGGACTGCTCGCCCGTGGGCTCGTAGTCCAGCGAGGCGTAGCCGCGCGTCTTCGACTTGAGCTGGTCGAAGAAGTCGAAGACGATCTCGGCGAGCGGCAGCGTGTAGCGGATCTCGACGCGGTCCTCGGAGAGGTAGTCCATGCCGAGCATGACGCCGCGCCGGTTCTGGCACAGCTCCATGATCGAACCGATGAACTCGCTCGGGGCGAGGATCGTGGCGCGCACGACGGGCTCGTGCACCTGGTCGATCTTGCCCTCGGGGAACTCGCTCGGGTTCGTGACCGTGTGCTCGGTGCCGTCCTCCATGATCACGCGGTAGACCACGTTGGGGGCGGTGGCGATCAGGTCGAGCCCGAACTCGCGCTCGAGCCGCTCACGGATCACGTCGAGGTGCAGCAGCCCCAGGAACCCCACACGGAAGCCGAACCCGAGAGCAGCCGAGGTCTCCGGCTCATACACCAGCGCGGCGTCGTTGAGCTGGAGCTTGTCGAGGGCCTCGCGCAGGTCCGGGTACTCCGAGCCGTCCAGCGGATACAGCCCCGAGAACACCATCGGCTTGGGGTCCTTGTAACCGCCGAGCGCCTCGGCCGCGCCCTTGTGCAGGGAGGTGATCGTGTCACCGACCTTGGACTGACGGACGTCCTTCACGCCGGTGATGATGTAGCCCACCTCGCCGACGCCGATGCCGTCGGCCGGGGTCATCTCGGGCGAGGAGACACCGATCTCAAGGAGCTCGTGCGTGGCACCGGTGGACATCATCCGGATGCGCTCGCGCTTGTTGAGCTGACCGTCGACGACTCGTACGTACGTCACGACGCCGCGGTAGGAGTCATAGACCGAGTCGAAGATCATCGCGCGCGCCGGAGCGTCCTTGACGCCGACCGGCGCCGGGATCTCGGCGACGACCTTGTCCAGCAGCGCCTCGACGCCCATGCCGGTCTTCGCGGAGACCTTCAGGACGTCGTCGGGGTCGCAGCCGATGAGGTTGGCGAGCTCCTCGGAGAACTTCTCCGGCTGGGCGGCCGGCAGGTCGATCTTGTTCAGTACGGGGATGATCTTGAGGTCGTTCTCCATCGCCAGGTACAGGTTGGCGAGAGTCTGCGCCTCGATGCCCTGGGCCGCGTCGACCAGGAGGACCGTGCCCTCGCAGGCCGCGAGCGAACGTGAGACTTCGTACGTGAAGTCCACGTGGCCCGGGGTGTCGATCATGTTGAGGATGTGGGTGCTGCCCTGGTCCGGGCCCTCGCTCGGGGCCCAGGGCAGACGCACCGCCTGGGACTTGATCGTGATGCCGCGCTCGCGCTCGATGTCCATCCGGTCGAGGTACTGAGCACGCATCTGCCGCTGCTCCACCACCCCGGTGAGCTGGAGCATGCGGTCGGCGAGCGTGGACTTGCCGTGGTCGATGTGCGCGATGATGCAGAAATTGCGGATCAGAGCCGGGTCGGTACGGCTCGGCTCGGGCACATTCTTAGGGGTCGCGGGCACGCAGGGTCCTGTCTCTTGAGGCGCCGGTCGCCTCGGGTCGGATCTATACGTAGCTTCCATCGTCCCATGGGCGCGGCGCGGGCCGGGCGCTTGGTGTGGCGGGGGGTGGTGTGGGGGCGGTGCGGGGGGCTCGGCGCTTGGGGTGGTGGGGCGTCGGTACTTCTCGGGGTGGGGGCTCGGCGGCTGGGGTTGGCGCTCGGCAGCTCGGTGCCGGGCTAGGCGGCTTGGCGGGGGCTGGAGCTGCGCCCGGTTTGGGCCGGTCGGAGGGCGGCTGGTACCGTGGACAGCTGTGTCTCGTAGCCCTCTCGAGCATCGAGGCGCGTGTCATAACACTCATCTGCAGTACCTCTGCAGTACCTGAACCTGAGAAGGCTCTTTCGTGGCGAACATCAAGTCCCAGATCAAGCGGATCAAGACCAACGAGAAGGCGCGTCAGCGCAACAAGGCGGTCAAGTCTTCTCTGAAGACCGCGATCCGCAAGGCCCGCGAGGCCGTTGCCGCCGGTGACACCCAGAAGGCCGCCGAGCTCACGCGTGAGGCCACGCGTCAGCTGGACAAGGCCGTCTCCAAGGGCGTCATCCACAAGAACCAGGCCGCCAACAAGAAGTCGGCGCTTGCGACGAAGGCCGCGTCCATCAAGGGCTGAAGCCTCTGCGAGTACCGCGGGCCCTCGCTTCGAGCGGCTGACAGCGGCCTCACTTGATTTGACGCCGGCACGGGAACCAGCGGGCCCCTCTCTTCCGCTCCCGTCCGGCACCCCGGATCCGTACACGATCTGCGTTCGCCACGCGGGTACGGATCCACTCAGTGTTTCTACGAAAACCCCGTCCCGCTGCCCTTCCCCAGGTCGGCGGGGCGGGGTTTTCGGCGTTGGGGGTACGGACGGCTCCGGCGGGGCGGGGGCTGGCGCCGGGCGCTGCGAGCGGGGCGTGGCTGGGGCACGCGGTGGCTGCGGGGCGGCGGCTGCGACTGCGGCTGCGAGGTGCGGCGACTGCCGGGCCCGGGGGTAAGGGAGCTGCGGGGCTCGGGCGGCTGGGCGCTGCGGGGGCTGACGCCAAGCGTTGCGGGGCGTGGCTGGGCCCGTGGTCATCGCTTCCGGGCGGCTGCGAGCGTGGTGGGCCGGCTCCGCGGTCGCGGAGGCGGGGCGGGGCTGTCGCCGGGGCCGGGGGAGGTCAGGTGCGGCGGGATCTGGCGGCGCGGGCGATGGCCACCACGGCCTTCTCCAGTGCGTACTCGGGGTCGTCGCCGCCGCCCTTGACCCCCGCGTCGGCCGCGGCGATCGCGGTGATCGCGGCGGCTACGCCATCCGGGGTCCAGCCACGCATCTGCTGCCGCACACGGTCGATCTTCCAGGGCGGCATGCCCAGCTCACGGGCCAGATCGGCGGGCCGCCCGCCCCGCGCGGAGGAGAGCTTGCCGATGGCCCGCACGCCCTGCGCGAGCGCGCTCGTGATCAGGACGGGCGCGACCCCGGTCGACAGCGACCAGCGCAACGCCTCAAGCGCCTCCGCGGCCCGCCCCTCCACGGCCCGGTCCGCCACCGTGAAGCTCGACGCCTCCGCCCGGCCGGTGTAGTACCGCCCGACGACCGCCTCGTCGATCGTGCCCTCGACGTCCGCCACGAGCTGCGAGACCGCCGAGGCGAGCTCCCGCAGATCGCTGCCGATCGCGTCGATGAGGGCCTGGCACGCCTCGGGCGTCGCCGAACGCCCCGTCGCACGGAACTCCGAGCGCACGAACGCCAGCCGGTCCGCGGGCTTGGTCATCTTCGGGCAGGCGACCTCCCGCGCTCCCGCCTTGCGGGCCGCGTCGAGCAGGGCCTTGCCCTTGGCGCCGCCCGCGTGCAGCAGCACCAGGGTGATCTCCTCGGCGGGCGCCCCCAGATACCCCTTCACGTCCTTCACCGTGTCGGCCGACAGATCATGCGCGTTGCGCACGACGACGACCTTGCGCTCGGCGAAGAGCGAGGGACTGGTGAGCTCGGCGAGCGTGCCGGGCTGCACCTGGTCGGAGGTGAGGTCACGCACGTCCGTGTCCGCGTCGGCGGCGCGGGCGGCCGCCACCACCTGCTGCACGGCACGGTCGAGAAGCAGGTCCTCCTGCCCCACGGCGAGCGTGAGGGGAGCGAGCGGATCGTCGTTAGCTGTCTTCCTGGCCATCGCGGTCAAGCATCCCACGCGGCACTGACAGTCCGTCCCGTACGACGGCCTTCCCGGCCGGGAGCCCGTGCCGGGAGCCCGTGCCGTGCCGCGCGGCCCGTATCGGAGAATGGGGGCGTGAACGACGTACGACATGTCCTGGTGCTGCCCGACCGCGATGCCGCGGAGGAGGTGGCCGAAGATCTTCCCGACCGCTTCGGCGTCACCGAGGAGCCCCAGCTCGTACGCGACGCCCTGGCCGGCGAGGACGACGCCGAGGACGCCCAGTGGCTGGTCGTGGTCGAAGACCCCGAGTCCCGCCTCGACCGCGCGGCGCTCGACGAACTGGCCGCCGAACACGAGGGCTGGCTGGAGGCCCCGTAGGCGTGGCGGTCGCGCGGCGGCGCGGGGCCGGCCTCGGGCCGCAGCGCGTACCCCCGCCGCGTCAGCTCTTGGGGACGACCTGGATGTCGAGGTCGACCGTGATGCTGTGCCCGACGGCCGCGATACCGCGCGCGAGCATCGTCTGCCAGGTGATCGTGAAATCGTCGCGGAGCAGCTCGGTGCTGGCCCGGCAGGCCACGCGGGTCTCCCCCTCGAGCCCCTGCCCGACCCCGAGATACTCGGCGTCCAGCGTCACCGTCCGCGTCACGCCGTGCAGCGTCAGCCCACCGGATATCGCCCAGCGGCTACCGCCCTTGTGCACGAAGCGGTCGCTGTAGAACTCCATCGTCGGGAAGCGCTCCACGTCCAGGAAGTCCCCCGAGCGCAGATGGTCGTCGCGCATCTTGACCGCGGTGTCGATGGACGCCGCGTCGATGACGACGTGCATCGCGGAGTCCTCCATGCGCTCGCCCAGCCGAATCGCCCCCGCGAAACTGTTGAACCGCCCGTGGATCCGGGCCAGTCCGATGTGCCGCGCCGAGAACCCGACCGAGGAGTGCTGCGGGTCGACCTCCCAGTCGCCGGGCTCGGGAAGCGCCGGGGGCTGGGCGACCTGAAGCGTGACGTCACCGAGCGAGGCGTGCGCGTCCTCGCCCACCGTGGCGCTCGCCCGGTACGGAGTGAACCCCTCCGCCGACACCGCGAGGCGGTACTCCCCCGCCGGCACGGTCGTGATGAACGACCCGAAAGGGTCCGTCCCCCCGCTCACCACCTTGCGGCCCACGGCATCGCTGACCACGAACTCCGCGTTCCGAACGGGCTCGTTCACGGCATCGAGCACCCGGCAGCTGAGCAACCCCGCACTCGGCGGAACCGTGAACGCCGACAGGGCCCCCGTCCGTCCCACCCGATTCGTACGGTTCCCCAACCGACTCCCCAGCCAACGGCCGAACACCTACGACACACCCCCGCGTTCCCTTGACAACACCTGAAACCTGCTAACTACAACGAAAGGGCATTCGATCACCGTTGCGGCATTCGATGCAACACGGACCTACATCACGCCAAATGCCGACGATGCGCTGTAGCGCCACTACTGGACCGCTTTGGCCCCTACGCTTCCGACTCCGGCGCAGGTCAGCCTGTGTTCCCGGCGGTAGCCCTACCGGCGGGGCCTAACGGAGGGGCCGGCCGGAGGGGTCGGCCGCTCGGGGCGATGTCCACTCAGCCCTGCGGCGGCCACCGGCCCCGCGTCCTGCGTTCTGCGCCACCGGCCCTGCGTCCTGCGTCCTGCTAAGGCGGCCGTGTGGCGACCTCCAGCCGCGGCGCCGATCTCCGCCCCGAAGCCAGCACCGCGATCGCGCCCTGCTTGTCCGTGCGCAACACCTCCGCCCCCTCCGCCCTCAGCGCCGCCACGGTGACCGGTGCCGGGTGTCCATACGTGTTGTCCGCGCCACTAGAGACGAGGGCCAGCCGGGGCGCCGCCCTGCGCAGTAGCTCCGGGTCCTGGTTGGCCGAGCCGTGGTGGGCGACCTTCAGGACGTCCACGGACGTGAGCGACGCGGCTTGCGGGCTTCGCAGCAACGCCCGTTGGGCGGGTGGTTCGAGGTCACCGAGCAGCAGCAGTCTCAGCCCGGCGGTCCGCACGAGCAGGGTGACACTCGCGTCGTTCGGCCCCTCGGGCCGCACCCGTGGCTCGGCCTGCGGCCAGAGCACCCGCCATTCCAGGGCACCCGCCCGCCGCCGCTCCCCTGCCGTGGCCCGGGTCACCGGCACCCCCTTCGCAGCCGCCTGCCGCCGGACGAACTGCGCCTGGTCCGAAGGCTCCTCGAACCCGGTTGTCTGGATCGCCCCCACCTCACGCCCCCGCAACACCCCCGGCAGCCCGGCCACATGGTCGGCATGAAAATGCGTCAGGAGCACCAGGGGCACACGTGTGATCCCGAGGGAGTGCAGGCAGCGGTCCGCCGCCACCGGGTCCGGCCCCGCGTCGACCACCACCCCGGCACCCCCACCCGCCGCGAGCACCATGGCGTCGCCCTGGCCCACGTCGCACATCACCATGCGCCAGCCCTGCGGCGGCCAGCCCGCGATCACCCGGGTGAGGGGCGGCGGCTGAACGATGACCAGGAGCAGCAGCAACGCGCAGGCCGCCGCGAGCCACGGGTGCCGTGCGAGCCTGCGCCCGGCCAGGACGACCGCCACCGTGGCGAGCGCCAGCAGGAACCCGCCACGCCAGCCGCCCGGCCAGTCGACACCACTGCCGGGCAGTGCCGCGCCCGTGCGGGCGATCTCCGCGATCCACCCGGTGGGCCAACTGGCGCCCCACGCGAGCACCTCCGCGACCGGCATCGCCACCGGCGCCACCGCGAGCGCGGCGAAACCGAGCACGGTGGCGGGCGCGACGGCGAACTCCGCCAGGAGATTGCACGGCACCGCGACCAGACTCACCCGGGCGGCGAGAACGGCCACCACCGGCGCGCACACCGCCTGCGCCGCGGCCGCCGCGGCCAGCGCCTCCGCCGGCCGTGGCGGCACCCCGCGCGTTCGCAGCGCGGCTGCCCAGCGGGGCGCGAGGGTGAGCAGGGCGCCGGTGGCCAGGACGGAGAGCAGGAAGCCATAGCTCCGGGCCAGCCAGGGGTCCCACAGAACGAGCAGCAGCACCGCGGCGGCCAGCGCCGGGATCAGCGATCTGCGCCGCCCGGTGGCGATGGCGAGCAGCGCGATCAGCCCGCAGGCCGCGGCACGCAGCACGCTCGGGTCCGGCCGGCAGACGATGACGAAGCCGAGGGTCAGCATCCCGCCCAGTAACGCCGTGGTCCGCAACGGAATGCCCAGCTTCGGCGCGAGCCCCCGCCGCTCGGCCCGCTGCGCCATGCCCGGCGGTCCGATGAGCAGCGCGAGGACGATCGTCAGGTTAGCCCCTGCCAATGTCACTCAGGCAGATGAGTCGATAGTCTCAACTCATGCCCATCGCGCCCGAGTACCTGCACATGGTCTTCCCCGACGAGGAATTCCCCGCGCTGCTCTACGGGCGCGCCTCGCGAGACCCGAAGAAGAAGGGCCGCAGCGTCGCCGACCAGATCGATACCGGCCGCCAGATGTGCGACCAGTTCGGATGGCCGATCGCCGAGGTTTTCGACCAAGACGTCGACCGCAGCGCGAGTCGCCACGCACGCCGCACCCGAAAGGACTTCGAGGCCCTGATCCTGGCCATCATGGCCGGTCGCGGTCGTATCGTCGTGGCCTTCGAGGCGTCTCGCTACTACCGCGATATCGAGGCGTACATCCGCCTGCGCAACGCCTGCATGGAGAACGACGTCCTGCTCTGTTACAACGGGCAGATCTACGACCTGTCCAAGCGCGAGGATCGCAAGATCACCGCTCAGCACGCGGTCGAAGCCGAGGATGAGGGTGAAGGCATCCGTGAGCGGGTGCTCCGCACGACACGGTCACAGGCGAAGAAGGGCGCTCCGCACGGTCGGATCCTGTGGGGGTACGGCCGCCGCTACGACCCGGATACCGGCGACCTGATTGACCAGTACGTGCTTCCCGAGCGCGGACCCGTCGTCGTCGACATCTTCCAGCGCGTCGAGGCGGGCGAGACCGAGTATTCGATCTTGCAGGATTTGCAAGCCGAAGGGGAGCGGGAGCCCGGCATCCCGTGGCGGTACGACCACTTGACCAGCATGCTGCGGAACCCCGGTTACATCGGAAAGCGTGTCTTTCAGGGTGAGGTCATCGGCGATGCCGCATGGCCGCCGATCTCGAACGGGAACGATGACGAAGGGTTCATCCAGACGTTCCACAACGTGCAAACGATCGTGACCAATCCGAAGCGGCGCACGTCGCACGACACATCGGTAAAGCACGAGCTGTCATTCCTTGGGTTGTGCGGCGAGTGCGAAGAGGAACCGCATCTCAAAGTCCTGAAGAACCGCGGCTATCTGTCGTACCAGTGCAGCCTCCGTTACGACACGGTCATGCGGAAAGAGACGCTGGAGGCGTACGTCGAAGAGGCAGTGGTCCAGTGGCTTTCCAGCCCGGCTGCCGCCGAGGCCTTCCGTAACGATGCGGAGCAGAAGGCTGCCGCCGCCTCACGCGCGCTCGCTCAGGCCCTGACCGAGCAGTTGGAAGAGGCGCGCGCTACGGCAGGCCAGCTGACGCCCCAGGGCCGCCCGGTCCTATCCATTGCGTCTCTGGCAGCCATCGAGGCCCGTTTGATCCCGCAGATCGAGGTGGCGGAGGCGGCCGGCGAGGTGACCTCTGCGCCGCCGCTTGTGCGGCGGCTGTTGAGTGCCGAGGACGTGGATGCGATGTGGCAGGGCCTGACGGTGCCGCAGCATCGGACGGTGTACCGGGCGGTGGTCACGATCCGTCTGAACAAGGCAAGGGCACGGGGGGTGCGCGCTGTCGAGCCGGGCCGCATCACGCTGGCCTTCGTGGGGCAGCCTGGGTTCCGGCCGTACAGGCTGACTCGCGCGTCTGCGCGACCGTCGCCGAAGTGAGGGGTACGCGTTGAACTGCGGCTGTTGGGCCAGCCGTTAGCGGACGTCGCGGCTCCTGGCCCTTTCCTGCTCCTGTTTTGGGAAGGCGATGACGCGGGCGTGTTCCTGGGTGGCCTCTGTTGCGTTGTGCTTCCGCATGAGCTGGATGCCGGCCTCTAGGGTGTCGCAGACGAGTTGGGCTTTCTGCTCGTCGAAATTGTCCTGCATTTTGGCGCGTTCGGCGGCGAGGATTGCTGTCGTTTGGGCTCGGTCTGCTGCGGCATCTCGCGAGAGGCGTTGCCGTTCCATCTCGATGGAGGCCTGCGCTGCGATGTATCGGGTTCGCTCGTCGTTGGCGCTGCGGATCGATTCTGCGAGTTCCGCCCGCTCCGCCTGTGTGTCTGTGATCCACCGGCGTATCGCGGTGAGGGTGAGCAGGGTGAGAGTGACCGTGGTGAGGCTTGCTCCACCCAAGGAGTAGGCCAGCTCGTTTCGTGCGACGCCGTAGAGGATGAGTGAGATTCCTGCGGCGGCTGTGAGTGCCGCTACCACCGCTGATGCTCTGGTTGCCCCTGTCGCCGCCATACGCACTCCCGCCCTACATCTGTGCTGCTGTGCCTCCGCGGGTGTCGTCGGCGCGATCACCGGCGTCCTCATCTTCTTGACGCATGAGGCGCTCGACGGTTGCGGTGAACATGTGGCGTCCCACTGCGTCATTAATGCCGAGTCGGTCTGCTGCATCGTCCGGAGTGAAGGACGAGCCTACCTGTGACTGATCGGTTTCGTGTGGTGACTGAAGCGAATCAGGAGAAATGAGCCCTGTATCGATCAGTAGGGCGACAGGGCTGTACTTGATGGCGGCGGCGAGGGGGCTCAGGAATTTGAGCTCAGGGATGGCCTTGCCCTTGAGCATGCGACTGACGCTGCTCTCGGACATGCCGGTGTCGCGGGCGAGTCGGGCTTGCGCTCCATGACCGAAGTAGCCGGCCGCCTTGGCGGCGGGGGCGACCACGGCAGCGAAGCGCTGCGCGTGCGTGGGGGCCTCTGTCATGTCCCGAAACTCTACCTCCCTCGATAGGGAGTATCCAGAAAATCCCTCGCGCGCAAGAGTGGCCATTGGGCCACTCACCTGCATTAACACAGGCCACACGCGCAATCGAACAAGCGTTCGCTTTAAAGAATCACTCTCCCTCTTGAGCAATCTCCCTTGCGCGGGAGGAAGCTTGGTGACAAAGTCTCCCTCGTGAGCAAGGAACACTCTGCTACCAGGGACGACGCCTGCCACAGAAGGCACGAGGGAGGTGAATTCGTGTTCCGCCTAGACGTAACCAAGCTCCTCGCCGCGACCGCCGCTCACGGCGACGACACCGGCGCCAAGATCTACCGCCGTACGGGAATTGCCGAGTCCTCCGTCTACCGGATCCTCAACGGCGAGACCCAGCCTGACCTGAACTCGGCCATGCGCCTCGCCGAGACCTACGACTTCGATCTACGTCAGGTCATCCAGCGCGTACGCATCGAGGCCGCAGCGTGACCGGCGAAGAGCGCCGCGCGCTCCTCGGCGACGCAGTCATTGAGCACATCCGCGAGTGCGTCAAGGACGCGCCCGCTCCCTCGCAGGACGTCATCGACACCCTGCGCCAGATCTTCGCCAGGCCTGCCGCACGCCCCTCCGTGCCGCAACGCCCCCCGGCTGATCAAGCCGCCTGACCCACCCCTTTTCGCGCCGAAGGGCCGCCCGACTTCCCGGCCTGGCGACCCCTCTACCGGCGCCTCTACCAACCCAGAAAACGAGAGGTCACCAATGGCCACATCATTGCAGACCAGCAGCAGGGTTCTCCCGCTGCACCAGGCGCCGCAGGCGCGGCCAGCGACCGTCTCCAGCCTGTTCCGGTCGGCGGCTCGACTGCTCGCCGTAAACGGCCTGTACAAGGGCGACTTCGTCCCGGACGCGATGGACCGGGAGATGTGCATCCCGCACGCCTTCCGCCCCATGAGCATCGTGGCCGCGCTGAAGTGCGCGACGACCGGCGACCCGCACCGCCCCTCCCTGCTGTCGGACGAGGCAATCGCCGTGCTGGCGCTGCGCCTGGAGGTCGACGGCGAGGGCCCGCTGTACGGCGGGATCTTCGACCTGGAGGCGCACGTCGACGCGTGGGGTGACGCCGAGTCGCGGACCACGGAGGCCGCAGTTGCGGTCCTGGAGCACGCCGCGGACGCGAACGAGGTGTCCGCATGAGCGCGCCGCTGGTGGTCAACCTCAGGGACGGGTCGGTCTGGGAGCGCCGTGCTGAGACCTCGGCTGGGGTGGCGTTGTACGCGGTGGCTGGTGCACCGAAGTGCTGCCCGCCGCAGGCGATGGCGACGCTGCCGGAGTTGGCGGAGCACGGAATCGCGGGCTCCGCGCACGCACTGCCGATGCCCATCGGCCCGCAGCCGGACACGATCACGTTCGCATTGACGCCGAAGGCAGAGCTAGGCAAGAAGGACACCCTTGCGGGCGAGTCCACTTCCCCGGCCACGTTGACCGTCTACCGCGCCGAGCACGACAGCGGCACCCCCCTCGGCCTCTACACCACCGAGACCGCCGCCCGCGCCCACTGCGAAGCCACCGCCAGCCGCGAACACCCCGCCAGCGTCGCCCTCTTCTTCGACTGGATCAACGACGACTCCGAGCCCGAGGACCCGCAGGAACTGACCGTGACCATCGACGGCGACGAGGAAACCACGGGCTACATCGTCACCCCGATCACCGTCGCCTCTGCGTACGACGACCAGGCCGACGAGTGACCGACACCCCGCAGGTCGTCGGCGCAATCGTCGTCTCGATCTGCCTCTACGCCCCCGTTGCCCTCGCCCTGAAGTGGCTCCTCGATCGCGACTGCGCCACCCAGGCCTCCGAGGACCCGCACACCACTCGCCCGGCACGTCACCACAAGGGATAACCCGTGAACCTCATCAATCTCGCCGCCACTGCCTACACCGAGGGAAGCTCATCCGCCGAGGACCAGGCCGCCGAGCATGCCGCGCAGGAGCAGGCCCAGTTCCTGAAGTACGCCCGCGGATGCGCCGGCAGCACCCTGGCCCACGCGGCGGCTGAACTCGACTGGCAGTACACGGCCGCCGCCGCCCTGCCCGAGCAGGTTGAGGAGGCTCGAGCTCTCCTCGCCCCGAGGCGTCCGGAGTACCTGCGCTACCGCATGGACCACCACAACGACCCTGACGTCACCGTGGGCCTGGAGCTGGTCCAGCCGTGTCAGGCCTGCAAGCACGAGCGCATCTCGTCCGTTACCAGCCTCTTCCACCTCGGCCGGCTCCTCGCCGAGGCGGAAGACGACCAGGCCCACGGCAGCGAGGAGGGCCAGGCGCAGGAGCCGGGCCCGCTCGCCGCGGTCGAGGAGCTGGAGAACCACATGGCACGCCTGGCCCGGCTCGCCCGCCGCCTCCTCATCGAACACCCGGACGCAGGCCTCGCCGTTCAGCATGTCTCCCTCTTCAGCCACGAGAGCGGCGGCGGCCGCGCCGAGGTCCACTTCAAGGCCGACGGCATGGAGGCGCTCCGCCAGGTCGCCGCTGCCTTGGGGACAGAGGTGGCCGCGAAGGTGTCCGGTCACTCCTCCTTCGTCCTCGAGCACGGCAGGGCGAGCGTCACGGTCGACGGGATCGATGTGGAGCTCTCCGGCTACAGCCAGCTGCCCGACGACGAGGCCGCCACGTGGCGCACCCAGCAGGACCAGCCCGAGGAGCCTGCCTCCCGGAACGCCGAGGCGTGAGCAACTCCAAGAAGCCGCCCGCGTGCGGATCGCTGGCTCTGCCACATGGGCTGACGTACGCGCGGCTGTACCCCTGCGGCTGGCGGTGTGCCCGTCACACGCCAGCCGCGCAGAAAGGCCAGCCCGAGGCCCCACCGGGCCCGGGCTGGCCGGTCCACCGCCAGCCCCCACCGGACGCCGACGCCCCTCAAGACCAACAGGAGTCATCGTGACGACCCAGGCCTCCACCGTGCCGACACCTCGCGACCTCGTTGCCCGGGGTTCCGCCCGCCGCGCCGCCGAAATGATCGCCCCCGGCACCGTGCTGCGCGGCGAGAGGTTCCGCCCGCTCTTTGAGCGCGGCATCCGTGCGAGCGGGATGACGCCGCACTCCCGCCTCGTCGCCCTCGCCCTGCTGGGGTTCGCCAACGGCGGCACCGGCGAACTGCCCGTCGAGCGACAGCCGTACCTGACCGGTCTGGTGGACGCGACCGGCCTCACCAGCGGCCAGGTCGTCGTGCAGCTGCGCGCGCTGGAGTCCCGCGGCTGGGTCCATCGCGACTCCAGCCGCTCCGCTCGGTACGAGGAGGCCCTGCTGCGGCCGGTCATCCCGCGCCACGCGCTGGAGCGCCTGCGCGCTTCGTGACCCCGTCCGGCCCAGCCGGATCTTGCCGCAACGGTTCAGCAACATCACGGAGAGAGCACCCACTTGAGCAGCAGCGAGCACGTGCAAACGGTGCGGAACGCGTGGATCAACCGCGTCCGTGACGAGGCGCTGCGTATGCGACGGCCCGAGGTCTCCAAGTGCGTCCACATCGGCATGCTCATCGCCACCTACGCCGACGCCGATGGCTCCAACGCGTTCCCCTCCGGCGCCACCCTCGCCGCCATCGCAGGGTGCACGGAGGAAACGGTCACCAGGTGCGTCAAGGTCCTCGTGGCCGTGGGCCTGCTGGAGCGCAAGCGCCGGCCGAACAAGTCCGCCATGTACCGGCTCATCGTCCCCATGCAGCGGCCTCTCTGGGCGCCGCACCTGCACCTCTACACCGACACCCGGCAGGCCAGGCGCAAGCGGGAGTTGAAAGAGAAGGAGGTAGCAGAGGCGCTCGCCGCGGAGAAGGCGAAGACGGCCCGGGACCCGTCGCAGAACGGTGTCCGGGACCCGTTCCAGAAGGGGGTTCCGGACACCGTTCCCGCCGGGGGTTCCGAAGACTCCGGAACCCGTTCTGGAACGCCCCCGGAACCCGTTCCGCACCGCGGTCCGGAACCCGTTCCCGCCGGGGGGGACCAGTCCACCCCTACCTTCGGTAGGGACCCAGAGCGTGACCACAACTTGGCTGACGACCCAGCTCAGCCACCGACGCCCGCAGGCGCCCGCGAGGCTGCCGACGCGGCGCCTGGTCTGCGCTCGGTCCCCAGGCCGCCCGGCGTCAACGCAGAAACCAGCGGCCAAGACAGCAGCGGGCAGCGGCCGTTACTGCTCCCCGTGCGCTCCCTTCACCAGGTCTCCCGCGAAGAGCTGGCCACGCTGCGCGCAACCGCGACTCCGGACGACGTGAGGCACGCCATCGCCGAACTCGGCCGCCAGCAGGCGCTCAACGTCTACGGCCACCGCCTGGTGCTCCCACACCTGCCTGACCTGCACGACACCGACACCGGCACCTGACCGGAGGAACCAATGCCCAGTGATCACGACGTCACGACGTGCTCCAGCTGCCTCGCCCGTATCCGCTGGGCGATCAGCGCCAAAGGCCGACGCCAGGCCGTCAACGCCGCCCCCGACGACGGCGGGAACCTCGCCTGCTACACCGACGGCACCGGCACTCTGCGGGCCCGCGTCCTGACACGGGACCGCGACCGCCTGGAGGGCAACGAGTGGCGTGCCATGCCGCACGCCGCCACCTGCACCGCGTCCCGACCCCGCCCCCCGTCCAGGCCCGGGCGTCGCGCCGCCGCACGCCCGGGGCCATGGCCGAGGCGGGCGCGGTGAGCCGGGCCCACGGCATCGTCACCGATGCCGTTGCCGCGGTCATCGCAGCCGAATTGCAGGCCATCGGCCCCACCATCCCCACCGCATGCCAACGCCGAGCCGAGAGGCACGCGTCATGACCTTCAAGTTCGAGCAGCCCCCAGAAGAGCTGACCTGGTACCACCTCCCGTCACTCCTCGACGCCGAGACCGGAACCCTGAAGTACGACCAAGAGCGGTACCGGGTCAGCGGCGTATCGAACAACGCCGTCGCCTGCGTCTGGTGCGGCCTCCTGGCCGACGACGGCGACGGCTTGGTGCTCACCGACCTCGGCCAGCGCATGCTCGCCGACTGGAAAGCCAGCCCCCGGGGACAGACCTGGCTCGCCGAACAGAGCGCTCTCGACGACGAGCCCGACGGCCACCAGGAACCCACCGGGGCCACCCCGCAGCTCGATACCGCGCGCGCCGACCAGCTCGACCTCTTCGGAGCCACCCCGTGACGGGCCCGTACGAGCGCCTCGCCGCCGAACAGATCCCCACCGGCACCTTCGGTCACGCACTGCCCCCACGACCCCCACAACCCCACGAACGGCCTGCGCCTCACTGGTCCCCAACCCAACAGGCGCAACACCGCGCCGACCTCCTCGCAGGAATCGACGGATGGGTCTGGGACGACGACCAACGCGACACCGACCGCCGACACCTCCAACTCATCACCCAGACAGACACACACGCCGCCTGACCGCTCGCATCCGGTTCCGCCCGCACTCGCGCACACACGAACCAACGGAGACCACCATGACCAAGGCCCTGCCCCACGATCCGTACATCACCGCCGTCATCGCCGCCCTCACCGCCGCCGGCCTCGAACCCGACAGCTTCTGGACGTCCGACGCCGAGATCGATCCGTACGCCACCGGCGACGACGCGGGCTGCACCACGATGCTCACTGCCGTCATCAGCTGGGACGACAGCACGGACGACGACACCGGCGGCCTGCTCCTGCTGTGGGACCACCCCGCCGAGGCGTGGCAGTACGCCCGGCCGCGCGTCGAGGGCGGCAACACCACGCCGGAGTTCCTGCCCCAGCTCGGCCGCTACGCCCACCCCGAATCGGTCGTCGCGACCGTGAGCGCACTCCTCGCCGGGGATCCGGTGCCCGAGGGCCACGCCCCGTACTGGCACGAGGCCGACGCCGTACGCGTCGCCGTGGACGCGTGGGCCGAGGACGAAACCAGCGAGTGAGCAGCAGCACGGCCGCCCCTGTCCTTAGCAGGGGCGGCCGACCCGGCCAGTCCACCACGACCACCCCGGAGACGACCATGACCGAGCCCCTCGACCTCATCCCGATCGAGGCCCGCGCTTCCGCAGCCACGCGAGGCCCGTGGGAACGCCACCCGCAGTACGGGCCGCACTTTCTGGCCAACATCACCGGCGCGTACCTGGAAGGCGTCGGAGACTTCAACTTCGGCGTCGGCGAGCAGGCCGCCGCCGACGAGGAGTTCGTGCGCCACGCGCAGCCGGACGTGACCGCGCTGATCGCGGAGGTACAGCGGCTCCGAGCCGCCGCGCCGTCTGCGCCCACCGACCGCCGCGACCGCATCCGGCACGCCATCGCCCGCGAGTTCCGAGGCGCCGACTACAGCGCAAACGACCTCGACCCTGAAGAGTTCGGCAGCTTCGCCGACGCCGTGCTGGCCGCCCTCCCCGCACCCGCCGACCGGGCCGCCACGTTCCGCGAGGCCGCCGACGCGCTCGACAACTCCGAACGCCTCCGTGACCTCACAGACGATCACATGCTCGACATCCACGCCGCCGCGAACGAGCTGCGCTGCCTGGCCGACGAGGCGCAGCAGCCGTGACGCTCGTCGTCGCCTACGTCGTCCTCGTCATGGTGACCGCCGGCCTCCCCCTCGCCCACTGGACGCAGATCCCGCCCTGGAAACCCTGGAGGTCCCGTTGACCACCCTCCCGTGCCTCTCCTGCCGTCGCCTCCGCCGCACCGGCCAATACCTCTGCCGCGCATGCTGGTTCAAGATTCCCGGCCCCTCCCGCAGCGCTTTGAACCTGCGCGACAGCCGGGCCTTGGCCCGACTGCGCGAGCTGCACACCCAGCTCACCGCCGGTGTGCCCCTCACCGAAATCCAGGTGACCCCGTGAGGCGCTGCACGCGCGGGCACTTCATCCCCGCCAACGCCCCGACGCACATCTGCCACTGCACGCTCACGCCCCGCCGCCGGCGCTACCGCAGCCACGAGCTGGGCTCAGACCTGTGGGGCCAAGGTCTCACCGCCCGCAGGAAGGTCATCCGCACCATCTCTCTCACCGGGAGCTACCTATGAGCCGCTTCGCCCGCGCCCTGTGCAGCCTCCAAGGCGGTGCCTTCCTCTGGCTGGCCTACTGCGCCGTGCAATCCGCCCGCAACGGAGCCACGTGGGAAGTCTGGCTGTTCGCCGCGGCCTCGGTCCTGCCCGTCATCGCCGTGTTCCGCGAGTACGAGCTGGCCGACGAGCGCCGCGCCGTCGCGGTCCGCGCCGAGCGCCTGGCCCGCCTCCGCATCCACGCCGACGAGCTCAACTGGGCGTGCTGCGAGCGGTGGTGGACGTCGTTCGCCACCGACCACGACCCGACCTGTCCGAACCAGACCCGCAGGAGCGCAGCATGACCGAGCCCCGAAAGACCGCCGACACGATCACCGACGACGACCTCGACGCCCTGTACGCCCGGGTGGAGGCCGAGGCGAAGGCCAGCCGCCGACTCCTCGCGCAACGGCAGGAGATGGCCGAGGAGCGGTATGCGTGGCAGCAGCGCGGAGACAGGGCCGAGGCCGCCATCGAGCGCGTGCGGAAGCTGGCCACCCGCTGGGCCGTGTTGCGCGCCTACGGCAGCGCCGCTACCGAGCTGCGCGCGGCCCTCGACGAGCCCGCCCTCACCGAGGATGACATGACGGACCTCCTGGCCGACCGCCGCGTGCCGTGCCTCGGGCGCAAGGAGCCGTGACCATGCCCCGTAGCTGCGGTCTGTGCGAGAACGATCTGGAGCACGGCTACCTATGCCCGGGCTGCACCCTGACCACTGCCCGCCGTCTGGACGCCGCGCCGTACTGGTACCGGGGTCTCGCCGCGTTTCTCCAGCCCGCCGCCACCGGCCCCGCCGTCGGCTGCCGCACCACGCGCGCCGAGGCGCCGATGCCGCTCGCGGAGGGGCCGTTCAACCTCCGCGGCCCCGGCGGGATCGTCGGCGTCCTTGAGGACTGGCGCAGCGCGATGCAGGCCGACCGCGGATGGGGCGAACCCGTCATCGCCGGGACGCTGGAGCAACGCATCGTTGTCGCCGCCCGTGCCCTGAGCATCAACCTCGAATGGATCGCGGTGTCCTGGCCTCTGGCCGCCGCCTGCTCCGAGGAGATCCGCGACCTCGAGCGCTCCGTGCGCTCCATCGTCGCGCCCACCGATCCCGCCGAGCGGCCCGTGCGTATGGGGCCATGCCCAACCGTCCTGGACGCACAGGACGCCCGTTGCGGCACCGTCCTGACTCGGCGTCCCGGCGAGGGGACAGTCACCTGCCGGGGGTGCGGCTCGACATGGCCGCCGTCCCGCGCGCTCGCCCTCGCTCGTGCGCAGCAGGACGCTTCCAACGGGCCCAGGACGCTGGCGAGTTGAGCCGCGAAATTCGCAACAGACCATCGCTTAACGGCTGATCTTGTGCCAAGCTGACCCGTACAACCACAAAAAGAACGGCCCCCGTCCGGTGTTGGAGCACCGAAACGAGGGCCTGACCGCCACCCCTGACGTAACCAGGAGGACGGCTATGGCAAATCTTGCCATGCGTCAGCGCGCCCGCCGCGCCCTTGGCCGGATCTTCCGGCCCACCCCCAGACACCCCCGCACCACCAGCTCGCGCCCGCAGGCACCCCTCTGGGTCCGCGGCCTCACCGCCGGCGGCCGCCCCGTCGTCCTCGGCGTCGCACTCCTCATGTGCGCCCCCGGTGAGTACCACCTCGCCCGCGCCGCAGGCTGGTCCGAGCAGTTCGCCTACGGCATGCCAGTGGTCCTGTCCGCTTACGCGGGCATCGCCGCCGCCGTGGCGTCCACCCGCCGCAAGGGCGACCGCGGACTCTGGTCCGCGATCATCGGCGCCTGCCTCGCCCTCGGCCTTGCCATGGCCGCGCAGGTCGTCTCGCACCTCATCGGCACCGGCCATGTCCGCGCGTCCCAGCCGTGGCTGATCGCCGTCACGTCACTCGTGCCCCCGGCGGTCGTCGGTCACCTCCTGCACCTCGCGGCGACCCCGCCCGCCGCGCACCAGGACGCCGAGGACGCAACATCGGCCCCCGCCGTCCCAAGCGTCCCGCAGCGCCCGGCAGTCGTCCCGGACAACGTCCGCTTGCTCCCGCTCGTTGCACGGCCCAAAACCGAGGCCGAGGACGCCCAGGACGCCGTCGAGACCGAGCAGGACGCCGATGGCCGCCCCGCTCCGCCCCCCGTCCTGCTGTCGTCCTCAGAGGTCGCCCGCTGGTACGGCGTCGAAGCCTCCACGGTTCGCACCTGGGTCGCCGCAGGACGCCTCACCGTCCACACCAAGGACGCAGGACGCAACTGGTTCGACCGGGACGCCCTGCCGGATCTGGCCGCCGAGGTGACGTCATGACGCACGCCGCGCCCGACGAGCGCCGCGTCCGGCACCTGCTCGTCACGAGCGGCGTAGGCCCCGACGCCGAGCAGCTGCTCCCCGCGCTCCCGCCCGGCGACCTGCCGCGCGGCTACGAGTCCGCCCCGGCCCCCTGGTCGTGGGACGTCTACTTCGCCGGCCTCCCGCTCACCGAGTAGCCCCGGTGCTCGCCGCGTTCTTCGCAGGCTCCGTGCTGGTCGCGTTCCTCGGCCTCTGCGCCGTCGCGCTCACCGACGTCCCCCGCATCACCGGGACCGTCGCCCTCATCGTCACCCTCGCCGCGCTCGCCGTGGCCATCCTCCACTGAGGACCCCATGACCCCGCTCGACATCCCGACGTACGGCCTCGTCTCCCTGGGAGGCGTCACCGTCGGCCTGTCCCTGTTCGCCTGGGACTTCACCCGCTGGTTCGCCTCCAACAAGAAGCGCTTCGCTCCCAAGGCCCTCCGAAAGCTGCTGCCGTTCCTGCTGTGCATGGCCTACGGCACCCTGCTGATCCTCTCTGCGGGAGGGATCATCGGCGGCCTGGCGGACTGGAGCCTGTGGGGCACCAATCAGGTCGGGGAGTTCGCCCTGGTCTACGGCGTCGGCGGCACCGCGCCGGACGTCACCCGCGGCTCGTCCCTCGCCCTCTCTCCGGGCGGCCACGCGTTCATCATCATCGCCACCGTCATCGTGGTCGCCGTCACCAGCGTCCGCGGCATGCGATGGGACTTCCTCCGCGGCGTCCTGAGCGGGATCAGCCTCGGCCTCGCGTCCAGCGTCGCGGGCGTCGCCGGGTACATCCTCGCGCCCGCCGTCTCCTGGGTCGGCGACTTCATTCCGGGGCTGTCGTGAAGACCCGTACAGCCGCTACGGGGCGGCGCATCGCGCGCGGCACGTGGCGCCTGATCGAGGCGTACGGGCACTGGCTCAGCGGCGAGTCACATCGGCCGGCCTCTGCCGGACTCCGCTCGGGTGTCCGGTGGTTGGGCGTCGTCGTGCTGCGCCTGGCGGCCTCGCTCTTCGCCCTCGTCTTCTACGGCTCGGTGGTCCAGCGAGCCCCGTACCTGATGTACGCGCTGCCTCCCGCGTGGGCCTACAACGCGTGGCACATGTCCGATTGGTCCGCCACTCCCCCGCCGAGAGGGGTGGCCCCCGATTCCGACGTTGATGCAGCTCGCAGGCGTGCACGCGCGAGAGGGGTGTTCGATCCGAACGGGGTTATGTGCGTCTACCAAGCACCTCGCGAGGAGACCAACGAGCCCGACTCACAGCCCACTTAGACACCGGGGCGGCCGACTGCTGCCAGGCGACCCGACCACCCCGGCCCACCCATCCCGATCACACGAGACAGGAACCGCCATGATCTCTCGACTCTTCGCTGTCGCGCGCCACCTCGCCGCACTCCGCTACGACCAGCCGCCCCTGGAGCTGTGCCAGAACTGCATGGGCTACTTCCCGCCCAGCCACTTCCCCTGCAACTAACGAGCAGGCACCCCGCCACGCGGCACTCCGCGCGGCGGGGCTCTGCCGCATCATGGCCCCATGGAGTCGCAGATCATCCGCCCCGGCTACCTCACCGCCCACCAGACCGCCCAAGCCCTCGGCGTCGGCCTCCCCGCCGTGCGCAAGCTCGTCGAGCGGGGAGAGCTGAAGAGAGCCCCCGGCAGCACCCCACGACAACCCTGGTACGCCCTCACCGATGTCCAGGCATACGAGGCCCGCCGCGCCACACGCGCCGCCGCTTGACGCGCAGGTCAGAGCAGTGTCACGATCCCGGTGAACACCTGTGCCCTCAACCGGCACCGCAGACGCACACGAAGCCCCGACCACATCCCCCCGGTCGGGGCTTCGTCGCGCCTCGGGAGCATCGCCAACACGGCTTCTCCCTATACCGCATGATGTCCCTTCACGCACAACATCCCAGGGGGGACCATGCGCATCCGTACCACCACTGCGGTCATCACCGCCGTACTCGCGCTCGCACTCGTCGGCTGCAGTAGTGACGATGGTGGCAGCGACGGCAAGGCCGAACCGAGCAAGAGCACCGCACCCAAGGCCACCAAGTCCCAGGACTACAGCGACGCCGAGAAAGCTGCTGGCATCCCGCCCGAGCCCAACGCCGCTGAGCGAGCCGCACTCATCAGGGCACTCAGGGCGGTGAACCCCGCGCTCGTCGCCGACGAGGACAAGGCCGTCGACAACGCGCGCAACCAGTGCGCCACCATCAACGGTGGTGGCAAGGCCGACGTGACCGCGCAAGCCCGCTTCTCCACCAGCGAGCACAGGGCCTCTGAGGCTGAGGCCAAGGCCATCAACGAGGCGCTGAAGGCCTTGGGGTTCTGCAAGGTCTAGCCAGCAGATCGGCCCGGCCCTCACGCGCGTGAGGCCGGGCTCTCGCATGAGGGGGAAGGTCATGGCTGGACGTACCGACCTGGTCAGCTACGACTACCGCAAGGTGCGCGCCCGCATTCTCGCGGAGTCCGACGTGTGCATCGTGTGCGGCCATGGTGCAGCCGAGGCCGTCGACCACATCCACCCGGTCGCCAAGGGCGGGGCGAAGCTCGACCCCGACAACCTCGCTCCCATCCACGGCGTGAACGGCTGCCCTGTCTGCCTGCGCAAGTGCAACAACGAGAAGGGCGCCCGCCCTCTCGCAGAGGTGCAGCAGCTGATCACCTCAGTGGATTGGTTCG
The DNA here is from genome assembly GCF_055587985.1 of Streptomyces sp. NPDC046335. Classification (NCBI taxonomy): domain Bacteria; kingdom Bacillati; phylum Actinomycetota; class Actinomycetes; order Kitasatosporales; family Streptomycetaceae; genus Streptomyces; species Streptomyces sp. NPDC046335. The sequence continues at coordinate 511,695 of NZ_JBVJFF010000001.1, read as the reverse complement.
CGGGCCCCTGATCTGGGGTGGCCCAAGATTTTTTGGAAACGGACATATCCCAACCCCGCGCCCAGCTTTTATTTTTCTCCCCCCGGGCCGATCTCGTCGGAACGATCATGGAAGGGGGCGTCATGGGTCCCGTCGAGCAAGCGGTCCGCGACGACATCCGGGAGCTCGGCGACCTGGTCGGTGTCGAGCCTTCGCTGTCGGAGATGGCCTACCGGCTCGCCCGCGAGATCGACGGGGCATCCTCCGCCGAGTGTGAGACGTGCGGCGAGCCAATCCCCGTGCAGGACGACGCCCGCAGCCTCCCCCAGTTGAACCGCGAGCTCCGCCAGACGCTCGCCCAGCTGCTGGAGGGGCGGGCCGCTGACGATGACGACGACCTCGGAGACCTGGCGAGCCCCGACTGAGGTCGCCGAGGATCTGCGCGAGCGGTACGGACTGCAGTGCCCGCCGCGCTGGGGCACGCCGCGTCATCCGGACCGGCCCTCGCTCGGGCCCAAGCTGTGGAAGGTCATGACCAAGCTCGGCGCGCCGCCGATGCCGTGGCAGAAGTACGTCTCTGACGTCGCCTTGGAGATCGACCCGGACACCGGGCTGTTCGCCCACCGCGAGGTCGGCATCTCGGTCTCCCGCCAACAGGGCAAGACCGAGCTGTGCCTGGGCGCGCAGGTTCACCGGGCGATGGCGTGGCAACGGCAGAACATCGTCTACGCAGCGCAGACCCGGGGCATGGCCCGGCAGCGCTGGGAGGACGAGTTCTGGGAGAAGATCTCGGGCTCGGACCTCCGCAAGCGGGCGCGCATCCGCAAGTCCAACGGCAACGAGGCGATCCTGTGGCCCGCGACGCGCTCGAAGATGGGCATCACTGCGAACACGGAAAAGGCCGGCCACGGGCCACCGCTCGACATGGGGTTCATCGACGAGGCGTTCGCGCACGAAGACGACCGGCTGGAGCAGGCGTTCAGTCCGGCAATGCTCACGCGGAAGATGGCTCAGCTGTGGTGGGCGTCCGCGGGCGGCACGACCAAGTCGGTGTGGCTCAACAAGAAGCGCGAGGCGGGCCGGAAGCTGATCGAGGAGTTCTTCGCCGTGCTGGCAGAGGACGCCGCGGCGCAGCGTCCTCGGGTCGCGTACTTCGAGTGGTTCGCCCCCGAAGACATGCCGCGCGATGACCCGGCGACTTGGTACGCGACGCTGCCCGCGCTGGGCCACACGGTCACGGTGGACGTCATCCGGGCCGAGCTGGGGAAGATGGACCCGGCCGAGTTCGACCGGGCGTATCTGAACCGCACCCGCAAGCCGACACCGCCTGTGGACCCAAACGTGCCCAAGAGCAAGTGGCCGGGCATGGTCGACGCCGAGAGTAGGCCGACCCGTGACGTGGCCTTCGCCATCGACGTGTCGCAGGACCGGGCGCACGCCTCAATCTCGGTGGCCTCACTGCGGCCGGACGGCAAGGTGCACGTCGAGGTCGTGGCCCGCCGCCCCGGCACGGACTGGGTGGTGCCCGCGGTGGTGAAGCTGCACAAGCTGTGGAATCCCGTGGTCGTGGCAATCGCCTCCGTGGGCACACCGGCCGGATCGCTTATCGACGACCTGGTGGCCGCGGGCATCGACGTACCCAAGGACAAGGAGCACCCGCAGCGCGGCGACCTGATCGTGATGCGTACTGGAGACGTCGTCGAGGCGTGCGGGCAGATGGCCGACGCCATGAACCAGAGCACCGTGCGGCACATCGACCAAGTGCCGCTGACCGCGGCCGTGAACGGCGCCAGGACCCGTAAGAACGGGGACGCCTGGACGCTGGACCGCACCAGTTCCATTACCGAGATCAGCCCGTTCTGCGCGGCGACGTTCGCCCGCTGGGCGCTGTTGATCCGGGGCCCGCACGTGATCGAGGACTACGACGTCGCGGACTCGTTCGCGTGAGGGGAGGGCAGGCCATGGGCGCCTGGTCCAAGCTGAGGCACGCATTCACCCGCAGCGCACAGATCACCAGCGCCGAGGACCTGATGGCGCGGGCCCGCGAGCAGCGCACAGGCGGCGTGCACGTCACCAACGACTCGGCGCTGCGGCACAGCGCGGTGTGGGCATGCCTGCGGCTGCGCGCGGACCTGGTGTCGACGATGCCGGTGGACGTCTACCGGCGGGTCAACGGCATCCAGGTGGAGGTGCCCAAGCCTCCTGTCCTGGTCTCTCCTGGCGGCGCTCAGGTCGGCCTGCCCGAATGGCTGTACTCCAGCCAGGTCGACCTCGACCGGGCGGGCAACTGCTTCGGCATCATCACCGAACGGTCGGGCGTGATCGGCCCGGACGGGCGCGGGCTGCCCGCGCGGGTCGAGCTGGTGGCGCTGGGAGACGTCACCGTCCGCGCGAACGGCTCGCAGATCCTGAAGTTCGTCATCGCGGGCAAGGAGTACGAGCCGTGGGACATCTGGCACGAGAAGCAGTACACCGTGGCTGGTCTACCCCTGGGGCTGTCCCCGGTGGCGTATGCGGCGTGGACGATCGAAGAGTCCCTGAACGCGCAGGAGTTCGCCCGTGACTGGTTCGCCGGCGGCGCGGTTCCGATGGCCGAGCTGAAGAACACCGCCAAGAAGATCGACAAGGGTGAAGCGCGTGTCGCCCGCGAGCAGTTCAAGGCCGCGGTGTCGACGGGTGATCTGTTCGTCCACGGCAACGACTGGGAGTACAAGCCGATCCAGGCCGTTGCTTCCCAGTCCGCATTCATCGAAGCCCGGCAGTACGGGCTGAGTGACATCGCGCGGTTCTTCGGCTGCCCCGGCGACATGATCGATGCGGCGGTGTCCGGGAGCAGCATCACTTACGCGAGCATCACGCAGCGCAACTTGCAGTTTCTGATCATGCATCTGGGTCCGGCGGTGGGGCGCAGGGAGAACGCGTTCAGCCGCTTCCTGGTGCCCGGCCCGCGGTTCGTGAAGCTCAACACCGACGCGCTGTTGCGCATGGATCCCGAGGCCCGCGCCCGCACCATCGGCGCACGGATCACCACGCGCATCCTCGCCCCCTCGGAGGCCCGTGCGCTGGACAACCTGCCGCCCTTCACCGACGAGCAGCTCGCCGAGTTCGACCGGCTCTTCGGCACGCGCGCCGTACCCACGCCACCTACCGCTGCTACGGGAGCAACGTCATGACCGTAACCACGCTCGCCGCAGCTGCGGCCCGTGCTCAGCAGGTGCGCCAGCGCGCCGACCGTCCCTCTCAGCGGCGCAGCGCCGAACAGAGCGGCTCGCGCGCCACGGTGCGCGCGGCGCTGTCCGGTGTGCAGGTCCGCGAGGCAGGCGAGGGCGGCGCCCTGGAGTTCCTGGGCCACGCCACGGTGTACGAGCAGAGCTACGAGATGTGGGACATGTTCGGTCCCTATTCCGAGGTCGTCTCAGCGGGGGCCGGTACGGATTCCCTGGCCCGCGCGGACCTGGACGTGCCGCTCGTGCTCGGCCACGACCAGCTGCGCCGCCTGGCCCGCACCACCACCGGGACGCTGCTGCTGTCCGAGGACGAGACCGGACTGTCGGTGCGCGCCCCGCAGCTGGACCCCGCCGACTACGACGTGGCGTACATCGCGCCCAAGCTGCGGTCCGGCCTCGTCGACGAGATGTCGTTCGCGTTCCGCATCGAGTCGGGCCAGTGGTCCCCGGACTACACCGAGTACCGCATCAACCGGTACGACATCCACCGCGGCGACGTCGCCATCGTCGGCTACGGCGCCAACCCCTACACCGTCAGCAGCCTGCGGCAGGAGCCCGCGCCGGCGAAGAGCCGGGCCCGCGCGCTCCTTGAGATCGCACTCGCCCGCTGACCCCCTGATCTTCCCGCCGCCCGGCGGGATGCTGCCCTGCGCTCTCGCGCGCACGAGCCCACCCGGCGCCATGCCTCGGGTGGCCGTCTGACCTGGACCGGGGCGTCTGGATTGAATCGACCAAGGAGAGCTGAGCCATGACGCTCGCTGACCTGATCGCCCAGGCGCGCACCGCGCTGGACACGGCGATCACTGCACGACAGCAGGAGCAGGACGCGCTGATGGCGCTGCGCTCCGACGAGAACCTGACCGAGGACGCGGTTGCCGCCCGGGTCGCCACCCGCGACACGGCCGACGCCGAGGTCACCCGACGGCAGGAGGCCCTGGCCGCACTGGAGGCCGAGCAGGTCCGCGAGGACGAGGTGGCCGCCCTCCAGGCGCGCACCGTGCCCGCGGCCAACCGTGCCCCGGCCTACGACCAGGTGCACCGTGTCGGCCAGGATGAGCGCACTTACCGGGCCGACCAGGACCGGCGTGGCGCGCAGTTCCAGTACGACGTGAGGGCCGCGTTCCTCGGGGACTACGAGGCGCAGGCGCGACTCTCTCGCCACATGCAGGAGGAGCGCGTCGAGCGCGGGCAGCAGATCCGCGCGGTGGGAACGGGCGCGTTCGCTGGCCTGGTCATCCCGCAGTACCTGACCGACATGTACGCGCCGCTGGCCCGCACGAACCGGCCGTTCGCCGACGCCTGCCGTCGCCACACGCTGCCGCCCACGGGCATGACGGTGGAGATCTCCCGCATCACCACGGGATCCGGCGTCGACAACCAGGCGGCGGAGAACGACGCAGTGACCGAGACGAACATGGACGACACGGCGCTGTCGATCCCTGTCCGTACCGCTGCCGGGCAGCAGACCGCGTCCCGCCAGTCCATCGAGCGGGGCGCCGGCGTCGAGGACGTCATCCTGGACGACCTGTTCCGCGCCTACGGCAGCCGCCTGGACACCACCATGCTGAACCTGGCGACGGTGGGCCTGTCGGCCGCGGCCACCGCGGTCGCCTACACGGACGCCACGCCGACCACGGCGGAGCTGTACCCCAAGGTGATCGAGGGACTGTCGGGCGTCGAGTCCGCGCTCCTGGACCAGGCGTCCGGCGACAACCTCGCCGTCATGCACTCCCGGCGCTGGTACTGGATGCAGAACGCCATGGGCACCTCGTACCCGCTGATCACCCAGCCGGGTGTCGTGGCGCAGACCCTGGGCGCGAACTACGCCGAGGCGTATGGGCGCGGCGTGCGCGGCATCCTGCCCAACGGCACCCCGGTCATCGTGGACAACAACATCGCCACGAACCTGGGCGCCGGCACCAACGAGGACGAGATCTACCTGGTGGACCGGCAGGAATGCCACCTCTGGGAGGACCCCGACGCCCCGGTCTACATCCGCGCCGAGCAGGCCAAGGCCGCCAACCTCGGCGTCCTGATGGTGGTGTACGGCTACTACGCCTTCACCTTCCAGCGCCAGCCGCACGCCCGGAAGATCGGCGGCACCGGCCTGGTCCCGCCGACGTTCACCGGCCTCTGATCCACCGCCACGCGGGGCCCGCTCCACACCAGGGGCGGGCCCTGCGTGCGCCCACCCTCCATCGCCTGGGAGCGAAGCAATGACCGAGGACACGATGATCGCCGCCCTGCTGCGGGAGCGCGAAGGGCTCATCCAGCGCGGCCTGACCGAACGGGTTGCCCAGGTCGACGAGCAGCTGGCCCGCCGTGGCCACACGCCGCCGGCCGACGAGAAGTCCGCCGCACCGGTGTCACGCTCGACGCCGCCCAAGGGCCGCCGCCAGCGGGGCCCGGAGAAGACCTGACGTGGCCAACGAGTACGGCGACCGGGTCACGCTCAAGGAGAGGCTGGGCCTCGAGGCCGCCGACACCAGCCGGGACACGCTGCTGGACAAGGCGCTGTCCGCCGCCTCCCGCAGCATCGACAAGACGTGTGGCCGCCGCTTCTGGCTCGACCCCGAGGCCGTGCAGCGCACCTACCGCACGCGCGGCCGGGTGGTGCGCGAGGACGACGGCGACCTGCTCCTGGTCGACGACATCGGCGTCATCACGGGCCTGGTCGTCGAGACCGGCTCGGGCAGCTCGTTCACGGCCGTCACCGGCTACGAGACGAGCCCGGACAACGCCCTGCTGGACGGGCAGCCCATCACCGGCCTGCTGCGCGTGAGCGGCACGTGGGGCAACGCCAGTGCCCGCGCCCGGATCACCGCACAGTTCGGCTGGCCTGCCGTACCGGACGACATCACCGAGGCCGCGCTCATCCAGGCAGCCCGCCTCTACAAGCGCAAGGACTCCGCCGAGGGCATCACCGGCTCGGCCGAGTGGGGCGTGGTGCGGCTCTCCCGCCGCGACCCGGACGTGTGGAACCTGATCGAGCCGTTCATCCTGCCCGGCTTCGCCTAGGAGGGACGGCATGCAAATCTCCCTGGTCCGCAACGCCATCGCGGCCGCGGCCCGCACCGTCGTCCTGCCCGCGGGCATCGGCAAGCTGACGACCACCGGCTACACCCCGGACGCCATCGCTGCCCCGCACTTCTTCGTCGCCGAGGTCGAGGTCACCTTCGACAAGACATTCGGCCGCGGCACCGACCAACTCGAGTTCACCTGCCGCGTCCTGGTCGGCCGCGCCGATGACCGGGCCGCCCAGCGGATCCTCGACTCCCTGCTGTCCGGCTCCGGCCCGGCCTCGCTGAAGACGGCGATCGAAGTGGCCCGCGGCGCCCCCGGAGAGCTGGCCCTGGGGGGCCTGGCAGATGACCTGCACGTGATGCGGGTGCAGGGATACCGCTGGTACGAGCACGAAGGCACCACCTACATCGGCGCCGAGCTGATGATCAAAGTCATTGGGGACGGGAGCAGCTGATGAGTAAGTTCGTGCTGACCGACGTGCGGCTGTTCACCGGCGGCGCCGACCTGACCGGACACTCCAACAAGGTGGAGATCTCCGCCGAGGTCGAGGACAAGGACACCACCAACTACGCCTCCCAGGGCTGGAAGGAGATCCTCGGCGGACTCGCCTCGGCCGAGATCTCCGGCGAGGGCCAGTGGGAGGCCGGAGACCCCGGCAAGGTCGATGACCACTCCTGGGAATCCCTCGGCGGCCTCGGCCCCTGGTCGATCGGCCCCGCAGGCGCGGCCGTCGGCAGCCTGTCCTACTTCACCAACGCGCTGCGCGCCGACTACAAACTCGGCGACGCGGTGGGCGAGGTCGCCCCCTGGACCGGCACCGCCAAGTCATCGTGGCCGCTGGTACGCGGACAGTTCGCCCATCCGCCGGGTACCGCGCGCACCGCCACCGGGGTCGGCACGTCGATGAACCTGGGCGCGGTCACGGCGGGCAACCGCCTGTACGCGGCCCTGCATGTGGTGTCCCTGGCCGGTACGGCGACGCCGACCATCACGGCCCGGATCGAGTCGGACGACGCCACGGGGTTCGCGTCACCGACCACGCGCTTGAGTTTCGCCGCGGCCACCGCGGTGGGCGGGCAGGTGCTGCGTACCGATGGCACCGCCATCACGGACACCTGGTGGCGGATCGCGTGGACGATCACCGGCACCACCCCTTCGTTCCTGTTCGTCTCCTCTATCGGGATCTGGTGATCACCCATGCCCAAGATGATTCTGCTGGCGGAGTTCGTCAGCCTCAACAGCACCGACATGACCGAGTACTGCCGCAAGGCCGAGCTGTCCACGGAGGTCGAGGACAAGGACGTGACGACCTACGCCTCCCAGGGGTGGAAGGAAGTCCTGGGCGGGCTGAAGTCCGGTGAGCTGGGACTGGAGTTTCTGCAGGACGTCGCCGCCACAAAGATCGACTCGATCATGTGGCCGCTGCTCGGCACGGTCGTCCCCTTCGAGGTGCGGCTCTCCCAGGCCGCCGTCGGCGCCGCCAACCCGAAGTACTCCGGCAGCATCCTGATCAACGGCTGGAACCCCATCGAGGGCTCCGTCGGCGACGAGGCGTCCGTGTCGGTGGGCTACCCCACCTCGGGTGTGGTCACCAGGGCGACCGCCTGATGGCCGGAGAGCCGCCGTTCGATCTGCGCTGCACGCACGAGGGCCTGGACTCCCTGGTGCGTGCCATCCGCGCAGAAGAGGACGGCAAGGCGCTGCGCAAGGATCTCGCGAAGAACATGCGCGAGGCCCTCAAGCCCGGGGCGGCGCAGGCCAAGAGCAGCATCATGGGCATGGTCTCCTCCGGCGGCATGCGCACCGGACCGGCCCTGCGCTCCTCCATCGCCCGCAAGATCCGGCCCGAGGTGAAGCTGGGCGGACGCTGGTCCGGCGCCCGCGTGAAGGCGTTCAAGACGAAGAACGTCCGCGGCTTCCCCAACGCGCCCAAGCGCACCAACCGCGCGTCCGGCTGGCGTCACCCCGTCTTCGGCAACCGCGAGGTGTGGATCCAGCAGCGCGGCAAGTTGGAGTGGTTCGACCGCTCGTTCACGGGCCGCGAGGCCATCTACAAGGAGGCGGTCGAGTCCGCCATGACCGACATGGCCCAGCGCATCGCGTCGCGGGTCCGATAGGAGGGGGACCCCGATGTACCTGATCTACACGCCCGAGGGCACGGACGAGCCGCAGCGCTGGAAGTACAACCCCAAGAAGCTGATGACGCCCGAGCGCGAGGACATCGAGCGGCGCACCGGCTACGACTTCTCCGAGTTCACCACCCGCGTCCTGAAGGGCAACAGCCTGTGCCGCCGCGCCCTGCTGTACGTCTTCCTGCGCCGTGAGCACCCCAAGACCCGCTACGAGGACGTCCAGTTCCAGTGGGACGAGCTCGACCTGGCCTACTCCGCGGGCGAGCTGCGCGAGATGCGGGCGCAGGTCGCCGAGAAGCTGCACGGCGATGAGCTCGCCACCGCCCTGGAGCAGCTGGACGAGGAGATCGCTGAGGCGTTCGAGGACCCGGACGACGAGGGAAAAGCGAGTCTGCCCGTCGCCGGATAAGGCGACTGGGCGACGCGGCCCACCTGCTCGGCATCCGCCCCTGGCAGTGGGACCTGATGACGGTTGAGCAGACCGACCACGTCCTTGACTGGCTCGACGCCTACGAGAAGGCCCAGGACGAGGCCGCAGCGAAGATGAAGTAGGGAGGTCGGGCCGTGAGCGACACCTCTCTGGTGTTCAACCTGGTCGCGACGGACAACGCGTCGCCCACGGTGGAGCGCTTCAAGGAGCGCATCTCCACCGCGGCGGCCGGTATCGGCGCCGGCGTCGCCGCCGCACTCGGCGTGGGCGTGGCCGCCAACCTCGACATGGAGGCCGCGGGCGACAAGCTCGCCGCGCAGCTGGGCATCGGCCCGGCCAAGGCCGCCGAGCTGTCCAAGGTCTCGGCGAGCGTCTACCAGAACGCCTGGGGCGACTCGATCGAGACCGTCAACGAGGCCGTGAAGGGCGTCTACTCCAACATCGGGGACACCTCCAAGGCCAAGGGCGGGATAGAGGGCCTGACCACCAAGGCCCTCGCTCTCTCCGAGACGTTCGGACAGGAGGTCGGGCCCACCACGTCGGCCGTCGGGCAGATGCTCAAGACGGGCCTGGCCAAGAACGCGGACGAGGCGTTCGACATCCTCACCCGCGGTTTCCAGTCCGGCGCCAACAAAGCCGACGATCTCTTGGACACCGTGAATGAGTACGGCACCCAGTGGCGCAAGTTCGGCTTGGACGGCAAGACCGCGATGGGTCTGCTCTCCCAGGGGCTGAAGGGCGGCGCGCGGGACGCCGACGTCGTCGCGGACTCCATCAAGGAGTTCTCCATCAGAGCCATCGACGGCAGCGAGAGCACCGCTGAGGGCTTCAAGATGATCGGCCTGAACGCCGACGACATGGCCGCCAAGATCGGAAAGGGCGGCAAGTCCGCGTCCGGCGCCCTGGACGAGACCCTCGACCGGCTGCGCAACATCAAGGACCCGGTCGAGCGCTCCAAGGCTGCCGTCGCCCTGTTCGGCACCCAGGCTGAGGATCTCGGGGACGCCTTGTACTCGTTGGACCCCTCCAAGGCTGTCGAGTCCCTGGGCAAGGTCGGCGGGGCCGCCGACAAGATGACCAAGACCGTGGGCGACAACCCCAAGGCCGCGCTGGAGTCCTTCAAGCGCACGTCCATCGCCAAGCTCGCGGAGATCTCCGGGACGTTCATCACCTTCGCCACCCAGAACAAGACCGTCATGGAGCCGCTCGCCTACACCCTGGGCGGCCTCGCCATCGCGGTGCTGGCCATCAAGGGCGGCATGATGGCCTGGGCGGCAGCTCAGGCGGCGTGGACGGCAGCGACGACGATCGCCACCGGCGCCCAGTGGCTGTGGAACGCCGCGATGGCCGCCAACCCGATGGTCTGGGTCATCGCCATCATCGTCGCCCTGGTCGCCGTGATCATCGTGATCGCCACCAAGACGACCTGGTTCCAGACGCTCTGGCGCAACGCCTGGGGCGGCATCCGCTCCGGCGTGGGCACGGCCTACGCATGGATGCGCGACAAGGTGTTCCTGCCCATCGGCCGCTTCTTCACCCAGACCATCCCCGGCGCCGCGGGCGTCGTCCGGGACAAGATCGTCGGCGCGTTCTCGACTGCGGGCTCCAAGATCCGGTCCGTGGTCGGCGGGGCCATCAGCGCGGCGCGCGGCAAGTTCAACGACTTCGTCGGGTTCGTCGGCGGTCTGCCGGGCCGGATCGGCAGGGCCGTGAAAGGCATGTTCAGCGGCGTGAAGAACGCGTTCAAGTCGGCGATCAACTGGGTGATCGGCAAGTGGAACGGCTTCGGGTTCTCCATCGGCGGCGGCTCGTTCATGGGCGTCGACATCCCCAAGGTCACCATCTCCACCCCGAACATCCCCTACCTGGCCAAGGGCGGCCTGATCAACCGTGCCGGTATGGCCATGGTCGGCGAGCAGGGCCCGGAACTGCTGTCCCTGCCGCGCGGTGCGGGCGTCACGCCCCTGTCGCGCATGGGCGGGGGCGGCGGCACCATCACCATCCGCTACGAGACCAGCGGCGCCTACGACAACTGGCTGCGCGCGATCCGACAGATGGTGCAGGTCGAGGGCGGCGGCGACGTGCAGGCCGCGTTCGGCAACGGGAGGCGGTAGCTGTGGCGTTCCCGCAGACCCCCCTCGCCGTGGCCATCGCCCTGTACCTGGGCGGCACCTGGGTGGACATCACTTCGGACGTCTACCTGCGCAACCGCATCCAGATCACCTGGGGACGCCAGGACTGGGCGTCGAAGGCCGACACCATCAAGTGCCCGCTGACCATCAACAACAGGTCCGGGAAGTACAGCCCGAAGAACCCCAACAGCCCCTACTACGGGCAGCTGGGGCGCAACACCCCCCTGCGGATCAGCGTCACCACACCCACCGGCCTGGAGTCGATACGTTTCGAGGGGCACGTCTCCAGCTGGCCCACCCGCTGGGACCTCTCCGGCAAGGACGTCTACGTGGGCGTGCAAGCCAACGGCATCCGCCGGCGCCTGAGCCAGGGCGTGCCCGCCGTGCTCGACACGCTGCGGCGTCACATCGAGAAGCACGCCCCACTCTCGTACTGGCCGCTGACGGACGGCGAGGACGCCCGCCACGGCTCCGAGATCGTGCAGGGCAGCCAGCCCATGCGGGCAATCGGCTCGGCCGGATCCTTCTACCAGGGGCAGCCGAACTGGGGAAAAGGCGTGCTGGGCTCGTGGCTGGAGCCGGTCGTGGAGTGTCCCGACGACACCGAGGGCCTGCTGACCGCGCCGGTGCGGGCGCGCCCCACGGGCGGCTGGTCCGCCGAGTACACCATCGCCAGCAGCGGCCAGGACTACCTGACCGCGTTCGAGCTGCTCGACACCGGACAGCAGACGACGACCACCACCCAAACTCAGTGGCAGGTCCTGACTGTCTCCTTCAGCAAGGTTGTGCAGCTGCACGTCACCGACAAGGGCGACGGCACCTCTTCCACCTCAATGCTCGCGAACGTGTCCGCGCCCATCGTGTTCGACGGCAGCGCCCACCACATCCGGCTATCCGTCGCGGACGCCGGTTCCGGCTCGATCGGCTGGACCCTGTACATCGACGGCGTCGCCGAGGCCTCCGGTAGCCGGGCGGTCCCCTACCGGCCGCTCGGCCGCTTCACCATGCGCTGGACCACGAACATCACGGACACCAACACCGTCGCCGTCAACGTCGGGCACATCGCCTACTGGGGGGCCACCCCGCCCCTGGCCATCGACACCTGGAAAGCCATGCGGGGCTACGTCCGCGAGCTCGCCGGACGGCGAATCGAGCGCCTGTGCGCCGAGCAGAACGTGCCACTGCAAGTGGTCGGCAACCTCGACGAGACGCCGCAGATGGGCCCGCAGCACCCCGGCACGTTCCTGGACCTGCTACAGACCGCGTCCGACGTGGACGGCGGCGTCATCTACGAATCCCGGGCCGTGGCCGGGCTCGCCTTCCGCACCCAAAGATCCAAGTACAACCAAGGGGGATGAGCCGTGGCTTTCGACGTCAAGAGCGCATGGTCCGGGGCCCTCACCGACACCTCGGTACGGATCATCGCCGACACCGCGCCGCCCACCAACGGCTCCGTCCTGGTCGCCGACAACGAGGCGATGACCGGCGCCGCCGTCATCGGCCCGGTCACCGCCACCGCTGAGGGCATCCTGGCGTTCACCGTGAGCGGCCTGGACCCGGACACCCGCTACTGGTACGTCGTCGACGCAGGCGGCCTGAACACCTCCTACAAAGGCACCTTCCGCACCCACCCGGGCCCCGCCGGCGAGCCGCTGAACTACATCTTCGGAGCAGCAGGCGACGCCGGACTGACCGGCGACGGCGACGAGGGCACCGTCACCAGCGCCGTCAGCAACAACCCCGTCTTCGACACCATGCGCGCCCAGTCCCGCACGGAAGAGTGGGCGTGGTTCTCCCACCTGGGGGATCTGCACTACCGCAACATCGCCACCAACGACCCCGCCCTGTACCGGGCTGCCTACGACGACACCCACAACTACGCGCTCGGCTTCAACCCGGCAGCACGCCAAGGCATGTTCCTGCGCGAGCAGGCGATCACCTACGTGTGGGACGACCACGACTTCGGGCCGAACAACTCCGACCGCACCTCCGCGGGCAATCCCGCCGCGAACCAGGCGTACCGCGAGTGCGTGCCGCACTACCCGCTCGCCGATCCGGCGGGGATCTACCAGTCGTGGCAGGTCGGCCGTGTCCTGTACATCGCCTCCGACGTGCGCAGCTTCCGCGACCCCAACGCGAACCCGCTGACCCCGGCCAAGACGATGCTGGGCACCGCCCAGAAGGCGTGGATCGAGAACCTGCTGACCACCACCTCGGCCGAGGCTCTGGTGTGGCAGTCGCCCTCTCGCTGGGTCGGCGGCTCGGACACCTGGGAGTCCTTCTCCTACGAACGCGCCGAGATGGTCCAGATGTTCGGCGACACCGGATGGTTGGACCGGATGCTGTTCATGACCGCCGACATGCACGCCCTGTCCATCTGCTCCGGGCCGAACAACGCCAACGGCCGCTTCCCGATGTTCATGTTCGCGGGCATGGACGCCGGGTCCTGGTCCACCGGAGTCGAGTACGACATCGGCTCGATCGCAGGACGGCGCCAGTACGGCACCATGCGCGTGCGCGACGACGGGCACACCATCGCCCTGACCGGCACCGGATACCGCGACGGCACCGTCCTGATGAGCCACACCGCCTACGTCGACATCGGCTCACCCGTCTTCGCCCTGAGCTACACCGCCGGGCACGTCTCCGAGCCACTGGAGCCCACCGACGACGACCAGGGCCTGCGCAACCACGTCACCGCCAAGCGCGAGGACGGCGGAGAAGCCCGCTACGCCAAGACCACCGGCCCGCTCAACACCAGCACCCCCGACCAGGACCCGGACGGGGTCGGCGTCTACGACGAGGGCGTCACCGTCAACGTCGCCCGCGACGACCAGCTGCCCGACCAGGCAGGCTGGCGCGTCCACCTGGGCACCGTGGACGAGGCCCGCTACCCGATGGTGCACATCGACCTGGCCGCCAACCCGGACCTGGCCGACCAGGTCGCCGCCCTCGGCCTAGGTGACAGGGTCACCATCGACAACCCGCCCGCCTGGCTGCCCCCCGACCAGATCCAGCTCATCGCCGAGGGCGGCACCGAAACGGTCGGCATGTACGACTGGGACGTCGAGCTCAACGCCAGCCCGGGGTCGCCCTGGACCGTCGCCCAGCTGCCCCCGGGCGACGCCTCGACCGCCGGCCCCAACCGGCCCAACCGGCTGGACACCAGCGGCTCACAGCTGGTCGCCGACGTCACCAGCAGCGCCACCGAGCTACTCGTGCACACCCCGCAGGACGAGATCCTCGGCCACGCCCAGTGGATCAACACCGAAGGTTTGACGGGGGTCTACCCCACGCACTTCCCCTTCGATCTGCGGCTCGGCGGCGAGGTTGTCCGCGCCACGGCCATCAAGCCGCTGAGCTACGACACGTTCACCCGCAGCGTCGCCGCGGGCAGCTGGGGCACCAGCACCGGCGGGCAAACCTGGACTCTGGACCAGGGAACCACCTCGGAACGCTCGGTCGATGGCACGCGCGGCCTGGTCGCCATGCCGTCCGCCATCTCCACCCTGCGCTTCCAGATCCTTCCGCAGGCCGTTGGCGACTGCGAGATCCGCACCCGGCTGTCCGTGAACCAGGTCGCCACCGGCGCCAGCCTGGTCCCCGGCGTGCTGCTGCGGTACGTCGACGCCTTGAACTACTACCGGGCCCGCATCCACTTCGGCACCGGCGGACTGCTCTTCGCCTCCATCACCCGCGACACCACCCAGATCGGCGGCAGCCCGCAGCTGCCCGGCACGTACACCGCGGGCGCCGAGTTCGAGATGCGGGTACGCCTGATCGGCCACCGCATCCTCATGCGGGTCTGGCCCGTCGGCAAGTCCGAACCAGAGCGATGGCACCACGAAGCCACCGTGACCACCAACCCCATCGAGACCGGCCGTGTGGGCACCACCGTGTCCGGTTTCGCCGGGAACACCAACGTCTCCCCGGTCGCGTCCTGCGACAACTTCGAGGTCATCACCCCGCAGCGCGTAACGGCCACCCGCAGCATCAACACCGTCGTCAAGGCGCAGACGGCGGGCACCGCGGTGTCGCTCGCGCAGCCCGCCCCCGTCGCGCTCTAGGAGGCCCGATGTCCTTTCCTCAGTGGTTCGCCGGGCAGGCCCTCACCGCGGACGGCCTCAACGGCCGCAACATGCGGCTGGTCATGCAGGAGAACGACCAGACCGTCAACAACTCGACGGCCTACGTCGCCTCGGAGATCGTCTTCACCCCCGAACCCAACGCCACCTACTGGTACACGCTGCTGGTCTCCTACAGCGCCGACGGCGCCGGCGACTTCAAGTGGAACTGGAACGCCGCAGGGGCAACGTTCGCGTCATTCACGCAGGCCCGATCGGTCGACGCGACCGGCACGTTCAACGCGGGCGCAACCGTGATCTTCCGGCGACCAGGCAACACCACGGACCGGCTCGCAGGCGGCGCCACGACGGGCACGCCAACGGACTCGTTCTACTCCGCCTACGACCAGGGGACGTTCGTCACCGACGGCACCATCACACCGGTCACCATGCAGTTCGCCCAGGCAACCGCCGCCGCCGTGAACTGCATCCTCCGCGGCGGCAACCAAACCCGGCTCCTGTACCAGCGCATCGCCTGACCCTGCCCGCCCTCACGCCCCGAGCCGATACGGCCGGGGCTTTCCTCATGCCCGGAGGCTTCGTGAAGCTGATCTCTCGCACCCAGTGGGGTGCGCGCGCCTACCGCACCCCGAACGGGGCGACGCCGTATAGCCGCGCCCGCCGCGGCGTGAAGCTCCACTACCTCGGCTCCGCCTACAGCGACCGGCCGCACGAGAAGTGCGCCGCCTACGTCCGGCAGATCCAGGCGCAGCACATGGACGGCAACGGCTGGTCCGACATCGGCTATTCGTTCATCGTCTGCACGCACGGCTCCGTGTACGAGGGCCGCGGCCTGCGTCGCCGCAACAGCGCGAACGGCTCAACATCTCTCAACGAGCAGGACTACGCGATCTGCCTCCTCGTCGGCTCGTCCGGGCTGACCGAGCCCACCGACGCGCAGCTGCACGGCGCCCGCGACGCCATCGACTACTGCCGCGGAAGCGGACCGGCCGGTGCGTGGCTCGGCGGGCACCGCGACGGCTACGCCACCACCTGCCCCGGCAACGCCATCTACGCCTGGGCCCAGCAGGGCGCACCGCGCCCGAACAGTGAGGAGCTCGACATGGACAAGGCCGACGTCTTCGACGCGGTGTGGGACCAGGACAAGGCGCCCGCCCCGTCCACCTCGTCCACCGCGAAGACCAACCCGCGTTGGAAGCCGATCAGTTTCCTTAGGGAGATCTACGACGCGGTGACCAAGCTGCGCGCGGAGGTTTCCTCGCTGCGGGGCGAGGTCGCCGCCATCAAGAAAGGGGTCTGACCATGGGCACCATCGCGTTCTGGAAGGCCACCGCCGAGCGCGCGGTGCGCACCTTCGCTCAGTCTTCCCTCGCGCTGATGGCCGGGGACGGCATCGGCATCCTCGACGTCGACTGGGGAGAGGTGGTCTCGGTCGGCGGCCTGGCCTCCCTCGTCGCTGTCCTGACCGCGATCGTCACCAGCGGCGGACCTGTCGGCCCCGGCCTCACCGAGACCGTCGCCACGGCGGACACCCCGCGCCGGCCTACCTCAATCTGAACTGAGGGGAGGCCCTACGCGTGACCGATGAGCCGACTACCGGGGAAGTCGTCCGCCGCCTGGAGGACGTCCGCCAGGACCTGAAGGAGGACATCCACGGCGTCGTCACGCTCGTCGCGCTGAAGGTGGACAACGAGATCCACCGTCTCGGCCAGGAAGCACAGGACGAGCGGCACACCACCCTCGTCGCCCGCGTGGCAAAACTGGAGGAGCAGGCAGCGGAAAGGGAGCGCCAGCGGCTCGCGGACCGCCGCCTGATCTTCTTCTCCCTCGTCGTGCCCGTGTTGCTCCTGGCCATCCAGCTCTACAACGCCAATCGGGGGGCCTGATGAGCACGCATAGGCCCGCCCGGCGGGACCCCGTTGCGCTGCTCCTGGGCGGGCTGCTTGCGCTCCTCGTCGCGTACATCTGGTGGCAGACGTCGCAGCTCTCCCACGACCTGCGCACCGCCAACGGCGCGCGCGACACCCTCGCGCGGCAGGTCCAGGGCCTCGGAGCAAAGCCCATCACGGGTCCGCCAGGTAGCCGCGGCGACGCCGGCCGTTCAGTCGTCGGGCCCCGCGGTCCTCGAGGAGAGCCCGGCGAACCAGGACCCGTAGGCTCGAGCGGAAAGCCAGGGGCCGAGGGAGACAAGGGCGCCGCCGGGGCCAACGGCACGGACGGCGTCGGCGAGCCCGGGGCCGACGGTGAACCGGGCGCATCTGGCGCAGAGGGAGTGGCAGGCCCGCCCGGTGCGCAGGGCGAGCCCGGCCCGGCTGGACCACAGGGGGAGGCCGGGCCCGCTGGCGACGACGGCCGCGACGGGCAGACCTGCCCCGACGGGTACAGCCTCCAGCCGCCCGCTGACGACCCAGCCGCCCTCGTGTGCCGCCGTGACGGCGCACCCCCACCGGATCCCGACCCCGAGCCCAGCCCACAGGCCGCGCTCGACCCCACCCGGCGCCAGTACTGACAGAGCCCCCATCGCCTTCGGGCGGTGGGGGCCTTTCGTCATGCCCACAGGCGGCTACCCTCACCGTCATGGCTGACTACGTGCAGGTATCAACCGCGACAGAAACCCGTGACGCCGCCGTGGAGTTGGCGCGCACCGCAGTGCGCGACCGGCTCGCCGCCGGTGCTCAGATCATCGGCCCCGTGACGAGCGTGTTCTGGCACAACGGCGAGTTCGGCACCGGTGAGGAGTGGCAGCTGCTCCTGAAGACCACGACCGAGCGCTACCCAGAGCTGGAGAAGCACCTCGTCGACAACCACCCGTGGAAGAACCCCGAGGTGTGCGCCACGCCCATCGTGTCCGGCGCCGAGCCCTGCCTGAAGTGGATCCGCTCGTCCACCACGCCCGCCGACTAGCTGCGGGCCTGCTCGACCACTTCGGCGACCGCGGGCAGGGACCCATGCCTACCCGACAGTTCCGCCAGGACCGGCGCCAGGCGCTGCCGCGGTCGCACCGAAGCCACACCGTCCGCCAAGGTCAGGGCGCGGCTGGCCACGGCCGCCGCCTGTTCTGGCTCCCCGGCCGTCACGTATGCCTGAGCCAGCCAGGAGGAGTACAGGGCTTTGTCCCGTGCGTGGTAGTCGTCGTAGCGGGCGAGGGCGGCTTCCAGGACGGGCACGGCCCGCAGGGGGCGGCGTAGCTCGGCCCAGCACCGGCCCGTCATGATGTCCAACTCGGTGCGGTCCACCCACGCTACCCAGTCGGGTTGAGGCTGCTCGGCCACATCGTCCAGTGCGTGATTTGCCGCGGCCAGTGACCGCTCTGCCTCGGTCGGCATGTCGGCTACAGCGCAGGCCCACGCTCGCCGCTCGTGCAAGAGCGCCCGCACGCCGGCGGGTGTGCGTCCGTCGATCGCCTCCGTCGAGCGGCCCGCGATCTCGGCCCCGGCTCTTCGGTCCCCGCCAAGCCGCTGGTAGGCCAGAAACGCCAGCGCATTCCCCGCGAGGCTGCCATCGTCTGCGTCCAGGGCGGCGGTTCGGCTGGCTTCGTACAGGCTGGTCGCGTCTGCCGCACGGCCTCCGTCGAAAGCTGCCCATCCGGCCTGTTGTGCCTGCTCGGCGAGAAGGGACAGCAGCGATCGGCCGGTCGCCTCGTCGTAACTTGCCTCGCGCAGCAGTGCCTTGGTGCGTTGGTACTCGGCGGTGTACACGGAATAGGTGTCGCCGCCCCCGAGGACTTCATCGAGGCGCCGCAGTCTGGCGGTGCGTTCACGTAGACGGGTAACGGTGGACTGCCCGACGCGGCCGTGCGGCGCGGGCATGGCGACGGCCAGCCCAGCGGCTAGCAGACGACGGCGCCGCAACAGGTCCTCCTCCGTATCGCTGCCCTGCGCGCGTTCCCACGGGCGTTCGGACAAGCCCAGCATGAGGCCCGGGATACGGAGCGCGTCGCTGATGGTGACGATCTTGTCGAAGGATGCCACCTTGCCCTGGCCTCGCGCGAGGGTCCCCACGCGGTCCGGCTTGATATCGCACTCCGCCGCGATCTGTGAGTAGCTGATGCCCGCCCGCTGGCGCGCGAGCCGGAAGACGGATCCGAAGTCGTGGCACTCGATGGCGGCACGCAGCTCGGGATCCTCCAGCAGCCATACGGGCAGAGCGGTCGGCGGCCTGTATCCGGTCATGCGCAGCACTCTTCCGTGCGGTCACTGCCTGTGGCGGCAACTCCGGGGATCCCTACCCATCATGGGTATACCCGCGCGGGGGAGGAAGGGTTACGGCCACTCCTGAACAGTGAGGCGTGAAAGCCCTGGCGACCGCGTGACCGGCCCCAGGGCGTGGCCGACCGGTAAGGAGTCGACATGGCCGAGCGTAGCGAGTCCAGAGGGACTGCGGCAGTGGCGGAGTCCGTCGCCGGTCTGGCGTACCGCGCGCTGCTGGACCACTTGGGAGGGTGCGGCAGGTGCGCGGCGAACTGGCGTGCGTGCCCCACCCGGCGGGCGCTCTCTGCGACGCTGCGCGAGGCGCGGCGATGAGCGACCGCGTCGTGATCCCCTGCATCTGCCACATCCGAAAGCAGGGAGCAGAGTTCCGGTGCACCCTCCCGCCGCAGCACACCGGGGGGCACCGGCACGTCTACCAGCGCATCGACTGGCCGCGCCGCTCAGGCGAGACGCAGGCCAGCTGAGACCCCCGCCCGTGGCTATGTCGGAGCCGCTAGCGGGAACGGGCGGCCGCTCTGAATGCGCGGAGAGCGGCCGCCTACCCCCATCGACCGGAGGACTCATGGCCACCCCACCATTCCACTCCCCTCCCCTCTGCGGGCGATGCGGCCATACGGTCCGTGAAGAAGTCGAGGAGTGCGAGCCCTGTATGTGGGAGACCACATCGGGGCCGCCAGTCCCGGGGTACATCCACGTGTCCAGCTGTCCCGGGGAGCGGGTACCTCTGCCCTGCACGCCGTGTCTGCTCCTGCTCCTCGACGGGCGGACCGACGAGGCGCATCTCTGCGCGCTCACGTCCGCCGTCGCCATCGAGGGGACGCTCCTCGTGGTCGGCCCCGAGTCGGACTGCACGTGCGCGTGTCAGCGACCGATGGAGGAGAGCGAGGCGCTGCGGGCGGCGCGGGCGAAGGCAAGGGGGGCGTAGGCGCGCGGTGCCTACACGAGGTCGCGGAGCGGGACGTCGAGGGCGTCGGCGATCCGGATGAGGGTGTCGAGGAGGGGCGATGCGTGGCCTTGCTCGATACGCGCGTAGGTGGCCCGATCCATAGGGATGGCCAGAGCGACGGCCTGCTGGGTCAGGTTGGCGTGCTCGCGGGCGGAGCGGATCTTTGCGCCGATGGTCCGTCGCCGGATGAGGACCCAGTCTGGCGATTCAGTGGAGCGCGGCACGCGTCTACGCTCACTGGCTCATGATCAAAAGTATGCAGGGTCTACCCTACATTTGTCGATCATGTGGCCCCTTTGTGGATCCCGTGCGAATAGTGCACACGTTCGAGTGACCCCGGGCATATCCCATTGCATAGGCCAATGACGTGCCCAAGCATGACCTCAACCCCCTGCGATCTTCCCCCGGCCCCACAGCTCTGACAGGTGCCCCCCTATGACCGAGCAGCCCATCCGCCTATCCCAGTCGCAGGCCTCGACCATCGACTTCGCGCGCCGCGACCTCGAACTCGTACGGGCGTCAGACTTGGCCCAACTCAACAGCACATCCCTCCTGCTCCAGGTTGAACGCTTGACCTCTCGGCTCGATGATGTGCTGCGGGTGCTCGACGAGGTCACAAGCACATAGCTGCACCTCAGGGGCCCGTCCTCCCTCACGAGGAACGGGCCCTCTCCGTATGCAACCCATCTCTTTGCCTTAGATTGGCGCCGCTGACGGCCAGCAAATGAGTCAGATCCGTCGCCCGGAACGCCTGCTCCAACTCGGCGGGCACCCGCGAGGTGTCCCCGATCACGAGCCCCGGCAGCAGCGCCCGGGCATCGGCCGGCAGTCCGTCCGTGGCCTCCCGCAACCCCGCCCGCAGTCCACCGGCGAGCCGCTGCGCCCGGGAGGGCGGCCCGATCACGTGCGGCGCCCGCCGCCCCGACACCCGCAGCACCGCCGCGGCCCTGCCTCCCTGCGGCAACGGCGGCGCCAGACGCCCTTGCACCCGCAGCCGCGTCGACGGCAGCAGAGCGAGCCAGGAACTACTGCCGGGGTCCCCGGCTTCGGGCTCCCGCGCGTCGCTCCCCCGCGCGTCGCTGCCCCGCGCCTCCGACGCCGAGCTCACCGTTCTGTCCGCGACCCCGCCCGGAGGCGCCTCCGCGGCCCTACTCGTGCCCCCGTCCTCAGTCCTTCCTTCCGTCCGCACGATGACCAGCACCGGCGCCCGCGTCACCGACTCCGACCCGTCAGCCTTCGTGAGGCGCACGACCTCGGCGTCCAGCAACACGGCGGGCGGCATCGCGTGCGCGCTCGCCGTGCGGGGCCGGGTGCGACGGGGATCGGACGTGACCCGCAGCTCCGCCTCCACCTCCGCGTACTCCCTCGCCGAGGCGGGCACCGGTCCACGACGCAGGTCCGCCCCGTGCAGCGCCGCGGAGCCGGCCGAAGCCGCGGTACACAGCAGCACGGCCGCCACCGTCAGCCGTCCCCAGAGGGGGCGTCGCCCCGGCGTTCTCCCGCGCTCCGATACGGCGTGCGACGGCCCCCGCGCCGCACGCGCCGTCCGCGCCACCAGCAGGGCTCCGGCCACCACCACGCAGGCCACGACCGTCGTGACCGCCCATCGGGGTGGGGCGTCCAGCATCAGCGCTGCCGTCGCCCACGCCGCCAGCGCGGGCGGCACGAGGCGGAGGTCGACCGGTCCCTCCTGCCGGGGATGCGAGGCGCCCAGGTGGTTGCCCGACGAGAGGTGGACCGCCTCGCGCGCCGTCCCGGCCCCGGTGCCCGGCATCATGGCCGTACGAGATCCTGGAGATCGGCGAACCGCCGGTCACCGATGCCGTTGACCTCGCGGAGCTCTTCGACGGAGCGGAAACCGCCGTGCTCGGTGCGGTAGTCGATGATGTGCTGAGCCAGGACCGGTCCGACGCCCGGCAGTTCGTCGAGCTGCGCGGCGCTCGCCGTGTTCAGCCCGACCGGCCCCGCGGCAGCCGCCGCCCCGCCGGCTCCGGCGCCACCCGCACCGGTCCCACCCGCGCCGGTCCCGCCCGGAGCGGCCGGCACGGCAGGGGCGCCGACGACCACCTGTTCGCCGTCCAGCAGGACCCGCGCACGGTTGAGCCCACCGAGGTCGACACCGGGCCGGACCCCACCGGCGGCCCGCAGCGCGTCGGCCACCCGGGAGCCGGCGGGCAGCCGCTGCACCCCTGGGTGACGCACCTTTCCGCTGACGTCCACGACGACCCGGCCGCCCTGCGCACCGGCCGCCGCGACACCGCCGGCCGCAGTCGTGCTGCCCCCTTTCGGCGCCGCACCCGGCGAAGGAACCGGTTCCGCACCGCGCTCACGGGCGCCGCCCGCCTCACGCACCACGTCAGGCGGCCGCACCGACTGCGTACGCCCCGCCCAGAAGTGCTGCGCCGCGAAGACCGCGGCGACGGCAAGGACCACGACGAGCGCGACGACGCCTCGCCGCTCCAGGCCGCACCGCGACTGCAGCCACACCGGCAGCCGCTCCCGCACGGCGAGCCCCGCCCGCTCCCGACGCGAGGGCCGCCCCGCCACCGCCTGCCCATCGGTGTCGGGCTCCTGCTCGGCGTCCCCTTCCGGCGCACTTCTCACCTCGGGCAATTCGGCAGGCACGGCCTTCCCCGCCCACTGTGGCCCGGGCACACACGGCGGCGCATGTGCCTCACCAGCAGCCGCTACGTCCAGCCGTGCCGAGGCGGGCGGCGGCTGTGGCTCGGGGAAGAGGTTCTCCGCGCGCAGCCGCACGGCCTCCACGGTGGCACGCCTGCGGCGGGCCCTGCCTCGGGCGTGCCGGCTCTGCGCACGGCCGTCGGATGCGGGACCGCGGCCGGGGCCGCTCGTCGCGGAGGGCGCCCGAGGCGTCCGGGCCGCGGAGGTCACGTGAGGTGTCCGGGAAGGAGATCGAAGAGTCATACCGACGACGTTAGGCAGCATCGCCCGATCGCGATGATCTTGGGCAAAACCCGTGGATCACCGGCCAGTTGTGGATAACTCCGTCACCCGCACGAGGGGTTTCGCGCCCCGCCTACCGAGGCGAGATCACAGCCCCCAGCAGCCCCGGCCCCGTATGCGCCCCGATCACCGCGCCCACCTCACTGACGTGGAGGTCCGCCAGGCCCGGCACCCGCTCGCGGAGGCGGTCGGCGAGGGTCGACGCGCGGTCCGGCGCGGACAGGTGATGGACCGCGATGTCGACACGGCCGGCTCCCGCGCGCTCCACGACGATCTCTTCGAGGCGGGCGATCGCCTTTGACGCCGTCCTGACCTTCTCCAGCATGTCGATGCGGCCGTCGTCCAGCTGCAGCAGCGGCTTCACGGCCAGCGCCGAGCCGAGAAGCGCCTGCGCCGCGCCGATGCGGCCGCCCCTGCGCAGATAGTCGAGGGTGTCGACGTAGAAGTAGGCGGAGGTGCCCGCGGCGCGCTTCTCGGCCGCCGCCACCGCCTCCTCGGCCGAGGCTCCCGCCTCGGCGGCCTCCGCCGCCGAGAGGGCACAGAAGCCGAGGGCCATCGCGACCATTCCGGTGTCCACGACCCGCACCGGGACCGGCGCGTCCTTCGCCGCGAGGACCGCGGCGTCGTACGTACCGGAGAACTCGGCGGACAGATGGAGCGAGACGATGGCCGTGGCGCCCGCCTCGGCGACCTTCCGGTACGTCTCCGCAAAGACCTCCGGGCTGGGCCGGGACGTCGTCACCGGCTTCCGCTTCTGCAAGGCCTGGGCGAGGGAGCGGGCGGAGATCTCGGTGCCCTCCTCGAGCGCCCGACTGCCAAGGACCACCGTCAGGGGCACCGCGGTGATGCTGTGCCGGTCCATCGTCCGCTGCGGCAGATAGGCCGTTGAATCCGTGACGATCGCGACATGGCGGGACATGAGCTGGAGGTTACCCGTCTGACCGGCGGGGCGGCAGTCCGGCCCCCGCTCACCCTGCCCCGGGGCGACGTGCCGGGTCACGGGCGGCTCAGGTCGTGCTCTCGGGCTTGGCCTGCTTCTCCCACGGATAGGTGACCGGCGGCTTGGGCGGGGTGATCGCGGGCCGCTGCGGCTCTTGCGTCTCCCGCGCGGAGGCGGGGGACGGCTCGGACCAGGTCTGCTCGGAGGCCTTGCCGGGCGCCGCCGGCTCCGGCCACGCAGCGGGCGGCTGCTCCGGCACGGGCTCCGTCGCCCAGTGGCGCAGGGCGCCCGCCTCCAAGTCGATCTGGGTGCTCAGCGAGTCCAGGTCGTCGTTGGCGAACCGGTGGGCGCGGTCGCGCGCCACCCACCGCAGCGAGTCCGCCGCCTTCGTGATCTGCTCGGTGCGCTCCCGCAGCTCGGGGAGGCGCGCGGCGAGGGCCGCCTTGTCCGGGTCCCGCTCCAGGCGCCGCAGCTCATCGTCCAGCTCGTGCCCATGGGCGCTGAGCCGGTCGAAGAGTCCGAGGGACTCCTTCAGCGAATTGTCCTCGACCGCGCCCGCGCGCAGCACGTCCTGCGTGGCCCGCATCGACGTGCGCAACGACAGGCGCAGCTGCGCCAATTGCGCGGCGCTGCCGACCTGCGCGAAGCTCCTCGCCCGCAGCGTGGTGTCCTCCACTGTGCGGCGGGCCTCCGAGATGGTGCGGTCGACTCCCCGCTTGGTCGCCTTGACGACCTTCACCGTCGCGTAGATCCCCGTCACCAGGAACAGTACGACGAGCAGCGCCACGATTGCGCCCACGGCTTCCATGACGCCCCTCTCCGATTCGCGTCCGCTCCTGCGACCGTCCTCCCACCGTAAACGGAGAAGGCAGGCCAGAGGTTCCAGCGGAACCCCCAACCTGCCCGTAGGGGATGACCCCCATGCCGCCCCCGCGGGGCGGTTCCGGCTACGCGGGAACGATGTTCACCAGCTTCGGCGCCCGCACGATGACCTTGCGGATACCGGCGCCGTCCAGCGCGGCGACGACCCTGTCGTCGGCCAGGGCCACCTGCTCCAGCTCCTCGTCGGAGATGGCGGGAGAGACCTCCAGGCGCGCCTTGACCTTTCCCTTGATCTGCACGACGCAGGTCACGGCCTCGTCCACGACGTACGCCGGGTCGGCGACGGGGAAGTCCTGGTGGACGACCGAGTCGGTGCGGCCCAGCTTGCGCCACAGCTCCTCGGCGATGTGCGGGGCCAGCGGCGCGATCAGCAGCACCAGGCGCTCGGCGACCGAGCGCGGCACCGGACCCGCGGCCTTGGTCAGGTGGTTGTTCAGCTCGGTGATCTTGGCGATGGCGGTGTTGAACCGCATGCCGTCCAGGTCCTGGCGCACGCCGTCGATCGCCTTGTGCAGGGCGCGCAGGGCGGCCTCGTCGATGTCGGCCTCGGCGGTGTCCGCGACGGTGACCTCACCGGTCGACTCGTCGATGATCAGACGCCACAGCCGCTGCAGCAGGCGGTACTGGCCGACGACCGCGCGGGTGTCCCACGGGCGGGAGACGTCCAGGGGACCCATCGCCATCTCGTACAGGCGCAGGGTGTCCGCGCCGTACTCGTCGCAGATCTCGTCCGGGGTGACGGCGTTCTTCAGGGACTTGCCCATCTTGCCCAGCTCGCGCTTGACCGGCTCGCCCTCGAAGAAGAACGTGCCGTCGCGCTCCTCGACCTCGGTCGCGGGCACCGGGAAGCCGCGGCTGTCCCGGTAGACGTAGGCCTGGATCATGCCCTGGTTGTACAGCTTGTGGAACGGCTCGGCCGACGAGATGTGCCCCAGGTCGAACAGGACCTTGGACCAGAAGCGCGCGTACAGCAGGTGCAGGACGGCGTGCTCGGCGCCGCCCACGTACAGGTCGACGCCACCGGTCGGCCGGTCCGCCCGCGGGCCCATCCAGTACTGCTCGACGGCCGGGTCGACCAGCTTCTGGTCGTTGTGCGGGTCCAGGTAGCGCAGCTCGTACCAGCAGGAACCGGCCCAGTTGGGCATGGTGTTGGTCTCGCGGCGGTACTTCTTGGGGCCGTCGCCCAGGTCCAGCGTGACGTTGACCCAGTCGTCGTTGCGGGACAGCGGCGTCTCCGGGGAGGTGTCCGCGTCGTCCGGGTCGAAGGTGCGCGGGGAGTAGTCCTCGACCTCCGGCAGCTCCAGGGGCAGCATGGACTCGGGCAGCGAGTGGGCGACGCCGTCCTCGTCGTAGACGATCGGGAAGGGCTCGCCCCAGTAGCGCTGGCGGCTGAACAGCCAGTCGCGCAGGCGGAAGTTGACGGTGCCCTCGCCGATGCCGCGCGTGGCCAGCCAGCCGGTGATGCGGGCCTTGCCCGCGGTGACGTCCAGGCCGTCCAGGGAGATCTCCTGGTTCGCGGAGTTGATCAGCTTCGCCTCGTAGGAGGAGAAGGCGTCGTCCCACGTGGCGGTGTCGGTGCCGCGGTCGTCCGACGGCTCGACCACGCAGCGCATCGGCAGGCCGAAGGCGCGCGCGAAGGCGAAGTCGCGGCTGTCGTGGGCGGGGACGGCCATGATCGCGCCGGTGCCGTAGCCCATCAGTACGTAGTCGGCGATGAAGACCGGGACCTGCTCGCCGCTGACCGGGTTGGTGGCGTAGACGCCGGTGAAGACGCCGGTCTTCTCCTTGGCGTCGGCCTGACGCTCCACGTCGGACTTGGCCGCGGCGCTCGCGCGGTACGCCGTGACGGCCTCGGCGGGCGTGGCGTGGCCGCCGGTCCAGGTCTCGTGGGTGCCCTCCGGCCAGGCGGCGGGCACGACCTTGTCGACCAGCTCGTGCTCGGGCGCCAGGACCATGTAGGTGGCGCCGAACAGGGTGTCCTGGCGGGTGGTGAAGACGGTGATGGCGTCACCCTCGGTGCCCACGGGGAAGCTCACGCGGGCGCCTTCGGAGCGGCCGATCCAGTTGCGCTGCTGCAGCTTGATGGCCTCGGGCCAGTCCAGCCCGTCCAGGTCGTCGATCAGCCGGTCGGCGTAGGCGGTGATGCGCATGTTCCACTGGCGCAGCTTGGCCTTGAAGACGGGGAAGTTGCCGCGCTCGGAGCGGCCGTCGGCGGTGACCTCCTCGTTGGCCAGGACGGTGCCCAGGCCGGGGCACCAGTTGACGGGCGCGTCGGAGGCGTAGGCCAGGCGGTACTCGCCCAGGATCTCCGCGCGCTCGGTGGCGTCCAGCTCGCTCCACGCGCGCGTGGTGCCCGGTACGGGGCGCTCACCGCTCGTGAACTGCGCGACCAGGTCGGCGATCGGGCGGGCCTTCCGGGCGTCGGCGTCGTACCAGGAGTTGAAGATCTGGACGAAGATCCACTGGGTCCACTTGTAGTACTCGGGGTCGATCGAGGCGAACGAGCGCCGCTTGTCGTGCCCCAGACCCAGCGCGCGCAGCTGGCTCTTCATGTTCGCGATGTTGGCCTCGGTGGAGACCCGCGGGTGGGTGCCCGTCTGCACGGCGTACTGCTCGGCGGGCAGGCCGAAGGCGTCGAAGCCCAGGGTGTGCAGGACGTTGTGGCCCGTCATGCGCTGGAAGCGGGCGAAGACGTCCGTGGCGATGTAGCCCAGCGGGTGGCCGACGTGCAGGCCCGCACCCGAGGGGTACGGGAACATGTCCATGATGAACTTCTTGGGCTTGGCGACCAGCGCGGCCTCCGCCTCGTCCCGCGCGGCCATGTCACCGCTGGGGTTCGGCGCCTCGTAGGTGCCCTCGGCGTCCCAGAAGTCCTGCCAGCGTGCCTCGATCTCAGCGGCCAGGGCGGCCGTGTAGCGGTGCGGCGCGGCCACCTCGGAGGCGGCAGCAGAATTCGTCTCGCTCATGATCCTCAAAGCTCCATCGATCGTCTCTGCCTGCGGAATTGACCGTGCGGGTCAAATAAAAATGCCCCTCGCACAGGAGGGGACGCCGCGCCGATTCCGACCGCGGTTCACCGGCGGTCGGGACTGATCAACGCGGCCCGCTAAGCAGAAGGCGTACGGCACGCATGGCGTCAGGGTACCGCAGCCCTCCCGCGCCCCGCGACGAGCTTTCCCCGCGTGGGCCGCCAGGCCGTGGATCTTCAGCCTTGGCCAAGGGTTACTCGGCGTACCGCCCACTATCGGGGCAACACCAAGAGCAGATAGCGCTTTGGTAACGACGCAATAACTCAAACCTCGTACCCACCGGTATGGAGCGACTTAGCATGCGGCGGGAACCGAACCATTTCGGAGCCGCCCCCATGAACCCTCTGCACCCTCATCGCCGGAGCCGAGTTCTCGCCGCCGGCGCCCTGCTCCTGATACCCCTGCTCGTCTTCGCGGGCAGCGACGGTTTCCGCGTCGCCCTGGACTTCACGACCGGCGTCCTGTGCCTGGTCTCCCTCACCGCGGCCGTGGTCTGGGGTCTGGTCGCCACCGACCGCCTCTTCCTCCGCTCCCGCCAGCGGCTGCTCGCCCAGGCCGTGCACCGTGCCACCGCGGTCGCCTCGGTGGGCTTCCTGCTGCTGCACGGCACCGTCAAGGTCGCACTCGACCACGTGTCGCTCCTCGGCGCCCTGGTGCCCTTCGGGCTCGGCGTCACCGGCAGCGCCGGGCTGATCGGCCTGGGCTCGCTCGCGGGCCTCCTCATGGTGGTCACGGGCGTCACCGGAGCCCTGCGCAGCGCCTTCGCCTCCCCCGCCCGGATCGCGTCGCGCTGGCGGTCACTGCACATGCTCGCCTACCCCGCCTGGTGTGCCTCGCTCACGCACGGCCTGTACGCGGGCCGCCAGCCGAAGCCCTGGGTGGTCGCCCTGTACTGCCTGTGTCTCATCGCGGTCGCCGGGGCCGTCGCCCTGCGCGCCGCGCCGCCGCCGGTCAAGCGGAAGGTCGCCGCCCGCATCCTGGCCCTGCTCGAACCGGGACGTGGCTCATCGCCCCCGGAAGGGCCTCCCGCGCGGGACACCGTTTCCGCCCCGCTGCCGGGCACGCTCACCGGCGTCGCGACCGACCCCGGCCCCGTGGTCGGCATCTCCGCGGCCTACCGCGCACTGGCCACCACGCCGCCCCTGTACCCGCCGGGGCCCCCACCCCGCGCCGAGCCCGCCGAGCGCTGGCCCACGCCGTCGCCGCCCCCACCCGTCGAGTCCCCCTACGTGGCGCCCCCGCCCACCTACGACACCGCACCCCAGCCCGTGTACGAGCCCTACGACCCCGCCTACGACAGTGGCTCCGCCACCGAGCCGCTGCCCGGGCCCTTCCAGGCCCCCAGCTCGGGTGAGCCCTGGAACGCCGCCACCGGAGGCCACCCGTGAACGCGTCGCTGCCCGACGTCCCCGAGGTCCGCGTCGTCGGCCTGCCCCTGCTCACGTCCGGCTTCGACCTGGTCGAACGCCTCGATCTGACGATGCACCTGAAGGTGCACGGGCCCCTGGAACCGATGGCGGGCGAAGCCCTCGCCGGACTCGCCGAGCAGATCGAGCTGCGCGGCAGAGGCGGCGCGGGCTTCCCCTTCGCGCGCAAGCTGCGCTCCGTCGCGGAGGCGGCGATACGGCGCGGCGTGCGCCCCGTGGTGGTCGTCAACGGCAGCGAGGACGAGCCGGCCTGCCGCAAGGACACCGTCCTGATCAACCGCGCCCCGCACCTCATCCTGGACGGCGCGCTGCTCGCCGCCGAGGCCCTCGGCGCCCGCACGCTCGTCATCGGCGTGACCCGCGACTCGACCGAGGCCTCGATGCGCACCGCCCTCGCCGAGCGCGGCCTGGGCAACCGCCGCGGCGCCGCACTACGCGCGCGTGTGCAGCGCAATCCGGTGCGCATGGTCACCGGGGAGTCCTCCGCGCTGGTCCGCTCCGCCGACGGCGGGCCCGCGCTGCCGCCGGGCCGCAAGGTGCGCACCTCCGACTCCGGGGTGGGCGGCGCCCCCACGCTGCTCTCGAACGCCGAGACGTTCGCCCAGCTCGCGATCGCCGCACGGATCGGCGCGGACCGCTACTGCCGCACCGGCCTGCGCGACGAGCCCGGCACGGTCCTGCTGACCCTCTCCGGAGCGGTCGCGCGGCCGATGGTCGTGGAGGTGCCCACCGGCGTCCCGCTGCGGTACGTGCTCCAGCTCGCCGGTGCTCCCGCGCTGCCCCAGGGCGTACTCACCGGCGGCTACCACGGCAAGTGGCTCGACAGCGTCACCGCGCACGAGGCGATCGTCTCCAGGGCCTCGCTGGACGCCTGCGGGGGCGCGCTCGGCGCCGGGGCGATCCTGCCGATCGGCGAGTCGACCTGCCCGCTGGGCGAGTCGCTGCGCGTCGCGCACTGGCTGGCCGCGGAGAGCTCGGGACAGTGCGGGCCCTGCTATCTCGGCCTCCCCGCGGCGGCCCGCGGCCTCGCGGACGTCCTCAACGGAGGCGGCCCCACCGCCCTGGAGGCGCTGCGCGAGGTGACCAGAGCCGTGAAGCGGCGCGGCGCCTGCAAACATCCGGACGGCACGGCCGCCTTTCTGGAGTCGGCGATCGCGGCGTTCACCGACGACCTGGCGGCGCACGTCCTCGGCGGCGGCTGCGGCCGCCCCGTGGCGGGCGTCCTGCCCCTCCAGGCGGAGGCTCCGCGGGGTGAGGCGCCCAGCGGCCGCAAGCTGGCCGTCGACTGGACGCTCTGCCAGGGCCACGGGCTGTGCGCGGACATCGTCCCCGAGCTGCTCCAACTCGGCCCTGACGGCTTCCCCTCGGTGGCGGAAGCCTCCGTACCGCGCTACTCCGAAGCGCGTGCCGCGCGCGCGGTGCGGCGCTGTCCCGCGCTCGCCCTGCGCATCGAGGAGGACCCGAAGGCGGCGCCACGGCAGCGTCCCGCACTGCCCGCCGCGCTGCCGCCCGGCCGAGGGCGCAGGGCACTCGGCAGCGGAAGGCAGTAACAAGTAGGGCCTCGCCCACGAAAACGACGACAAAGAAGGATGACGACAAAGAAGAAGCGGGCCACCCGATCCGGGTGACCCGCTTCCATTTGCTGTGGAGCTAAGGAGAATTGAACTCCTGACCTCCTGCATGCCATGCAGGCGCTCTACCAACTGAGCTATAGCCCCTTGCCTGTCCGCCCGGTTTCCCCGGCGGCTCCGCCAACATTACACGGTCATCCCCGTGCTCCACCAAATCGTTTCCGGTCTGCACCGGTACAGCCCGATTCGGCCGGTACTGTCAGCCCCCGTGACCGTGATCGCGCTCGCCGCCACCCGCCGCCGCGTCCCCGTGGCCGCCGGGGCCTGCCTGCTGTCCTTCACGGCCTTCTGGCTCGCCCAGCGTGCCGCCGACGTCTCGATGATCGACCTGATGGTCTACCGGGCCGAGGGCGAGACCGTGCGCGCGGGAGGCGACCTCTACGCGCTGCGCACCACCGAAGCGCACCTGCCCACCACCTACCCCCCGTTCGCCGCGCTCCTGTTCACGCCGCTGACGCTCCTGGACGTCCCGGACATGCGCGTTCTCACGACGCTGGGGAACCTGCTCCTGCTGGTCGTGTTCGTGGGGCTCTCCCTGCGGCTCATCGGCGGTGACGCGCGCCACGCGCGCGTGCGGACCGCCCTCGGCCTCTCCGCGCTCGCCGTCTGGTGCGAGCCGGTATGGACGACGCTGCGCTACGGACAGATCAATCTGCTGCTCGGCGTCCTCGTCCTGTGGGACCTCTCCCGGCGCCCCGGCCACCGCTGGGCCGGCGTGGGCATCGGGATCGCCGCGGCGATCAAGCTCACGCCCGCGCTCTTCGTCGTGTTCCTTCTCCTGACCGGGACCGCCGAGGCCCTGCGGCGCGGCCCGTGGCGGCCCGCCGTGCGGCACGCGTGCGTGGCGGCCGTCTCGTTCGCCGGGGCCACGCTCCTCGCGGCCGCCGTGCTGCCCCACGACTCGTGGCGGTTCTGGACCCGCATGGTCTTCGAGGCCGGCCGGGTCGGCCTGCCGGAGGACACCGCGAACCAGTCGCTGCGGGGCGTCCTCGCCCGGCTGCTGCACACCGCCGACCCCGGCGTCTGGTGGGCGGCAGCGGCCGCGGTGAGCTGCGCGTGCGGTCTCGCCGTCGCGGTGGCGGCGGCGCTGCGCGGGGAGCGGGCGTGGGCCGCGCTCTGCTGCGCGGTGACGGCCCTCCTGGTCAGCCCGGTGTCGTGGTCGCACCACTGGGTGTGGTGCGTGCCGATGCTGCTGCTCCTGGGCACTGACGCGGTGCGACGGGGCGGGCGGGGGCGCTGGGCGGTGACCGGGGGCGCCTCGCTGGTCTTCGTCTCGTACGCCCTGTGGTGGGTGCCGCACGGTGCGGGACGGCTCGAACTCGGCCAGAATTATGGCCAGATGTCGCTGTCCGCCCTCTACGTGGTGACCGCTTTCGGGTTTCTGCTGATCGGGGTCAGGCGGTGGCGAACGAGTAGAACCGCTTGAGGGTGCAGTGTTCGTCGAGCAGCCGGCCGTAGATCGGCTCCCCTTCGAGCTCTCGGTAGGTCTCGATGGGGTCGCCTTTTATGATCAGCGCCCGGGCACATTCCTCGCACCAGTACTGGTACTCGTCGTTGACCGGTTCCATGTCGCGGACGATCGGTGTGCCGCTGTCACACCAGTCGCATTTCCGCCTGTGTGCACCCATCGATCAGCTCCAGCTGTGGCCGCAGGCGGTGCACACGTACGAGACTCCGCCGTTGTCACCGAGTACTTGGGCGACATGGGACGAGCCGCAGGAAGGGCAGTTGAGGAGCGTGCGGCGCCCGGCACGTTCTCGCATCGCCGCCTCGCCGGAGAGGCGGTCGCCCTCTCCGATGATGCTCGCGGGCATCGCGCTCTCCCTCCCGTCGGGCTGCGTCCCCTTCCGGCCGTCCGATTCTGCCACGGCCTGAGCGACACGGTCAGCGACGCCGTCGTACCAGTCCGGACACGGCACCCAGTGCGGCCACTGAGGCGAGCGCGTATGCGCACACCAGGAGCGCGTCCGCGGATGAATACGCCCCCCGGCCCCCTGACGACTCAAGCCGGTGCAAGAAGAGCGCCCCGAAACAGGCGACTCCGGTCAACTGGCCGATCTGCGTGACCGTCGCGAGCAGACCGCTGGCGTCCGCCGCGTCTTCGGCGCGCACCGTCGCGAGCGCCCGCGTCAGCGTAGGACCGAAGCCGAGGGAGAGTCCGGCGCCCACGCCCACGAAGGCCACGTACAGCCAGAGCCCGCCGTCGCCGCCGTCACGCAGCAGCAGCCCCACGGCGGCCGTCGCCACCGCGGTCAGCGCGAAGCCGCCGGGGATCAGTGCCCGTTGCACCTGCTGCGGCCAGCGCCGCCACGTCAGTCCGACCGCGCCGAAGACGACGGCGGTCGGCCCGAAGGTGAGCCCGGCCCGCAGCGCGCTGTATCCGAGGCCTCCCTGGACGTGCAGGGTGAGCGCGAAGAGGAAGCCCGCGTTCACGGCCATCACGGCGGCGATGCGGAAGACGGCGAGCCCCATGCCCGGCGACCGCAGGAGCCGCGGCGCCATCAGCGGCGCCCCGCCGCGCCGGGCGAGCCGGGACTCGTACACGCAGAACAGGGCGAAGAGGACCGCTGCCGCGACCAGCGAGAGCCAGGACCACAGCGGCCAGCCCTCCTCCTGCCCGAGGACCAGCGGCACGGTGAAGAGCGAGACCGCGGCGCCGAGCAGCACGAGGCCCGGCACGTCGAACCCGCGTGCCCGCCCGGCCGCGAGCGCCGCGGCGTCGTCGCGCGGCAGCACCCGGGCCGCGAGGGCGAGCAGGACCACGCCGACCGGCACGTTCACCAGGAAGACCGGCCGCCAGCCGGTGCCGAAGAGGTCGGCGCTGACGAGGACACCGCCCAGCACCTGCCCGGCGGCGGCGCCGGTGGCGAGGACGGCCGAGTACGCGCCGAGCGCCTTGATCCGCGCCTCGCCCGCGAAGTTGCGCTGGATCAGGCTGAGCACCTGCGGGATCAGGACCGCCGATCCTGCCCCTTGCAGCAGCCGGAAGGCGATCAACTCCCCCGTTCCCTGCGCGAGTCCGCAGGCCAGCGAGGCGACGGTGAAGACGGCGAGGCCGAAGAGGTACACCCGCCGGTGCCCCAGGCGGTCACCGAGCCGGGCGCCGGTGATCAGCAGGACGGCGTACGTGATGGTGTAGCCGGCGATGACGAGCTGCAATCCGGCGCCGGACGCGTGCAGTTCGGACTGGATGGTCGGCGCCGCGACGTTCACGATGAACACGTCGAGCAGCGCCATGAACTGGGCGGCCAGCACGACCCCGAGCAGCCGTCCACGCCGATTGTCAGTGCCGGGGGCTTTACTGGTTGTGGGAGTTGGACCGGGAGTCGGACCCGCGGGGGCGGGTGAGGTGGTCGTCGTCATGCCGTCGAGCGTGCGGGCGATCCGGTACGGGTGACGAGAGCCCGCCGATGCTGGTACTGACAGCACCTGGCAGCGGCCGACGCGGGCGCGGACGATGGGGGACGTGACGACGATGACGACGACGCGGGAGTGGGCACCGGAGCAACCGCAGGGGCCCCAGAGGTGGGCGACAGGGCAACCGCGGCGGCCTCAGGGCCGGGCGGAGGAACAACCGCAGAGGCCGCAGCGGCGGCGACCGGAGCTGGCCGCCTTCCTGCGCGGGCGCAGAGCCAGGGTGACCCCGGCCGATGTCGGGATGCCTCCCGGGCTGCGCCGCCGGACGCCGGGGCTGCGGCGTGAGGAGGTCGCCCAGCTCTCCGGGGTGGGCGTCACCTGGTACACCTGGCTGGAGCAGGGCCGGCCGATCAACGCGTCGCCGCAGGTCCTGGACGCCGTGGCGCGCACGCTGCGGCTGGGCCGGCCGGAGCGCGAGCATCTGTACCACCTGGCCGAGGTGCCCTACGAGCCGGATCCCGAGGCCGTGGTGGCCGTGGTGGGCCCGGAGGTCCAGGACGTCATCGACGCGATGGACCCGCTCCCCGCGGTGGTCTACAACGCGCGGTACGACATCCTCGCCACCAACCCCGCGTACCGGGACCTCTTCCTGATCCCGCGGAGCGCCGAGGTGGGCGTCCCGAACGTGCTGTGGTCGCTGTTCACCGTCCCCGAGGTGGTGTGCCCGCTGGTCTTCCGCGACTCGGAGCTGCCGGTGATGGTGGCGACCCTGCGCAACGCGTACGGCCGGCATGTGGGCGAGCCCGAGTGGGAGGGCTTCATCCACCGGCTCTCCGCGGCGAGCCCGTACTTCGCCGAGCTGTGGGCGAGCGGGAACGTCATACCTCCCGGGTCCCGGGTGAAGACGTTCCGGCACAAGGCGATAGGCGAGCTGCGCATGACCTCGGTCTCCCTGAGCGTCAACGGCATGCCGGAGTGCCGGATCGTCGCCTACACCCCGGACGACGAGGAGAGCAGACGCCAGACCATGGAACTGCGCGCGCGAAGGCTGAGGGCATGAAAAAACCCGCCCCCTGACGGGGACGGGATTTCCGGAACTGTGGAGCTAAGGAGAATTGAACTCCTGACCTCCTGCATGCCATGCAGGCGCTCTACCAACTGAGCTATAGCCCCTTGTGTTCTTCCCGCTCGGCGGGCGAACAAGAAGAACTTTAGCCTGCGACCAGCCGGAATGTGAAATCCGGGTGCCGGTGCCCGCCGGGAGCCGTCCGGCCCACGTCACGGGCGCCCGGGGCGCTCAGTCGTCGTCGCCGAGCACCGGTTCCGGCAGCGTGCCGGCGTTGTGCTCGAGCAGGCGCCAGCCGCGCGCGCCCTGGCCGAGGACCGACCAGCAGCAGTTGGAGAGACCGCCGAGACCTTCCCAGTGATGGGAGTCCAGACCGAGGAGGCGACCGATGGTGGTGCGGATGGTGCCGCCGTGGCTGACGACGACCAGCGTGCCGTTGTCCGGCAGCTTCTCGGCATGGCGCAGGACGATCGGCGCCGCCCGGTCGGCGACCTCGGTCTCCAGCTCGCCGCCGCCCCGGCGCACCGACTCGCCGCGCTTCCACGCGTCGTACTGGTCGCCGAAGCGCGCGATGATCTCGTCGTGCGTCAGGCCCTGCCACTTGCCCGCGTACGTCTCCCGCAGGCCCTCCTCGTGGGTGACGGGGAGGCCGGTGATGGCGGCGAGCTCGTCCGCCGTGGCCGCCGCCCGCTTGAGGTCGGACGCCACGATGGCGTCCGGCTTCAGGGAGGCGAGCAGCCGGGCGGCGCGCTTGGCCTGGCCGGTGCCGGTCTCGGTCAGCTCGATGTCCGTGGAGCCCTGGAAGCGGCGCTCAAGGTTCCAGGACGTCTGGCCGTGCCGCCACAGGATGACCCGGCAGCCGCGGTTGCTCACCGAAGCTCACCGTCCAGGTCCGCCTCCTCGGCGGCCCGCTGCTCGGCGTGCTCGGCGGCCTTGCCGCGGGTCGCCGTGGCCTCCTCGGGCAGCGCGATCTCGGGGCAGTCCTTCCACAGGCGCTCGAGGGCGTAGAAGACACGCTCCTCGCTGTGCTGGACGTGCACCACGATGTCGACGTAGTCGAGGAGGATCCAGCGGGCGTCGCGGTCGCCCTCACGGCGGACCGGCTTGGCGCCGAGCTGCTTGCTGAGCTGTTCCTCGATCTCGTCGACGATCGACTTGACCTGGCGGTCGTTGGGCGCGGAGGCGAGCAGGAAGGCGTCCGTGATCGACAGCACGTCGCTGACGTCGTACGCGATGATGTCGTGCGCGAGCTTGTCGGCAGCCGCCTGGGCGGCGACGTTGATGAGCTCGATGGAGCGGTCCGTGGCGGTCACTGGTGAGCTTTCCTTCAGATGGTCAAGACACCCCAAGGGTCTCACGGACCGCCGACGGAGCCCCAGACGATTACGTCACGGCTCCGCCGGCCCCGTTCCGTGCCTGTCCGGCACGGCTCCGCACGCCCCGTACGGCACGGCTCCGACGGCCGGTCCTCACTTCGTCTCGTAGTCCTGGCCGAGCACCACGGAGACATCGGCGTTCGCCGTCGTCTTGCCCTTGCGGACCGCGCCTGCGGGCAGGCCGAGGGTCTTGGCGACCTCGGTGGCCTGCGACTTCTTGGCCGCGTCGGCGTAGGTGATCTGCGAGGACGGCTGGGCAGCGGAGTCCGTGCCGCCGTCGACGAAGGCGTAGCCGCCGTTGACCAGGGTGACGCGGGCCTCCTGGGCCGCGCCCTTGCTCCCGGAGGCGTTCTTGACGCCCACGCGCACGGCCGCGCCCTCCTCGGGGCTCTTGGCGGCGCCGCCGAGGATGTCCTTGACCACACTGTCCCCGGCCTTCTCGGTCAGCGTGCCGTCCTGCTGCACCGGGAGGAGCGTCGTCTTGTAGTCGCCGCCCTTGGCCCGGTCGGCGAGCTTGGCGAGGAAGGCGCCGAGGTCCTTCTCCTTGAGCGACGGGTCGAGGATCTGCGCGAGTGACTCGACGGTGGTGGTGGCCGCCTTCGCGTCGGACGACAGCTTGCGCAGGATGCCCTGCATGACCTGGCCGAAGCGGTTGAGCTGCGCGGCCTCGGTCTCGCCGGAGCCGCGGTGGGTGGCGTAGGCGACGGCCATCGGGCCGCTGAGGGTCTGCTGCTCACCCTTCTGGACCAGCGGGGCCTCGCCCTTCTTGGCCTTGGGGTCGGGCACGTCGGCGTCGGTGTCGACGTCGATGTTGCCGACGAGCTCGACGAGGTTCTGCAGATACGGCGTGTCGAGCCGCCAGGTGCCCTCGACCTCGGTGCCGAGGGCCGTGTCGATCGACTCGCGGGTGCCGGTCGAGCCGTCGTCGTCGACGGACTTGCCGAGCGTCGTCGCCGAGCCGTTGTCGTCAGAGACGGCGAGGGAGTTCGGGATCAGTACGGTCGCGCCCTGGCCCGTGGTGGCGTTGTTCACCAGGAGCGCGGTGGAGGTGCCGCCGCCCTTGGTGTTGTGCAGGTGGACGACGATCACGTCACGCTTCTGCGGGCCGCTCGCCGCCGCGGCGCCGCCCTCGCCGCCCGACTGGCCCGGCAGCTTGCCCGCGAACCACAGGTAGCCGACGCCGCCCGCGATCACCAGTGCGAGGACGACGACGAGCGCGACGACGCGGGAGCGCCCGCGCCGCTTGGCCTCCTCGCGCCGCTCGGTGCGGCTCTCGGTGAACTTCAGCCAGTCGATGACGTCCTCGGAGTCCTCGTCCGGCTCCTCGATGAACGAGAACTGCTCGGTCTTGTACTCGGGCTGCGCCTCGCGCGGCGCGGCGCTCGGCTCCGCCGGGGCAGACGCGGCGGGCGCGGGCCCGGCTTCGGCCGCCGCCCGGCCCCGCGCCGCCCGCGCCGCCCGCTGGGGCTGCTGGGGCTGCTGGGGCTGCTGGGGCTGCTGGGGCTGCTGGGGCTGCTGGGGCTGCTGGGGCTGCTGGGGCTGCTGGGGCTGCTGGGGCTCAGCCTGCCGCGCTTGCTGCTGCTGCGGAATCCACCCGGCGTCCCCCGTCCCACCGGTGCCGTACGCGGCTCCCCCGGCGTTTTCGTACCCGGACCCCGCGGCATTGTCGTACGAGGTCCCCGCCCCGTACGTGTCAGGCGTCGTCGTCCCCGTGCCGTAGGCATGCGCGTCGTAGCCCTGCTGCTGCCCGCCCCCGTAGGGGTCGTACCCGTACCCCTGAGGCTGCTGGTACTGCGGAGCCTGCTCCTGGTACCCGGAAGCCTGCTGCTGGGGCTGCTGGTGGGACTGCTGCTGAGGCACCTGCTGGTACACCGGCTGCCCATACTCGTCGTACCCGACGACCTGGTACTGATCCTGGTACTGATCAGCCGCGTACTCGCCCGCGTACTCGCCCGCATACGGGTCGCTGCCCGCATAAGGGTCGTACTGTCGGTCGTTCACCGGTGCCCCTCTCGGCTCATTCGCCGCGGTACAGCTCGCGCTTGTCGATATAACGCACCACGCCGTCGGGCACCAGGTACCAGACGGGGTCGCCCTTGTGGACCCGCGCGCGGCAGTCGGTGGACGAGATGGCCAGGGCGGGCACCTCCACGAGGGAGACGCCGCCCTTGGGGAGCCCGGGGTCGGTCAGCGTGTGGCCGGGCCGGGTGACCCCGATGAAGTGCGCGAGGGAGAACAGCTCTTCCGTGTCCCGCCAGGTGAGGATCTGGCCGAGCGCGTCCGCGCCCGTGATGAAGAAGAGGTCCGTGTCGGGGTTGAGGGCACGCAGGTCGCGCAGCGTGTCCGTGGTGTAGGTCGCGCCGCCGCGGTCGAGGTCGATGCGGCTCACCGAGAACTGCGGGTTCTCGGCGGTCGCGATGACCGTCATCAGATAGCGGTCCTCGGCGGGTGACACCTGCTTGTCGCTCTTCTGCCACGGCTGCCCGGTCGGCACGAACACCACCTCGTCGAGGTGGAACTGCGCGGCGACCTCACTGGCCGCCACCAGGTGTCCGTGGTGGATCGGGTCGAACGTGCCGCCCATGACGCCGAGGCGGCGCTTGCCGTTGGCTGCCGGACCGGTCTCCGGACCGGTGGGCATGTCCTGCTCTCCCATGCGTGCAGACCCTACCGGCCCGGTGGACGGGCTCGGTCCGGGCGGTCCCCTGCCGAAGCCCCCGGGCAGGACGGCTCACCGTTCCCGTACGGGAACGGCCTCAGTGATCCCGTAAGGGAACGCACGCAACGGCCCCCTACGGGAACCCACGGGAGCCCAGGGAAGCCCACGGGACGCCACGGGGACCCACAGAAGCTGCTCAGCGGCCCCGCACGGGCGCCGTGCTCAGCGGTCCCGGTTGAAGCGCGTGGTGATCCACAGGAGCAGCATCAGGGCGAGGAACGCGCCGCCGCCGGTCAGGAGGGGGCTCAGGCTCGTGTGACCGCCGGCGTGCTCGCCGCCCTCGGAGGCGAGAGTGACCAGCTGGGCGGCGTTGGCGTGGAGGCTCATCTCAGGCAGGACCTATCCGGGGGAGGGATGGACATAAGAACTTCCGGGCCATCGTAAGCGTGGGCCCTGCTCCGGCTCACGCCGACTCAGCTGTTGCGGTCCTCGTCGGCGCCCCGGCGGTACCCGCGCAGCAGGAACCAGCCCGCGAGGACGCAGCCGACGACCATGACGATCAGTACGATCCGCAGCAGATTGCCCGGGCCCTGCTCTCCGGCGGCCTTGGCCGCCTCCGTGAGCCAGTCGGCCCCGGTGTTGTACTCCATGGGATCCATGGCCATGACGGATGACTCCTTCTGTGTGCTGCCCTGTCACGGTATCTCCGCCTAGGCTGGGCCCCACCTCGGGGGCATCGGAGGACGACACATGGGGGAATCGGCATGACCGACGACAACCACCACGACGGCGGCACAGGCGGCGGCACGGGCGGCGGCACAGGCGGCGGCACGGACGGCGAAGGCCACGAGAACGTGCCCAGCCGGCAGCGCAGGCGTTTCCCCGGCATCTCGTCGCGCGCCTACGAGCACCCCGCGGACCGCTCGGCCCTGGTCGCCCTGCGCAAGCTCAGCGGCTTCGACACGGTCTTCAAGGCGCTCAGCGGCCTGCTGCCCGAGCGCAGTCTGCGGCTGCTCTTCCTGTCCGACTCCGTACGGGTCTCGGACGTGCAGTTCGCGCACCTCAACACCATG
Source organism: Streptomyces sp. NPDC046335 (assembly GCF_055587985.1). Classification (NCBI taxonomy): domain Bacteria; kingdom Bacillati; phylum Actinomycetota; class Actinomycetes; order Kitasatosporales; family Streptomycetaceae; genus Streptomyces; species Streptomyces sp. NPDC046335. The sequence continues at coordinate 471,125 of NZ_JBVJFF010000001.1, read as the reverse complement.
CTGCGGGACGCCTGCTACATCCTGGACCTGGAGAAGGTCCCGCCGATGTACGTGAACCAGGACCCGAATCCGAACGCGATGTGCATCGGTCTCGACGAGCCGATCATCGTCGTGACGACGGGCCTGGTCGAGCTGCTCGACGAGGAGGAGATGCGGGCGGTCGTCGGCCACGAGGTGGGCCACGCGCTGTCGGGCCACGCCGTGTACCGCACGATCCTGCTGTTCCTCACCAACCTCGCGCTGAAGGTCGCGTGGATCCCGCTCGGCAACGTCGCGATCATGGCGATCGTGACGGCGCTGCGCGAGTGGTTCCGCAAGTCCGAGCTCTCGGCGGACCGCGCGGGGCTCCTCGTGGGACAGGACCTGCGGAGCTCCATGCGCGGCCTGATGAAGCTGGCGGGCGGCAACCACCTGCACGAGATGAACGTGGACGCGTTCCTTGAGCAGGCCGAGGAGTACGAGGCCGGGGGCGACCTGCGCGACTCGGTGCTGAAGATCCTGAACGTGCTGCCGCGCACGCACCCCTTCGCCACGGTGCGGGCCGCCGAGCTGAAGAAGTGGGGCGAGTCCCGCGACTTCCAGCGGATCATGGACGGGCACTACCCGCGCCGGGACGAGGACGGGGACACCTCCGTCTCCGACTCCTTCCGGCAGTCGGCCTCCGCGTACGCGGACGACGTGCGCAACAGCAAGGACCCGCTGATGAAGCTGGTCAGCGACATCGCGGGCGGCGCGGGCGATCTCGGCGGCAAGCTGCGGGGCAAGTTCACGGGTGGCCAGGGCGGCGGCGGCACAGAGGGCCCCGCGGACCCGAAGTAGCGGGCGCCCGCTAGAGCGAGGGCTGGGCGGCGGCCGCCAGCGTGCCGCAGAGCGCCGGGGCATGGCCCGTGGCGTACGGGTCGGTGCCCGCCGGGCCGCCCGCCTTCGCGCGCTCCCCGGCGAGCAGCGGCCGCAGATGGCTCACCGAGTCGTCGCTGCACGTCAGCGGCCCGGCCTGGGTGTCGGACGTGACCAGCTCGGCCTGGTGCATCCGCAGGTCGTCACGGTCGAAGCGGAAGTGCAGCTCCCGCCGCACGGTGAACAGGGAGGCCTTCGCCTCCCCGTCGCCGGAGGCCTTCGCCTCCCTGGAGGCCTTCGCCTTGCCCGGCTCGGCCCCCCGTACCGCGTACACGAACGTGTGATCGGTGAACACCTCAAGCGTGCCCTTGTCCGTCTCGGCGGCCCGCAGCGTGCCCTCGACCCTGACGCGCTGGTCGGCGAGGGCGGTCCGTGCCGGGTCGAACCGCACCAGCCAGCCGGTGGGCGCGTGCCGCCCGTCCGCGGCGGGGTGCGCGAAGCTCCGGTCGAACTGGTCGTACTGCTCCGGGTCGAGGAGCAGCCGGACGGAGCGCGGTGATCCGCCGGTGAGCACGTCGGGGTCGAGGGAGGACTCGACCAGGTAGTCCTTGGCGGTGGTCAGCGCGGACGTCACCTGGCTGTCGGAGAAGTGCGCGGTGCGGCGCGCGGCGGGGAGGTTCACGCCGCCCGCGCCCACCCGGAACTGCGCGGCGGGGCTGTGCGCGTACAGGTCGGCGACTTTCCCGGCCCCCGGCACGCGGCCCTGCGGGGAGAGCGGTACCACCGTCATCCGCAGCGGATCGGAGCGCTTGGCCGGCGGGCTCGGATACGGCTGCCGTACGCCCACGAAGATCGCCGTGCCGAAGGCCAGCGCGATGAGCACGACGAGGATCACGGCCTGGCGGGACAGTCGGCGGCGGGACAGGGCGGGGCGGCGGCGCACGGCGTGCTCGTGGTCGATCATGCGTTCCTGGGCGGAGTACTCCTGGAGGCGTGCAGCGCGGACGAACGACTCGTCGAAGACAACGGATCGGTACTCGTCCTCGCCACCGCCGGGAGCGCCCTCGGGTGTACCCGCCGGCGGGTCTCCTGGCCCGCCCATACTTTGAGGGTAGGTCTCCGGGCGGGCAAGTAAACGCCCGGTTACGCCACAAGTTCTTCCGGCGGCTCAGGGAGTGCGCGGCGTCGCGGGCACCGCCGGGCGGCCGAACTCCGCGGAGGCCGAGGGACTGACCGCGACCTCGCTGTCGGCGCTCTGCCCGACCTCCGTGGAGGCGGGCGCGGGCACCTGGTCCTGGCGGCCCGACGAGGCGCCGCGGTAGACCGCGGTGAAGGCGAGGGCGACCATGCCGACGCCCATCAGGAGGGCCAGCATCCAGGCGACGGGGCGGTGCCAGCGGGACTGGCCGGGGTGGCGGCCCGCGCGGCCGTACCGCCGGGCGTCGGTGTCGTGTTCGTAGGCCTCGTCGAGGTCGTCGTGGCCGAACTCGCCCTCTTCGGGGTCGAAGCCGTCGTCGTAGTACTCGTCGTCAGGGGCGTCGCGTGCCGGGCCGCGCATACGGGCCCTGCGGTTCTCGGCCTCGGTGGCCTCCGCGCGCGCCTGGGCGGCCGCGAGCAGCCGCTCCACGGCGGACGGCTCACGGATCTCGGCGGCCCGTACGAAGTCCTCGTCGAAGACCACGGAGGCGAACTCTTCGTCCGCACCCCCGCGGTCGCGGTCGTCGTCGGGCTCCCCGCCGTCAGGGAACGACGGCGTGCCCCCCACGTCCTCCGGCACCCCTCCAGCCTAGACCTGGAAGGGGCAATTTGGGCAGGGCGCAGGGGAATTCAGCGGATGTGGCCGTCGCCCGTCACGATGTACTTGGTGGAGGTCAGCTCGGGCAGCCCCATCGGTCCCCGCGCGTGCAGCTTCTGCGTGGAGATGCCGATCTCGGCGCCGAAGCCGAACTGCCCGCCGTCGGTGAAGCGCGTCGAGGCGTTCACGGCGACGGTGGTGGAGTCCACGAGCTGGGTGAAGCGGCGGGCCGCCTGCTGCGAGGTGGTGACGATGGCCTCCGTGTGCCCCGAGGTCCACAGGCGGATGTGCTCGACGGCCTGCTCAAGGGTGTCGACGACGGCGGCCGCGATGTCGTACGAGAGGTACTCGGTCTCCCAGTCCTCGGTGGTCGCGGGGACGACGGTGGCCTTGCTGCCCTCGGCGTACGTGAGGACGCGCTCGTCGGCGTGGACGGTGACGCCGGCCTCGGCGAGGGCGTCCAGGGCGCGCGGCAGGAAGGCCCCGGCGATGTCGCGGTGCACGAGCAGCGTCTCGGCGGCGTTGCAGACGCTGGGGCGCTGCGCCTTGGAGTTGATCAGGATGTCGACGGCCATGTCGAGGTCGGCGGCGGCGTCCACGTACACGTGGCAGTTGCCGGTGCCGGTCTCGATGACCGGGACGGTGGACTCCTCGACGACGGTCTTGATCAGCGAGGCGCCGCCGCGCGGGATGAGCACGTCGACGAGGCCGCGGGCGCGCATCAGCTCGCGTACGGAGTCGCGGTTCTCGCCGGGGACGAGCTGGACGGCGTCCGCGGGCAGGCCCGCGCCGTGCACGGCGTCGCGCAGGACGCGCACCAGGGCCGTGTTCGAGGAGTACGCCGATGACGAGCCCCGCAGCAGGACCGCGTTGCCGGACTTCAGGCAGAGGGCGGCGGCGTCCACGGTGACGTTGGGGCGGGCCTCGTAGATGATCCCGACGACGCCGAGGGGGACGCGGACCTGGCGCAGGTCGATGCCGTTGGGGAGCGTGGAGCCGCGGACGACCTCGCCGACCGGGTCGGGCAGGGCGGCCACGTCGCGCACGTCGGCGGCGATGGCGCGGACCCGCTCGGGGGTCAGGGTGAGCCGGTCGACGATGCCCTCGCTCGTGCCCGCCTCACGGGCGCGCGCGATGTCCTCGGCGTTGGCCGCGACGATCTCGCTGGTCCGCACCTCCAGGGCGTCGGCGATCGCGAGGAGCGCGTCGTCCTTGGCGGCCCGTGGCAGCGGCGCGAGCGTGGCGGCGGCGCCACGGGAGCGGTAGGCGGCCCGGGCGACCGGTGAGAGGTTGTCGTACGGCGAGACGGGAGAGAGCGACGTCATGCCCGCAGGGTAATCCCCGCGCGCGGGGCGTCCACCCGGTATTCCAGTACCCGAGACCGGCGGGCGGCTGTGGGACGACGGCTCAAAACGGGTGCACGCCCACCGGGGTGGCGGGTAACGGACCGTAGCCCTCGGCCACCCGGTGGTGATAGGTGTCACGGTCGATCACTTCGAGCCCCACGATCTCCCACGGGGGCAGCCGCGCGCTGTGCCGGTGCTCGCCCCAGAGTCGGAGCGCGACGGCCGCGGCGTCGTGCAGATCGCGGGCCTCCTCCCAGTAGCGGATCTCGGCGTGGTCGGGGGCATAACGGCTGGTGAGGAGGAAGGGGTGGTCGTGGGCGAGCTGTTCCAGGCCGCGCCTGACCTCCTGCAACGGGGTCTCCGCCCCCGAGACGCTCAGCGTGACGTGCCACAGCCGGGGCGCCTCCACCGGCTCGCCGTCCCGGCTCTCGCGCGCGGCGCCCTCCGGCGCGGCCTGCGGCTCGCTCTCGTACGCCTCGCCCGCGGCGACGCTCGTCAGCGCCCGCTCCGCGGAGCCGCGGGACGCCACCCCAGGGCGCACTCGTCTCACGACGGCCTCCTTCACGCGATGGCGATGCGGATACGCAACGGTTCAGCGGAACTGTTCTCGACAAAGTTGAGCAGGCCAAGCCGTCCCGCGGGGCGGTTTTGGGGAGTTTCACCTCCCGCGGGGCGGCCTTCGGGGACGGTTCGCGGCGGTTTTCAGCCGGGGCGGGTGGGGCTGGTGTGACTGGTGGGGCGGGCCCGGGCAGGTCATCCGTGCAGCAGGACCAGGTCGTCCCGGTGCACGACCTCCCGCTCGTACGCGGGTCCGAGTTCACGCGCGAGGTCACGCGTCGAGCGGCCGAGGAGCTGCGGCAGCTCCTTGGCGTCGAAGTTCACCAGGCCGCGCGCGACGGCCCGCCCTCCGGTGTCCCGCAGCTCGACGGGGTCGCCCGCGGTGAAGTCGCCCTCGACCGCCGCGATGCCCGCGGGCAGCAGCGATTTGCGCCCCTCGACGACCGCGCGCACGGCCCCGTCGTCGAGCGTGAGCGCGCCGCGCGGCTCGGAGGCGTGCTGGAGCCAGAGCAGCCGGTCGCCCGAGCGGCGTCCCGTGCGGTGGAAGTACGTGCCCGTCGTGCGGCCCGCGAGGGCGTCGCCCGCCTGGCTCGCGGAGGTCAGGACGACCGGGATGCCCGCGGCCGCGGCGATCCGCGCCGCCTCGACCTTGGTGACCATGCCGCCGGTGCCGACCCCGGCCCTGCCCGCGCTGCCGATCTGGACGTGCGCTATGTCGGCGGGCCCGGTGACCTCGGAGATCCTGGAGGTGCCGGGCTTCGCGGGGTCGCCGTCGTAGAGGCCGTCCACGTCGGAGAGGAGCACGAGGAGGTCGGCGCGGACGAGGTGGGCGACGAGGGCCGCCAGGCGGTCGTTGTCGCCGAAGCGGATCTCGTCGGTCGCCACCGTGTCGTTCTCGTTCACCACGGGCAGCGCGCCCATGGCCAGGAGCTGGTCCAGGGTGCGGGACGCGTTGCGGTGGTGGGCGCGGCGCGCCATGTCGTCGGAGGTGAGGAGCACCTGTCCGACGCGTACGCCGTACCGCGCGAAGGAGGCGGTGTAGCGGGCCACCAGCAGCCCCTGGCCGACGCTGGCGGCGGCCTGCTGGCGGGCCAGGTCCTTGGGCCGTTCGGCGAGGCCCAGCGGGGCGAGGCCCGCCGCGATGGCGCCGGAGGAGACCAGGACGATCTCGCGCGCGCCGGCCCCTCTGCTCTTGGCGAGGGCGTCGACGAGCGCGTCGACGCGGTCGGCGTCCAGGCCCCCCGACGCGGTGGTCAGGGACGAGGACCCGACCTTGACGACGACCCGCTGGGCCTCTGCCACCGACTGCCTTGCCGCTGCCGCTGCCACGCTCTTCCCCAAATGATCTGGTGCTCCGGAACCCGCGAGCCGGGGTCCGGAATGTTCCGGAGACGCAATCTACGCGAGCGCCCGCAAGAAGCGCCCGTGCATTCCGAAGGGCGGACCTGACACCGCCGAACGGGTGACGAGGGAGAAAACAGCCCCTTGGTTCAGTCTTGTTTGCCCCAGTTTTCGGTGATTGTTGTCACGGAAGATTGCTACGGAGGTACCGCGCGTCATACGGTCAGTGGTCGACTTCCCCCCATTCCCTCTCCCTCCCCCGCCAGGAGCCCACACCCGTGCCCTCTGCCGGACTCGTCCCCCGACGCATCGTGCAGCTGACAGCGCTGTTCGCGATGTTCGCGCTCTTCACGGCCCAGCTCGTGAGCGCGTTGCTCCCCTATGTCCCGGTGTTCGTCGCCGCGGCGGCCGCGAACCTCGCGCTCGACATCTATCTGCAGTACAAGCAGCCGGGCCTCCTGTCGCTCCTGGGCAAGATCCGGTTCGACGTCACGGTCCGCCAGCTCCTGCGCGACATGCTGATCCTGGTCGGCCTGCTGCGCATAGACGGCATCGAGCCGCTGGCCGAGCAGTCGCCGCTGACCATCGCGCTGCTCGCCTTCTACGCCCTGCACTTCTGCTGCCAGGCCGTCGCCGTGCTCGTACGCCGTACGCGGTCCCTGCCGATCGTCACGCGGAACATCGACACCTCGGCGCTGCACCTGACGGCCGCGCCGCCGCGCATCCTCTCCCGCCGCCAGGCCCACCGCCTGCTGACGTTCTCGGTGCCGGGGACGGCCGGTCTGCTGGCCGCCGCGGCCACCACCGACGCCTACTGGGGCGGCATCGGCCTCGGCGTGTCGATCGTCCTGATCGGCGGTGGCGCGCTCTACCTCGGCACCTGGCTGCTGCCGAAGAAGCGGGCCAAGAACGACCAGAAGGTCATGGAGTGGCTCGACGAGTGGCTGGCCGAGTACAAGCCGACCGTCGGCATGTACTTCTCGGGCGGCACGACGTCCGCGTACCAGGCCAACATGTGGCTCTCGACCCTCTCCCGGCTCGACGGCAACCCGCTGATCGTGCTGCGTGAGCGGTTCATGGTCCAGAAGATCGACGCGACCGACGTCCCGATCATCTGCTTCCCGAAGGTCGCGACGATGTTCTCGCTGGAGACGTCGACGCTGAAGATGCTGCTGCACCCGGCGAACGCCGCGAAGACCTCCCAGGTCCTGCGCATCCCGACGATCAAGCACGCCTTCATCAACCACGGCGAGAGCGACAAGCTGTCCTCCTGCAACCCGTACGCGAAGGCCTACGACCAGGTGTGGGTGGCGGGCCCCGCGGCCCGCGACCGCTACCAGCTCGCGGACATCGGAGTGGACGACAAGGACGTCGTCGAGGTGGGCCGCCCGCAGCTCTCCCCGATCAAGCCGTTCTCGGGCGCGCCCACGGGCCCGTTCACCACGGTCCTGTACGCCCCGACCTGGGAGGGCTGGGACGGCAACCCCGGCAACACCTCGGTCGTCCTGGCCGGCGAGAACATCGTCCGCGAGCTCCTCGCCGACCCGGCCGTACGCCTCCTGTACAAGCCGCACCCGATGACCGGCTCCCAGGACCCGCGCGCGGGCGCCGCCAACGAGCGCATCAAGGCGATGATCCTCGCGGCCAACACCAAGCGCTCCGGCGCCCGCCCCGGCCCCGAGGTCGCGGCCGAGCTGGTCCGGCGGACCGCCGCGCTCGACGCCCTGACGGCGACCTCGTTCCGCAAGAGCGCGGACGAACAGGAGCGGATGATGCTCCAGGGTTCGCCCGACGGCGACCAGCAGGCCATGGTGGCCGAGGCGACGGCCGCCTGGGAGGCCGCGTACTGGGCGTCCTTCCCGGAGTGGGAGCACCAGATCATCACGACGGCGCGCCCGGCGATCTTCTCCTGCTTCAACCAGGCGGACCTGCTGATCAGTGACGTCTCCTCGGTCGTCTCCGACTGGCTGAGCAGCGAGAAGCCGTACGCCGTCGCCAACACGGCAGGCATGTCCGAGGCGGAGTTCCGCGCGAGCTTCCCGACGGCGTCCGCGGGGACGATCCTCGCGCCCGAGGCGGACGGCGTGGCAGCCCTCCTGGAGTCCGTGCGCACCCCGGAGCTGGACACCCGCGCGGAGGCCCGTGCCGAGCTCAAGGAGCACCTCCTGGGCCCCTCGGACCCGCCGTCCCTGGTCCGCTTCAACGCGGCGGCCCTCGCCCTGTCCGCCCAGGCCGACGCCCGGCGCGCCCGCATGGCCTCCCGCATCGACGCGGACATCCCCGGCCAGCGGGTGGCCGAGGAAGCCGCGGAGGAGACGGAGCAGGACCCGGCGGAGTCCCCCGGCGCGGAGGACTCGGTCACCGCGTAGCGGTACGCAGAGCGAAGAGAAGGGCCCCCGGAGCTTCGTGCTCCGGGGGCCCTTCTTCTTGTGCCTACGACGTGCCTGGGCCGGCCTGGTGCCTACGACCCGCCCCGGCGGGGCCTAGAAGGGCTCGAAGTCGTCGTACTCGCGCTGGGCGTCGTCCCGCTCCGCCTCACGGTCACGGCGGCGCTGGGCGGCGGGACGGGGCGCCTCCAGGCGGTGGTCCTCACCACGGCGGCCCAGCATCTCCGCGCCGGCCATCATCGTCGGCTCCCAGTCGAAGACGACCGCGTTCTCCTCGGGGCCGATCGCGACGCCGTCACCGCTGCGCGCGCCCGCCTTCATCAGCTGGTCCTCGACACCGAGGCGGCTGAGGCGGTCCGCGAGATAGCCGACGGCCTCGTCGTTGTTGAAGTCGGTCTGGCGCACCCAGCGCTCCGGCTTCTCGCCGCGCACGCGGTAGATGCCGTCCTCCTCACGGACGACCGTGAAGCCGCTGTCGTCCACGGCCTTGGGCCGGATGACGATACGGGTCGCCTCCTCCTTCGGCTTCGCGGCGCGCGCCTCGGCGACCAGCTCGGCCAGGGCGAACGAGAGCTCCTTGAGGCCCTTGTGCGCCACGGCCGACACCTCGAAGACGCGGTGGCCGCGCGCCTCCAGGTCGGGCCTGACCAGGTCGGCGAGGTCCTGCCCGTCCGGTACGTCGATCTTGTTCAGGACGACCAGGCGCGGCCGGTTCTCCAGGCCCGCGCCGTACTCCCGCAGCTCGGCCTCGATGACGTCGAGGTCGGAGACGGGGTCGCGGTCGGACTCCAGGGTCGCCGTGTCGAGCACGTGGACGAGCACACTGCACCGCTCGACGTGCCGCAGGAACTCCAGACCGAGCCCGCGGCCCTGGCTGGCGCCCGGGATGAGGCCGGGCACGTCGGCGACGGTGTAGACGGTCGAGCCCGCCGTCACCACGCCCAGGTTGGGCACCAGCGTGGTGAAGGGGTAGTCGGCGATCTTCGGCTTCGCGGCGCTCAGCACGGAGATCAGCGAGGACTTGCCCGCGCTCGGGTAGCCCACGAGGGCGACGTCGGCGACGGACTTGAGCTCCAGGACGAGGTCCCGCTCCTCACCCGGCACGCCGAGCAGCGCGAAGCCGGGGGCCTTGCGGCGGGCCGAGGCAAGAGCCGCGTTGCCGAGGCCGCCGCGGCCGCCCTGGCCTGCGACGAAGATGGTGCCCTGGCCGACCATGTCCGCGAGGACGTTGCCGTCCTTGTCGAGGACGACCGTGCCGTCGGGAACGGGCAGGACCAGGTCCTGGCCGTCCTTGCCCGAGCGGTTGTCGCCGGCGCCGGGCTGGCCGTTGGTGGCCTTGCGGTGCGGGCTGTGGTGGTAGTCGAGCAGCGTGGTGACGTCCTGGTCGACCACCAGGATGACGTCACCGCCACGGCCGCCGTTGCCGCCGTCCGGGCCGCCGAGCGGCTTGAACTTCTCACGGTGGACGGAGGCACAGCCGTGGCCTCCGTTACCCGCGGCGGCGTGCAGCTCGACGCGGTCCACGAAGGTGGTCATAGCGGGGTGCCTCCTGGGAATTGCTTACTGCGGGGGGTGGTGTGTCCATCCGGAACTCACACCCGTCCGGAATACACGTCTATCTAGAACACGCGAAAGGCGGACCCGCTTCCCGAAACCGGGAAGAGAGGTCCGCCCTCGCAGAAATCGCTCGACGAGCGCCAGTCAGTCGGAAAGACGGATCAGGCGACCGGAACGATGTTCACGACCTTGCGGCCACGGTGGGTACCGAACTCCACCGAACCGGCGTCCAGCGCGAACAGGGTGTCGTCCTTGCCGCGGCCGACGCCCGAGCCCGGGTGGAAGTGGGTGCCACGCTGGCGGACCAGGATCTCACCGGCGTTGACGACCTGACCGCCGAAGCGCTTCACGCCGAGCCGCTGAGCATTGGAATCGCGCCCGTTCCGAGTGGACGATGCGCCCTTCTTGTGTGCCATCTTGTCTCAGTCCCTTACTTCGCAGCCGTGGGGATGCCGGTGATCTTGATCGCCGTGTACTGCTGACGGTGACCCTGACGACGGCGGTAGCCGGTCTTGTTCTTGTACCGAAGGATGTCGATCTTGACACCCTTGTGGTGGTCCACGACCTCGGCCTGCACCTTGATGCCGGCCAGGACCCACGGGTCGCTGGTCACGGCGTCACCGTCGACAACGAGCAGGGTCGAGAGCTCGACCGTGTCGCCAACCTTGGCAGTGGAAATCTTGTCAACCTCAACGATGTCGTCGACAGCAACCTTGTGCTGACGACCACCGCTGCGCACGATGGCGTACACGCGGATCTCTCTCTCGCTCGGAACGGGGCCCCCGCAGTCCAGCCGCCCACAGAGCGGACGGCCTCTCCCGGCCCGGAACAGTGCCCACGAATCGGGAGGAAAAAGGTTTACAGGGGGTGGCGGTGTATAGGAACACGCCGACGGTCAAGGTTACGGGGCTGACCCGGAAGGGTCAAACCGGCCCCGCACCCCCGCTCACGTGGGCTCACCGTCCGGCGGCAGCGGCTTGACGCCCTTGCACAAGTCGGTCTTGTCGGCCTTGCCCGGCCAGGCCACGTTCCACGTGCGGTTGAAGTGCGAGCGGTAGGTGTTCTGCACCGAGTCGTCGTCGATCTTCACGATCGCCTCGTCGTTCTCGCGCAGCGCGGGAGCCGTGTAGTTCTGCGAGCCGGTGAAGGAGATCTTGTTCCGCTTGCCGTCGTACATGCCGTCGATGAGCAGGTACTTCGAGTGGATGATGTACGGCGTCGTCAGCCGCGAGCCGGGGCGCGAGGGGTCCCGGTCGTCGTTGAAGCAGCGCACCGAGGGGCCACCGGACTTGTGGAGCTGCTCCCAGGTGCCGGGGGTGCCGTTCTGGCTCTTGGCGCTGTCCGTCTCCGCGTACAGGATGCTCACCGAGCAGCCCGCCTTCTTCAGCGAGACCAGCTTGTCGGCGATCTGCTTCCGCGTGATCTTGAAGATCGCGGCGCGGACCTTGGTGCGCTGTGTCACACCCGCGGTGTCCTTGTACGTGCACTTCACGTTGTTCAGGACGGAGTACATGGTATCGGTCTCGTTGACCGTGCCGTTGCGCGGGAAGAAGTACGACTTGTAGCGCCCGCTGCTGACCGTGCGGTAGTCCCAGTCCTGCCAGCGCTTGCCCAGCATGTCCGTGAAGAACTCCGCGTAGGCGTCGTACATCGCCGGGTTGTCCGGGAGCAGCAGCGCGTCGTTGTAGAACTTCGTGTGCGCCGACGGCGTCGAGTTCGACGTGGTCTGCACGACGACGTCCTTGGCGCCCTCGACCTCCGAGAACAGCCAGAACTTGTTGTGCATGATCGATTTGCCGTACCGCGGGTTGCCCAGGCACGACTTCCCGGCCGGGCAGAGCGTCACGAAGGACGACTTGCTCTTGTCGGTGCCGAGCGCCTGCTTGAGCGTGGCGTACGACGTGTTGGTCGGCCGGTCGCTCTTGCTGGTCTCGTCCAGCAGGACCTGCACGCGGACGCCCCGCTTCTTGGCGTCCACCAGGGCGTTGACGACCGTGGCCTCCCACACGTGGTAGACCGCGACCTTGATCGTCGAGCCGCGCACCGCGGACTCGGTCAGCTCCACGAGCCGGCTGCGGATCGCGTACTGCTGGGCGGTGGTGCCCTTCGGATCGTTGAAGATCGGCCCCTCCGTCCAGGTCCGCTCCGTGTCCGCGGCCGCGGGGCTCACGGAGCCCACGGCCTGGATGCCCGCCGCGGACAGGACCGTGGCGAGGGCCACCGCCTGGCGTCCGCCCTTGACCGGCTTCACCGCACGGTGTCGTCCCGTGCCACGCAGGCGCACTTGCGCCATCTTTCATCCCTCCCCCGAGACCGAGACGCGGTCTCCCCAACCGGGTGCTCAAGCCTCTGTTCATTCGTCAGACCGCATGAGTTTTACAGGTATCCACCCGAGCACCAAGACAGGGTGGCGCGGTTCACGCTTTCGGGTCGCGCGACGCCCTCCCCGCGGACACGCCTGTGCCCCCCTGTCCGGCCTGGTGGCCGGGCAGAGGGGCACGGGTCGCGCCGGGTGTCAGCTCTCGCTGGAGGCGGAGACGGAAGACGCCGTCTGCTCGGCAGCCGCCGTCTTCTTGGCGGTCGCCTTCGTCGTCTTCTTGGCCGTCGTCTTCTTGGCGGCCGTCTTCTTGGCGACGGTCTTCTTGGCCGCCGTCTTCTTCGCGGGCGCCTTCTTGGCCGCCGCCTTGCGCGCCGTCTTCTTGGCCGGGGCGGCGGCCTCGGCCTCCGCCACGGGCTCCTCGGAGACCTGCGGCTTCTCCGCCGCGGGGACGACCACGACGGCCGCCTCCTCGGACGCGGTCGGCGCGGTGGCCTTGCGCACCGCACGGCGGCGCGGACGGGCCGGAGCGGCGTCCGCCACGGGCGCCTGGGCCACGGGCTCGGCGACGGGCTCCGCCACCGGCTCGGCCTTGGGCGCCGGGGCCACGACGACACCGGCGGCCTCGGGCTCGCTCTCCGCGGCCTTCGGCGAACCGGCGGGCGACGTCGCCTTACGGACGGCACGGCGGCGCGTACGTCCCTTCGGCGCGGCGTCGTCCACGGGGGCCTCGGGAGCCGCGGGGGCCTCGTGAGCGGCCTCCACAGCCTCCGGGGTGCCCACGACCGGGTCCTCGGCCGCCGGCGCCGCGGTGCGCGCCACGTCGGACTCGACGACGGGGACCTCGGCCTCGGCGGCCTCCGTCTCGGCCTGCGCGGCCCTCTCGGCGGCCCTCTCGGCGGCCTTGGCCCGCTTGCCCGACTTCTTCGGGGCGCGCGCCTTGGGGGCCTCGTCCTGCGCCACCTCGGCCTCGGCCTGCGGAGCCTCCGCACGCGGGGCCTCGGCCGGCGCGGACTCCGTGCGGGGAGCGCCCGCCGGAGCCGATGCCCTGCGGGTCGCGCGGCGGCGCGAGCGGCCACCGCGGGAGGCAGCGGCGGCCTCCGCCTCGGCGGCACTGCTGTACAGCTCCTCGTCCGCGACGAACTCCGGCTCGGGCAGGGCCACCGGAGCGGCGGCCTCCGCGGCGACCTCGGCCTCGGTCTCGGCGCTCTCGGCGCCGTCCGGGACCTCGTGCTCGTACGTGTGCTCGTGGTCGTGCTGGTCGGCACCGCCGCGCCCGCGCTTCTTGCGCTTGCCGCCGCCACCGGCGGAGGTGGGCTGCTCCATGTGCACGATGACACCGCGGCCGTTGCAGTGCACGCAGGTCTCGGAGAAGGACTCGAGGAGCCCCTGGCCGACACGCTTGCGGGTCATCTGGACCAGGCCGAGCGAGGTGACCTCGGCGACCTGGTGCTTCGTACGGTCGCGCCCGAGGCATTCGAGCAGACGGCGCAGGACCAGGTCACGGTTGGACTCGAGGACCATGTCGATGAAGTCGATGACGACGATGCCGCCGAGGTCGCGCAGCCGGAGCTGACGCACGATCTCCTCGGCCGCCTCCAGGTTGTTCCTCGTCACGGTCTCTTCGAGGTTGCCGCCCTGACCGGTGAACTTGCCGGTGTTGACGTCGACGACGATCATCGCCTCGGTCTTGTCGATCACCAGCGAGCCGCCGCTCGGCAGCCAGACCTTGCGGTCGAGGGCCTTCGCGAGCTGCTCGTCGATCCGGTACGTCGCGAAGACGTCGACCTCGGACGTCCAGCGCGAGAGGCGGTCCGACAGGTCCGGCGCGACGTGCGCGACATAGCCGTGGATGGTCTCCCACGCCTCGTCGCCACTGACGATGACCTTGGAGAAGTCCTCGTTGAAGATGTCGCGGACGACACGCACCGTCATGTCCGGCTCGCCGTACAGCAGGCTCGGCGAGCTGGTGGTGGACATCTTCGCCTTCTTCTGGATGTCCTCCCACTGCTCCTGGAGCCGCTCGACGTCACGGCGCAGCTCGTCCTCGCTCGCGCCCTCGGCGGCGGTGCGCACGATGACGCCCGCGTCCTCGGGGACGATCTTCTTGAGGATGGTCTTCAGACGCGCGCGCTCGGTGTCGGGCAGCTTGCGGCTGATGCCGGTCATCGAGCCCTCGGGCACGTACACGAGGTAGCGGCCCGGCAGCGAGACCTGGCTGGTCAGGCGGGCGCCCTTGTGGCCGATCGGGTCCTTGGTGACCTGCACGAGGACCGACTGGCCGGACTTCAGCGCCGACTCGATGCGCCGGGGGCCGTTGGCCATGCCCAGCGCCTCGAAGTTGACCTCACCGGCGTACAGGACCGCGTTGCGGCCCTTGCCGATGTCGATGAACGCGGCCTCCATGGACGGCAGCACGTTCTGGACCTTGCCCAGGTAGACGTTGCCGACGTAGCTGGTGGCCTGCTCCTTGTTGACGTAGTGCTCGACGAGCACGTTGTCCTCGAGGACGCCGATCTGGGTGCGCTCGCCGTTCTGGCGGACGACCATCACACGCTCGACGGCCTCACGGCGGGCCAGGAACTCGGCCTCGGTGATGATCGGCACGCGGCGGCGGCCCTGCTCGCGGCCCTCGCGGCGGCGCTGCTTCTTCGCCTCCAGACGCGTCGAGCCCTTGATGGACTGGACCTCGTCGGCGCCGGTGCCGAGCTCGCGCTCCTCCTTCTTGCGCGGCTCACGGACCTTGACGACCGTACGCTCCGGGTCGCCGTCGCCGGGCTCGCCCTCGGCGGAGTCACCGGCGCGACGGCGGCGGCGCCTGCGGCGGCGGCTGCTGCTTGAGCCGTTGGAGTCCGCGCCGGACTCGTCGTCGTCGTGCTCGGCGCCGTCCGCGGCGTCCTCGTCGGCGTGCTCCGCCTGCTCGGCGGTGTCGTCGGAGTCGGCGGCGTCCTGCTGCTCGCCGTCCTGGTCGCCGGAGTCACCGCGGCGACGGCGGCGGCCACCGCGACGGCGGCGACGGCCCTGGCGCTCGCCGGAGTCCTCGCTGTCGTCCTCGGACTCGGCCTGCTCGGCCTCGGCGGCGGTGTCGTCGGGCTCCTCGGCGGGCTGCTCCTCGACGGCGGCCTTGGCGGGCTCCCGCTCCTCGACGGCGGCGGGCTGCTCTTCGGCGGCCCGACGGCGGCGGCGACGGCGCGGCGCCGGCTCCTCCTCCGCCACGGGGGCGGCGGGGGCGACCGGCTCTTCCTCGGGCTCCGGCTCCTCGACGGCCTCGGCGGCAGCGGCCGCGGCGGCGCTCTCCGGGGTCTGGAACATCGGCGCGGCGAACACGGGCGCCTGGAAGACGGCGACGGCGGGCCTGGCCGGCTTGCGGCGGCCCTCCTCACCGGACTCGGACTCGTCGGCGCTCGCGGCCTTGCGGGCCTTGTGGCCCGAGGGCGCGGAGAATCCGGCCGCGGCCTTGCGGGTGGCACGGCGACGACGGCCGCGCGGGGCCTCGTCCTCGGTGGACTCGGCGGACCCGGCGGGCTCGGCGGGCTCGGCGGCGGGCTCCTCGACCGGGGCGGCCTTGGCCTTCCCCGCGGCCTTCGCGGGCGCCTTCTCCTCGGCCCGCTGCTCAGCGGCGGCCGGTGCCTCGGCGGCGGGCGCGGAGGCACCACGGGTGGCACGGCGGCGCGCACGGCGCGGCGCGGCCTCCTCGGCCTGCTCCTCGGCGACCGGCTCCGGAGCGGCGGCGGGCGCCTGTGCGGCAGCGGCGGCCGTCTCCTCGGCCACGGGCTGCGGAGAGCCCGTGGGCGCGGAGGCACGGCGGGTGGCGCGGCGCGGCGCGGCCTCCTCGGCGACCGGCTCCGGCGCCTGTGCGGCAGCGGCGGCGGCCGTCTCCTCGGCCACGGGCTGCGGGGAACCCGTGGGCGCGGAGGCACGGCGGGTGGCGCGGCGGCGTGCGCGGGGGGCCGGTGCGGCCTCCTCGGCGGCCGGCTCGGGCTCGGGCTCGGCGGCCGGCGCGGCGGGCTCCGCGACCTCGGCGGTCCCCGGTGAACCGGCGGGCGCGGAGGCGCGGCGGGTCGCACGGCGGCGCGTGCGCGGCGCCGGGGTGCTCTCCTCGGCGGCGGGCGCGGGGGCCTCGGCGGCCGCCACGGTCTCTTCGGCTTCCTCGGCCGCGGGGGTGGCCGGTATGGCCGGAGCCGCTGCCCCGGTCGTGCCGGCGGGCGGACCCGCCGGACGCGACGCGGCGCGGCGCCTGCGGCGCGGCGGCAAGGTATCGCTGGGACTGTTGTTCTGCGAGCCCTCAGTGGGGTCGTTCGGCTCAAGCATGCGGGCGGTTCTCCCGTCACGCTCCCGGGCGCCGCGCCTGGTCCGGTGATGTCCACGGCTCGCGCTAGATGCGCGGGGCCGTCATCCGGGGGCGTGGGCGCCGCACGGGAGCTCTCTGTGTCTTGTCTCGCCGGTTCCGTACGCCCAAATGCGGACGGCCTGGCGAAAGTCTCGGTCAGTGCGCTGCCCGACCCAGGTGGCTCCCGAGTACGAGGGCGGCGCTTTGACGTACGTCCTTACCGGGGGCCTTCCGTCGCAGGCGCCTTCGCGGCGGCGGGCACGGCGGCCGTGGTTGATGCGGCCGTGACTGCCTCGCGGTCGGGCGCGAGCGGGTCGGTCACCGTGCCGGTCTCTTCATCGAAAAGCCCCTGCGCCAGCCTGGTCACCGCTGCGGGGACCGGCGGCGCCAGGTCGGCCACAGCTCGGAGACCGGACAGGACGTCGTCAGGTCGTACGGCAGGTGTTACGTGCCGAACAACCAGCCGCAGTATCGCACAGGGCTTGTCGCTCGGCCTATCGGTGTCGTGCGTGACCGCCTCTTCTGCGGCGGTCACCTCCAGACTCGCGACCGCCGAGCGCGCGTCGAAGGTGCGCATGCCGTTCTTCGTGCGGCGCTGCACCTCGACCGTCTCCGCGTCCCGGAACAGCTCGGCGGCGCGGGCCGCGTCCGCGGTCTCCACGCCGACCAGGCGCAGCTCCCAGACCGAGGCGGTCAGCCGGTCGGCGAGGCCCGAGGTGCGGGACTCGACGGCGTCGGTGATGTCCAGACCGTCCGGCAGCGACTCGTTCAGCAGGTCGCGCAGGAGCTCGGGGTCGCGCGGTGCGGTGAGCGCGATCTCCAGGTACTCGGCCTCACTGCCCGTGCCGGTGGGTGCGGCATTGGCGTACGACACCTTCGGGTGCGGGGTGAACCCCGCCGAGTACGCCATGGGCACCTCGGCGCGGCGCAGCGCACGCTCGAAGGCGCGCTGGAAGTCACGGTGGCTGGTGAACCGGAGGCGGCCGCGCTTGGTGTAACGCAGTCGGATGCGCTGCACCGCGGGTGCGGGCGGCGGGCCTTCGGGCTGTCGCTTGCCCAGTGTCGCTCAGTCCTTCGTGAGTGCGGTCGTACTGCTACCTAGAGTACGTGCCATCGGCGTATCAGGTTCCCGCCGGGCCACCGGTACGGGCGCCGGTTCCGGCTGTACGGGTACCCGCTCCGGCCGTACGGGTACCGGTTCGGGCCGTACGGGTGCCCCGAAGAGCGTGCGGCGCACGTCGGCCCGTGCCTGTCGCATGCTTGTCCGTGCGGAGGCCAGGGCCTGCCGGGTCGCGGCGCGCACCTCCCTGACCGCCCTGGCGGCGGGGCGCCACACCGTGTCACGGGCCAGGTGACCGATGGGCGTGAGCACGGAGCGGTAGGCCCAGCGCACCGGCTCGACGAAGATCCAACGGAACAGTGCGGCGAGGAAACGGCCGACGACCAGCGAGACGTACCCGGCGACGCGCCACGCGTGGCCCAGCGCGGTCCCGACCTCGCGGGCGACGACGGCGACCGCGCGCCCCACGGGGGCCAGCACCCAGCGCCACACCGCGACGGCCGGTACGACGAAGATCCAGCGGCAGAGCGTGGCGACGACGGTCCAGAGGCCGCGCACCAGCCACACGGTCGCCGCGCCGATCCCCCCGCAGAACCAGGCGATGCCGTGTCCGACCGGCGTGAGCACGGCCCGGTACAGCCACACAGCCGGCACCACGACAAGCACCCGGCCCAGCCACGCCAGACCCCTGCCGAGCGGCACCACCACGTACCGCCACAGCCCCACCCACGGCCACACGAACACCGCCTTGAACAGCCACACCAGGGCGACGCCGATGCCGCGCCCCGCGGCCGTGACGCCGGTGCCGAGGCCGCGGGCCAGCCAGGTGAGCGCGTGGCCGAGCGGGGTGAGTGCGCGGGCGTAGAACCAGCGGGCCGGGATCACCGCGAGGTGGTGCCAGAGCCAGGCCGCCGGGGTCACGACCAGGGTCCGCCCCAGCCAGGCGATGCCCGCCCCGATGCCGAGGACGCCCGTCGCGATGCCGCGCGCGAGCCGGATGACACCGGCCGCGAAGCCTCTGCCGAGCCAGGCGATGCCGTGTCCGACCGGCGTGAGCACGGCCCGGTACAGCCACACCGCGGGCACCACGACGAGCACCCGGCCCAGCCACGCCAGACCCCTGCCCAGCGGCACCACCACGTACCGCCACAGCCCCACCCACGGCCACACGAACACCGCCCTGAACAGCCAGCCCAGGACGGCGCCGATGCCACGTCCGACCGGTCTGAGCGCACCGCGGTACACGAACCGCCCCGCCACGGCGAGCGCGTCCCACACGAGGCGCACCGGCACGACGAGCACCAGGACCACGATGCGCACCGGGACGCGGATGGCGACGGCGAGGCAGCCCTCGGCGGGCGCGGGCTGCCGGTCCGCGGGTGCCGGGCGTTTTTCCAGGTCCATGTCGTCCTAGACGCCTGCTGGACCCGTTCGGATCCAGTACCGCAGCTTTCCGCCCCGCTCGTCCTCGAACCGGCCGCCCGCCGCCTCGATGACCTTGCGCGATCCGGTGTTGTCGGTATCGCAGGTCACCAGGACGGACTCCAGGCCGAGGGCTGCGGCGTACGGCAGGGCGGCGCGCAGCATGCCGGTGGCGTGACCGCGCAGGCGCGCGGTGGGCCTGACGTCGTAGCCGATGTGACCGCCGTACTCACGCAGGAAGCGGGTGGCGATGGTGTGCCGTACGGCGATGCGGCCGAGGTAGTCGGTGCCGTCGACGTACCAGAGGGACGTGACGGGGACGGAGAACGGCTCGGCCGGGTACGCGGCGGCGCGGGCCTCGGCCACGTACCGCTCGAAGACCGCGGGGTCGTGCCACTTCGCGCCGTACTCGCGCAGGGTGTGACCGAGCGTCGTGTCGTCGTCATCCCCGCCGCGCCCCTCGGCCCGGAACTCCTCCATCGCTTCGATGAAGGAGCGGTGCACCAGGCCGGTGGGCAGGACGAGTTCGGGCATGTGCGGCGACGTGACGCTCGGTCTCTGCTTCTTCTTCCCCGCCGCTACTTCACGACCGTGAGCGGCAGCAGCTTCTTGCCGGTGGGGCCGATCTGGATCTGGGTGTCCATCTGCGGGCACACGCCGCAGTCGAAGCACGGCGTCCAGCGGCAGTCCTCGACCTCGGTCTCGTCGAGCGAGTCCTGCCAGTCCTCCCAGAGCCAGTCCTTGTCGAGACCGGAGTCCAGGTGGTCCCAGGGCAGGACCTCTTCGTACGTGCGCTCACGGGTGGTGTACCAGTCGACGTCGACGCCCATCTCGGGCAGCGTCTTGTCGGCGCAGCTCATCCAGCGGTCGTAGCTGAAGTGCTCGCGCCAGCCGTCGAAGCGGCCGCCGTCCTCGTAGACCGCGCGGATGACGGCGCCGACGCGGCGGTCGCCGCGCGAGAGCAGGCCCTCGACGATGCCGGGCTTGCCGTCGTGGTAGCGGAAACCGATCGAGCGGCCGTACTTCTTGTCGCCGCGGATCTTGTCGCGCAGCTTCAGGAGGCGGGCGTCTGTGTCCTCCGCCGAGAGCTGCGGGGCCCACTGGAAGGGCGTGTGCGGCTTGGGGACGAAGCCGCCGATCGACACCGTGGCACGGATGTCGTTCGAACCCGAGGCCTCGCGGCCCTTCTGGATGACCTTCGTCGCCATGTCGGCGATCTGGAGGACGTCGTCGTCGGTCTCGGTCGGCAGGCCGCACATGAAGTACAGCTTCACCTGGCGCCAGCCGTTGCCGTACGCCGTCGCGACGGTGCGGATGAGGTCGTCCTCGGACACCATCTTGTTGATGACCTTGCGCATGCGCTCGGAGCCGCCCTCGGGGGCGAAGGTGAGGCCCGAACGGCGGCCGTTCCTGGTCAGCTCGTTGGCGAGGTCCACGTTGAAGGCGTCGACGCGGGTCGAGGGGAGGGACAGGCCGATCTTGTCCTCCTCGTACCGGTCGGCGAGGCCCTTGGCGATGTCGCCGATCTCGCTGTGGTCCGCGGAGGAGAGCGAGAGCAGGCCGACCTCCTCGAAGCCGGTCGCCTTCAGACCCTTCTCCACCATGTCGCCGATGCCGGTGATGCTTCGCTCCCGCACGGGGCGCGTGATCATGCCGGCCTGGCAGAAACGGCAGCCGCGGGTGCAGCCGCGGAAGATCTCCACGGACATGCGCTCGTGGACGGTCTCGGCGAGCGGGACGAGCGGCTGCTTGGGGTAGGGCCACTCGTCGAGGTCCATGACGGTGTGCTTGGAGACCCGCCACGGCACGCCGCTGCGGTTCGGCACGACGCGGCCGATGCGGCCGTCCGGGAGGTACTCGACGTCATAGAACCCCGGGATGTACACCGAGCCGGTCTTCGCCAGGCGGAAGAGGACCTCCTCGCGCCCGCCGGGGCGGCCCTCGGCCTTCCAGGCGCGGATGATCTCCGTCATGTCGAGCACGGCCTGCTCGCCGTCGCCGATGATCGCGGCGTCGATGAACTCGGCGATCGGCTCGGGGTTGAACGCGGCGTGGCCGCCCGCGAGCACGATCGGGTCGTCGACGGTGCGGTCCTTGGACTCCAGCGGGATGCCCGCGAGGTCCAGGGCGGTGAGCATGTTGGTGTAGCCGAGCTCGGTGGAGAAGCTGAGCCCGAAGACGTCGAAGGCCTTCACCGGGCGGTGGCTGTCGACCGTGAACTGCGGGACCCGGTGCTCGCGCATCAGCTCCTCCAGGTCCGGCCAGACGCTGTAGGTGCGCTCGGCGAGGACGCCCTCGCGTTCGTTGAGGACCTCGTAGAGGATCATGACGCCCTGGTTGGGCAGCCCGACCTCGTAGGCGTCGGGGTACATCAGCGCCCAGCGGACGTCGCAGCTGTCCCACGGCTTGACGGTGGAGTTCAGCTCACCGCCGACGTACTGGATGGGCTTCTGCACATGCGGGAGCAGGGCTTCGAGCTGTGGGAAGACCGATTCGACAGACATCGCGAACCTTCATGAGCCGGCAGGGGAGACCCTCAAGCCTAACGCGGCTGGGGAGTCCTCCCGCACGGCCGCCCTCCCGCACGGCCTTCGAGGCGCCCCCGCTCAGCCGCCCAGCGGCGCCCGCAGCTTCCGGCGGGAGGCCCTGGCCCACACCTGCGGCAGTTCCCGCTCGCGGTCGGCGGCCGACGCCTCCTCCTGCCCGTGGAGCAGGCCCCAGCTGAAGGCGTTCTCCCCCGCCAGGTGGGCCTGGACGGCCAGGGCCCGCAGCGCCTCGCGCGCGACCACGCTGTCCTGGTGGTCGCCGAGCACGCTCTGCACGGCCTTCATCTCCTTCGCGAACCGCTTGGCCGGCCTGCCGAGCGCGGGCGTCGCCGCCTCGCCCGCGTACCGGGCCCGCTTCGCGGCCTTGCGGGCTTCGTGCAGGGCGCGGTCGCGCTCCTGGCCCGCGGGCAGGCCGAGGGCGTGCTCGACGCGGGCCGCGAGGCGGGCGTAGTCCTTGAGCAGCGCCTTGGGCAGCACGTCGGCCGGCGGCCGCGCGGCGGCGGGGCGCAGCGGCGGCTCGGCCAGCAGGGCGTCGACGGCGTCGAGGAGCGCCAGGTAGCGGCCGCCGTCGAGCACGGCGACGGTCCTGCCGCGCGATCCGGTGCGGCGGGCCACGGCCCAGACGCGGAGCCGGCCGCGGACCGGGCCGAGCAGCAGCGTCTTGGGGAGCCCGTCGATGCGGGCGGTGAACCGCTCGGCGAGGACCTCCTGGTCGCGGTCGACGCCCAGCTCCCCCGCGAGCCACTTCAGCTCCTCGCCCAGGGGGTCGGTGACCGTCCGGTCGAGGATCTTCCGGTACGACTTGAAGGCGCTGCGCATCCGGCGTGTGGCGACCCGCATCTGGTGCACGGAGTCGGGCAGGTCGCGGCGGACCGCCGGGTCGAGGGAGACGATCGCGTCGCGCTGGGCGCGGAGGTAGGCGACGAGGTGGTCCCCGGCGGTGCCGGTCCCGTCCCCCACGGCCTCGCGCACCGCCTGCTGCACGGCCTCGGCCTTGCCGGCCCGCTTGCCGCTGCTCACGGCCCCTTCGGAGGGGGCCACTCCGGCGGTCTTCCCGTCGGCCGTACGTGATGCAGGCGCCGTCTCCGCGAGGGCCCGGGCCAGCTTCGACGACGAGCCGGCTCTCCGTACGCCCGCCTTCTTCAGCCTCTTCTCGGCCTTGTCGAGGAACGCGGGGTCGCCGCCGTCGGCGAGCTCGACCTCCAGTTCGGTCCACTCGGCCGTGCCGCCGCCGTCGGTGAGCCGCTCGGCGACGACCGCGTCGACGCTGACCTCGGCGAGCAGGGCGCCCTCGGCGTCGACGAGGTGGCGCACCCGGCGTGAGGACAGCAGCCGGACCACGGGGACAAGATCGGCCTCGCGGACGCGGGAGCGCACGAGGCCGAGCAGGGGGCGCGGCACGGTGTCCGAGAGCGGCTCGTGGATCTCGTCGCGCACCCCCTCCGCGAGGGAGACCGGCAGTTTCAGGTGCCAGCCCTCGTCCGCGCCGCCGATGCGGCGGCGCAGCGTGATGGACGCGGCGGCCAGACGCTGGTCGGGGGTGTCCCAGTAGACGGCGTCCAGCTCCGCGACGCCTCTGTCGACGGAGTCCGCGACGCCGGCCGCGCCGGTCAGGTCGGGCAGCTCGGCGCCCGCCGCCACGTCGTACTTCCGCTCGATCTCGCGCTTCGTCTCCGCCATGGACCGAATCTAGACGCGAAGCGTTCAGGCCGACAGTGGGCGCTGCACCTTGATCGACTGGAGCAGGCCGACCGCCACCCAGACCGCGAACATCGACGAGCCGCCGTAACTGACGAACGGCAGCGGGAGGCCCGCGACCGGCATGATGCCGAGGGTCATCCCGATGTTCTCAAAGGCCTGGAAGGCGAACCAGGCGATGATGCCCGCGGCGACGATCGTGCCGTACAGCTCGGTCGTCTCGCGCGCGATGCGGCAGGCGCGCCAGAGCACCACGCCGAGCAGCAGCAGGATGGCGCCCGCGCCCACGAAGCCCAGTTCCTCGCCCGCGACGGTGAAGACGAAGTCCGTCTGCTGCTCGGGGACGAACTGTCCGGTGGTCTGGGAGCCCTTGGTCAGGCCGGTGCCGGTGAGGCCGCCCGAGCCGATGGCGATGCGCGCCTGGTTGGTGTTGTAGCCGACGCCCGCCGGGTCGAGCGCGGGGTTGGCGAACGCCGCGAAGCGGGCGATCTGGTAGTCGTCCAGGACGCCGAGCTGCCATATGGCGACGCCGCCGAGCGCGCCGGTGCCGAGGAGCCCGAAGACCCAGCGGTTGGAGGCGCCCGAGGCGAGCAGGACGCCGAGCACGATCATCACCATGACCATGACCGAGCCGAGGTCGGGCATCAGCATGACGATGGCGATCGGCACGGCCGCGAGGCCGAGGGCCTGCACCACCGTGCGGTGGTCGGGGTGCTCGCGGTCGCCCGCGTCGACGCGCGCCGCGAGCAGCATGGCCATGCCGAGGATGATCGTGATCTTCACGAACTCCGAGGGCTGGAGCGAGAAGCCGCCGCCGATCACGATCCACGCGTGCGCGCCGTTGATGGTGGCGCCGAGCGGGGTGAGGACGAGCAGCACCAGGAAGACGGAGATGCCATAGAGGATCGGCACGGCCGTGCGCAGGGTGCGGTGGCCGAGCCAGACCGTGCCGATCATCAGGGCGAAGCCGATGCCGGTGTTCAGCAGGTGCTTGAGCAGGAAGGAGTACGGGTCGTCGCCGACCAGCTCGGTGCGGCCGCGGGTCGCCGAGTAGACGAGCGCGGCGCCGAGCATGGAGAGCGCGATGGCGGCGAGCAGTATGACCCAGTCGAGCCGGCGCAGTATCGAGTCGCGGGCGAGCAGCCGCGAGAGCTGGGAGCGCTCGGGGCCGTACCCGGAGACGGAGAAGCCGTTGTTCGTCACCATGGGTCAGTCCCGCTTCCAGGCGGCCGGGGGGCCCGCGAGCTCCTGCGGAGCCGTCGGCGGCTTGGGCGCCGCGGGCTTGTACGGCTTGATCTTCGGGGAGTGGATGGAGCCGTCACTCTTGATCTTGGGCAGGGACTTCTGCGGCTCGGGCAGGAGGGCCTTCTTCAGGTCCTGCTTGCCCTCGTCGTCCAGGCCGTAGATGGCGTTGTAGATCTGGCGGACGGCGGGTCCCGATGCGCCGGAGCCCGTACCGCCCTGGGAGATCGTCATGACGATCGTGTACTCCTTGGTGTACGTCGCGAACCACGAGGTGGTCTGCTTGCCGTAGACCTCGGCGGTACCCGTCTTGGCGTGCATCGGGATCTTGTCCTGCGGCCATCCCTGGAACCGCCAGGCGGCCGTACCGCGCGTGGCGACGTCCTCAAGGGCACCGTCTATGTCCTTGCGCAGCTTGGCGTCCATCGGCAGCTTGCCGTGCGACCGCGGCTTGATCTCCTGGACCTGCCTGCCGTCGGCGCTGATGATCGCCTTGCCCACCGTCGGGTCGTACATCGTGCCGCCGTTGGCGATGGCGGAGTAGATCGTCGCCATCTGTATCGGCGTGACGAGGGTGTCGCCCTGTCCGATGGAGTAGTTGATGGAGTCACCGGCGCGCATCTTCATGCCTTCGAGGCAGTTCTCGTACGCGATGCGCTCGGCGTACTCGCCGCTCTTCTTGCCCTGCTTGCACCAGGCGTTCTTGTTGGCCTTCCAGTAGTCCTTCTTCCACTGGCGGTCCGGGACGCGTCCGGTGACCTCGTTGGGCAGGTCGATGCCGGTCTCCTTGCCGAGGCCGAACTGGTGGGCGGTCTTGTAGAACCAGTCCTTGGCGTCCTTCTTCGGCTTGTTGCCGCCGTCCTTCGCCCACTGGTCGTGCGAGAGCTTGTAGAAGACGGTGTCGCAGGAGACTTCCAGGGCCTTGCCGAGGCTGATCGTGCCGTGGCCCTTGGACTCGTAGTTCTGGAAGGTCTGGCCGCCGACGGAGTACGAACTGGGGCAGGGGTAGCTGCCGTTGAAGTCGTAGCCCGCGTTGACCGCGGCGGTCGTCGGGATGACCTTGAAGATCGAGCCGGGGGCCGCCTGGCCCTGGATGGCGCGGTTGAGCAGCGGGTAGTTGGACTTCTTGCCGGTGAGCTCGGTGTAGTCCTTGCCGGAGATGCCGCCGACCCAGGCGTTCGGGTCGTAGGTCGGGTTGGAGGCCATGGAGACGACGCGGCCGGTCTTGTTCTCCATGACGACGACGGCGCCCGCGTCGGCCTTGTAGTTCTGGTTGGTGTTCTTGTCGTGCTCCTTGCGGGCCTGCTTCATCGCGTCGTTCAGCCAGTACTCGGCGACCGCCTGCACGCGCGCGTCGATGCTGGTGACGACGTTCGCGCCGGGCTGGGCCTTGTCGTCCTTGGCCTTGCCGATGACGCGGCCGAGGTTGTCGACCTCGTAGCGGGTGACGCCGGCCTTGCCGCGGAGCTGCTTGTCGTACGTACGCTCAAGGCCGGAGCGGCCCACCATGTCCGAGCGCAGGAACGGCGAGTCGGTGTTCTCGGCCTTCTTGATCTCCTCGTCCGTGACGGGCGAGAGGTAGCCGAGCACCTGGGCGGTGTTGGACTTGCCCGGGGCGGCGTAGCGGCGCACGGCGGTGGGCTCGGCCGTGATGCCGGGGAAGTCCTCGGAGCGCTCGCGGATCTGCAGGGCCTGCTTGGGCGTGGCCTCGTCGGTGATCGGGATGGGCTGGTAGGGCGAGCCGTTCCAGCAGGGCTGGGGCGTCTTGGCGTCGCAGAGGCGGACCTTGCCCTCGACCTCCTCGGGCGTCATGTCCAGGACGTCGGCGAGCTTGGCGAGGACCGCCTTGCCGTCGTCCTTCATCTTCATCAGGTCCGTGCGGGAGGCGGAGACGACGAGGCGGGTCTGGTTGTCGGCGATCGGCACGCCGCGCGCGTCCAGGATCGAGCCGCGTACGGCCGGCTGGACGACCTGCTGGACGTGGTTGCCGGAGGCCTCCTTGGCGTACTCGTCGCCGTTGCGCACCTGGAGGTACCAGAGCCGGCCGCCGAGGGTGAGCAGCAGGGAGACGACGAGCACCTGGATGATCATCAGACGGATCTGCACGCGGGGCGTGCGCCCCGTCTCGGGGATGTTGGTCACAGCCGCTTGACCCCCTTGATGCGTCCGGCGCGGGCGGCCCGCGCCTTGGCGGTCTTCATGCGCAGGCCGCCGCGCTGGTTGCCGATGCGCAGTCCGGTGCCGGAGGAGAGCCAGCCGGAGGTGACGTCGGCCCCTTGGTTGGCCGGGCCGTTCTCCCCCAGCGGGTCGTTGTCGGCACGTCTGGCGAGCGCGATGATCAGCGGCACCGTGAACGGCGCGAGCAGCAGGTCGTAGAGCGCGGCGGTGAAGAGCAGCCCCACCAGGCCCACATGGCGGGCGGCGGTGTCACCGACCAGGGAGCCGACGCCCGCGTACAGCAGGGTCGAGCCGATGGCGGCGGCGAAGACCACGACGAGCGGACCGCTGACGGAGCGCAGTCTGCCCGTGTCGGGCTTCGCGAGGCCCGCCAGATAGCCGATGACGCAGAGCACGAGGGCGTAGCGCCCCACGGCGTGGTCGGCGGGCGGGGCCAGGTCGGCGAGGAGGCCCGCGCCGAAGCCGACGAGGGCGCCGCCGACGTGGCCGTAGACCAGGGCGAGCCCGAGGACGGTGAGCAGCACCAGGTCGGGCACGGCGCCCGGGAGCTGGAGCCGGGCGAGGACGCTGACCTGGATCACCAGGGCCACGACGACCAGGGCGGCGGAGAGCAGGATTCGGTTGAAGCGCATGGGTCCGGACTCCTACTGCTCGTCGTCGTTGGCGGCACCGTCGGCCGGATCGGCAGCGCCGTCGGCCGGGTCTGCGGCACCGTCGGCCGGGGCCTGTCCCGAGGGGGTGGCCGTCACGGTCACCGTGGGCGTCGGCTTGGGCTTCTCGGGCTTCTTCGGCAGGACCGTGTCGCGCGGGTCCTCGCGGGGCGCCTCGACGACCACGCCGACGATGTCGAGCCGGGTGAAGCCGACGTAGGGCCGTACGTAGACGGTGCGGGTCAGGTCGCCGCCTGAGGGGTCCACGCGGACGACCTCGCCGACCGGCACGCCGGGCACGAACGGCTTGTCCTTGCGGGAGCCGAAGGTGACGAGGCGGTCGCCCTTCTTGACCTCGGACTTGCCGTTGAGAAGCTGGACGGAGAGCGGGCGGTCGCCCTGTCCGGTGGCGAAGCCGAGCTCGTCGGTCTTCTCCATGCGGGTGCCGACCGTGAAGTCGGGGTCGTTGGCGAGCAGGACGGTCGCGGTGCTGGGGCCGACCGTGGTGACGCGGCCGACCAGGCCGTCGCCGTTCAGGACGGTCATGTCGCGCTTGAGCCCGTCGTTGGCGCCCGCGTCGATGGTGACGGTCCAGGAGAAGCCCTGGGCCGCTCCTATGCCGATGACCTCCGCGCCCTTGATGCCGTACTGTCCGGCGCCCGCCTTCTTGAGCATGCTGTCGAGCTGGCGCACCCGGCTGCGGTTGCGGTCGTCGCTGCCGAGCCTGGCCTTCAACGCGGCGTTCTGGCGCTCCAGTTCGGCGATGCGGTCGTGCCGCTCGCCGGAGTCGCGGACCGCGCCGATGGCGTTGCCGATCGGGTCGACGGCGGAGGACATTCCCTCCTCGACCGGACCGAAGACGGTGGCGGCGGCCCGGCGGGCACCGTCGACCGGTGAGTCCTCGCCTCCGCGGATGTCCACCGTGATCAAAGCGAACGCGATGGCGATCAGCAGCACCAGGAGCAGCCGGCTCTCT
Organism: Streptomyces sp. NPDC046335; assembly: GCF_055587985.1. Taxonomy (NCBI): domain Bacteria; kingdom Bacillati; phylum Actinomycetota; class Actinomycetes; order Kitasatosporales; family Streptomycetaceae; genus Streptomyces; species Streptomyces sp. NPDC046335. The sequence goes on along the minus strand of NZ_JBVJFF010000001.1, from coordinate 442,885 downwards.
CGTGTGTCCCTCACGTGCGGCGGCGTGCCTTCCTCAATCGGAATGACGTGGAATATGCGAGTTCCACGGAGTTCGGGGAAATTCCTCTGCCTTGCCGGGAATCTTCTGTCCTGCCTCTATATCAACGATCCGCCGCACGAAGTGGCAGGCACTCGTACGGCGGATCTTCGCGCGTCAGATCATCTGCGCGGCTGGGAGTCCAGCACCTGCTGCAACGCCTCGAACTCCTCGACGCACTTCCCGGAGCCGAGCGCCACGCTGTCGAGCGGGTTCTCGGCGATGTGGATCGGCATGCCGGTCTCGCGGCGCAGCCGCTCGTCGAGGCCGCGGAGCAGGGCGCCGCCACCGGTGAGGACGATGCCGCGGTCCATGACGTCGCCCGACAGCTCGGGCGGGCACTTGTCGAGGGTCGTCTTGACCGCGTCGACGATCGCGTTGACCGGCTCCTCGATGGCCTTGCGGACCTCGGCGGCGGAGATGACGACGGTCTTGGGCAGCCCGGAGACCAGGTCCCTGCCGCGGATCTCGGTGTGCTCGTCGGCGTCCATGTCGTACGCCGAACCGATGGTGATCTTGATCTGCTCGGCCGTGCGCTCGCCGAGGAGGAGGGAGTACTCCTTCTTGATGTGCTGGATGATCGCGTTGTCCAGCTCGTCGCCCGCGACGCGGATCGACTGTGCCGTCACGATTCCGCCGAGGCTGATGACCGCGACCTCGGTGGTGCCGCCGCCGATGTCCACCACCATGTTGCCCGTGGCCTCGTGGACCGGCAGGCCGGAGCCGATGGCCGCGGCCATGGGCTCCTCGATGATGTGCACCTGACGCGCGCCGGCCTGCGAGGAGGCCTCGATGACGGCGCGGCGCTCGACACCGGTGATGCCGGAGGGCACGCAGACGACGACGCGCGGACGGGCGAGGTAGCGCCGCTTGTGGATCTTCAGGATGAAGTAGCGGAGCATGCGCTCGGTGATCTCGAAGTCGGCGATCACGCCGTCCTTCAGAGGACGCACCGCGACGATGTTGCCGGGCGTGCGCCCGATCATCTTCTTCGCTTCCGCGCCCACCGCGAGAATGCCACCGGTGTTGGTGTTGATCGCGACGACGGACGGCTCGTTGAGCACGATCCCCCGACCCCTGACGTACACCAGCGTGTTGGCGGTCCCGAGGTCGACAGCCATGTCACGGCCGATGAACGACATGTTGTTCCCCATGAGGATGCGTCTGGCCTTCCCTATTGGAGCGTTTGATGGCTTTTTAGGTAGGCGAGGTGGGTGCTGTGTGGCAGTGGAGGCTTCCATCGTAGTCTCGGCCGCGCGAGGACGGCGCGAGGGTCTTCGCCATTGTCAGCAGATGACGTGCCGCCTCGCCCATAGAGACGTGCCATAAGGGCCACACGTTCCCCCGATTGGGGCGCATATGCCAAAGGACGGCCGAATTTGTTCGGCCGTCCGAGGTCAGGCGGGTTTCTTCCTGACGTATTGTCAGTTCGCGTCGCCGGCGAGCGTCACGCCACGCCCGGGAAGAAGATCTTCAGCTCGCGCTCGGCGGACTCCTCGGAGTCCGAGGCGTGGATCAGGTTCTCCCGCACGATGGTGCCGAAGTCACCCCGGATGGAGCCCGGCGCCGCGGCGATCGGGTCGGTCGGACCGGCGAGCGCGCGCACACCCTCGATGACCCGCTCGCCCTCGACGACGAGCGCGACGACCGGACCGGACGCCATGAAGGCGACCAGCGGCTCGTAGAAGGGCTTGCCCTTGTGCTCGCCGTAGTGCTGCTCCAGGGTGTCCTGGTCCAGCGAACGCAGCTCCAGCGCGGAGATCGTCCAGCCCGCCTTGCGCTCGACGCGGCCGATGATCTCGCCGATCAGGCCACGACGGACGGCGTCGGGCTTCAGCAGGACGAGGGTGCGCTGGCTCATGTGCGGCTCCAAAGTGTTTTCACGATCTTTACGATCACGTGGGATGGCCCGCACGATACCGGGGGCGGCTACGCGGTGTTACCTCCGGCCTCCGCCTGGCCCTCCGCCATGGCCGCGAACCTGGCCTTCGCCTCGTCGATCTGGCGTCCGAAGTGCACCGAGGCCCACCACAGGGCGGCGAACACCGCGCCCATGAAGAACATCACCGGGACCACGAAGCCGCTGGCGATCAGCCCGATCTGGAGGGCCCAGCCGAGCTGCACCCCGCCGGGCCGGGTGATGACACCGCAGAGCAGCACCGAGAGCAGCATCGCGATGCCACAGACCGTCCAGACCGTGCCCATGGACAGGTCCGGGTCCTTCATGGCGACGAGACCCGCGAAGCCGATGACGAAGAACTCGCCGATCAGGGTCGAAGCGCAGAGCGTACGCATAAGGTCAGCCTCTCCCCAGGAGCAGCCGGGCCTCGCCGACCGTGATGACGGAACCGGTGACGAGGACTCCGGCGCCCGCGAACTCCCCCTCTTCCTCGGCCAGGGTGATCGCGGCCTCCAGGGCGTCCGGGAGCCGCGGCTCGACCTGGACCCGCTCGTCGCCGAAGACCTCGACGGCGATGGCAGCCAGGTCGTCCGCGTCCATCGCGCGGTGGCTGCTGTTCTGCGTGACGACGACCTCGGCGAAGATCGGCTCGAAGGCTTCGAGGAGCCCCTTCACGTCCTTGTCGTCGCTCGCGCCGACCACGCCGATGAGGTTGCTGAAGTCGAAGGCCTCGCTGACGCCCGCCGCGGCGGCCCGCGCGCCCGCCGGGTTGTGCGCGGCGTCGAGCACGATGGTGGGCGAGCGGCGCACGACCTCCAGGCGGCCCGGCGACGCGACCGCGGCGAACGCCTTGCGGACCACGTCGATGTCGAGCGGACGCGCGTGCTGCGCGCCGACGCCGAAGAACGCCTCCACGGCCGCGAGCGCGACCGAGGCGTTGTGCGCCTGGTGCTCGCCGTGCAGGGGCAGGAACACCTCTTCGTACTCCCCGCCGAGTCCACGCAGCGTCATGAGCTGGCCGCCGACGGCGACCTGCCGGGAGACGACACCGAATTCGAGGCCCTGGCGGGCGACGGTCGCGTCGACCTCGACGGCCTTCTTCAGGAGCACCTGCGCGGCGTCCACCGGCTGCTGGGCGAGGATCACCGTCGCGTCCTGCTTGATGATCCCGGACTTCTCGGCGGCGATCTCGCCCGGCGTGGAGCCGAGGCGGTCGGTGTGGTCCAGGTCGATGGGGGTCACGACGGCGACGGAGCCGTCGATGACGTTCGTCGCGTCCCAGCTTCCGCCCATGCCGACCTCGACGACGGCCACGTCCACGGGGGCGTCGGCGAAGGCCGCGTACGCCATGCCGGTGAGGACCTCGAAGAAGGAGAGGCGGAACTCCTCCTTGGCGTCGACCAGCTCCACGTACGGCTTGATGTCGTGGTACGCCTCGACGAAGCGCTCGGCCTCGATGGGGGCGCCGTCCAGGCTGATCCGCTCGGTGATGGACTGCACGTGCGGCGAGGTGTACCGCCCGGTGCGCAGCTCGAAGGCGGAGAGCAGGGCCTCGATCATCCGGGCCGTGGACGTCTTGCCGTTCGTCCCCGTGATGTGGATCGAGGGGTACGCGCGCTGGGGCTCACCCAGGACGTCCATCAGCGCGGCGATGCGCCGGACGGAGGGCTCCAGCTTCGTCTCGCCCCAGCGCCCGGCGAGCTCGGTCTCCACCTCGCGCAGCGCCTTGTCCACCTCGGGGTCGGTGGGACGGGCGGGGATGTCGCCCTCGGGCGGGCCCGCCTGGGTGCGCAGGGTGCGGCTGCCCGCCTCGATCACCGCGAGGTCGGGGTCCCGGTCGGTCTCGGCGCCGACGATGTCCTCGAAGGCGTCGTCGGGGTCGGTGGGTCGGTCGTCGTCGTGCGGGGGGAGGTCACTCACGCACGCCAGTCTACGGAGCGCCACCGACACACGCGGTCAGGCCCCGCCCGGGACCTCCGAGGCGCCGCGAGCGGCCCTCGTCGGGACTTTAGACCCGTCCGATTCGGGACCAAAGTCCCTCCGCTTCGCAGGACTACCGGGCAAACTTGGTGATCATGGACATAGGTATCGACCTCGGCACTGCGAACACCCTTCTCTACGTACGCGGAAAGGGCATCGTGCTCAACGAGCCGTCCGTGGTCGCCGTGCGGGAGGGCGGCAGGGGCGGGGTGCTCGCCGTCGGGACCGAGGCCAAGGAGACGATCGGTCGCACCCCCGGGTCCATCACCGCGATCCGGCCGCTGCGGGACGGCGTGATCAGCGACTACGAGGCCGCCGAGGAGATGATCCGGCACTTCGTGCGCAAGGCCCTGTCCGGCCGGCGCCCCCGTACGCGCATGGTCGTGTGCGTGCCCAGCGGGGTGACGCCCGTCGAGCGGCGGGCCATCGTGCACGCGTCGCAGCGGGCCGGGGCCAAGGCCGTGCACCTGATCGAGGAGCCGATGGCCGCCGCGATCGGGGCGGGGCTGCCGGTCGCCGAGCCGCGCGGCTCGATGGTCGTCGACATCGGCGGCGGCACCACCGAGGTCGCCGTCATCTCGCTCGGCGGCATCGTCACGGCCCAGTCGCTGCGGGTGGGCGGGGACCGCTTCGACCAGGCGATCACCGACTTCGTGCGCAAGCAGCACGGGCTCCTGGTGGGCGAGCGCACCGCCGAGGACGTCAAGGTCGCCATCGGCTCGGCGTGGCCCGTGCCGGGCCAGGAGGAGTTCGAGCAGCGGACGTTCACCCTGCGGGGCCGGGAGAAGGTGGGCGGCCTGCCCAAGACCCTGGACCTGACGGTGCGCGAGGCCCGTTCGGCTTTGGACGAGCCGGTGGAGCAGATCATCGCCGCGGTCCGGGCGACGCTGGAGGAGTGCCCGCCGGAGCTGTCCGGCGACATCATGGAGCACGGCATCGTGCTGACCGGCGGCGGCGCCCTGCTGCCGGGCCTCGATCTGCGCATCGCCTCCGCCACCGGCATCCCGGTCTTCGTGGCCGACGATCCGCTGGACAGCGTGGCCCTCGGCTGCGGCAAGTGCGTGGAGGACTTCGACGCCCTGGAGAAGGCGACGACGGCCGGTTAGGGCCTGTCGTTTGGATCATCTCGGCGTCGCGGGCCCTGGCCGCGGCCGCCTCAGGTCAGCTCGCCCGCCGGGAGCACCGCCCTGACCTCGTACGTCCCCTCGCCCGGCCCCGCCGTGAACTCGCCGCCCACCGCGCGGACGCGCTCGGCCATCCCCGTCGTCCCCGTGCCCGCCGAGACGGGGGCGGCGGCCGGGGCCGACGTGGGCAGGGCGTTGCGGACCGTGATGCCCAGGCGTCCCTCCGACACGCTGACGCGGACCGAGACCGGCTCGCCCGGCGCGTGCTTGGCCGCGTTCGTCAGGCACTCCTGGACCACCCGGTGGACCGCGGCCTGACGCAGCGGGGAGAGCCGGTGGGCGGCGTCCTCGACCACGAGCGTGACGGGGCTGCCCGACTCACCGCTGCGCCGGGCGAGCTCCGGGAGGGCGTCGACGCCGGGGGTCGGGGTGCCGTCGGCGCCGCGCTGCACGATGATCTCGTTCAGCATCCGGTGGGCGCTGCGCGCCGTCTCCGACAGCTCCTCGAAGCCGTCCTCGAAGGGGCCGCCCGCGGCCCGCCGCGCCAGCACCTGCGAGCGCACGCTGAGCAGCGTCAGCTCGCGGCCGACGAAGTCGTGCACGTCACTCGCGATGCGGACGCGCTCCTGCTGGACGGCGTGCAGCGTGTCCGTCTCCGCGCGCTGTGCGGCGAGGGCGCGGACCAGGTCCTGCCGGTTGGCCGCGACGCCGACCCCGGCGGCGAGCACGCCGATCGGGACGACCAGGCTGAGGAAGTCGGTGAGCGTCTCGCCCCGGTGGGGCGGCCAGCCGGGGAACAGGAAGAGGCCGTAGGCGCAGGCCACGTAGCCGATGACGCCGAGTGTTCCGGCGCGCCGCCCGCGGTGCTTGCCCAGGGAGTACAGCGCGAACTGCGCCAGGGTCAGCTCGTGCAGCCAGCCGAGCAGGAACAGCGCCACGGCGTACGGCAGCCAGGGCGCCGAGCGGCGGAGCAGCAGCGAGGCGGCGCCCGCCGCGAGGACGAGGACGGCCAGCGGGCCGTTGAGGGAGTTGTCCGCCGCGGCGAGGCCGGGCACGTCCAGGCTCATCAGGGCAAACGCGCTGAGCGCCGTCAGCAGGTCGAGCGCCCCCGGCCGCCGTGCCCAGCGCCGGGCGAGGCGGCGGCCGCCGGCCGCCGCCCGGCGTATCGCCTGGCCGGCGGGGCGGTCGTGCATGCCCTCCATCATCCAGGGTCCGACGGACCCCTATGATCGGACTTATGACCCTGATGTGGTGATGTGCGGCACTTGTCGCCGCGCGGCTCACGGGTTCCCGTCCTCACCATGGGTCAAATCTGACCATGTGGTATGCCCAAGATTCCGCGCGAAAGACCCATCAGCTCGTCGGTGACGCCGTGGTCTTCCTGTGGACCGCGCTGTGGGCCGCCGCCGCGGTCAGCACGTACCGGCTGGCCTGTTCCCTCGCCGTCCCCCAGGCCCTCCAGGAGCACCGGGCGCCGTTCCCCCTGATCGGCGGGCCCCTCGACACCGCCGTGCGGCGCGTGACGGCCGCCGTCGACACCATGGACCCGGTGCTCGTCCGCGTGGGCATGGCCGTGGGCGCCCTCGCCCTCTTCGTCGTGCCGGCCGGCCTGCTCGTCGTCCTCTGGCTGCCGCGCAGGCTCCGCTGGGTCCGGCAGGCGGGCACGGCCAAGGACCTCGCCGCCTCCGCCGACGGCCGCGATCTGCTCGCCCTGCGCTCCCTGCTCCAGCCGCTGGACGAGCTGGCCGTCACCGCGACGGAGATCTCCGGCACGACTCCGGGCAGCCTGGCCCGGGGCTGGCGCCAGGGCGACCCGGAGATCCTCGACGCCCTCGCGTGCGCGGAGCTCCACCGGCTCGGCCTGGAGCCGCCGCCGTCGGACGCCCCGGAGCCGGCGCCCGCGGAACCCGCCGAGCCCGTCGGCCTCATCGCCCCCTCACCCGCCGCCGACGACCGAACCCCCGATACGCACGGCGTGAGCTGAGCGGCTCGCCCTCGTACGTACGCCGAAGGCCCCCGGAACCGAGTCGGTTCCGGGGGCCTTCGTGCACGTACGCCGTCGTACGGCCGGGCGGCGTCACGCCGCCGGCAGGGCCTCCAGCTGGGCCTGGAGGCGGGCGATGTCGGCGTCCGCCTTGGTCAGGCGGCCACGGATCTTGTCGACCACGTTGTCCGGCGCCTTGGCGAGGAACGCCTCATTGCCGAGCTTGGCGTTGGCCTGCGCCTTCTCCTTCTCGGCGGCGGCCAGGTCCTTGGCGAGGCGCTTGCGCTCGGCGGCCACGTCGATGGTGCCGGACAGGTCGAGCGCGACGGTGGCGCCCGAGACCGGCAGCGTCGCCGTCGCCGTGAAGGCGTCACCCTCCGGCTGGAGGCGGAGCAGCTGGCGGATGGCGGCCTCGTGCGGGGCGAGCGCCGTACCGTCGAGGGCCAGCCGTGCCGGGACCTTCTGGCCCGGCTGGAGGCCCTGGTCGGCGCGGAAGCGGCGAACCTCGGTGATGACCTGCTGGAGGGTCTCGATCTCCCGCTCGGCACCGGCGTCGCGGAAGCCGCTGTCCGAGGGCCAGTCGGCGATGACGAGCGACTCGCCGCCGGTCAGCGCGGTCCAGAGCGTCTCGGTCACGAACGGCACGATCGGGTGCAGCAGCCGCAGCGTGACGTCGAGGACCTCACCCAGGACGCGGGCCGAGGCCTTCGCGCCCTCGCCGCCCGCCATGAACGTCGTCTTGGACAGCTCGACGTACCAGTCGAAGACCTCGTCCCACGCGAAGTGGAAGAGGGCGTCCGAGAGCTTGGCGAACTGGTAGTCGTCGTAGAGCGCGTCGACTTCGGCGACCGTCGCGTTGAGGCGGGAGAGCACCCAGCGGTCGGTGGCGGACAGCTTCTCGGCCGGGGGCAGCTCGCCCTCGACCGTGGCGCCGTTCATCATCGCGAAGCGCGTGGCGTTCCAGATCTTGTTGGCGAAGTTGCGCGAGCCCTGGACCCAGTCCTCGCCGATCGGCACGTCGGTGCCGGGGTTGGCACCGCGGGCGAGCGTGAAGCGCAGGGCGTCGGAGCCGTACTTGTCCATCCAGTCGAGCGGATTGACCGCGTTCCCGAAGGACTTCGACATCTTCTTGCCGAACTGGTCGCGGACCATGCCGTGCAGCACGATCGTGTGGAACGGCGGGGTGCCGTCCATCGCGTAGAGGCCGAACATCATCATCCGGGCGACCCAGAAGAAGAGGATGTCGTAGCCGGTGACCAGGACGGAGTTCGGGTAGAACTTCGCGAGGCTGTCGGTCCGCTCGGGCCAGCCGAGCGTGGAGAACGGCCACAGTCCTGAGGAGAACCACGTGTCGAGCACGTCGTGGTCCTGCGTCCAGCCCTCGCCGGTCGGCGCCTCGTCGTCGGGTCCGACGCAGACGACCTCGCCGTTCGGCCCGTACCAGACCGGAATCCGGTGGCCCCACCAGAGCTGGCGCGAGATGCACCAGTCGTGGAGGTTGTCGACCCAGTCGAAGTAGCGCTTCTCCATCTCCTGCGGGTGGATCTTGACCTTGCCGTCGCGGACCGCGTCACCGGCGGCCTTCGCGAGCGGGCCGACCTTGACCCACCACTGCATGGACAGGCGCGGCTCGATGGTGGTCTTGCAGCGGGAGCAGTGGCCGACCGAGTGCGTGTACGGGCGCTTCTCGGCGACGATGCGGCCCTCGGCGCGCAGGGCGCCGACGATGGCCGAGCGGGCTTCGAGCCGGTCGAGGCCCTGGAACGGCCCGGGGACGGTGATGACCGCGTGCTCGTCCATGACCGCGATGTTCGGCAGGTCGTGGCGCCGGCCGATCTCGAAGTCGTTCGGGTCGTGCGCCGGGGTCACCTTGACGGCGCCGGTGCCGAACTCGGGGTCGACGTGCTCGTCGGCGACGACCGGGATCGTGCGGTCGGTCAGCGGCAGCTTGATCTGCTTGCCGATGAGGTGCTTGTACCGCTCGTCCTCGGGGTGGACCGCGACGGCGGTGTCACCGAGCATCGTCTCGGCGCGGGTGGTGGCGACGACGATGGTGTCGTCCCCCTCGCCGTACTTCATCGAGACGAGCTCGCCGTCGTCGTCCTGGTACTCGACCTCGATGTCCGAGATCGCCGTGAGACAGCGGGGACACCAGTTGATGATGCGCTCGGCGCGGTAGATCAGCTCGTCGTCGTAGAGCTTCTTGAAGATGGTCTGGACGGACCGGGAGAGGCCCTCGTCCATCGTGAACCGCTCACGGTCCCAGTCGACGCCGTCGCCGAGGCGGCGCATCTGGCCGGAGATCTGGCCGCCGGACTCGCCCTTCCACTTCCAGACGCGCTCGATGAACGCCTCGCGCCCGAGGTCGTGGCGGGACTTGCCCTCCTTGCCGAGCTCACGCTCCACCACGTTCTGCGTGGCGATGCCCGCGTGGTCCATGCCGGGCTGCCAGAGCGTCTCGTGGCCCTGCATGCGCTTGCGGCGGGTGAGGGCGTCGATCAGCGTGTGCTCGAAGGCGTGGCCGAGGTGGAGCGCGCCGGTCACGTTCGGCGGCGGGATGACGACGGTGTACGGCGGCTTCTCGCTCTTCTCGTCGGCCGAGAAGTAACCCCGTTCCACCCAGCGCTCGTACAGCGGCCCCTCTACCTCGGCCGGCGCGTACTGGGTCGGCAGTTCGGGAGTGGTCGCTGGGGGCTGCTGCTGAGCGTTCTCGGTCACGCGGTCAGTTTAGAGGGGTCACCGAGCGGTCCCGAAACCGGAATCTTCGGTAACGGTTGTCTCCGGGCTCCCCACGGGGCCGCGGCTTCCTTCAGGATGTCCGGGACACATCAGCATTCACGGGGGGACCCACACGATGAGCGACAACCAGCCGGGCCCGTACGGGCAGCAGCCCCAGCAGCCGGGACCCTACGGCCAGCAGCCGCAGCAGCCCCCGCAGCCAGGACCGTACGGACAGCAGCCGCAGCCCGGTTACGGTCAGCCGGGTGGCGGCCAGCAGCCGCAGCCCGGTTACGGCTACCCCCAGCAGCCCCCGCAGCAGCCCGGCTACAGCCAGCCGCAGCAGCCCGGCCCCTACGGGCAGCAGCCCCAGGCCCCGTACGGGCAGGTCACGCCGCCGCCCCCGCCGTCCGGCGGCGGCGGCAAGAAGAAAACGGGCCTGGTCATCGGCGCCGTGGCCGTGGTCGCGGCCATCGGCGTGGGCGCGTACTTCGTCCTCGGCGGCGGGGGCGGCGGCTCCGCCTCGGTCGAGGACGACGGGGCGCACAAGCTGGTGCCGCCGGCCTCGGTGGGCGACTACAAGCAGAACGCCGGCGACGCGCCCGACGACGGCCCGCTCGGCTCCGGCGACAAGAAGAGCGCCGAGGAGATCGGCATCAAGAACCCCGAGAACGTCTCGGCCGCGTACCAGTCGGGTGAGGCCTTCAAGGGGAAGCAGATGAGCTTCCAGGGCATGTACGGCGAGATCGACGACCCGGAGAAGGCCGTCGACGACGGCTTCGCCAAGGCCAAGGAGAACTCCGAGAAGGGCACGGGCGACAACGCGGGCGACCCCGAGGAGATCAAGCTCGTCGGCGAGCCCGAGACCGTCACGCCCTCCGGCCTCGACAACGCCGTCATGAAGTGCCAGTCCGCCAGCTTCAAGGAGGGCAGCAAGGCGACGGAGCTGCCGATCTGCATATGGGCGGACCACAGCACGTACGGCATCGTCTTCGGCATCGACGCCGGCGCGATGATCAAGGGCGGCGACGGCATCCCCACGGACGACGTGGCGCAGTTCGCCACCGACCTGCGCAAGGCGGCCCGCGTCAAGGCGTGACGGTGGGCGTACGTGAACGAAGGGCCCGGAAGCGCCGCGCGCTCCCGGGCCCTCGTGCGCCGGGCGTCGGTCCGGTCTCTGGTACAGCCCCTCAACAACTGCGCATCGATCCGGTCCGTCCGCCCCGTGCCCTGTCCGCATCCGCGAGGATGTTCGTCAGACATAAGCATCGGGAGGGAACCCCAGTAATGAGCTACAACCAGCCGGGCCCGTACGGCGGGCAGCAGCCCCAGCAGCCCGGGCCGTACGGCCAGCAGCCGCAGCAGCCGGGCCCCCACGGCCAGCCGCCGCAGGCTCCGCCGCCCGGCTACGGCTATCCGCAGCAGGCTCCCCCGCCCCAGCCCCAGCAGGGCTACGGCTATCCGCAGCAGGCCCCGCAGCAGGGCTACAGCCAGCCCCAGCAGCCGGGCCCCTACGGGCAGGCCCCCGGTCAGATGCCGCCCCCGCCGCCGAGCGGAGGCGGCGGCAAGAAGGTCGGCCTGATCATCGCCTCGGTCGTCGTGGTCGCCGCGGCGGCGGTCGGCGGCTACTTCGTCCTCGCGGGCGGGGACGACGACAAGGGCGGCAAGAACGGCGGCTCCTCGGACGTGGCGGGCGGCGGTGGCGACGACAGCGGCGTCAAGGACGACGGCCCGCACAAGCTGACGACGCCGGAGACGGTCCTCGTGGACTACAAGAAGGAGCCCGGCGACGCCTCGAGCTCCAGCGGCGTCGACCTCGACAAGGCCGAGGCGGCCGGCGTGAAGAACGCCAAGGACGTGTCGGCCCAGTACAAGTCGGGCGGTGACGACAACCCGATGGCGCAGAAGATCGTGAGCTTCGGCGGCGTCTACGGCGACATCGACGACCCCGAGGACGTCGTCGACAAGATGTTCGCCAACGCCGAGAAGAAGCAGCAGGAGGGCGCCACCGCCAACGGCGGGAAGGTCACGCTGGTGGGCAGCCCCAAGGAGTACACGCCGAGCGGACTCGACGGCGCCGTGCTCAAATGCCAGGAGATGAAGGTCGACATCGGCGGCGGCGCGGGCACCACCGGCTCCACGACCGGCTCCTCCGCACCGAAGAACATGTCCGCGTCGACCTGCATCTGGGGCGACCACAGCACCATCGGTTACGTCGTCGGCACGGACGTGGCGAGCGCCCTGTCCGGCACGTCCGTCGACCTCGACGAGGCCGCCACGAACTCGGCCAAGCTCCGTACGGACGTGCGCGTCAAGCTCTGACGCCACGCCGCTGTGTGACGACGGAATGTGGGGCCCCGGTCGGCGGACCGGGGCCTCTGCGTCAGGATGTCGGCATCACATAAACGCTCCAAGGGGGAACCCACGCGATGAGCCACAACCAGCCGGGCCCGTACGGCGGCCAGCCCCAGCAGCCGGGTCCGTACGGCGGCCAGCCCCAGCAGCCGAATCCGTACGGCCAGCAGCCCGGCCCCTACGGCGGCGGCCAGCCCCAGCAGCCGGGCCCCTACGGGCCGCCCCAGCAGGCGCCCCAGCCCGGCTACGGATACCCGCAGCAGCAGCCCGGATACGGCCATCCGCAGCAGCCGGGCCCCTATGGTCAGCTCCCGCCGCAGGCGCCCTACGGGCAGGTGCCGCCCCCGCCGCCCGGTGGCGGCGGCGGGAAGAAGGCCGGGTTCGTCATCGGCTCGGTAGCCGTCGTGGCCGCGATCGGCGTCGGCGCGTACTTCGTCCTCGGCGGCGGCGACAGCGGCGGCGGCTCCTCCTCGGTCGCCGACGACGGCCCGCACAAGCTGTCCGCGCCCGCCACGCTCCTCGGCGACTACGAGAAGCAGGAGGGCCAGAGCGGCGAGGGCTTCAACGCCAGTGACATGGCCGCCGCGGAGAAGGCCGGCGTGAAGGACCCCAAGGACGTCAACGCCGGCTACGAGACGGGCGACGAGAGCAACCCCCTGGCGCAGAAGGCCATTCAGTACATGGGCGTCTACGGCGAGATCGACGACCCCGAGAAGGTCGTCGACGGCATGTTCGCCAAGATCAAGAAGGATTCAGAGAAGAGCAGCACGGAGACGGGCAGCCTCGTCGGCCCCCTGAAGGACTTCAGCACCGACGACGCGGTCCTCAAGTGCCAGGAATCCGTGATCAAGAACAAGAACGCGGGCGCCTCGGCCCCCAAGGAGATCCGTATGCCGGTCTGCATGTGGGGCGACCACAGCACCGTCGCCGTCGTGGTCCCGGTCGAGGTCGCCGACGCGATGGCGGGCAAGGTGTCGCTCGACGACGCCTCGGCCACCACGCTGAAGGTCCGCGAGGAAGTCCGCGTCAAGCTGTGACGAGCGGCAGAGGGGGCAAGAGGCGGAGCGGGTTCGTCATCGGCGCCGCGGTCGCGGTGGCCGCGGCGGCCCTCGGCGGCTGTCAGCTCCTCGACCGGAGCGACGGCGACGGCGACGGCGGCCGCTCCGTCGCCGACGACGGCAGGACGTACGAGCTGACGACGCCCGCGACCGTCCTCGGCGGCGCCTACAAGGCGGTGGACTCCATCGGCGGCATCGCCGTCCGCAGCGGCGAGCTGAAGGGCATGGAGAGCATGGGCGTCGCCAAGCCCGAGGCCGTCACCGCCCAGTACCTGGCGGGCAAGGGCGCCGGCCAGCGGTCGATCACGTACTCCGGTGTCCACGGCGAGGTCGACGACCCCGAGAAGGTCGTGGACGCCCTGTTCGCCGAGATGGAGCGGAAGGCGTCGGAGGGGGACAGCGGCGTGACGTTCGTCGGCGGCCCCGAGGAGTTCACTCCGGACGGCTTCACGGACGCGGTCATGAAGTGCCAGGCGTCCGAGCTGCGGACGGGCACCGACGGCACCGCGGGCGCCGACGGCACCCCGAAGAGCTTCCGGACCCCGATGTGCGTCTGGGGCGACCACAGCACCATCGGCTACGTCTCCCCCACCGACGCGGGGGCCGCCTCCCGCGGCGAGAAGCCCTCCCTGGCCGCCACGGCGAAGCTGACCGCCGAGCTGCGCGCCGACGTCCGCGTCGAGGTCAAGTAGCCCCGCGCACACGGCAGTACGGCCGGGTACGACGAAGGGGCGCCCCGCGAATCACTTCGCGGGGCGCCCCTTCGGCTTACGCCGTACTGCTCGCTCGGCTTTCGCCTACGCGGACTTCTGCTCGCCGGTACCAGGACCGCGCACCTCACGCGGCACCAGCGTCGGGTTCACGTTCGAACGGACGACGTCCGCCGTGATGACGACGCGGGCGACGTCCTTGCGGGACGGCACCTCGTACATCACCGACTGGAGGACCTCCTCCATGATGGCGCGCAGGCCGCGCGCGCCGGTCTGGCGGAGGATCGCCTGGTCCGCGATGGCCTCAAGCGCCTCGCGCTCGAAGTCAAGCTCCACGCCGTCGAGTTCGAACAGGCGCTGGTACTGCTTCACCAGGGCGTTGCGCGGCTCGACGAGGATCTGGAGCAGCGCCTCGCGGTCGAGGTTGTGGACCGAGGTGATCACGGGGAGGCGGCCGATGAACTCGGGGATCATCCCGAACTTCACCAGGTCCTCCGGCATGATGTCCTCGAACTGGTCCTTCTCCTCCATCTCGCGCTTCGAGCGGATGGTGGCACCGAAGCCGATGCCCTTCGCGCCCGCCCGCGACTCGATGATCTTCTCGAGGCCGGCGAAGGCGCCGCCCACGATGAAGAGCACGTTCGTCGTGTCGATCTGGATGAACTCCTGGTGCGGGTGCTTGCGGCCGCCCTGCGGGGGGACCGAGGCGGTGGTGCCCTCCAGGATCTTCAGCAGGGCCTGCTGGACGCCCTCGCCGCTGACGTCGCGCGTGATCGACGGGTTCTCGCTCTTGCGGGCCACCTTGTCGATCTCGTCGATGTAGATGATGCCCGTCTCGGCCTTCTTGACGTCGTAGTCAGCGGCCTGGATGAGCTTCAGCAGGATGTTCTCGACGTCCTCGCCGACATAGCCCGCCTCCGTCAGCGCCGTCGCGTCCGCGATGGCGAACGGCACGTTCAGCATCCGGGCGAGCGTCTGCGCGAGCAGCGTCTTGCCGGAGCCGGTCGGGCCGAGCAGAAGGATGTTGGACTTCGCGAGTTCGATCGCGTCGTCACGGCCCTGCGCCCCGCCGTTCTCTCCGGCCTGGACGCGCTTGTAGTGGTTGTACACCGCTACCGAGAGGGCCTTCTTCGCGGGCTCCTGGCCCACCACGTAGCCCTCAAGGAATTCGTAGATCTCGCGAGGCTTGGGCAGTTCCTCCCAGCGCACCTCGCTCGTCTCCGCGAGCTCTTCCTCGATGATCTCGTTACAGAGGTCGATGCACTCATCGCAGATGTACACACCGGGGCCTGCGATGAGCTTTTTGACCTGCTTCTGACTCTTTCCGCAGAACGAGCACTTGAGCAGATCGCCGCCGTCACCGATGCGTGCCACGAGGTGCTTCCCCTTCGCCTGGGAGACGCCACGTTCAGCGGCTCCTGGTGCCTCATATCCGACGGTACCTTGCCGGAGGCCCCGTACGGGCCCCCCTTGGCACGGTTCACTTCGACGCGAGTCGTCCGCGAACCTTGCCAAGGAGCGGCAGATGCTACAGCGCCGTGTCAGGCCGCCGAGGCATTGTTCATCTTCCGGGTGGAGATGATCTGGTCGATGAGGCCGTACGAGAGCGCGTCCTCGGCCGTGAGGATCTTGTCGCGCTCGATGTCGTCGCGGATCTTCTCGATCGGCGTCGTGGAGTGCTTGGCCAGCATGTCCTCCAGCTGCGCGCGCATCCGGAGGATCTCGTTGGCGGCGATCTCCAGGTCGGAGACCTGGCCACGGCCCGTCTCGCTGTAGGGCTGGTGGATCAGGACGCGGGCGTTCGGCAGCGCCATGCGCTTGCCCGGCGTGCCGGCCGCGAGCAGGACGGCGGCGGCCGAGGCGGCCTGGCCCATGCACACGGTCTGGACGTCCGGCTTCACGAACTGAATCGTGTCGTAGATGGCCGTGAGGGCCGTGAACGAGCCGCCGGGGCTGTTGATGTAGATGGAGATGTCACGGTCGGGGTCCATCGACTCCAGGCACAGGAGCTGCGCCATGACGTCGTTGGCCGACGCGTCGTCGATCTGCACGCCGAGGAAGATCACGCGCTCCTCGAAGAGCTTCGCGTACGGGTCGTACTCACGCACGCCCTGCGAGGTGCGCTCGACGAAGCGCGGGATGATGTAGCGGGATTCGGCGCGGGCGCCGGTGAACTCGGCCTGCGCGGCCTGGCTGTACTCGGCCTGGGCGTGCGCGAGCGGGCCGCTGCCGGGGAAGTGGTTCATCTCTCTTGGTCTCCTGAGGAGCGTGGGCTGAGGTTTCGGCTGGGAGGTGCTGAGGGGATGCCTCAGGCTCCCGTGCCGCCCCCGCCCGGCATGCCGGCGGCGGTGGGCATGATGTCGTCGATGAGGCCGTACTCCTTGGCCTCCTGCGGGTCGAACCAGCGGTCGCGGTCCGAGTCGCGGGTGATCTGCTCGACGGTCTGACCGGTGTGGTGAGCGGTCAGCTCGGCCATGCGCCGCTTGGTGTGCAGCAGACGCTCGGCGTGGATCTTGATGTCCGACGCGGAGCCCGCCAGGCCCGCGGAGGGCTGGTGGATCAGGATCTCGGCGTTCGGCAGGGCGAAGCGCTTGCCGGGCGTGCCGGCGCTGAGCAGGAACTGGCCCATGGAGGCCGCCATGCCCATCGCGATCGTCACGACGTCGTTCTTGATGTACTGCATGGTGTCGTAGACCGCCATGCCGGCTGTGATCGAGCCGCCGGGGCTGTTGATGTAGAGGAAGATGTCCTTGTCCGGCTCTGCGGCAAGAAGCAGAAGCTGCGCAGTGATCTTGTTGGCGATGTCGTCGTCCACGGCCTGGCCGAGGAAGATGATCCGCTCGCCGAGCAGCCGGTTGTAGACCTGGTCGCCGAGGCCACCACCGATGGAGGGGTCGCCGGCGGCGGAGGGCATCAGATTCGTCACGTATCCACCTGCTCGTCTTACGACGGCGCCGGGCCGTCTCACGTCTTCAGCTGGGGCTGGGACCCCGCGTGCTCGCCGCTCCGGGGCGGCTCCGGGAACTCCCCTGCCCTCGTATTCATGGACCCTAACGCTCAGCCCCGTCCGGGGAATCCCGCAAAGGTGACTGTTCGCTGTGAGCGCAGGTTCTGGCAGGGCGCCCCATCAGGGGCGCGGGGAACTGCGCGGCCCGCCCCCACGCGGTCGCAGGCGCGTCTGCCGCGGTACGTCCCACGGCGGGTGCGGGCCGTACCTGGTTGCTCGCGCAGTTCCCCGCGCCCCTGACGGGGCGCGACAGGGCCCCCGGGACCGAAGTCCCGGGGGCCCTGTCGTACGCGCGTCAGAGCGAGGCTCAGGCCTCGGTCTTCTCCTCGGCGGCCTCGGCCGGCTCCTCGGAGGAGGCCTCGACCGTCTCGGCGGTCTCGTCCTCGTCGTCGAGGTCCACGACCTCGCCGTTCGTGTCCTTGACCGTCGCGGCCTCCACGACGACCGCGAGGGCCTTGCCGCGGGCGACCTCGCCGACCAGCATCGGGACCTGGCCGCCCTCAACGACGGCCTGGGCGAACTGGTCGGGGGACATGTTGGAGGACTGCGCGCGACGCATGAGGTGCTCGGTGAGCTCCTCCTGGTTCACGTTCAGCTTCTCCTTGTTGACGAGCTCGTCGAGGACGAACTGCGTCTTGATGCCCTTCTCGGCCTGCTCCTTGGTCTCGGCTTCGAACTCTTCCTCGGTCTTGCCCTGGATCTCCAGGTACTTCGCGAGGTCGAGGCCCATCTGGCCGAGCTGGTGGTTCACCAGGTTGTGCTTGCGGGTCTGGATCTCGTCCGCGAGGAGCTTCTCGGGGACGGGGACCTCGACCAGCTCGAGCAGCTTCTCCAGGACGCGCTCCTGGGCCTGCGTCGCCTGGTCGTACTGCTTCATGTTCTCGAGGCGCTTGCGGCTGTCGGCCTTCAGCTCGTCGAGGGTGTCGAACTCGGACGCGAGCTGCGCGAAGTCGTCGTCCAGCTCCGGCAGTTCACGCTTGGCGACCTGGGTCACCTTGACGGTGACCTCGGACTCCTTGCCGGCGGCGGAGCCGCCCTTGAGCTCGGAGGTGAACGTGGCCTCGGCCCCGGCCTCCAGGCCCTTCACGGCCTCGTCGATGCCTTCGAGGAGCTCGCCGGAGCCGATGGTGTAGGAGACGCCGGACGCGACGCCGTCCTCCAGGACCTCGCCCTCGACCTTGGCCTCCAGGTCGAGCGTCACGACGTCGCCGTCCTCGGCGGCACGCTCTACCGGCGAGGTGGACGCGAAGCGCTCACGGAGCTCCTCGACGGCCTTCTCGATGTCTTCGTCGCTGACCGCGACCGCGTCCACCTCGACCTCGATGCCGGAGTAGTCCGGGATCTCGATCGTGGGACGGATGTCGACCTCAGCGGTGAAGTTGAGGGTCTCGTTGTCCTTCAGCTCGGTGATGTCCACCTCGGGCTGGCCCAGGACGTTGAGCTCGGCCTCGTTCACGGCCTCGGTGTAGAACTTCGGGAGCGCGTCGTTGACGGCCTCTTCGAGGACGGCGCCACGCCCGAACCGCTGGTCGATGACTCGGGCCGGGATCTTGCCCTTGCGGAAGCCCTTCACCGTGACCTGCTGGTTGATCTTCTTGTAGGCCGCGTCGAGGCTGTCCTTGAGCTCCTCGAAGGGCACCTCAACAGTGAGCCGAACCCGAGTCGGGTTCAGGGTCTCCACGGCGCTCTTCACGGTTCGGTCTCCTTGGGGCTGACTTCTTGGGATTGAGCCCGGCTCAGAGACACACGGGCACACAGCTTGCATAGTAACGGCAAGCGGGAGTCGAGCCACAATGCGATCTTGATGTGAACCCGTGAGGAAGATCCTGCTGGTCGGGGTGGCGGGATTTGAACCCACGGCCTTCCGCTCCCAAAGCGGACGCGCTACCAAGCTGCGCCACACCCCGTCGGTGCGACACGTAGGGTACATGCCCGCAGGCGGTGCGGCCCCTCGTCGGCCGGGGCGGTGAAGAGGGTGTGCGGGGAGAGGCGATGACCCGCTACGATGCCTGTCGTGCCGCGGGCCCCTGTGGGCCCTGGCGCGAGCTGTGCGGGCGTAGCTCAATGGTAGAGCCCTAGTCTTCCAAACTAGCTACGCGGGTTCGATTCCCGTCGCCCGCTCCACGACCACCGGCCCGGCCGCTGAATCCCAGCGGCCGGGCCGGTGGTGTTTCCGCGTACGCCACCGCGCGCCGCGCCCGCCGTCCGTGCCGGGTCGCGGGCCTGCCGGGTCGCGGTCCTGCCGGGTCGCGCCGGGTCAGAAGCTGATGGAGTTGATGGTCTCCGCCAGTTCGTTCAGGAAGCGGTTTATGGACGGCGCCATGCCTGTGGACGCCAGGAAGAAGCCGAAGAGCACAGCGACGATCGCGGGGCCCGCCTTGAGCGACCCCCCGCGGATCAGCACTACGAGGATGATCGCCAACAGCAGTACCACTGACAGCGAAATAGCCACACTGATCACACCCTAGGTCGGTCGCTCTCCCGGCCCGGGGGGTACGACCCCGCACGCCCCCGCCACGACCATCGTGCCACCAACGCGCCCCGCATATGCGGCCGGTGACGCATCGTCGGCCAACGCTTCCGCGGCCGTGTCCGCGGCGATGCCCTAGGGGCGTATGCGCGCGGGTGTCCGCCACGGCAATTCGACGACCTGCGGGCATGCGTAATTCGGCTTGATCGTTGCCGTCACCACACACGATGTTCGCAGGAAATTCGAATTGTCGTCGGAGGCACATCGAGCGGTGTTCATCCGCCGACCTAACGGACATTCGACCGGAGTCGCCTGCGGGCGTTATGCACCATTTAAACCGGATGAAATGTGACGTATCGGGCGTCGAGTTGTGAGATCTTCCTGTAGTACGCGACCGAATCGCGGGTACCCGGCCTCGATAAGCGGTAATCGCCTTCAGGGATAGACACGGATAGGGCTGACGAAAGTGACCAGGGTTTTACGAAGACAGCGCGGCGCCGCTAGGGTGCGTCAGATGTTCCACGCTGCCACCATCCCCCCAGGCGCAGTGCGGTCCCGGGTCGTTCCCCCGAACTCTGGGTGGGAGGGCCTGTGACGAACTCGGTGCACCCGCACGGACGCCATCGGGCGCCGCTCCCCCCGGCCCAGATGCCGACGGCCAAAGGCGCCTCCCGCACCCTCGACCATCCGACCCCGCAGGCCGCCACCGCTCCCCCCACCTCCAGCGGTCACCGCGCGGCCGAAGGCGCGGCCAAGCCCGCCAAGCAGCGCGACGCGTTCTTCGACAACGCCAAGTACCTGGCGATCGTCCTCGTGGCGATGGCCCACGCGTGGGAACCCCTGACGGATCACAGCCGTACGGCCGAGGCGCTGTACATGACCGTCTACACCTTCCACATGCCGGCGTTCATCCTGATCTCCGGCTACTTCTCGCGCAGCTTCGACATGCGCGCGGACCGCCTCAAGCGCCTGGTGACCGGCGTCGCCGTGCCGTACGTGATCTTCGAGGTCGCGTACACGCTCTTCAAGCGCTGGGCGGACGACGACCCGAACCAGCCGATCAGCCTGCTCGACCCCTGGTACCTCACCTGGTTCCTGGTCGCGCTGTTCGTGTGGCGGCTCACCGTGCCGCTGTGGAAGATCGTGCGCTGGCCGGTGCCGCTCGCTCTGGCCATCGCCATGCTCGCCGTGCTCTCCCCGGACATCGGTGACGACCTCGACCTCCAGCGCGTGCTTCAGTTCCTGCCGTTCTTCGTGCTCGGCCTCTTCATGAAGCCCGAGTACTTCCAGCTCGTACGGCGCCGCGAGGTGCGGATCCTCTCCGTGCCGGTCTTCGCCGCCGCGCTGCTGCTCGCCTACTGGGCGGCGCCGCGCATGACGTCCGTGTGGTTCTACCGCCGCGACAGCGCCCACGAGCTGGGTGTGCCGTGGTGGGTCGGCATCGTGATGACCCTGGCGCTCTTCGGCTGCTCGGTGGTGCTCACCGCCTGCTTCTTCGCGTGGGTGCCCCGCCGCAAGATGTGGTTCACGGTGCTGGGCGCGGGCACGCTGTACGGCTACCTGCTGCACGGCTTCCTCGCCAAGGGCTCCCGTTTCTGGGGCTGGTTCGAGGAGTACGAGTGGCTGCACAAGCCGTTCGGTGAGCTCTTCGTGACGGCGGTCGCCGCGACCGTGGTGACGCTGCTGTGCACGCCCCCGGTGCGGCGGATGTTCCGGTTCGCCATGGAGCCCACGATGGAGTGGGCCTTCAAACGGGACGCCGCGGAGCTTGCCCGGGAGCGGGCCAAGTCGACGTAACGGGTCTCCCGCAGACCCAGCAGGGCGCGCATGACGGCGTACTTCGCCGTCATGCGCGCCCTTGTCGTTTCGTCCGGCGCGCCTCTTCCCGGAACCGCCCGGTGATCAGTGGCCGCTCCGCGGCCGGGCCAGGGCCGCCCTCGCCGGGATCGTCGCCGACGCCAGGCCCACCAGCAGGGTCGCCGCCACGAAGGAGCCGTAGATCTGCGGGGGGATGTACGGGGCTTCACCCGTGAGGCCGTTCATCATGGGGATCAGGGTGGCCAGGGCGATGGCCGAGCCGATGACCGTGCCCGCGACCGCCACGATCAGGGCCTCCCAGCGGACCATCCGCAGGACCTGGCGGCGCGTGGAGCCGATCAGGCGGAGCATGCCGAGTTCGCGGCGGCGGTCGAGGACGCTCATCACCAGGGTGTTGACGGCGGCGACCGCCGCGAAGCCGCCGAGTACGGCCGCCATGGTCGTGTTGGCCCAGGCGCTGAGTTCGCGGTCCATGGACTGGGCGGTGGTGTAGCCGTCGCGGGTACTCAGGGTGCCCAGGGCGGCGAGGGACCGGGCCGAGCCGCCCTTCGTCCAGACCTCGGAGGGCAGGGGCGAGGTGACGTGGCGGCGTACGTCGGCGGCCGGCAGCGTCACCTGGGAGAGGCCAAGGCCCCTGCCGTACGTCGCCACGACCTCCGGCTCGGCCCTGGTGCCGTCGGGCAGGCGGATGGCGATGCGGTCGCCGGTCCCGACGTCGGCGGAGCGGGCGAGGGCCGTGTCCAGGGCGATCTCGTTCCTGCCCAGTTTCAGGGTCCCTGTCTCCACCTTCAGGTCCTGGACCTTGGCCAGGTCGGCGGCCGAGCCCGTGATGCCCTGGGCGGAGGCGGACTGCAGCCAGTGGTCGCCCGCCGAGCCCACCGGGACGAGCACCGATGTCTTGAGCAGCCCGACGGCCGAGGTGACCCCTTCGGCGTCCGCGGCCCTGCGCACCGCGTCCGGGGCGAGACCGGCCTCGGAGGTGACGATGTGATCGGCGGTGATGCCGGCGCGCTGCTGGCCGGCGGCGGCCCTGTCCTCACTGGTGTGCATGAAGACGAGGACGGAGGAGAAGGCCATGGCGAGCA
Source organism: Streptomyces sp. NPDC046335 (assembly GCF_055587985.1). Lineage (NCBI taxonomy): Bacteria > Bacillati > Actinomycetota > Actinomycetes > Kitasatosporales > Streptomycetaceae > Streptomyces > Streptomyces sp. NPDC046335. Next base: position 420,619 of record NZ_JBVJFF010000001.1, on the reverse strand, counting down.
CGATCGGGGTGATCGCCGAGGCGAGCCGGCGTGCGTTCGTACGGGAGTTGGCGGCGGCGAGGGAGCCTGCCGCGCCCGCTCCGCGCAGCGGGAGGCCCAACACGGCCGCGCAGGCGCGGGCGATCAGCGGGCCCAGCAGGGCCACGGCGAGCATGAAGAGCATGACGACGCCGAGGGCGGCGTTGGCCGCGTCGTCGCCCGCGGCGTTGGCCGCCACCCCGGAGAGGACGAAGCCGCCCACCGCGGCGGCGACACCGAGGGGCGTGCGGATCCAGCCGAGCCGCACCCGCTCCACGGAGGCCTCGCTGAGCGCCTGGCCCGGCTTGATGCGGGAGGGGCGGCGGGCCGCGAGGTACCCGGCGCCGAGCGCGGTGACGACGGCCACGCCGACGGCGGCGGCGAGCGGGATGAACGAGACCGCGAGGTCCACGGCCTCGGGGACCGCCCCCTTCTCCTTGAGCTGCCCGAACCACCAGGACGCGAGCGCGATGCCGGGCAGCAGGCCCACCGCGGCGGCGGCCGGGGCGACGAGCAGCGTCTCGGTGGCGATGGTGCGGCGGATCTGGCGCGGGGTGGTGCCGATGGCGCGCAGCAGCGCGTACTCGCGGGCCCGCTGGCCGACGGAGAGCGCGACGGTACCGGCGGCGGTGAACACGGCGGTCAGGGCGGCGATGCCGCCGAAGGAGCCGCCGAGCGCGGTGAGCATCTCCTTGGCGTAGGCGAGGGAGGCGCTCTCCGCGGTGCCGCGGTCGTCGCCGGTGTGCACCTGGGCCTTGCCGCCGACGGCGTGCGCCACCTGGGCCTTGAGGGTGTCGGCCGGGACGCCCGCCTTCGGCAGTACGGCGATGGCGTCGATCCGCCCGGGGTGCCCGGAGACGCGGACGGCCTCGGAGTCGGCGAGCCAGGCGGTGGGCGCTGCCCGTGAGGGCGCGACCGTGCCGGAGACACGGAGGTCGCGCGGCCCCTCTGCCGTGATCAGGGTGGTGCGCTCGCCCACGGAGGCGCCGGGCGCGGCGAGGACGACCTCGCCGGGGTGCGGGGCGCGGCCCGCGGTCAGCTTCTCGCCGGTGAAGGCGGTGGAGCCCCAGTTGTGCGCGGTGAGGGCCTTGTCGCCGGAGCGCACGGGGAAGGTGACGTCGGCGACGGCGGTACGGGCGCCGGGCGCCGCGGCGGCCCTGGCCACCAGGGAGTCGTCAAGGCGGGCCCGGTCGGGCAGCGGCGTGGACTCCTCGGTGCGGTCCTCGCCGCTGCCGGTGACGTGGTGCGCGGCCTGGTCGGCGGCGGCGACCACGGGGGCCCCGGCGTAGCGGGCGGGCGGCACGGAGGCGCGCAGGCCGGTCTCCAGGAGGATGCCGCAGGCGGCGACGATCAGCGAGGCCATCATCAGCGCGACGAAGGTGCCGGCGAAGGCGGCGGGTTTGAAGCGGACGGCCGCGCGGGCGAGGCCGTTGGGCGCGTACGCCATTACGCGGCCACCCCCGCGTAGGCCGGAGCCGTGAGGGTGGTCATGCGGTCGGCGATCCGCTGGGCGGAGGCGCGCTCCAGGTGGTCGACGATGATGCCGTCGGCCAGGAAGAGGACGCGGTCGGCGTGGGCGGCGGCCGCCGGGTCGTGGGTGACCATGACGACGGTGGCGCCCAGGGTGTCGACGGCGGAGCGCAGCAGGGCGAGGATCTCGGTGGCGGTGGTGGTGTCGAGGGCGCCGGTCGGCTCGTCGGCGAAGATCACGTCCGGCTCGGTGACCAGGGCGCGGGCGATGGCGACGCGCTGCTGCTGGCCGCCGGAGAGCTGGCCGGGGCGGCGGCGCCCCTTGTCGCCGAGGCCCACGCGGCCGAGCATCTCGGCGGCCTTGCGCCGGTCGGGGCGGTGGCCCGCGAGGCGCATCGGCAGGACGACGTTCTGCTCGACGGTCAGCGAGGGCAGCAGGTTGAACGCCTGGAAGACGAAGCCGAGGCGGGTGCGGCGCAGGGCGGTGAGCTTGTTCTCGCTCATGCCGGTGATCTCGGTGCCGCCGAGGTGGACGGTGCCGGAGCTCGGCCGGTCGAGACCCGCCGCGCACTGGAGGAACGTGGACTTGCCCGAGCCCGATGGGCCCATGACCGCGGTGAAGCTGCCGCGCGGCAGGGCGAGGTCGATGCCGCCGAGGGCGTGCACGGCGGAGTTCCCGCGGCCGTACTGACGGCGGACCGCGCGCAGTTCGACGGCCCAGTCGCCGGGGCGGACGCCCGGCATCGGCGGCGCCGGGACCGCGCGTGTCCCCTCGTCGGCCCGGTTCTTCCGTCGCAGCCCCATGGCTGTGCCCGCCTTCCGTTCGTTCGTCGCCGACCGGTGTCCCCGTCGATGTCTCGAACGTACGGACAAGGGGGTGGCGCGGACCATGAGGGCGGCTGGCGAACCGGTGGTGGGGAGAACCCCACCCCGCGCGTTCAGGGACGTGAGTTCAGGGACGCGCGTTCAGGGGCGGCTGTTCAGGGACGCCCGGTCGGCCGCTCGATCGTTTGGTAACCTAAGTATTGACGCGTTCTTGACGTTTTCTTTACCATCCCCTTGGCGCGTCCTTTTGCCATCCCTACGGGAGGAACGAGCCCATCGGACACGCAGACACCTTGATAGCCATGGGCGGCGCCTTTCTCGCCGCCGCCGTGCTCGCCCGCCTGGGCGGCCGCATCGGTCTCCCCACGATTCCCCTCTTCATCCTGGCCGGGATCCTCCTCGGCCCCCACACCCCCGGCGTGGTCCTGGTCTCCGACCCCCACGACCTGGAGATGCTCTCGGCGCTCGGCCTGGTCCTGCTGCTCTTCTACCTGGGCCTCGAATTCCACATGGACGACCTCAAGGCGGGCGGCCGCAAGATGGCCCTCGCCGGAGGCACCTATCTGACGCTGAACGTCGGCGCGGGCCTGGGCTTCGGGTTCGCGCTCGGCTGGGGCACCTCCGAGGCGCTGGTCCTCGCCGGGGTGCTCGGCATCTCCTCCTCCGCGATCGTCACGAAGGTCCTGGTCGACACCGGCAGGCTCGGCAACCCCGAGACGAAGCCGATCCTCGGCATCATCGTGGTCGAGGACATCTTCCTCGCCCTCTACCTCGCGGCGCTCCAGCCCATCCTGTCCGGCGCGGACAGCCTCGCGGCGGCCGTGATGGACGGCGGCAAGGCCTTCGGATTCCTGCTGCTGCTCGCCCTCGCGGCACGCTTCGGCACCCGGCTCGTGGGCCGTCTCTTCGACACCAAGGACGACGAGCTCCTCGTCATCTCCTTCCTGGGCGCCGCCGTGTTCGTCGCCGGAGTCTCCGAGTGGTTCGGCGTGGCCGACGCGATCGGCGCCTTCATGGTCGGCCTGATGCTGGGCAGCACGGCGTCCGGCGACCGCATCCGCACCCTGGTGCACCCGCTGCGGGACGCGTTCGGGGCGATCTTCTTCTTCGCGTTCGGGCTCTCCATCGACCCCGGCGACCTGCCGGTGGTGGTGTGGCCGGTCCTCGCCGCGGTCGCGGTGACGCTCCTGATGAACGTCCTGGCGGGCCTCGGCGCGGCACGCGTGTACGGCTTCGGGGCCGGCCCCGCGGCGAACATCTCCACGACGCTCCTTGCGCGCGGCGAGTTCGCGCTGATCCTCGCCACGATGGCGGCCGGCGCGGGCCTCGACGAGCGCCTCTCCCCCTTCATCGCGGGCTATGTCCTGCTGCTCGCGGTCCTCGGCCCGCTGGCCGCCGGACGCTCGGAGTGGCTGGCCCGGGTGCTGCCCGGCGGCCGCGACCTGGCCCTGGCGGACGGGCCGGGCCCCGGGGGCCGCAAGGAACGGGCCACGGCGGACAGCGTCCCGTAAGAGCCTGTGTCACCGCCCCCGGCGGCGGACGGAACGTGGAGGGCGGGCCCGCGGAGAGGCCGCCCTCCACGGCGTCAGGGACCGCCGCGGTTCACGTCTCCCGGCGTTCACGTCTCCCGGCAGATGAGCAGCAGCGCGCGGTCGTCGTTCACGTCCTTGGCGACCGCCTCGATCAGATGCCAGGCGGCGCCGTGGAAGCCGCCGGCGACATACCGGTCGGCCTCGCCGGTCAGGCGGTCGATGCCCTCGGCGATGTCGCGCTCCGAGGTCTCCACCAGGCCGTCGGTGAACAGCATCAGGACGTCGCCGGGGCGCAGCAGGCCCTTGACCGGGTCGAACTGGGCCCCGTCGTAGACGCCGAGCAGCGGGCCCTGGCCCGTCTTCTCCTCCCAGCGGCCGGTGCCCGCGCTGAGCTGGAGGCCGGGCGGGTGACCCGCGGAGAAGAGTTCGTAGTCGCCGGTCTCCAGGTCGAGCACCAGGTGGATGGAGGTCGCGAAGCCCTCGTCCCAGTCCTGGCGGAGCAGATAGCCGTTGGCGGCGGGCAGGAAGGAGTGCGGCGGCAGCGAGCCGAGGAGGCCGCCGAAGGCGCCGGACAGGAGCAGCGCCCGCGAACCGGCGTCCATGCCCTTGCCGGAGACGTCGGTGAGGACGACCTCCAGGGTGCGGCCGCCGTTCGTACGGGCCGCGACGACGAAGTCGCCCGAGAAGGACTGGCCGCCGGCCGGGCGCAGCGCCATCTCACGGTGCCAGCCGCGCGGCAGCCTGGGCAGCTTGCTCTGTACGCGGATGCGCTCGCGCAGGTCGAACAGCATCGTGCCGCCGCCGCGCCAGGGCACGCCGACGCGGCTGCGGAACTGGGCGATGACGAGCCCGAAGAAGCCGCAGGCGGCCACCACGAGGACCACGCCGGGGGTGACGCGTGAGTTCCCCTCGGTGTAGGGGCCGAGCAGGACCGACTCCACGATCAGGGCGACCGCCGAGGCCGCGTAGAGGCCCAGGAGGCTCGCGGGGCGCAGCAGCAGGCCGCCCGCGACGATGGGCAGGACCAGGGCGGCGGGCGCGCACCACACGCTGTTCATGATCGTGCCGCAGGTGATCAGCGGAACGGTGAGGAGCAGCCCGGCCAGGGCGACCCAGTCGGAGCCGTCCCCGCGGAAGTAGTCGACCCCGGATTTGCGCAGCACTATGCGGGCCCGGTGCATCCGCTTTTTCATCCGGGCCGTGAATGTCTCGGCTTCCGCGCGCCGCTCGCGACGTTCTCCTCGTACCGCCATTGCTCGTGGACCTTATCCAGCGGGCCGTGCGCTTCGCACGGGAGGTCCCACTTGTCCCTCGTCGAAGGGGGCCGCGGCGCGGGACACGGTGGCCGGAACGGACCCCGAAAATCCTGTCGCCCCGGCTCGTACCGCCCTGGTAGGCATGGCATATGACAACAGACTTGCGGGTGCTCGCGAAGGACGAATGGGACACGTGGTACCAGACGTTGGACGTGGCGTTCGGAGGTGTGCCCGAGTCGCCCGACGAGCAGGAGCTGTGGCAGTCGCTCACCGAGCGCGAGCGGTCGATCGGCGCCTGGGACGGGGAGGCCTGCGTGGGGTCGGCGGGGTCGTTCTCCTTCCGGCTCTCCGTGCCGGGTGGGGCCCTGGTGGACGCGGCGGGCGTGACGATGGTGTGCGTGGCGGCCACGCACCGCAGGCGCGGCATCCTGACGTCGATGATGCGGCGCCAGCTCGACGACGTGCGCGCGCTCGGCGAACCCCTCGCCGTGCTCACCGCGTCGGAACCGGCCATCTACGGCCGGTTCGGGTACGGCGCCGCGACCCAGCAGGTGAAGGCCGACATCGACACGGTCCGGGTACGTCTGTCCACCCCCGCGGGTACGGATGACGTAGAGCTGCGGTACGCGAAGCCCGCCGACGTCCACGACGCCTGCGAGGAGCTGTACGCCCGCGCGGTCCCCGGACGCCCGGGGATGCTGGCCCGGCAGCCCGGCTGGGAGCGGCTCGGGCTGCTCGACCCCAAGGAGAACCGGGCCGGCGCGTCACCGCTCCAGTGCGTGGTCGCGGAGCGGGCCGGCGAACTGGTCGGGTACGTACGCTTCGCCGTCAAGCCCGAGTGGGACGCGAAGGGCCCCAAGGGTGTGGTCCAGCTGCGCGACATCGAGGCCCTCGACCCGGCGGCGTACGCGGCGCTGTGGCGCTTCCTCTTCGGCATCGACCTGACGTCCTCGGTCCTCGCGAACAACCTCCCCGTGGACGATCCGCTGCTCCACCTCGTCTCGGACGTCCGGCGGTGCGACGTGTCGGTCCGCGACTCGCTGCACGTACGGCTCGTGGACGTGGGCGCGGCCCTCGCCGCGCGTACGTACCAGATACCCCTGGACGTGGTCCTCGACGTCGAGGACGCCTTCTGCCCCTGGAACGCGGGGCGCTGGCGGCTCACCGGCGACGCCAAGGGTGCCTCGTGCGAGCGCACCGAGGACGCGGCCGACCTCGCCCTGTCCGTACGGGAGTTGGGCTCCGCCTACCTCGGCGGCACCTCCCTGACGTCGCTGGCGGGCGCGGGCCGGGTGCGGGAGCTGCGCCGGGGCGCTCTCGCCGAGGCCTCACCGGCCTTCGGCTCGGACGTGGCCCCCTGGCTTCCGCACGGGTTCTAGCCGGGGGCTGCGAGCGGGGGGCTGCTGGCCGGGGCTCAGGCCGGCCGCTGGCAGGCGGGGCACCAGAACAGGTTGCGGGCGGCGAGGTCGGCGGTGCGGATCTCGCCGCCGCAGATGTGGCAGGGCTGGTTCGCCCTGCGGTAGACGTACACCTCGCCGCCGTGGTCGTCCACGCGCGGCGGGCGGCCCATGGCCTCCGGGGTGTGCTCGGGCCTGACGGTGTCGATGCGGTTCAGGCGCACGCCCTCGCGCATCAGCTCCACCAGGTCCGCCCAGATGGCGTCCCACCGCTCCTCCGCGAGGTCCTTGCCCTGGGTGTACGGGTCGACGCCGTGCCGGAAGAGGACCTCGGCGCGGTAGACGTTGCCGACGCCCGCGATGACCTTCTGGTCCATGAGGAGCGCGGCGACGGTGGTGCGGCTGCGGGAGATCCGCCGGTACGCCTTCGCCGGGTCGTCCCCTTCCCTCAGCGGGTCGGGGCCGAGGCGGTCGTGTATCGCCCGCTTCTCCTCGTCCGTGACGAGGGCGCAGGTGGTCGGCCCCCGGAGGTCGGAGTAGTACGAGTCGTTGCGCAGCCGCAGGCGGACGGTGTCCGTGGGCGGCGGCGCGGGGACCTCGCCGAGGGCGTACTTGCCGAAGAGCCCCAGGTGGATGTGGACCCAGTCCTCCCCGAAGCCGAGGAAGAGGTGCTTTCCGTGGGCTTCGGCGGTGTCCATCACCCGCCCGTCGAGGAGGGCGGCGCTGTCGGAGAACTTCCCCTGCGGACTGCGCACGGCCGCGGGCCGCCCGGCGAACCGCGCCAGATGGTCCTGAGCCAGCCGATGAATGGTGTGCCCCTCCGGCACGGGTCCCTCCGGGGGTGGTTCGGTTCAATCGCCTTGAGGGCTCGTCCTCAAACGCCGGACGGGCTGGGATCCGCCGGCTCGGGCCAGGGGGATATAGCGCCGGGGGGCCGTAATTCAGCCCCTCCGGCGTTTGAGGAGCGGGGTCCGGGGCGGAGCCCCGTGGGGGATGACTACTGCTGGGGGTGCCCGGCAGGGATGGGCGGCAGCTCGCCGGTCGTCTCGTAGGCCGACAGCATGTCGATGCGGCGCGTGTGGCGCGCCTCGCCCGAGTACGGCGTGGCCAGGAAGATCTCGACGAACTTCGTCGCCTCCTCCTGCGTGTGCATCCGGCCGCCGACCGAGATCACGTTGGCGTCGTTGTGCTCACGCCCCAGCGCCGCGGTCTGCTCGCTCCAGGCGAGGGCGGCCCTGACGCCCTTCACCTTGTTCGCGGCGATCTGCTCACCGTTGCCCGAGCCGCCGATGACGATGCCGAGCGACTCCGGGTCCGCGGCGGTCCGCTCGGCGGCACGCAGGCAGAACGGCGGGTAGTCGTCCTGGGCGTCATAGATGTGGGGCCCGCAGTCGACGGGCTCGTGGCCGTGGCTCTTGAGCCATTCGACCAGGTGGTTCTTGAGTTCGTAGCCGGCATGATCCGAGCCGAGGTACACGCGCATGCGTCCGAGTGTGGCACGTCGGGAGCCGGGTAGCCGCGACCGGGGCAGCACCTTGATCCCCCGGGTCAGGGCATTGGTCCAGGCCATCGTCCGGAATACAACGATCCGGATTCAGGACTTCCGTCCCGTTGACCCCTGAGTTTGAATGCGGGGGCTCGCGACCCGAGAACTTAAGGAATCGTCCATGACCTCGCAACCCTCCCTTGCGAAGCCAGACAGCACCCCGCCACAGCCTGGCGATCCGCAGACTGGCGGCAGTGACACCGGCGACGGCCTCAAGGCGGGTCTGAAGAACCGGCACCTCTCCATGATCGCCATCGGCGGCGTCATCGGAGCCGGCCTCTTCGTCGGTTCGAGCTCCGGCATCGCCGCCGCGGGGCCCGCGATCCTCGTCTCGTACGCCCTCGTCGGCACGATGGTCGTCCTCGTGATGCGGATGCTGGGCGAGATGGCCGCCGCACGGCCCGCGTCCGGCTCCTTCTCCACCTACGCCGACCAGGCGCTCGGCCGCTGGGCCGGGTTCTCCATCGGCTGGCTGTACTGGTTCTTCTGGGTGGTCGTCCTCGCGGTGGAGGCCACCGCGGGCGCGGTGATCCTCAACGGCTGGATACCGGCCGTCCCCCAGTGGGGCTGGGCGCTCATCGTGATGGTGGTGCTCACCGCGACGAACCTCGTATCGGTCGGCTCCTACGGCGAGTTCGAGTTCTGGTTCGCGGGCATCAAGGTCGTCGCCATCGGCGGCTTCGTCATCATCGGCCTGCTCGCCGTCTTCGGCGTGCTGCCCGGCTCCGACAACCCCGGCGCCGGATTCGCGCACCTCACCGACGCGGGCGGCTTCATGCCCAAGGGCGCGGGCGCCATCCTGACGGGCGTGCTCATGGTCGTCTTCTCGTTCATGGGCTCCGAGATCGTCACGCTGGCCGCCGGTGAGTCCGAGGACCCGCAGCGCGCCGTCACCAAGGCGACGAACAGCGTGATCTGGCGCATCGGCGTCTTCTACCTGGGCTCGATCTTCGTCGTCATCACGCTGCTCCCCTGGGACGACAAGTCGATCCTCAAGGACGGTTCGTACGTCGCCGCGCTCAACTCGATCGGCATTCCGCACGCCGGTCAGGTCATGAACGTCATCGTCCTGACCGCCGTGCTCTCCTGCCTCAACTCCGGGCTCTACACCGCCTCCCGCATGGCCTTCTCGCTCGGCCAGCGCGGCGACGCGCCCAAGGCCTTCGCGCGCACCAACGCGCGCGGTGTCCCGCGGGCCGCGATCCTCGGCTCGGTCGTCTTCGGTTTCGTCGCCGTCTGGTTCAACTACCAGTGGAAGGACACCGTCTTCGACTTCCTGCTGAACTCCTCGGGCGCGGTCGCCCTCTTCGTCTGGCTGATCATCGCGTTCACGCAGCTCCGGATGCGCGGCATCATCCTGCGCGAGGAGCCGGAGAAGCTCGTCGTGAAGATGTGGCTCTTCCCGTACCTGACGTGGGTCACGATCGCGATGATCTCGTTCGTCCTCGTCTACATGCTCACCGACGAGGCCGGGCGCAAGCAGGTACTCCTCTCCCTGCTCGCCGCCGCCTTCGTGGTCGTCTTCTCCCTGGTCCGCGAACGGCTCGGCCGCCCGAAAAGCTGACGGTTGGTGTTAGGTTATTGCGGGATGCTCTCCGGCGTCAGGCAGGAACGCGCGGCCAGTGGGTCGCGCACGTACGGCCCAACGGAGGCATCTCGTGGACTTCACCGCACAGCGACTCGTGTTCCGGCCCGGTGACACCGGGTACGACGAGGAACTCGCCGGGTTCCAGACCGGCTTCGCGGCGCGGCCCGCCCTCGTCGTCGGCGCCGTGAGCGCCGACGACGTCGTCGCCGCCGTGTCGCACGCCGCCGAACACGGTCTGCCCATCGGCGTACAGGCCACCGGGCACGGGCTGCCGGGCGCGTACGAGGGCGGGGTCCTGATCAGTACACGGCGGATGGACGGCGTCCGCGTCGACGCCGCGGCCCGTACCGCCACCGTCGGCGCCGGGGCCCGCTGGGGCCAGGTCGTCGAGGCCGCCGCGCCCCACGGCCTCGCCCCGCTCAACGGCTCGGCGCCGGGCGTGGGCGTCGTCTCGTACACGCTCGGCGGTGGCCTCGGCATCCTCGCCCGGGAGTTCGGCTACACCGCCGACCACGTACGTTCGCTGGGCGTCGTCACGGCCGACGGCACGCCGCGCCAGGTGAGCGCCGACCGCGACCCGGAGCTGTTCTCGGGCCTCCTCGGGGGCGGCGCGAACCTCGGCGTGGTCACGGAGCTGGAGGTCGGCCTGGTGCCCGTGACGCGGCTGTACGGCGGGGCGATCAGCTTCGACGGGCGCGCGACCGACCCCGCCGCCCTGCTCAGCGGCTACGAGCGGTGGACGCGGACCCTCCCCGACACACTGACCTCGTCGGTGTCCGCGCTGCCCTACCCCGACATCCCGCAGCTCCCGCCGCACCTGCGGGGCCACTATGTCGTCTCGGTACGGGTGGCGTTCACGGGTCCGGCGGCCGACGGGGAACGCCTCGTGGCGCCGCTGCGGGAGCTCGGGCCCGCCGTGTCGGACACGCTGCGGGAGATGCCGTACGCCGAGAGCCACACCATCCACAGCGACCCCGACTTCCCGCACGCCTACTACGGGGACAGCGTGGTCCTGAGCGGCCTCGACGTGGCGGCCGCCGGTGAGCTGCTCGCCCTGACGGGCCCTGACGCCGCGTCCATGCACGTCGTCCAGGTCAACCACCTGGGCGGTGCGCTCGCGCGGCCCGCGGCCAACGCGGTGCCGCACCGCGACGCGGGCTGGCTCGTGCGCATCCTGTCGCCGCTGGACGGTACGGACGTCGCGACCGTACGCGCGCTGCACGCCGAGGCGTTCGGGCACCTCGCGGGGCAGGTGATGGGGCGCTCGCTGAACTTCGCGTTCGGCGGCGGCGACCGCCCCGAGGGCCTCTACGACCCGCAGACGCGGAAGAGGCTCGCCGAACTGAAGGCCACGTACGACCCGGCGAACCTCTTCAGGCGGAACTACGGCGTTCTCTAGCGGTCGAGCAGCTTCCACGCCGTCGGCAGCGCGCCCATCGCGAGCGCGGCCTTGAGGGCGTCGCCGATCAGGAAGGGCGTGAGCCCGGCGGCGACGGCCTGGGTCAGGGACATGCCGGTCGCGGCGGAGAGGTAGGGGACGCCGACCGCGTAGATGATCGCGGAGCCGAGGACCATCGTGCCCGCCGTGCGCAGCACCGAGCGGTCGCCGCCGCGGCGGGCGAGGGCGCCCACCACCGTGGCGGCGAGGAGCATGCCGAGGACGTAGCCGAGGGACGGGGCCGCGACGCCCGAGCCCGCCTGCGCGAACCACGGCATGCCGGCCATGCCCACGAGGGCGTACAGCGCGAGCGAGAGGAAGCCGCGGCGGGCACCGAGCGCGGTGCCGACGAGGAGCGCGGCGAAGGTCTGCCCGGTCACCGGCACCGGGGAGCCCGGCACGGGCACCGCGATCTGGGCGGCGATCCCGGTGAGCGCGGCGCCGCCGAGCACGAGGACCGCGTCCTTCGCACGGGACGCGGGCAGCAGGTCCGCGAGGACCTGGCCGGGGCGGGTGGTGGCAGCGGCGATGCTCATCGGGACTCCGCGGGGACGTGGGCAGGCTGGGACGGACCGACGCTATCCCAGGCGAGGGCACCCGAACACGGTCTCCGGGCGACAACCCGGGGGCGGGGCATTGGTGGGCTCCGTACAAAGGGCGCCTTGTACACCTCACCCGGCGTGACGCTCGTCACGGAGGTCGGCGGGCGGGTGCCTCGTTTTGCGCGGGAGGCCGCCACGCGGGGAGACTGTGGGGTCCCGCCAAACCTTCTTGAGCACCCTGAAAGCCGGCTGAGCACCATGCACGACCCCCAGGCCGCCGTCGAACCCGTCGGGGACGGCAAAGAACCCCTCGGGGACGGCAACGCCCCCCTCGGGAACGGCAACGAACCGCTCGCCGGCGGTCTCAAGCAGCGGCACCTCACCATGCTCGGTCTCGGCGGGGTCATCGGGGCGGGGCTCTTCGTCGGGTCGGGGGCCGGGATCGCGGTCGCCGGGCCCGGCATCGTCGTCTCGTACCTCATCGCGGGGGCGCTCGCGATGTGCGTGATGCGGATGCTCGGCGAGATGTCGGCGGCGATGCCCGCCTCGGGCTCGTTCTCCGTGCACGCCGAGCGCGCGCTCGGCCGCTGGGCCGGGTTCAGCGTCGGCTGGCTCTACTGGTTCCTGCTCGTGGTCGTGCTCGCCGTGGAGGCGACCGGCGCCGCACAGATCGCCAACGGCTGGGCGCCCGCCGTGCCGCAGTGGGCCTGGGTGCTGATCTTCATGCTGGTCTTCACCGGCGCGAACCTCGCCTCGGTGAAGAACTTCGGCGAGTTCGAGTTCTGGTTCGCCACGCTGAAGGTCTGCGCGATCGTCGCCTTCCTCGTGCTCGGCCTGCTCGCGGTCTTCGGGGTGCTCCCCACTGCGTCTGATTCTTCCGGTGCCCCCGTCGGCCTCAGCCACCTCAGCGGTGACGGCGGCTTCCTGCCCAACGGCTGGGAGGGCGTCGTCTCCGGAGTGCTCGCCGTCGTCTTCGCCTTCGGCGGCCTGGAGGTCGTCACCATCGCCGCCGCCGAGTCCGACGACCCGGTCCGCGCGGTCGCCCGCGCCGTGCGCAGCGCCGTCTACCGCATCCTCTTCTTCTACGTCGGCTCGATGCTGGTCATCGTGACGGTGCTGCCCTGGACGGCGCAGAAGGCGGGCGTCAGCCCCTACGTCACCGTGCTCGACTCGATCGGGGTGCCGTCCGCCGGGACGATCATGAACATCGTCGTCTTCGTGGCCCTGCTCTCGGCGCTCAACGCCAACCTCTACGGGTCCTCCCGCATGGTCTTCTCGCTGGCCGAGCGCGGCGAGGCGCCGAAGGCCCTGCTCAAGGTCTCCGGCGGCGGGGTGCCGCGCCGCGCGGTCCTCGCCTCCGTCGCCTTCGGCTTCGTCTCGGTCCTGCTCAATCTGGAGTGGCCCGACTCGGTCTTCCTCTACATGCTCAACTCGGTCGGCGCCGTACTGCTGTTCGTGTGGGCGCTCATCGCGGTGTCGCAGCTGCGGCTGCGGCGGCGCATCGAGCAGGAGGCCCCCGAGCGGCTGGTGCTGCGGATGTGGGCCTTCCCGTATCTGACCTGGGCGACGCTGGTGGCGATGGCCGTCGTGATCGGCCTGATGCTGAACGACGACGGGGCGCGGCCCCAGCTCCTGTGGTCGGCGGGCGCCACGGCGCTCGTCCTGGTGATCGCGGGGCTGCGGGAGTGGCGCGGGCGGCGCGCGGCGCACCAGGGCCGGGACGACGTGAGGCCCGCGTAAACGACACGTGAACAAAATGTGTCGACTTCTTCACCAAGTGTGAGCGTCGTGTCCGTATAGCGGTCCGCTGTTCCCTGTCAGCGGTGCCGGACTTCAGACTGTGGGCCCGCTCGTCCCCCGTCTCGGCTACTGAACAGGGCCCGCCCATGTCTCGGACGTCCGCCTCCCAGGACACACCTCCCGGCGAAGCACCCGACGGAGCGCCCGGCTCGGCGCCCACGGCCGACTCCCCGCTCGTCCACGGCCTCAAGCAGCGGCACCTCTCGATGATCGCCCTCGGCGGCGTGATCGGTGCCGGGCTCTTCGTGGGCTCCGGAGCGGGCATCGCCGCCGCGGGCCCCTCGATCGTCCTCGCCTACGCCGTCTCCGGCGCGCTCGTCATGCTCGTGATGCGCATGCTGGGCGAGATGTCGGCCGCCAACCCGGCCTCCGGCTCCTTCTCCGTCCACGCCGAGCGGGCCATCGGCCCCTGGGCGGGCTTCACGGCCGGCTGGGGCTTCTGGTTCCTGCTCTGCGTCGCCGTCGGCATCGAGGGCATCGGCGCCGCGGAGATCATGGTGGGCTGGTTCCCCGGCACCCCGCAGTGGGCCTGGGTCGCGCTGTTCATGCTGGTCTTCTGCGGCGCGAACCTGACGGCCGTGAAGAACTTCGGCGAGTTCGAGTTCTGGTTCGCCGCCCTCAAGGTCGGGGCCATCACGCTCTTCCTCGGCATCGGCGTCCTCGCGATCCTCGGCATCCTGCCCGGCTCGGACACCCCCGCCCCCGGCACCGCGAACCTCACCGGCGAGGGCGGCTTCATGCCGCACGGCACGGACGGCCTGATCATCGGCCTGCTCGCCTCCGTCTTCGCGTACGGGGGCCTGGAGACCGTCACGATCGCCGCCGCGGAGTCCAAGAACCCGGTCCAGAGCGTCGCCAAGGCCGTCCGCACGGCCATGTGGCGCATCGCCCTCTTCTACGTGGGCTCGATGCTCGTCGTCGTCACGCTGCTGCCGTGGGACGACAAGGAAGTCGTCGGCAAGGGCCCCTACGTCGCCACCCTCGACCACCTCGGCATCCCCGGTGCCGGCCAGATCATGAACGTCGTCATCCTCGTCGCCCTGCTCTCCGCGATGAACGCGAACATCTACGGCGCCTCGCGCATGTCGTACTCCCTGATCGAGCGCGGCCAGGGCCCCAAGGCACTCGGCCGGGTCTACGGCGGCGTGCCCCGTCTGGCGGTGCTCGCCTCCTCGGTCTTCGGCTTCGTCTGCGTGCTGCTCAGCTACTGGCGCCCCGACGACGTCTTCCCCTGGCTGCTCAACATGATCGGCGCGATGATCCTGGTCGTCTGGATCTTCATCGCCGTCTCGCAGCTCATCCTGCGCCGCAGGACGGAACGCGACGAGCCGCAGAAGCTGGTCGTCCGGATGTGGGCGTACCCCTTCCTGACCTGGGTGGCGCTGGCCGCGATGGCGTACATCTTCTATCTGATGACGGAGCAGCCCGACACGCGCAAGCAGCTCATCGCGACGGGTTCGCTCACGCTGGTGCTCGCCGTGATCGGCTACGTGCGCCAGAAGGCGGCGGAGCGGTCGGTGGCAGCGGCCGCCGAGTAACGGATCGGCGTACACGAAGGGGCCCGGGGTCGGCATCGACCTCCGGGCCCCTTCGGCGTATCCGGCGCCCCCATGGGCCTGTCGTCGCGGGTCCTAGGACGAAGGGCTGATCAACTTCGTGGCACTCCTGCTGTTAGCCTGCACTTGCACATAGGTTGCAATAAGCAGAGCAGCAGTCGGAGGGCTCGGATCATGGCCATTTACACGCTTCCTGAACTTCCGTACGACTACGCGGCGCTCGAGCCGGTGATCAACCCGCAGATCATCGAGCTGCACCACGACAAGCACCACGCGGCGTACGTGAAGGGCGCGAACGACACCCTTGAACAGCTGGAGGAGGCGCGCGACAAGGAGACGTGGGGCGCCATCAACGGCCTGGAGAAGAACCTGGCCTTCCACCTCTCCGGCCACATCCTGCACAGCATCTACTGGCACAACATGAACAGCCCCAAGGACGGTGGCGGCGGCGAGCCGCTGGCCGCCGACGGCGTGGGCGAGCTCGCGGACGCGATCACCGAGTCGTTCGGCTCCTTCGCCAAGTTCAAGGCGCAGCTCACCAAGGCCTCGGCGACCACGCAGGGCTCCGGCTGGGGCGTGCTCGCCTACGAGCCGCTCAGCGGCCGCCTCATCGTCGAGCAGGTCTACGACCACCAGGGCAACATCGGCCAGGGCTCCACGCCGGTCCTGGTCTTCGACGCCTGGGAGCACGCCTTCTACCTGCAGTACAAGAACCAGAAGGTCGACTTCATCGAGGCCATGTGGCAGGTCGTCAACTGGCAGGACGTCGCCAAGCGCTACGCGGCCGCCAAGCAGCGGGTGAACAGCCTCCTGTTGGCCCCGTGAGAACGTCCCGCCTCGTGATCGTCTTCTCAACTTTCGCCGGGGCGGGCGGATGAAGGAAAGGCCCCCGTGAGGACGTGACTCACGGGGGCCTTTCGGTGACCGGGGTTACGCGGGAACGTGTCGGCATGGTGGACGAGAAGCACTGCCCCACATGCCGACAACTGCACCTCTTCCGCAAGGTCACCCCGGCCGAGGAGGTGCACATCGCTCAGACCGTGGGTGTCGCGGAGGCCCGCGGCTTCTGGCGCTGCACGAACCCGGGCTGCCTCTGGGTCCAGCCG
Organism: Streptomyces sp. NPDC046335; assembly: GCF_055587985.1. NCBI lineage: Bacteria > Bacillati > Actinomycetota > Actinomycetes > Kitasatosporales > Streptomycetaceae > Streptomyces > Streptomyces sp. NPDC046335. The sequence goes on along the minus strand of NZ_JBVJFF010000001.1, from coordinate 404,545 downwards.
TACCACGTGCAGAAGCGGGGCTTCCAGCTCCCGGAGGAGACTTTCGGCCTGCCCGACGGCGCCTCTACGTAGCGGCCGGGCAGCCCTTACGGAGAGGCCGGTCAGCGCTTGGGAAAAGGCCGGTCAGTCGAAGACCGGGCCCTGCGTGCGGGTGCGCTTGATCTCGTAGAAGCCCGGCGTCGAGGCGACGAGCAGCGTGCCGTCCCAGAGCTTGGCGGCGGCCTCGCCCTTGGGGGCCGGGGTGACCACGGGACCGAAGAAGGCGACCTGCTCGCCGTCGGCGCCGGGGACCGCGATGACCGGCGTGCCGACCTCCTGGCCCACCTTGTCGATGCCCTCCTTGTGGGAGGCGCGCAGCTCGGTGTCGTAGGCGTCGGAGTCCATGTAATCGACGAGGTCGGCGGGCAGGCCGACGTCCTCCAGGGCTCCGGCGACCGCCTCGCGCGTGGGGCCCTCGCCGCGGTTGTGGAAGCGCGTGCCCAGCGCCGTGTACAGCTTCCCGGTGATCTCGTCCCCGTGCTTCTGCTGAGCGGCGATGACGACACGGACCGGGCCCCAGGCCTTGGTCTCGAGCAGCTCGCGGTACTCCTCGGGGAGCTCGTCGATCTTGTCCTCGTTCAGGACGGCCAGGCTCATCACATGCCAGCGGACCTCTACGTCGCGGACCTTCTCCACTTCGAGCATCCAGCGGGACGTCATCCACGCCCAGGGGCACAGGGGATCGAACCAGAAGTCGACAGGTGTCTTGCCGTTGTTCTCTGACATGTCTCTCCCTAAGGAATGTGTTCGGCGCCTGGGGAGGGGAACGTCGGGGGTCCACCAGGGCATTCCCGGATGTCGGCCGCCGACGGCACATGCGAGGATCGTAGCCATTCGTACGAGTCATGCGCGGCATGCGAGTCATGCGGCATGCGAGTCACCCAGTCAAGCGAGTCACGAAGGAGTGCCGCCCGTGCCCGGTGAGAATCTGTCCCGCGACGAGGCCCATGAGAGGGCCGCGCTGCTGTCCGTCGACGGTTACGAGGTCTTCCTCGACCTGCGCTCGGCAGTCGGTGAGAGCGGTCAGGAGCCGCGCACGTTCCGGTCGGTGACCACGATCCGCTTCCGCGCCGAGCCGGGCGCCGCGAGCTTCGCGGACCTCGTCGCGCCGAGCGTCACGGCGCTCTCCCTCAACGGCAGGGACCTCGACCCCTCCGAGGTCTTCGACGGCACCCGGATCGCGCTCGAAGACCTGGCCGAGGAGAACGAACTGGTGGTGGACGCGCAGTGTGCCTACAGCCGCACCGGCGAGGGCATGCACCGCTTCGTCGACCCCGAGGACGGCGAGGTCTACGTCTACACCCAGTACGAACCGGCCGACTCCCGGCGTGTGTACGCCAACTTCGAGCAGCCGGACCTGAAGGCGCCCTACCGCTTCCAGGTGCAGGTCCCCGACGGCTGGACGGCGTGGTCCAACGGCGTCGGTGAACTGGCCGACGGCATCTGGAAGTTCGCCGAGACGAAGCCGATCTCGACGTACATCACGGCGGTCGTGGCGGGCCCGTACCACTACGTGGAGGACCGGTACGAACGCGTTCTCGACGACGGTTCGGTCCTGGAGATCCCGCTCGGCGCGATGTGCCGCAAGGGCCTCGCCCCGCACTTCGACGCCGACGACGTCTTCCTGGTGACCAAGCAGGGCCTGGACTTCTTCCACGACAACTTCGACTACCCCTACCCCTTCGGGAAGTACGACCAGGCCTTCGTGCCGGAGTACAACCTGGGCGCGATGGAGAACCCGGGCCTCGTGACCTTCCGCGAGGAGTTCATCTTCCGCGGCAAGGTGACCCAGGCGTCGTACGAACGCCGGGCCAACGTCATCCTCCACGAGATGGCGCACATGTGGTTCGGCGACCTGGTCACCATGCGGTGGTGGGACGACCTGTGGCTCAAGGAGTCCTTCGCCGACTTCATGGGCTCCTTCTCCATGGTCGAGGCGACCCGCTTCACCAACGGCTGGATCACCTTCGCCAACAACCGCAAGGCGTGGGCCTACCGCGCCGACCAGCTCCCCTCCACCCACCCGGTCACCGCGGACATCCGTGACCTGGAGGACGCGAAGCTCAACTTCGACGGGATCACGTACGCCAAGGGCGCCTCGGTGCTCAAGCAGCTCGTGGCGTACGTCGGACGCGACGCGTTCCTGGAGGGCGCCCGCCGCTACTTCAAGCGCCACGCGTACGGCAACACGGTCCTCGGCGATCTGCTCTCCGTCCTGGAGGAGACCTCGGGACGTGACATGGCGGGCTGGTCGCGTGCCTGGCTCCAGACCGCGGGCGTCAACTCCCTGACCCCACAGGTGATCCTGAACGCGGAGGGCCGCATCACCGAGCTCTCCGTGCTCCAGGAGGCCGCCGAGTCCCACCCCGAACTGCGGCCGCACCGCGTGGCCGTGGGTCTCTACCGCAGGACGGCCGCCGGCCCCCTTGAGCGGTACGCCCGCGCGGAGCTCGACGTCGAGGGCCCGCGCACGGTCGTGGCCGAGCTGGCCGGTGAGCACGCTCCCGAGCTGGTCCTGGTCAACGACGACGACCTGACCTACTGCAAGATCCGCTTCGACGAGAACTCCCTCGTCACGCTGCGGGAGCACCTCGGCGACCTCACGGACCCCCTCGCCCGCGCCCTGTGCTGGTCCGCCCTGTGGAGCCTGACGCGGGACGCGCTGATGCCCGCGCGGGACTTCATCGGGCTCGTGCTGCGCTTCGCCGGGCGCGAGAGCGACATCGGCGTCCTGCAGATGCTGCACGCGTGGGCCAACTCCGCCCTCACGCACTACACCGCGCCCGAGTGGCGCGAGGAGGGCGCCAGGGCGCTCGCCGAAGGGGCGCTGCGGGAGCTGCGGAACGCCGGTCCCGGCAGCCAGAACCAGCTGACGTGGGCCCGCTTCTTCGCCGCGGTGGCCTCGTCCCCGGCCGATCTCCAGCTCCTGCAGGGCCTGCTCGACGGCACGGCCAAGATCGACGGCCTCGATGTCGACCAGGAGATGCGCTGGGCGCTGCTCGGCCCGCTCGCCGCGCACGGCGCCGCCGACGAGGAGGTGCTCGCGGCCGAGCTGGCCCGCGACGACACGGCTTCCGGCAAGCGGCACCAGGTGCGGTGCCTGGCCGCCCGGCCCTCGGCGGCGGTCAAGGCGCAGGCGTGGGCCTCCGTGGTCGAGTCGAGCGCCCTGTCGAACGCGCTGGTCGAGGCGACGATCTCCGGGTTCGCACAGCCGTCGCAGCGGGAGCTCGCCGCGCCGTACGTCTCGAAGTACTTCGACGCGATCGAGCGGGTGTGGGCGGAGCGGTCCATCCAGATCGGCATGGACGTGGTGCGGGGCCTGTTCCCCCACCTCCAGTCCGACGAGGCGACGCTGGCGGCGGCCGACGCCTGGCTCACCGAGCACGAAGCCTCGGCCCCCGCTCTGCGCCGCCTGGTCCTGGAAGCCCGCGACGACCTCGCCCGCTCGCTGCGGGCGCAGGCCTGCGACGCGTCATAACCCCCGCCTGACCTCTCCACGGGCACCCCGCACCTCCACTCCGGGGTGCCCGTTCCTGGCCGGGGGCCTTGAACCCGGGGCGGCCCCCGCCCTGGCGCCGCGCGGGGCCTCCCTCGCCGGTGGCCCGGCCACGTCCCCAGCCGGCGCGCTTCCACCGGCCACCGCTTGGCCCGGCCACCGCTTGGCCCGGCGCTTCGCCGGGACAGGCTCCGAACGGCGCAGAGCGAGCAGAGACGCCCTCCACCCCCACACCCCCGCCCCCCCGGGGCCCGCCCAGGTGAAACCGGGCGGCCGGGGGTTTCCCGGGAGGCCCAGGGGCCAGAGATCATCGGAGGTCGAACGCCCGTGCTTTAGGGCAGGGTTGTCCAGGTTTGTCGACGAGCTTGTAACAGGGGTCAGCGGTGGGTTAGAGCGCCGGTCACGTGAGGGAACGACCCGGGCATGAACCACGAAACCCCGCTCTCCCCCCTCCCCCTCCCCCTCCCCCTCCAGCACCTCGCCACCGACGCCCGCCCCCGCGTCATGAGCGCCGCCCAGCTCCGCGCGCACGGCGTGTCCGCCGCCGACGCCAACGCCCAGTGCCTGCCCGGCGGCCCCTGGCGGCAGCTCCTGCCCGGCGTATGGCTGCTGCACCCGGGCCCGCCGACCAGTGACGAACGGCTGCACTGCGCCCTGTTGTACGCGGGACGCCCACCGACCCGCCAGGTCAGGTCCGTGCCCGCGCAGCCCGGCGCGGGCGAGCCGCACGCCCCGTACGCCGACGCGATGGTCACCGGCCTCGCCGCCCTGGCCCTGCACCGCTTCGCCTCCGCTCCCCCGCTGCCCTCGCTCGACCGCATCGACATCCTGGTGCCCCGCACGCGCCGCCTGCGGTCCGTGGGGTTCGCGCGGCTCGTGCGCAGCCCCGAGATGCCGACCACCCAGCGGATCGCGGGAGTCCCGGTGGCGCCGGTGCCGCGCGCCCTCGCCGACGCGGTGGCCCAGCTCGTCGACGCGGCCAGTGTGCGCCGGCTGCTCACCGAGGCGGTACGCGGCGGCCACTGCGAACCGGCGGCCGTGGTCCGCGAGTTGCGGCGCGCCCGGCTGCTCTCCCTGCCGCACGTCGTGGACGCCGTCGACTCGCTGCTCGCCGAGGGGCGCGCCATCGCCGAGGACTGGCTCTACCGCATGGTCACCGAGCACGCCCTGCCCGACCCCCTGTGGAACGTCGACCTGCGGCTGCCGGGCGGCCCGTACCTCGGTGGCGTCGACGCCTACTGGCCCGACCAGGCCGTCGCCGTCGAGCTCGACACCCGCGCGCCCCGGCAGGGCCCGCGGCACGACGACGACGCCCTGTGGTCGGAGTGCGCACGCAAGCGCGAGCACCTGGAGCGGCTCGGCATCACGGTCGTCCACCTCACCCCGAAGAAGCTCAGGGACGCCCTCGACCAGCAGGCCACCGTCGTACGGACCGCCCTGATGGCGTCGCACGACCGCGACCCGGCGGCGTACGTCGTGGCGCTCCCCCGGTAGCGGCCCGCCCTACCGCTTGCCGCAGAACTCGGCGTCGATGACCGAGAGCAGGTCACCCGATGGGCCGTTGGCGTTGACTGCCAGGGAGTGCCTGCCGTCCGCCGTCGTCAGGGCCGCGGACGACGAGCCGTGGATGTCGCCGCCGTGGCCCCACACCACGGTGCCGCAGGAGGTGGTGACGGGTTCGAGGCCGAGTCCGTAGCGCTCGCCCGGCCGGTTCTCGCCCTTCGGCACGGAGGTCTTCATCGCGGCGAGCTGTTCCTTCGGCAGGAGCTTGCCGCGCAGCAGCGCGGAGTAGAAGCGGTTCAGGTCGGCCGAGTCGGAGATCATCCCGCCCGACGCGCCCGCCACGGAGGGGTTGAGCAGCGTCACGTCGTGGATCTTGGCGTTCGCCTCGTCGGAGAGCCTGGTGTAGGCCTTGGAGCTGGGCTTCGGCATGCTCGACCGGGTGCCGGGGACACTGGTGCCGTGCAGCTTGAGCGGCTTGATGACGCGCTGCCTGATCTGGTGCGCGTAAGACGTCCCTGTGGCCTTCTCGATGACCATCGCGGCGAGCACGTAGTTGGTGTTGGAGTACTTCCAGCCGTCACCGGGAGCGAAGTCCGGCTTGTGGCCCATCGCGATGGCGACTTGCTGTTCGGGGGTCCACGTGTCGTAGCGGTGGGCGAGGAACTCCTCGCTGAAGACTCTGCGCCGGAACCCCGGGTCGGACGTCACGTTGTAGATGCCGCTGGTGTGGTTCAGGAGCTGCCGCAGCGAGATCCGGTCGCCGTCGTGTCCGTTCCCCTCCACGACGCCGGGCAGCCATCGGCCGGCCTTGTCGTCGAGGTCGAGTCTGCCCTCGGCCTCCAGTTGGAGGAGCACCGTGGCGACGAAGGTCTTGGTGACGCTGCCGACCCGGTAGTGGTCGTGGGCGCCGCGCGGGCTCTGCCGTGCGAGGTCGCCGATGCCCGCGGCGGAGTTCCAGGTGCCGTGGCGGTCCTTCGCCTGTGCGGTGATGCCGGGGACGTCATCCTTCAGTGCGGCCTCCATCGCCCGCTGTGTGGCGCGGTGCCGCTCCCCGCCCCCGGTGTCCGCCGCGAACGCGGGCGCCGAGAGCGCCCCCGCCGCCACCGTCACTGCCAACGCCGCCGCCACTGTGGTCCATGTCCTGCGCACTGTCATGTGCTGCCCCTCCCGTACGTGCTGGTCGTCGGGCCGGGAGACCTTCGGGTGCCGGGCGGGGTTGAGCGGCGGCGCCGTGGTTGAGCCTGATTCAGCCCTTCCGCAGGATCAGCTCCGTGTTCCTGTCGCCCGCCTCGCCGCCGAGCGCGGGCTTGGCGCCGGGGGCGTTGAAGGACAGCTCGCGGTACAGCGCGGCCAGGCCGGTCTGGGAGAGGTCGGCGAAGTCCGTGCGGTGCGGGGCTGAGGACTCGATGAGCGTGGTGAAGAGGGAGACCGTGCCGTCGTGGTTGTCGGCGATTTCCACCACCCGCGCGAGCTGCGGGAAGTCGATGTGCGAGGCGGTGGAGACCTCCCAGAAGGAGCCGTGGGCGGTCCGGTGCGGGGTGATCGCGTTCTTGTGGCTGTGCCCGTTGACCCAAGCCAGGACCGAGCGGTACCGGCCGAGCAGCGAGACGATCTCCTCGCCGCCGTGGCGCGCCTCGGCGGGCCGCGCCGGGTCCTGGCGGAGGTTGCGCATGGTCCTGCTGGTGTGGTGGCTGAGGACGACGACGTACGAGGGTCCGCCGGCCCGCCGCTCGTTGGCCGCGAGCTCACGCTCCAGCCAGCGCAGTTGCCGGGTGCCGAGGGAGCCCTCGTAGTGCCCGGCGGGGTCGGTGCTGTCCAGGCTGATGCCGAGCACGTCGTCGCTGATGCGGAAGGAGTAGTACTGGGTGGCCGCCGCGAGGTTCTCCTCGGTGTAGCCGTGTCCCGCGGGGCCCGCGCCCGCGTGGGCGGGGTCCAGGTGCGCACGGACGTACTCGGCGGGGGTGAAGGGCGCCCGTGCGGGGTCCGGCGTGACGGAACGCATGCGCCGCGCCTCGGACTTCAGCACGTCCTTGAACATGTCCCCCTTGGGGTCGCGCCCCTTCTTCACGGCCTTCCACAGGGCGGCGCCCCGCGTCTCGTCGAGGGACATCAGCTTCTTGCCGCCGACGGCGAAGTCGGTGAAGTACGAGTCCCTGGGCGCCCAGCAGCCGCCGGGCAGCGCGTCGTGGTTGCCGACCGTGGAGTACCAGGGCAGTGCGAGTCCCGGGCTGTTGACCTCGCGGGTCGCCGCGTCGAGGAAGCCGTGCAGACGCGGGAAGCCGAGGCTCTTGTCGGCGTCGCGCAGGGCGTCGTCGGGGTGCCAGTACAGCGTGCTGCCGCTGGCCTGCACGCCCTCGTAGCGGCGCGGGTCCCCGGTGTTGGGGGTGATGCGGCCGCCGCTCATGACCTTGAGGAACCAGTCGAGTTCGGCGCGGGAGTTGTTGTCGGTGTTGTCGCCGGTCGTCACGACACAGTGCAGGGGGGCGCCGGTGGCGGGCGCGCCGCGCAGGGCGTTGACGCGTTCGACCAGGGACACGGCACCGGCCACCGAGAGGGACTCGTGCGGGCGCCAGGCGCTCGCGGTCTGCGCCCGCAGGTACTCGTACCGCAGCGGATGCTGTACGTCGACCAGGTGCAGGTCGGTGAACTGCACGAACGCGGCGAGCGCGGTCCGCCGCTCCTCGCGCCCCGCCTTCGCCGCCGCGAGGTCCCCGCGGACGACGCGGCGCCAGGCGGGCCCGTCGCCGAGCCGCCGGTAGCCGGAGGTGCCGCGCGGGGCGGCGACGGTGAGCAGGGTGGTGCCGCCCTTGTAGGGCGCGAGGGGCGCGGCGGGCGCCGGCCGGGAGCGCGGCACGGAGGCGTGGCCCAGGGGTGCCGCGTTGCCGGCGCCCGCGCCGGGGCCGAGGGTGTGGCCGATGCCCGCGGAGAGGGCGACGGCTCCGGTGGCGGCGAGGAGGGCGCGGCGGTCGATGGCGGCGGTTGCGGTGGCGACGGTGCGTATGCGCGACATGGCGCGGTCTCCCCGGGTGCGAACGCGTCGGCAGTGGTCGCGAGGGCCCCGGAGTCCGACCGGACCCGTGAATTCCTCGCTCTTACTGGATCGTTGGCAGCGGGGGTGACCTGCGCGTGAACGAGACGGCAACGCGCAGCACCGATCACCGTACGTGGATCACCGGGCACCCTGCGCGGTCACCCACCTCTCCGCGAATGGAGAGGAGGCGGTCACTCCGCGTTCATCTGTCGGGGAAGCGAAGGCTCAGGGCGTGTGTTCCGCGGCCCGGCCCCGGCCGTCGGCGGGGCGGTCGCGCCACAGTTCGAGGCCGATGTCGACGAGGCCCACGCGGTCGAGGCCGGGGACGGACTCCAGGGGGTGCCAGGCCGCGAGGTCGGTGGAGCCGTTGGTCTCGTGGCGCAGTTCGCCGCCGGTGACGCGCCCCTCGTACACGATCCGCAGTCCGTGGAAGTCGGCGACGGCGCCGAGCCTGCGGGGGTAGCGGCGGCGCAGGCTGTCGATGCCGAGGAGGGCCAGCGGTTCCACCACGTAGCCCGTCTCCTCGTCCGCCTCGCGGATCACCGTGTCGTAGGGGTCCTCGCCGTGGTCCATGCCGCCGCCCGGCAGCGTCCAGCGTTTGCCGCCGTCGCGGTCGACCCAGCGGGCCAGGAGGATTTGTCCGTCCCGTACGCATACGGCGTAGGCCGCCACCCGAAGTTCTTTCTGCACAGGTTGACGCTAGACGCTTCGACGGGAGTTGACCGCCCGTCCGCGGGTTCGCCGTGACCGGCCGCGCGGTTGCCCGCGCCCCTTCCGGACCGCGCCGTCCGGGCCGCGGACCCTGGTGCATGTCATGCCATACACCGCCATGTCCGCGATGGCGTATGGCGGAATTGCGTCACGCACTGATCACAGCTCGGACAACTCTCCCCAAACACCTGTCACTTAAGTAAAGCTGAGCGGTCATCCGACCCCGGATTTCGGACCCGTTCGAAAATCGGTGCCGGATCACCCTCTCCCGACCTTCACGTACAGGGATGCCGATGCCCAGATCCAGTTCCAGCGCCAGACGCGCGCCCCGTCTCGCGATAGCCGTCGGTCTCACCGCCGCGCTGTGCGCGACCGGGGCCGTCCCCCTCGCCTTCGCGGCGGACGAGTCCCCCGTGCCGGCCCCCAAGTCGACCGGCGGCAAGCTCGGCTCGGCCGACGCCGATCTGCTCGCCGACGCCAAGGCGGACGGCGAGAAGACCGTCACGATGATGGTCGCCACCGCGCCCGGCGCCACCGAGCAGGTCGCCGACCAGCTCGACGGCGTCAAGGGCGGCTCGGTCGGCCGCACCTACGACAAGCTCGGCTACGTCCGCGCGACCGTGCCGACCGGCAGGGCCGACGCCGCGATCAAGTCCGCGGCCAAGCTGTCGTCCGTGCACGCCATCGACCTGCGGCACGAGATCGAGCTGGACGACCCGACCCCGGCCGCCGACCGCGCCAAGGGCGCGGAGCGCGGCGAGCGCGGCACGTACGCGGGCCCGGGCAAGAAGACCCCGGCGGACAACCCGTACAACCCGTCGGCCGAGACCGGCGCCGTGGACTTCGTGAAGAAGCACCGCAAGGCCGACGGCCGGGGCGTCACCATCGGCATCCTCGACTCCGGCGTCGACCTCGGTCACCCGGCGCTGACGAAGACGACCACCGGCGAGCGCAAGATCACCGACTGGGTGACGGCGACCGACCCGATCGTCGACGCGGACGGCACCTGGCGCCGCATGACCAACCCCGTCAGCGGCCCGGTCTTCACCTGGGACAGCGAGACGTGGAAGGCCCCGGCGGGCTCCTTCCAGGTCAACCGCTTCCGCGAGTCGGCCACCACCGGCGGCGACGCCAAGGGCGACATCAACCGCGACGGCGACACCACCGACAGCTGGGGCGTCCTGTACGACCCGGCGGCCGGCACGGTCCGCGTCGACCTGAACGACAACAACGACTTCACCGACGACGAGCCGATGAAGCCGTACAAGGACGACCACCAGGTCGCCTACTTCGGCAAGGACGACCCGGCGACCGACGTCGTCGAGCGCGTCCCGTTCGTCGTCGAGATCCGCAAGGACGTCCCCACCGACCCGTACGGCGGCGACTGGATCGGCAAGAAGGCCGACTTCGTCAACATCGGCGTCATCGAGTCCGAGCACGGCACGCACGTCGCGGGCATCACCGCGGCCAACGGCCTGTTCGGCGGCAAGATGAACGGCGCCGCCCCCGGCGCCAACCTGGTCTCCTCGCGCGCCTGCACCTGGACCGGCGGCTGCACGAACGTCGCACTGACCGAGGGCATGATCGACCTCGTCACCGAGCGCGGCGTCGACATCGTCAACATGTCGATCGGCGGCCTCCCGGCGCTGAACGACGGCAACAACGCGCGCACCGAGCTCTACAACCGCCTCATCGACACCTACGGCGTGCAGCTGGTGATCTCCGCGGGCAACTCGGGCCCCGGCGCCAACACCATCGGCGACCCCGCCCTGGCCGACAAGGTCATCTCGGTCGGCGCCGCCATCTCCAAGGAGACCTGGGCCGCCAACTACGGCTCCAAGGTCGAGAAGAAGTACGCGATGATGCCCTTCTCCTCGCGCGGCCCGCGTGAGGACGGCGGCTTCGCGCCGATCATCTCGGCCCCCGGCTCGGCCATCAACACCACCCAGACCTGGCTGCCGGGCTCCCCGGTGACCGAGGCGGGCTACAAGCTCCCGGCCGGCTACTCCATGCTCCAGGGCACGTCGATGGCGTCCCCGCAGGCCGCGGGCGCCTCGGCGCTCCTCCTCTCCGCCGCCAAGCGCGAGAAGATCGACCTGACCCCGGCGAAGCTGCGCACCGCGCTCACCTCCACCGCGGACCGCATCCGCGGCGAGCAGGCGTACGCGCAGGGCACCGGCCTCATCGACGTCGTCGACGCCTGGGAGGCCATCGAGGACGACGCCAAGGCGCACACGTACACGGTGAAGGCCCCGGTCGACACCGCCCTTGAGCAGGAGCTGAAGAAGCCCGGCACCGGCATCTACGACCGTGAGGGCGGCCTGAGGACCGGCCAGAAGCGGACGTACGACGTCACGATCACCCGCACCTCCGGCCCCGACCGCGGCGTCCGCCACGAGCTGGAGCTGGAGAACAACCACGAGGGCACCTTCAAGCTGCTCGGCGACGACGACGTCACGCTGCCGCTGAACAAGCCGGTCACGGTCAAGGTCCAGGCGAAGGCGAAGTCGGCCGGTCTGCACAGCGCGAACCTGACCGTCGACGACGAGCGCACCGAGGGCGTCGACCACCAGATCATGTCGACGGTCGTCGTTTCGGCGCCCCTCGCGAAGCCGTCGTACACGTTCTCGGCCAAGGGCTCGACGCAGCGCAACAGCCCCACGTCGTACTTCGTGACCGTGCCGAAGGGCGCCAAGTCCCTCGAAGTCGCCCTCGGCGGCCTGAAGGACAAGAGCCAGACCCGCTTCATAGCGATCCACCCGTACGGCGTCCCGGTCGACTCCACCTCGTCGATCGTCTGCTACCCGAACTACGAGAACCCCGCCAACACCTGCCGCCCGGACCTGCGTTCGTACGCGGAGCCGCAGGCGGGCGTCTGGGAGATCGAGGTCGAGTCGCGCCGCACGTCGCCGCTGCTCGACAACCCGTACGAGCTGAAGGTCTCCGCGCTCGGCGTCGACTTCGACCCGGCCGTGCAGACGCTCCCCGAGGCCAAGGTCGGCACCCCGGCGCCGGTCTCCTGGAAGGCCACGAACAACTTCGCGGCCGTCGACGGCAAGCTGAAGGGCGGCTCGCTCGGCTCGGCCAAGTCGGCCCGGCCCAGCATCGCCCAGGGTGCCACGCAGACGTCCACGGTCGTCGTGCCCGCCGGCGCCGAGCGGTTCGACGCCGTCATCGGCTCGCCCGCGGACATCGCCGCCGACCTGGACCTGACCGTCAAGAGGGACGGCGCGGTCGTCGGTTCGTCGGCGGGCGGCGACTCCGAGGAGTCCGTGACGCTGACGAAGCCGGCCGCCGGTACGTACACGATCGAGGTGACGGGCTACTCCGTGCCGTCCGGCACGACCGCGTACGACTACCGTGACGTCTTCTTCTCGGGCGCCCTCGGCAGCGTGACCGTCGACGAGGCCAAGCAGATCAAGCTCGGCAGCGGCGACTCGGCGGAGGTCGACGCCAAGATCGAGGCGAAGGCCCCGGCCGCCGATGGCCGCGAGCTGTTCGGCGAGGTGTCGCTCCTGAACGCGGCCGGCACGGCGGCAGGCAGCGGCAGCGTCAAGATCGAAAAGGTCACGCCGAAGGCCTGACCCACGGGAATCACAGAAAAGTCCCGCTGGAGTGCCCCTTTTGGGCGGATTCCAGCGGGACTTTTCCGCAATCACGGGCAGTCGGTCTTCCTTGACTGCGGGAGGGCCTTGAGGATCAGGGTGCGGAGGGGGGCGCGGTCCTTGCCGACCGCCCAGTTGGCGGGTTCCGTCGCGCCCTTGTCGACGGTGATCAGGACGTGGTCGCCCTCCTTCAGGCGGGGATACGCCTCGCGGTCCATGGGGAAGCGGACGGTGCCGCTGCCCGACTCCGGCTTGATGTAGCGGGTCACGTCGACCGTCACCCGCTCCTGCACCCCGCCCGGCACCGGGTCGACCGCCGTGACCGTGCCCTCCACGATCAGCCGCGAGCACGCCACGAAGCCCTCGGGGCTGAGGTCCGCGTCCGCGTCCGCGTCCGCGCCGCCGTCGGGCCGGCTCCGCTCGTCGGACGCCGCGCCCGCCTTCCCGTCCATGCCGCTCGCCCCCTGCCCGGCGTCCACCGCGAGCCAGGCGAGCCCGCCGAGCATGGCGGCGGCCGCCGTGGCCGCGACCGCGCCGAGCGCGACCGTGACCGTGACGCGGCGGCGGGCCGTGCGCCGGGAGCGGATCGGCACGACCGGCTGCCGCGGGGCCGCCGGGGTCGCCGGGACCGCCGGGGCCGCCGGGACCGCCGGGACCGCCGCCAGGGTGTCGCCCAGGGCGGTGAGCCGCTTCCGGAGCAGGGTGACGTCCGTCAGGGCCGCCGCGTGCTCGGCGGCGAAGCGTGGGTCGTCCAGGGCCTCGTCGGGGACGGGCTCGTCCGTGATCGCGGACATCAGCGCGTCGAACTCCTTCTCCGGCACCGTCACACCACCTCCCCCTCGTGCAGCCGCACCCGCAGGAGCCGCACCGCCGTGTGCAGCCTGCTCTTGACCGTGCCCTCGGGGATGCCCAGCTCATCGGCGATCGCGCGCACCGGCAGGTCGGCGTAGAAGCGGAGCACGACGACCTGCCGCTGGGCGGCGGGCAGCGCGCCGAGGCCCTGCGCCACGGCCATCGACAGGGCCCGCGACTCCGCGCCGTCCTCGTCCGTGGTCTCCCGCCACAGCACGGCGAGGCGCTCCCCGAGCCGCTCCTGCCTGCGCCGGGCCCGGTGCCAGTCCATGGCCAGGTTGGAGGCCACGACCGCCGCCCACGCCGAGACGTCCCGGGGCGCCTCACGCCCGTCCGCGGCCCGCTCCAGGAGCTTCAGCCGCACCTGCTGGACGCCGTCGGGGAGGTCGGCGTACGGCACGCCGCCGAGCGCGAGCACCGCCCGCACCCGGTCCTCCTGCGCCGCGTCCAGCGGGTCCGCTCCCCCGGCCTCCGTCTGCGCGCGGCGCGTCTTTCTGCGCAGCAACGTGCCCCTCCCCTCCCCCGCGTTTCCCCTACGACGCCCGGGACGTCCGAAAGGTTCGCTCCGGGGTCCGGCGAATGTGGCGTCCCGCACCTCGGACAATGGATTGGACAACGCGGCACTGGAGAGACGCATCATGGAGCCACCCCGCACAGACCGGCCGAGGTCACGAGGCCGCACGCACATACGGAGGAAGTCCCTGTGAAGGTCGGAATCGTCGGAGCCACCGGTCAGGTCGGCAAGGTCATGCGCAAGATCCTCGTCGAGCGGAAGTTCCCGGTCGATGAGCTGCGCCTGTTCGCCTCGGCCCGCAGCGCCGGGACGGTCATCGACGGCGTGACCGTCGAGGACGCCTCCACGGCCGACTTCACGGGCCTGGACATCGTGCTGTTCTCCGCCGGTGGCGCCACGTCCAAGGCCCTCGCCGAGAAGGTCGCGTCGCAGGGCGCCGTCGTGATCGACAACTCCTCCGCCTGGCGCCGGCACCCCGAGGTCCCCCTCGTCGTCTCCGAGGTGAACCCGCACGCGATCAAGAACCGCCCCAAGGGCATCATCGCCAACCCGAACTGCACGACGATGGCCGCGATGCCCGTCCTCAGGCCGCTGCACGCGGAGGCGGGCCTCGAAGCGCTCGTCGTCGCCACCTACCAGGCGGTCTCCGGCTCCGGCCTCGCCGGGGTCGACGAGCTGTTCGAGCAGGTCAAGAAGGTCGGCGAGGACGCTCCGAAGCTCACCCACGACGGCTCGTCGGTCGAGTTCCCCGAGCCGGACAAGTACGTCGCGCCGATCGCGTACAACGTCCTGCCGATGGCCGGTTCCATCGTCGACGACGGTCTGAACGAGACGGACGAGGAGCAGAAGCTCCGCCACGAGTCCCGCAAGATCCTGGAGATCCCGGAGCTGAAGGTCTCGGGCACGTGCGTGCGCGTCCCCGTCTTCACCGGACACTCCCTCCAGGTCAACGCCCGCTTCGCGCGTCCGCTGAGCCCCGGGCGCGCCACCGAGCTCCTTGAGGCCGCCGAGGGCGTCGTCGTCACGGAGGTCCCGACGCCGCTGGTCGCCGCGGGCAAGGACGACGCCTTCGTGGGCCGCATCCGGGCCGACGAGACCGTCGAGAACGGCCTGGCCTTCTTCATCTCCGACGACAACCTCCGCAAGGGCGCGGCGCTGAACGCCGTCCAGATCGCGGAGCTCGTCGCGGCGGAGCTCAAGGGCTGAGTCCCGCCGCCCGTCGTACGCCCGGTGTGTGTGGTGGGGGCGGTCACCGTTCGTCGGTGTCCGTCCCCTTCGCGTTCGCGTGGGCCACGGCGGCCAGGGCGAGCACCGCGAGCGCCCCGCCGAGCCACAGCACGCCACCGGCCCCGCCGCTGTCCGCGACCCGGCCGCCGGTGAAGGCGCCGAGCGCGATCGCCACGTTGAACACCCCGGCGAAGAGCGCGGAGGCGGCCTCGCGGGCGTGCGGGGCAGCGGCCATCACCCAGTTCTGGGCGGAGACCGAGACCCCGCCGTACGCCAGGCCCCAGGCGACCAGCAGCACCACGGACGCGGCGAGCGAGCCGCCCGCCGGGACCAGCAGGAGCACGACCGTCCCGAGCCCCGCGCTGATGGCGAGCAGCGCCCTGCGCGGATCGCGGGCCGCGACGGCTCCGCCCGCGAAGTTGCCGACGATGCCGGCGGCCCCGTAGGCGAGGAGCAGCCCACTGATCAGCCCCGCGCCGATGCCGGGCACCCGCTCCAGGACGGGCCGTACGTAGGTGTACGCGGCGAAGTGCCCGGTCACGAGCAGCATGACGGCGAGCAGCCCGCCCCGCAGCCGCCCCACCCGCAGCAGCCCGGCGAAGACGCCCAGCCGCACCGCCTCACCCGCGGGCAGCGCGGGCAGCAGCGTGGCGAGCAGCCCGGCCACCACGAGGGCGAGCACAGCGAGCGCGGCGAACCCCCAGCGCCATCCGGCCAGCTCCCCGAGGAGCGTCCCGGCGGGCACGCCGAGCACGGAGGCCACGGCGATCCCGCTGAAGATCACCGCGGTGGCGCGCCCCGCGCCCTCCGCGCGGACGAGGCGCGCCCCGAGCCCCGCGGCGATGGCCCACACCCCGCCGATGCACACGCCCACCAGGACGCGCGCGGCGAGCAGCACGCCGAAGCCGGGGGCGAGCGCGGACGCCAGATTGGCGGCGGCGAGCAGGACGAGCAGCGCGCACAGGACCGTACGCCGGTCGGCACGGCGCACCACGACGGGCAGCAGCAGGGCGGCGAGCGCCGCGACGATCCCGGGCAGGGTGACGGCCAGACCGGCGCTGCCGTCGGAGACGCCCAGTCCGGAGCCGATGGAGGTGAGGAGTCCCACGGGAAGCATCTCCGTGGTGACGACGGAGAAGGTGGCGGCGGCGACGGCGAGAACGGCGGTGCGAGCACGCCGCTCGCCCGCCGGGCTGTGAGTGCTGTGATTGCTGTCCGCGCTCTGTGTGCTGTGTGTGCTGTGTGGCATGCCACCCACCCTGTGGCGAGCCCGCAGGGGGGAACAACGCCGCAGATCTCATCCTTGTATGAGCCGGGTTCATCGATCCGGCGAGCAGTGCAGAGGAGGCGCTCCGTGGGCGCAGTGGAGCGTGGCCTGGAGATCCGCGAACTGGAGTGCTTTCTGGTGCTCGCCGAGGAGTTGCACTTCGGGCGGGCCGGCGAGCGCCTGTACGTCTCGCAGAGCCGCGTCAGCCAACTGCTGGCCGCCCTGGAGCAACGGATCGGCGCCCGGCTCGTCGAGCGTACGAGCCGCCGGGTCGCGCTGACCCCGCTGGGCAAGCAGTTTCTCGCCGAACTCTCCCCCGCGTACGGGGAGTTGGCCTCGACGGTCGAGCGGGCGAGGGCGGCGGCGCGGGGCGTGGAGGGCACGCTGCGGATCGGCTTCCAGGGGACGGCGGACGCCCGTCTGATGGCAGCGATAGCGGCGTTCCAGGAACGCCATCCCGCCTGCACGACCCACATCCTGGAGATCCCCTTCTCCGACCCCTTCGGCGCGGTACGGCACGGTGAGGTGGACACGGCGGTCGTGCTGCTGCCGGTGGCGGAGGCGGATCTGGTGCTGGGCCCGGTCTTCTCCCGCGAGCGCCAGACGGTGGCGGTGTCGGTGCGGCATCCGTACGCGGGGAGGGAGTCGTTGACGGCCGCGGAGCTGCGGGAGATCCCGCTGATAGCGGCGACAGCCCCGGCTCCCGCGTACTGGCGTGCGGCCCACGCCCCCTCGGACGAGCCCGCTCCGGAGGTCCGCACGCTCCAGGAGGGTCTGACGCTGGTGGCGGCGGGCCGGGGCGCAATGCTGCTGTGCCGGCCGACGGCGGAGTACCACGGCCGCAAGGACGTCGTCTTCGTACCGGTGGACGGGCTTCCGGACTCCGTCCTGGGGATGGTGTGGCACCGGGACGGGGAGACGGCGCGGGTGAGGGAGTTCGCCCGCGCCCTGGCCCTCGGCTGACGTCGGCTTCGGTTTCGGTTTCGGTTTCGGTTTCGGCTTCAGCTTCGGTTTCAGCTTCGGCTGGTCAGTCCCCTCGCCGCACCTCGAAGTGGAAGCACCCGTACTCCACGGCACGGACGTGTACGAGGGCGACGGCGGGATCGGCGAAGGCCTCGCCGAGAGCGGCGTCGAAGCCTTCCGCCTCGGCCTCGGGAATCTCCAGCAGCCGCCCGCCGACGATCCGGCCACCGGCGTCGTACCGCCGCAGGGTCCGCAGCGCCCCGGCCCGTGAGAACGGATACCCCGTCCGCCGCCCCTCTTCGGGCCCCGCGCACGGCTCGGCGTGAATGAAGACGGGCCCCTGCTCGTCGTAGGCGCCGGGCGCGGCCCCGGTCCGGGCGGCCCAGCGCCGCAACGGCGCGTACGACACGAGCGCGACGCGCTCGCCGGGGGCGACGGGCCGCAGACAGCACCGCAGGGGGGCGCCGCCTTCGTGATCGACGTACGGAACGCAGTCCCGCCCGGCATCATCACGCCGCCGCAGCTCGGCGAGGGCTTCGGGGTCGATGGGCCGGGGCGTGTAAACGGTGCTCATGCCCCGAGCCTCGCGCGGCACCAGCGATGGCGCTGGCGGTTTTCGGACGACGACTCCAGTGAGCCCGTCCGGCGCTTGAGAACGAGCCCGGAGCAAGACCAGGCCTCTCTGAGCCCGTCCGGCGATTGAGGACGAGCCAGGCGCAGCCGGCGATGAGGCGAGCCAAGACACCGGGTCCAAGGCCACCGCCTACGAAAGCTCGTCCGGCGATTGAGGACGAGCTCGGCGCAGGCGGTGATCGGCCGAGCCGGGATCCCCGCGCCAGGCCGAAGGCAGGGGCAAGGACCGCCCAGAGGCCCAGGGGCCAGCCCTCGCCGCGAGGACCACCGCGTTGGCCGCCGCCCCCCGCACGTCCTCGTAATGCCGCAGTCCCGCCTCCCGGTCGGGCCCCGCGTACGCCAGGCACTGCGCGAGCACCCGCGCGTCGAGGACCGCCTGGGAGCCGCTCTCCGAGCCCACGGGGTACACGGGGTACACGGGATGCGCCGCGTCCCCGAGCAGCGTCACGGGCCCCCGCCCCCACCGCGACAGCGGCTCCCGGTCCACCATCGGGCACTCCAGGATCTGCCGGGTACCGGCGAGCAGCGCCGGCACGTCGAGTTCCGCCACCCGCCACCCGGCGAAGTGCGGCAGGACGTCCGAGAGCCGCCCGGAACGGTTCCAGTCGGCGGGCCCGGCGACGGCCTGGTGGTGCGCCGGGGGGAACCGGACCTCCGCCACCCAGCTCAGCAGTGACCGCCCCCGCTCCCCCGCCCCCCGCGACACCGGCTGGACGACGAGCTTCGCGGAGTCGTCGCCCGCCACCACGACCGTCCGCCCGCCGAGCACGGGATGCCATTCCGTGACCCCGCGCCACATGCGGACGCCGCTCCACAGCGGCGGCCCCTCGCCGGGGTGCAGCGTGGCCCGCACCGCGGAATGCAGCCCGTCCGCCCCCACGAGGGCCCGCGCCCGCACCCCGTACTCCCGGCCCCGCGCCACATCCCGCAGGATCACGCGCAGCCCGGCCCCCTCGCGCTCGGCGAGGCGTACGAAGGCGGTCCCCGTCTGCACGGCATGGTCGCCGAGCCGGGCGCGGACGGCTTCCAGGAGCATGAGCCGCAGGGCCCCGCGGCGCAGCGAGTACTGCGGCCAGGGGTGGCCGAGCGCGAGACCGCACGGCTCGCCGCGGAGCCGGTCGCCGTGCCGGTCGAAGTAGACCGCGGCCTCGGGCGCCACCGCGGTCCCCGCCAGCTCACCGCCGAGCCCGAGCTGCGTCAACTCGCCCACCGCGTACGGCATGAGGGCCACCCCGACGCCGTCGGGCCGCGGCTCGTCGACCGCGTCCACCACACGTACGCCGATGCCCGCCGCGTGCAGGCTCAGGGCGGCCGTGAGCCCGCCGGTGCCGGCACCCGCCACCAGTACGTCGATCATGGCCGCCGCCCCCTGTGGTCCCGGTGGTCCCCTGCGGACGCGCGGAGCGTAGCGGGACCGGCAGGGGGAGAACAATGGGCCGGGCGGCCAGGCGAACCCGCATGGAAGGATGGCCGGAAACACCACAAGTGCACCCGCTTGGACCCAGGGGTCCACACCACCGGGATCCGCGAGATCCCCGAGATCCCACCCGTCGTACCCGAGGAGATGACCGCGTGCCCGGCACCAATCTGACCCGCGAAGAGGCGCAGCAGCGGGCGAAGCTGCTCACCGTCGACTCGTACGAGATCGACCTCGATCTGTCCGGAGCGCAGGAGGGAGGCACCTACCGGTCCGTGACCACCGTGCGCTTCGACTCCGCGGAGGCGGGCGCGGAGACCTTCATCGACCTGGTGGCCCCCGCGGTCCACGAGGTCGTCCTGAACGGTCACGCCCTTGAGGTGGCCGCGGTGTTCCGCGACTCGCGCATCGCGCTGAGGCACCTTCAGGCGGGCGCCAACGAGCTGCGGGTCGTCGCCGACTGCGACTACACCAACACCGGTGAGGGCCTGCACCGCTTCGTCGACCCGGTCGACCAGCAGGCATACCTCTACACGCAGTTCGAGGTGCCCGACGCCCGCCGCGTCTTCGCCTCCTTCGAGCAGCCGGACCTGAAGGCCACCTTCCGGTTCACCGTGAAGGCGCCCACGGGCTGGACGGTGATCTCGAACTCGCCGACGCCCGAGCCCAAGGACGACGTCTGGCACTTCGAGCCGACGCCGCGCATCTCCTCGTACATCACCGCCCTGATCGTCGGCCCGTACCACTCGGTGCACTCCTCGTACGAGGGTCCGAACGGCCAGTCGGTGCCGCTCGGCATCTACTGCCGCCCCTCGCTGGCGGAGTTCCTCGACTCGGACGCGATCTTCGAGGTGACACGGCAGGGCTTCGACTGGTTCCAGGAGAAGTTCGACTACGCCTACCCCTTCGCCAAGTACGACCAGCTCTTCGTGCCGGAGTTCAACGCGGGGGCGATGGAGAACGCGGGTGCGGTCACCATCCGCGACCAGTACGTGTTCCGCTCGAAGGTGACGGACGCGGCGTACGAGACGCGCGCGGAGACCATCCTCCACGAGCTGGCCCACATGTGGTTCGGCGACCTCGTGACGATGGAGTGGTGGAACGACCTCTGGCTGAACGAGTCGTTCGCCACGTACACGTCCATCGCCTGCCAGGCGTACGCGGAGGGCTCGCGCTGGCCGCACTCGTGGACGACGTTCGCCAACTCCATGAAGACGTGGGCGTACCGCCAGGACCAGCTTCCGTCGACGCACCCGATCATGGCGGACATCCGCGACCTGGACGACGTGCTCGTCAACTTCGACGGCATCACGTACGCCAAGGGCGCGTCGGTGCTCAAGCAGCTCGTCGCCTATGTCGGGATGGACGAGTTCTTCCGGGGCGTGCAGGCCTATTTCAAGGCGCACGCGTTCGGCAACACGCGCCTGTCCGACCTGCTCGGCGCCCTTGAGGAGACCAGCGGGCGCGACCTGAAGACCTGGTCGAAGAAGTGGCTGGAGACCGCCGGCATCAACGTGCTGCGCCCCGTCGTGGACGTCGACACCTCCGGTGTCATCACGTCCTTCGCGGTCAAGCAGGAGGCCCCCGCCCTGCCCGCGGGCGCCAAGGGCGAGCCGACGCTGCGGCCGCACCGGATCGCGATCGGCCTGTACGACCTGGACGAGGCGACCGGCAAGCTGCTGCGCACGGACCGCGTGGAGCTGGACGTGGACGGCGAGCTGACGGCCGTGGACGCGCTGGTCGGCAAGCGCCGTCCGGCGGTGATCCTGCTGAACGACGACGACCTCTCGTACGCGAAGGTCCGCCTGGACGCCGAGTCCCTGGCGTTCGTCACGGACCACATCGGTGACTTCGAGGCGTCGCTGCCGCGGGCGCTGTGCTGGGCGTCGGCGTGGGACATGACGCGGGACGCGGAACTGCCGACGCGGGACTATCTTTCGCTGGTCCTCTCCGGCATCGGCAAGGAGTCCGACATCGGCGTCGTCCAGTCGCTGCACCGGCAGGTGAAGCTGGCGCTCGACCTGTACGCGGCGCCCGCGAACCGTACGGCCGCGCTGACCCGCTGGACCGAGGAGACCCTCTCCCACCTGCGCTCCGCGCAGCCCGGCAGCGACCATCAGCTCGCGTGGGCGCGGGCCTTCGCTGCGACGGCTCGTACGGACGCGGAACTCTCGCTCCTTGAGGGGCTCCTCTCCGGCACGGAGTCCATCAAGGGCCTGGCCGTGGACACGGAGCTGCGCTGGGCGTTCGTGAACCGCCTCGCGGCGACGGGACGTCTCGACGAGGCGGGGATCGCGGCGGAGCTTGAGCGGGACAAGACCGCCGCGGGCGAGCGTCACGCGGCTTCCGCACGGGCCGCGCGGCCCACCGCGGAGGCCAAGGCCGCGGCCTGGGCCTCGGTCATCGACTCCGACACGCTGCCGAACGCGATCCAGGAGGCGGTGATCGGCGGCTTCGTCCAGACGGACCAGCGGGAGCTGCTCGCGCCGTACACGGAGAAGTACTTCGCGGCGGTCAAGGGGGCGTGGGACTCGCGCTCCCACGAGATGGCGCAGCAGATCGCCATCGGGCTCTACCCCGCGCTCCAGGTCTCCCGGGCGACGCTGGACGCCACGGACGCGTGGCTCGCCGCGGAGAACCCCTCCGCGGCCCTGCGCCGCCTGATCACGGAGTCCCGCGCGGGCGTCGAGCGCGCCCTGCGGGCCCAGTCGGCGGACTAGCCCTCGGCCGGGCGGGGGGAGCGGTCTCCTCGCCCGGCGCTTCGGGGCCGGGGGCGGGGCAGCGGCGTTCCCGCCCGTTACCCCCGGTTTCCGGTGCCCCCGGGAGCGGCCGACCGCTCCGGAGGAGCCGGGGCTCGGCCCGCTTCCCGGAGCTCCGCCAGGACCCGGGCCACGGCCGCTCCCCCGGCGGCGCCCTTCCGCACCGCGGCGATCACATGCCGCCGGGGCCGGTCCGCTGCGAGGTCCCGCATCACGACCCCGTCCCGCCGGACCGCCGCCATCCGCGGCACCAGGGCCACGCCCATCCCCGCCTCCACCATCGCGAGGATCGCCGTCCAGCCGGAGGCGGAATGCGCCTGCTCAGGGCTGAACCCCGCACCCTCGCAGGCCGCCCGCGTGATCTCGGACCACGGCCCGCTGCCCCCGAAGATCCACGGCTCCCCCGCCAGACCGGCGAGGCGCAGCCCCTCGGCCGCCGCCAGCGGATGGTCCGCGGGCAGCGCCACGTCCAGCGGGTCGGCGACCAGCGACTCCCGGGTGAAGCGCGTGTCGGCGTCGGGCGATGCGGGCGCCTGCACCGCGAGGGACAGCGCCACGTCGACCTCCCCCGCCGCGAGGAGCTCGTACGCCTCCGCCGCCTCGGCCTCCCGTACCCGCACCGAGATGCCCGGCGCCGCCGACCGCAGCGCCCGCACCGCGGGCACGACGAGCGCGGGCACGGCTGTGGAGAAGGCCCCGACCCGCACCTGACCCGCCTCGCCGTGCGCATACGCGGCCAACTCCGCGTCCGCCCGCTCCAGTTGCGCGAAGACCGCTTCCGCGTGCCGCAGCACGAGGTGCGCGGCGTCGGTGAGCCTGACCCGGCGTCCATGGGCTTCGAGGAGCGGCACGCCGAGCTGCTTGGCGAGGTTGGACAACTGCTGGGAGACCGCGGACGGCGTCATCTGGAGCGTCCCGGCCGTCGCCGTGACGGTGCCCCGCTCGCTCAACGTACGCAGGATCTGCAGTTTCTTGATGTCCCACTCGCTCATGGGGTCAACGTACCGACTGTCCACAGGGGCCGATCCCACCGGCCGCGCCCTACTTGGCGCGGGCCGAGCCGAGCACGACCCCGCCGAGGATCAGGCCCATGCAGAGCACCTGGAGCCACCCCATCGCCTCGCCGAGCAGCGCGAAGGAGAGCAGGGCGACGCAGACGGGCTGGAGGTAGTAGACGACACCGGCACGGGCGGCGCCGATGACCGAGATGGCCTTGTTCCAGGCGAAGAAGGCCACCGCCGAGGAGACCACGCCCACGTACAGGAGCGGGGAGACGGTGGCGACGGTCGGCGTGAAGCCGCCCTGGACGGCGTAGCTGGCCACGAACACCGGCAGCAGCATCAGCGTGCCGAGCACGAACGTCGAGAGGAGGAAGGGCAGTCCGCCGATCTCCGCGGGCCTGCGCTTGAGGAGCACGCTGTAGGAGCCGAAGGAGAGCGCCCCCGCGATGATCCACAGGTCGCCGGCCGCGAAGTCCATGGCGAGGGAGCCCTTGCTGACCAGGAGCAGGACGCCGGCGCAGGCGATGGTCATGCCGGTCACGCGGCGCGCCCCGAGCCGGGTGCCGCCGACGCGTTCGTGGACGGCCATCAGGACGGGCGAGGCGGCCATGATCATGCCCATGTTGCCCGCGGTGGTGGTCGTGCCCGCCTGGTTCACCAGGGTGTTGTAGACGGTGACGCCCAGCAGGGAGGCGAGCAGCAGGAAGCGCAGGTGTTCGCGGAGCAGCCGCCGTTGCCGCCAGGTCTCCCGTACCGCGAAGGGCGCCACGGCCGCGATGGCGATGACCCAGCGCCAGAACGCGTGCTGGACGGGCGGCACGCTGTCGTGCAGCGCCCGCGAGGTGACGAAGCTGCCGGACCAGACGACCGTGGCGAGTGCCGCGAGGGCGAGGCCGACCCCGATGGGACGGGCCGCGCCGCCCTTCTGGGACGGGTCACCCTTCTCGGACGGTGCGGACTTCGCGGACGGTGCGGCCTTCGCGGATGGGTCGGCGTGGTGAGGGGGCGTCCGGTCCAGGACTGTCACTGGGTATCCCTTGCCTGTCTTCCCCGCCACGTCGCGGCGGGGACGTCGAGTGCGTTGCGGGACTACCGTGACAGCGAGCCACCCATCAGGTCCATCGAAACTTTACGCCTGCTCTCTTAAGCAGAAGCGAACGTTTCGTCGCTCGACGATCCCTCACGCCCGGCATTCGTCCCGCATCCCCACTCCGTCAGCGCCGCCTCGACGGCCCCCGCGTCCGCCTCCTCCGCGGCCCACGCCACGTAACCGTCGGGCCGGACGAGGAGCGTCGTGCGGCGGGCGCTCGACCAGTGCGCCGCCACCGCCCGGCCCGCCCCGAACGTCACGCCCCGCGGCGTGACCAGCACGAACTCGCCCGCGCGCAGGGCTTCGTAGAGCCGCCCGTCCGCCAACGCGATGTCCGGCGCCCGGCGTCCGACCAGGCGGTGGGAGCCCCTCGGGGCACGGTACGAGATGCCGATGCCGGTGATCTGACCGGTCATTTTGGCGCGCGCGGGACCCACCCGGCCGAGGAGGGCGGCGAGCCCGGCACGCACCGCCCGGGTCCACGGCCGCTTGGCCATCGCGAGCCTGACGAGGCCGCCACTGCTGCGCAGGACCGCCTTGCCGACCGGGTGCCGCTCGGCCTGGTAGGTGTCGAGCAGCCCTTCCGGCGCCCGTCCCGTGACGGCGGCGACCAGCTTCCAGCTCAGGTTCGCGGCGTCCTGGAGACCGGTGTTCATACCCTGGCCGCCGGCCGGGGAGTGGACGTGCGCGGCGTCCCCGGCGAGGAAGACCCGGCCCACGCGGTACGCGGGCGCCTGCCGCTCGTCGCTGTGGAAGCGGGACATCCAGCGGGCGTCGTGCATCCCGAAGTCGCGCCCGAGCGCCTGCCGGACGATGTCCTTGACCTCGTCGAGGTCGAGCGGGTCGCTGTCGGGGACGTTCCGCGAGCGGTCCCAGCCGACGACGCGGTGGTAGCCGTCGGCGAAGGGGGCGATGAAGGCGAAGGCGTCGCCGACCGTGTCGACGGTCAGCCGGGCCGGCGGCCGCTCGGCGAGCTTGACGTCGGCGAGGACCAGCGAGCGGATGACGGACCTGCCGGGGAAGGGCAGCCCGACCGCCTCGCGCACGCCGCTGCGCATCCCGTCGGCGCCGACGACGTAGGCGGCCGTGAGGGTGCGGGAGCCGCCGTCGGCGTCGCGCACGTCGAGCCGTACGCCGTCCGCGCCCTGGGTGAGCCCGACGACCTCGGTCTCGTACACGAAGCGCACCCCACCCTTCACCGCACGCCGCTCCAGGGCCCGCTCGACCTCGTACTGCGGCAGCACCAAGACGTGCCGGAAGCGGGAGGGCAGGCCGGTGAGGTCGAGGGTCAGGCGGCCGAAGAGGCGCAGCTTGTCGAGCGGCTCCCCCGCGGCCTCCAGCTCGTCGGCGAGGCCGCGGGCGTCGAGCTGCTCCAGGGTGCGGGCGTGCACGACCAGCGCGCGGGAGAGGTTGCTGATGCCGTGCGGCCGCTTCTCGACGAGGGTGACGTCGACGCCCGCGGCGGCCAGGTCACCGGCGAGCAGCAGGCCGGTGGGGCCCGCGCCCACGACGACGACGGTGCGGTCGATGTCCTGCGCGTGCCCGGCGGTGGTGCTCTTGTCCCCAGTCGTGCCGTTCATGACTGCCTCCTGATGCCAACGCTTGTTGGTCAACGCCTGTTGGCAATGTAGGACCGCCACTTCTGGACTGTCAACACATGTTGGCCTACGTTTGTTGGCATGACCGGAAAAGCCCCCGCCACCCCCTCGGCCGACACGCCCGCCAGCCGTTCCGACTCCCCCCGCCGCTCCGACGCCACCCGCGCCGGAATCCTCGCGGCGGCCCGGGAACGGTTCGCGGCGGACGGGTACGAGCGCGCGACGATCCGCGCCATCGCCAGGGACGCGCGCATCGACCCGTCGATGGTGATGCGCTACTACGGCAACAAGGAGGGGCTCTTCGCCGCCGCCACCTCCGCCGACCTGCGGATGCCGGACTTCACGCGGGTGCCGCGCGAGGACGTCGGGCGGGTCCTCGTGACGCACTTCCTGGACATGTGGGAGGACGGGGACGTGCTCACCGCGCTGCTCCGCGTGGCGCTCACCAACCAGCCGGGCGCCGAACGCATGCGGGCCATCTTCGAGGAGCAGTTGCTGCCGGTCGCCCGTGCGGTCTGCCCCGTTCCGGCCGAGGCGCCGGCGCGGGCGGCGCTCTGCGCGGCGCAGGTGCTCGGCCTCGCGCTGACCCGGTACGTCCTGCGGTTCCCGCCGTCGGTCGCACTCACGCGCGAGGAGGTCACGCGGTGGCTGGCGCCGACGCTCCAGCGCTATCTGACGGCCGAACAGCCGTAGCCCCCGCCGGGAACAGAGCGCGCCGAGGGCGCCCCTCGCCGATGGCGTACGCGACACGGCGTACGTATGTCGGTGAGGGGCGCCCTCGGCGCGGAAGTCGTGACGGCGCGGGACCGGGTCCCGCGTCGGCGCGTCAGCCCTGCTTGTGCTGCTTGCGCGTCTTGTCGCCGACCATCACGAGGCCCGCGATGACCAGGAACAGCACGATGGGGGCCGCGACATAGAGACCGAGCGTGTCGATGACGCTCAGGCCGGGGCCCGGGTCGTCGCCGTCGTCCCGCATGTTCGCGAGCGCGGGGGACGACATGAGCAGCATCATCAGCGTCGTGCCGGAAGCCAGGGCGCCGGCGCGCAGAGCGTTCTTCTTGTCCACGGTGCAAACGTAGCGAACTCCTAAACGGGATGCGCGCCCGGGGGTGCCGTACGGGTCTTCGCGTCGTCCCGCGCGGCTTCGCGGAACACCGCGAGGAGCGCGTGCAGCCGCGGGGAAGCCGCGAGGTCCTCCAGGGTGACGGGGCGTCCGGTGGCGTCGGCGATCGGCAGCCGCCAGTTGGGATACTCGTCCCAGGTGCCCGGCAGATTCTGCGGGCGGCGGTCGCCGACGGCGTCCGGCAGCCAGATGCCGACCATGCGGGCCGGGGTGGCGAGCAGGAAGCGGTGCACGGCGCGGATCTCGTCCTCCTCGCAGCCCACGCCGCCCGGCAGCATGCCGAGCCGGGAGAGCAGCCCGAGCCACTCACGGACGTCGGCGGCGGCCTCCCCCTGCTCCTCGGCGAGCGGGCGGGCCAGCAGCCCCAGATCGTGGCGCAGTTGGACGTGCTCGCCGGTGAGGCGGGCGGCGGTCGGGGGCAGATCGTGCGTGGTGGCGGTGGCGACGCAGTCGGCGCGCCACCGCTCGGCGGGCAGCGGGCGGCCCGTGCCCTCCCAGTCCCGCTCGAACCAGAGCACGGATGTGCCGAGGACGCCGTGCTCCCGCAGGGTCTCCCGGACGCCGGGCTCGACGGTCCCGAGGTCCTCGCCGATGACGAGGGCGTCCGCGCGGCCGGCCTCAAGGGCGAGCACCGCGAGCATCGCCTCGGCGTCGTAGTGCACGTAGGTCCCCATGGTGGGGTCGTGGCCCTCGGGGACCCACCAGAGCCGGAACAGGCCCATGACGTGGTCGATCCGCAGGGCGCCCGCGTGGCGCAGGAGGCCGCGGAGCAGGGCGCGGTACGGGGCGTACCCCGACTCGGCGAGGCGGTCGGGGCGCCAGGGCGGCAGGCCCCAGTCCTGGCCGCGCGCGTTGAACGCGTCCGGCGGCGCGCCGACCGACATGCGCCGGGCGAAGTGCCGCTGCTGGGCCCAGGCGTCGGCGCCGCCGGGGTGCACGCCGACCGCCAGGTCGTGCACCAGGCCGATGTCCATGCCCGCCTCGCGGGCGGTGCGCTGGGCGGTGGCCAGTTGTG
Source organism: Streptomyces sp. NPDC046335 (assembly GCF_055587985.1). Classification (NCBI taxonomy): domain Bacteria; kingdom Bacillati; phylum Actinomycetota; class Actinomycetes; order Kitasatosporales; family Streptomycetaceae; genus Streptomyces; species Streptomyces sp. NPDC046335. Next base: position 376,701 of record NZ_JBVJFF010000001.1, on the reverse strand, counting down.
TGTCGGTGAGCCAGGCGAGGCGGCAGTGGAAGTCGACGCGGTCGAGGAGCTCGCGCCGCGCGCGGGTGGTCGCGGCCGATGCCGGGTCGCGCAGCGCGGCGGGCCAGGAGTGCCAGTCGGGGCCGTAGACCTCCGCGAGGGCATACCACGTGGCGTGGTCTTCGAGGGCCGGGCCCTGCTCGGCGAGGAAGGCGCTGTAGGCGGCGCAGCGGCCGGGGCCGACGGGGACTTCGGCGAGCAGTTCGAGCGCTTCGCGCTTGAGGGCCCAGACCGCGTCACGGTCGATCAGCTCGCCCCGCTCGACGACCCCCTCGCGCAGCCCGTCGGCCCGGCGGCACAGCTCCTCGGCCCGCTCCCGGGCGGCGCCCCGCAGCTCCGCGAACTCCGGGACGGCCTGGACGCGCAGATGCACCGGGTCGGGGAAGCGGCGGGAGGAGGGGCGGTACGGAGAGGGGTCGCCGCCCGGCCCTTCCCGCGGGCTCGGCACGGCCGCGTGCAGCGGATTGACCTGGAGGAAACCGACGTCCAGGGCGTGGCCCGACCAGGCGGCGAGCTCGGCCAGGTCGCCGAGGTCGCCCATGCCCCAGGAGCGGTGGGACAGCAGGGAGTAGAGCTGGACCAGGAGGCCGTGCGCGCGGCGCTCCGGGGTCTTGATCCGGCGTGGGGCGGCGATGAGATGCGCCCTGGCCTCGCGCCCGTCGGGACCGCGTACGTGGAGGGTGTGCACGCCCGGCGGCAGCGGTGGGCCCGAGCCGCACCCGGCCACCCACTCGTGCGTCCCGCCCTGCTCCGCCTCGACCCGCACACGCGTGCCCTTCGGCAGCTCCGCGAAGCAGGGGGCGGCGGACGGCGCGCCGTCCGTCCAGGCCACCACGGTCGGCGGGAGCAGACGCCCGGACAGCTCCGCCTCGCGCGCGGCGAGGGCGGCGGAGACCGCGTCGGGGGTGCTCCCGTCCACGCCGAGCGCGGCGAGGGCGGCGATCACCGCGGTGTCGGCGGCCGGGACCGTGCGGCCCGGGGACGGGGAGTAGGAGGTGGCCACGCCGTACGAAGCGGCCAGCCGGGGCAGGGCCATCAGACTCCCATGTAGTCCAGGCTCGCGGCCATGCCGGTGGAGGTGGGCTCGCTGGTCAGATGCGCGGCGTCGGCGAGGGGCGGCTCGCTGGTGAGCGGCGCGGCGTCGGCGAGCGGGGGCTCGCTGGTCAGGGGCGGCTCGAAGCAGCCGCAGGAGCAGGATCCGTCCAGGCCCGAGTCGGGTCCGGAGAGCTGCGCCGAGTCCGGTCCTGTCACCCGGGCCCAGTCGGGTCCCGACGACTGCCGGGGCACCTGTCCGGAGACCGGCCCGGGCACCTGTTTGGAGAGGGCGTCGAGCAGAAGATTGGCTGAAGCGGCCACGTGTGAGCTCCTTGTCAGGGGGCAGTTCACGGCAGCCCTACCCAATACGCGGGGCCGCAGACGTATACGTTGTATCAACGTGACGCTGGTCACGTCAGGTTCCCGGCGCGGGAGTTGTTCTTCCCGTGACCCGGCTCACCCCGGAAGATCAAGCGAGGACGGCACCTCCGCCGGGAAATCGTGCACCGCCCGGAGAACGGGGCCAGAGCCTCGGGGGCCCCGCCGAAGCCGCCGCGACACCCCGCGGAAGCCGCCGTCCGGCCGCCGCGGAAGCCGCCGTCCGCCCACTGCGGGAGCCACCGCTTGCCCGCCGCGGGAGCCACCGCTTACCCGTCGCGGGAGCCGCCGCTCGCCCTGGCCCCCGGCTCGCATTCGCGCGGGTTCCGCGAAGAATCACCCCTCGTACACCTCCTCCCGTTGACACCCCAGCCGCGTCAGTGGTGGGCTCACTGCCACATGTGACGTCAGGGGCCACTGGGTCCACAGGAAACAGGGAGCGACCGTGCAACTGCGGCGCAGGCAGGGCGCGGCCGCCATCGCGGTCGCCGTCATCGCGGGCGCCCTCGGCGGCGCCCCCGGCGCGCTCGCGGCCCCGGGGGTGCCCGGCGCCCCCGCCACCTCCCCCGACGCCTCCCCCGGGAGCGACGGCGGCGACCGCAAGGCCGAGTCGGGGCTGCCGCCCGTCTGGCCGCGCCCCCAGACGATGGACGCCGCCGGAAGCGCCGTCACCGTGGGGGACCACGTGGTCCTCGTGACCAGCGCCGCCGACGGCGCCCGGAGCGAGCGCGCGGGCTCCGACACGTACGCCCTGAAGGCGCTGCGCGCCCTGCTGAGCGACGCCGGCGTCCAGCGCGTCACCGAGGTCCGCGACGGCGACCCGCTGCCCGCGGGCAGCACCCTCGTCGTGCGGGCCGGCGGCTCGGGCGCCGACCGGGCCCTGCGCTCCCTCGGCGCCCGCGACCGGGCCGACCTGCCGTCGGGCGGCTACCGCCTGGCCGTCGGCCGCGTCGGTGGCCGGGACACCGTCGCCCTCGACGGAACCGGCGACGACGGCCTCTTCCACGGCGTGCAGACCTTGCGGCAGTTGACCGCGGCGAAGACCCGCACGATCCCGGGCGTACGGATCAGGGACTGGCCCGGCACGGCCGTGCGCGGCCTGACCGAGGGCTTCTACGGCACCCCGTGGACCCGCGCCCAGCGCCTCGCCCAGCTCGACTTCCTGGGCCGCACGAAGCAGAACCGCTACCTCTACGCCCCCGGCGACGACCTCTACCGCCAGGCCCGCTGGCGCGAGCCCTACCCGGCCGGGCAGCGCGCCGACTTCCGCGCCCTCGCCGAGCGGGCGAAGGCCAACCACGTCACGCTCGCCTGGGCCGTCGCGCCCGGCCAGGCCATGTGCATGTCCTCGGACCGGGACGTCAAGGACCTCACCCGCAAGATGGACGCGATGTGGGCGCTCGGCGTGCGCGCCTTCCAGCTCCAGTTCCAGGACGTCAGCTACAGCGAGTGGCACTGCGAGCGGGACGCCGAGACGTTCGGCAGGGGCCCGAAGGCCGCCGCTAAGGCGCAGGCCCGGGTGGCCAACGCCGTCGCCGCGCACCTCGCCGAGCGCCACCCGGGCGCGGAGCCGCTCTCCTTGATGCCGACCGAGTACTTCCAGCGGGGCACGACGGAGTACCGCGCGGCCCTCTCGGACGACCTCGACCACCGCGTCCAGGTGGCGTGGACCGGCGTGGGAGTGGTCCCCAAGACCATCACCGGGCGCGAACTCGCGGGCGCCAAGGAGGCCTTCGGCCCGCACTCGCTGGTCACGATGGACAACTACCCCGTCAACGACTTCGCGCAGGACCGCATCTTCCTCGGCCCCTACACCGGCCGTGAGCCCGCCGTCGCCACCGGTTCGGCCGCCCTCCTCGGCAACGCCATGGAGCAGCCATCGGCCTCCCGCATCCCGCTCTTCACCGCCGCCGACTACGCCTGGAACCCCCGCGCCTACCGCCCCCACGAGTCCTGGCTCGCCGCCATCGACGACCTCGCGGGCGGCGACCCCGAGGTGCGGGGCGCGCTGCGGGCCCTCGCGGGCAACGACGCATCGTCCGTGCTCGGCGCCGACGAGTCCGCGTATCTGCGCCCTCTCATGCGGGACCTGTGGCAGGCCCGTACGACGACGGACCGGGCCAGGACCGAGAAGTCGGCCAAGGCCCTGCGTGCGGCGTTCGGCGTCATGCGTGAGGCGCCGCGACGGCTCGCCGACAGCGCCCTCGACGACGAGGTCCGGCCCTGGATCGACAAGCTCGGCACCTACGGCGAGGCCGGTGAGACCGCCGTCGACATGCTGCGCGCCCAGTCCGCCGGTGACGGGGCCGCCGCCTGGCGTGCCTCGCGCAAGCTGACGGGGCTGCGCAAGGAGCTGAAGGACGGCCGGGTGACCGTCGGCGAAGGCGTGCTCGACCCGTTCCTGACGCGGGCCCAGAAGGCGTACGCGAGCTGGGCGGGCACCGACAGCGAGCGGGCATCGGACCGCGCGACGGCACGGTTCGGCGGTACGCACACGCTGGCCGCGGTGACGGCGCTCACCGACCCCGGCACCGAGGGCAGTGTCGAGGCGCATGTGCCGGGCGAGGGCTGGCGGCGGATCGGCACGCTCTCGAAGAGCGGCTTCACCGAGGTCGACCTCTCGAAGGAGCGTACGAAGGAGCGTGGCGAGCAGGGGGCCGCCGGCGCCGCGGGCAAGGGGCTGCGCGCCGACGCCGTGCGCACCACCCTCACCGACGGCACCGTCCGCCACCTCGTCCCCTGGTACGCCGACGCCCCCGAGGCCCGCCTCTCGCTGGCCCGCACCGAGGCGGACGCGGAGATCGGCGGCGATTCCCTGCGCGTCACGGCCAAGCTGCTCGCCCAGCGCCCCGCGGACATACGGGGCAAACTCACGGCCAAGGCCCCGAAGGGCATCCAGGTGCGGCTGCCCGAGGAGTCCACGCTGCCGCGCGGCACGCAGGTCGAGGTGCCGGTCGACATCACCGTCAAGGCGGGCACGCGCGCGGGGACGTACGACATCCCGCTGACCTTCGGCGACGAGACCCGCACGGTCTCGGTGCGCGCCTACCCGCGTACGGCGGGCCCGGACGTGGCACGCGGCGCGCGGGCGACGTCCTCGGGCGACGAGACGAAGGACTTCCCCGCGTCGGCCGCCAACGACGGCGACCCGAAGACCCGCTGGTCCTCACCCGTGGAGGACGGCGCGTGGTGGCAGACCGAGCTGGCGGAGCCGGTCAGGCTCGGCCAGGTCGTACTGCGCTGGCAGGACGCCTACGCCGCCGGCTACCGCGTACAGACGTCCGCCGACGGCAAGACCTGGCGCACGGCGGCGACCGTGAAGGACGGCAGGGGCGGTCGCGAGGCGATCCGCATGGACGCGCGTGACACGCGTTACATCCGCGTCCAGGGCGACGAGCGCGCCACGCGGTTCGGCTACTCGCTCTGGTCGGTGGAGGCGTACGCGGTGGCGGAGGACTAGCGGACGCGTACGCGCGCGTGGGGCACGGGTGAACGCGCACGCGCGCGCCGGTGAACGCGCACGCGCGCGTGGATGCGGTCCACGCGCGCGTACCTAGGTACGTACTCCTGCTTCTACGTCCTCACAACAATGGCCCGGATCGTTTGCTAGGCAGAAATGCCATCGATCCGAGCCATCGCGTCGTCCGCGCCGAACGGCTGCAAATACGGCAGCCAGCGCGGATCCCTATGTCCGGTCCCGATGATGCGCCACGCGAGGCCCGAGGGCGGCGCGGGCTTGTGCCGCAGCCGCCAGCCGAGCTCCATGAGGTGCCGGTCGGCCTTGACGTGGTTGCAGCGGCGGCAGGAAGCCACCACGTTGTCCCAGGCGTGCTGGCCGCCTCGGCTCTTGGGGATGACGTGGTCGACGCTGGTTGCGACGCCACCGCAGTACATGCACCGACCGCCGTCGCGGGCGAACAGCGCCCGTCTGGTCAGCGGAACGGGGCCGCGGTAGGGAACCCGTACGAACCGCTTGAGGCGGACCACGCTGGGTGCGGGGACGGTGCGGGTGGCACTGTGCATGAAGGCGCCGGATTCCTCGAGGCAGAGAGCCTTGTTCTCCAGGACGAGGACGAGCGCGCGGCGGAGCGGTACGACGCCGAGCGGCTCGTACGACGCGTTGAGGACCAGGACATGCGGCACGGATGCCTCCTTGTACGCCGGCGGCGCGTGGCTCGCGCCGGGACGATCTGCTGCCAGTCTCCCCTCATGCCTGGTCGAAGCGCCACCATGTGCCGGTAACGGCCTTGAAGTGTTTTCGACCACAGGTCGTCCGGCGATGATGCGTCACTTCCTTCTTTCCCAGGTGAACACCGTCTCTCCCGCCCTCCTCCTTCGAACATCACAACGATCCACACACGATGCCCCGTTAGTGTGGTGGGTCTGCCCGGTTCCCCCCGGCTCATCGTTGATCGCTGTTGATCGCTCTTCGTTCGCCGGGCAGGCCGCTATTCCTGGAGGTACCTGCCGTGCTCTTGTCCGCCCTTTCGGCAGCCGGAGCGAACCCGGACGACACGCCATCGCCGAAGCCACCCACCTTCGAGGACGCCCAGGAGAGCGCCACGAACGCGGCGAGCTGGGTCGAGCAGAACTGGTCCGCGTGGCTCGGCATCGGCCTGCGCATCGTGCTCATCGTGGCGATAGCGATCACTCTGCGCATCCTGGTCCGCCGGGCCATCACCAAGCTGATCGACCGCATGAACCGCACGGCGCAGGCCGTGGACGGCACGGCGCTCGGCGGTCTCCTGGTCAACGTCGAGCGGCGCCGCCAGCGCTCGCAGGCCATCGGTTCCGTGCTGCGCTCGGTGGCGTCGTTCCTGATCCTCGGCACCGCTGCCCTGATGGTGCTCGGCACCTTCGAGATCAACCTCGCCCCGCTGCTCGCCTCGGCGGGTGTCGCGGGCGTCGCGATCGGCTTCGGCGCGCGGAACCTCGTCACGGACTTCCTCTCCGGCGTCTTCATGATCCTGGAGGACCAGTACGGCGTCGGGGACTCGATCGACGCGGGTGTCGCCTCCGGCGAGGTGATCGAGGTCGGCCTGCGCGTCACGAAGCTGCGCGGCGACAACGGCGAGATCTGGTACGTCCGCAACGGCGAGGTCAAGCGCATCGGCAACCTCTCCCAGGGCTGGTCCACGGCCGGCGTCGACGTGACGGTCCGCCCCGACGAGGACCTGGACAAGGTCAGGGCCACGCTGGCCGAGGTCGGCGAGGCCATCGCGAAGGACGAGCCGTGGAACGAGCGACTGTGGGGCCCGGTGGAGATCCTCGGCCTGGACAGCGTGCTGCTCGACTCGATGGTGGTCCGCGTCTCGGCCCGGACGATGCCGGGCCAGTCGCTTGGGGTCGAGCGGGAGCTGCGGTGGCGCATCAAGCGCGCCTTCGACGAGGCGGGCATCCGCATCGTGGGCGGCCTGCCGGTGGCGGTGGCCGAGAACGCCGCCGACCCCTCGGCAGGCGTGGCGGCCCCCTCGGCCTACGCCTCGGCCACGTCCCCGCAGTCCCTGGCCACCGCACCGATCACCCCACCGCCGAACCTGGCGAAGTAGTCCGTTCTCGCACGGCTGGCGCCATTCGCGTCGCACCTTCTCGGCGACGGCGCGATCCCACTCCGCGTAGACCGTCTTCCCGACGGCCTCCAGCCGCCACCCCCAGCTGTCGGCCAGCGCCTCCACCAGGAGCAGTCCCTGCCCGAACTGGTCCGTGCCGTCCGCCACGCGCGGCTCCGGCAGCCGCTCGCCTCGCGGGTCGGTGACCTCTATGCGGAGGGTGTCGACGGTGAGGGTGATCCGTACGCGGATGAGGCGGTCACGGAGACTGCCGTGCAGCAGCGCGTTGGTCATCAGCCAGGAGATCTGACCGTGCCCGAGTTCACCTTCACCAAGTCGAGTTACAGCAACACGGCAGGCGAGTGTGTGGAAGTAGCCACCAACGTGCGGGGAACGGTCGCCATACGTGACTCCAAGGACCCGGACCCCCACGCCCCGATACTTCGCCTCACCCCGGCCACCTGGGCGGCTTTCACCACGTCACTCCGCTGAACGCGGCCTGCGGGGCGGGAGCCTTGCCGGGCCGGTGGCGTTGCTCGGTCACCGGGGCCGCCCGGTTCTCCGGAAGTGTGGCGGTTCCGCCCCGCCAGTAAAGGGCGCTCCTGCGTCGCGTCGGCTCCGCCGATTCCGCTCCGCTGCACCCTTGACTGCCGGGCCTCCACCGCAGGGGATTTGCTGACCGGGCGGCCACGGGTGGGGCGACGGGGACGGTTGGGTGGGCAGCGAGGTGTGAGTGCCGGGTGCGGACTGGTTCGTCGCAGCCTCGCCGAGGCCGAGGATGCTCGGCCGGGCGGACCGGCTGCGCTCCGGTGGGCGGTGCGGGTTGGCGGCCGGGTGCGGACTGGTTCGTCGCAGCCTCGCCGAGACCGGGCACGCTCGGCCGGGCGGGGCGGTTCCGGTCCGGTGGCGGCTCGGGCATCGCTGCCGGGTGCGGACCGGCCCATACGAGGCGCGGGCGACACGGGGCGGGCTCGGCTTGTTCTTCCGCCGCCGACACGGACGGACGAGGGCAGCGGCCAGGGCCGGCCGCAGCAGAGTTCACCTTTCCGGCTCGGCTCCACCGTCGCAGGCACGCGGTACGCAGTACGCAGGCGCGTAGGCGGTACGCCGTTCGGGGCGTGCTGGCCAGGTAGCGCAGGAAAGTCCCGCTGTCTGGCCTGGTCGCCTGCCTCTGACTTGCTGTTTCTCTGGCGCGGGTGGGGACTTTTCTGCAATCCCTGCGTGTCACATCTGGGGCGGCCCGGGAGGTCCTCGTGGGGCCGCAGGGGGGGGCAGGGCGGGGAGTTGGGGGCGTATACGTCCGGCTGACCGGCTGAGACTGGCGGGCTGGCGGGCTGGCGGGCTGGCGGGCTGGCGGGCTGGCGGGGACCAACTTTGCGGACAGCGCACTCGCCGCCGCGTGCGCCCCCCGTTGGTCGAAACGCAACCTGCGCAAAGTTGGTGCCCGTCCCCCTCCCAGAGCGGTCGACCGCCAGCTCGCCAGCACAACCTCCCGGGCCCGCCCTCCGTATAGGCCCGCCCGCACCCAGCCGCCACGCTGGCCCATCCACCCGGCCGAGCGACGCCCCTGCCCTGCGCCCCGTATGGGCCGGTCGCACCCGGCCACGACACCCGACGCCGCCACCGGACCAGAGCCGCCCCGCCCGGTCGAGGCCGTACGAGCTGACCCACTCCCCGTATGGGCCGGTCCGCACCCGGCAGCGATACCCGACACCGCCACCGGGGCGGAACCGTCCCACCCAGCCGAGCATCCCCGGCCTCGGCGAGGCTGCGACGAACCAGTCCGCACTCGGCCGCGACACCCGACACCGCCACCGGAGCGCAGCCGGTCCGCCCGGCCGAGCATCCTCGGCCTCGGCGAGGCTGCGACGAACCAGTCCGCACTCGGCAGTGAAACCCGATGCCCCGAGCGGAGAAGCCGGCCCGCCCCCGCCCGCCTTGCCCCTTGGCGTTCACGCCAGAAGGACTAGTCCGCACCCGGCAGGCAACTCGCACCGTCCACCCAACCGTCTCCGTCGCCCCACCCCGTGGCCGCCCGGTCAGCAATCCCTCTGCGGTGGAGGCTCGGCAGTCAAGGGTGGAGCGGAGCGGAATCGGCGGAGCCGACGCGACCGTAGGGAGCGCCCTTTACTGGTGGGGCGGAACCGCCACACTTCCGGAGAACCGGGCGGCCCCGGTAAGCAAGCAACGCCACCGGCCCACCGAAGCCCCGTAAGCACGCCCAGAAACGCAGCCCTTGCAACGCCGCCCCTCCCAGGTAACGACTTGGTTGCCGCAAAGCCCTCTTCTCTTGACGGCATATTCACGCCAGGCCTAGCGTCCACACCCGTCAGAACGTTTGGAAAGTTTCCTAACAGTTAACCGGCGGCGAGCCGACAGGCACAGGCAGGTGGCGTCATGGCAGCAGGCAGCACCCCGGGGGCTCCGGGCACCCCTGGCACCCCCGGCACGCCCCGCGTCCTGCGGGCCATGAATGACCGGGCCGTGCTGGATCTCCTCGTAGCGCACGGCCCCCTCACCCGTACCCGCATCGGAGAGCTGACCGGGCTGTCCAAGCCGACGACCTCCCAGCTCCTCGGGCGGCTCGAAGCGGCCGGCCTCGTGCACACCACCGGCAGCCTCAGCGGGCGCCCGGGGCCGAACGCCCTGCTGTACGAGATCGACCCCGGCGCCGGGCACGTCGCCGCGCTGTCCGCCGACCCCACCGGCATCACCGCCCTCGTCGCCGACATCACCGGCACCGTCCTCGGCAAGGAACGCGTGGAGGCCGACGCCGTGGCCGAGGACGTGCGCCACCGCACCGCCCAGCTCGTCACCGAGGCCGTCGACGGCGCCCTGCGTCAGGCGGGCCTCGGCCACGAAGACCTGCGGGCCGCCGTCATCGGCACCCCCGGCGCCATCGACCCGCACACCGGCCAGCTCCGCTACGCCCCTCACCTGCCCGGCTGGCACTCCCGCACCCTGCGCGACGACCTCGCCGCGGTCCTCGGGACCCCCGTCGCCATCGAGAACGACGTCAACCTGGCCGCGGTCGCCGAGCAATACGAAGGCGCCGCCCAGGACCACGACAACTACGTGCTGACCTGGCTCGACGACGGCGTGGGCGCAGCCATCGTGCTCGGCGGCACCCTGCTGCGCGGCGCCACCGGCGGCGCAGGCGAGATCGGCTACATGCCCCTCCCGGGCGCCCCCCTGGCGCACGGCGGCCCGGAGGCGACCCGCGGGCCCGACGGAGGCGGCGGATTCCAGAGCCTCGTCTCCGCACCCGTGGTACGCGAACTCGGCGGCCCCGAAGCCACCCTGGAGGCCGCCCTCGCCGACGACACGGTCCTCGCCGAAGTGGCCCGCCGCCTCGCCACCGGCATCGCCGCCGTCGTCGCCGTCGTCGACCCCGAACTCGTCGTCCTCTCCGGGTCCGTGGCCCAGGCGGGCGGCGACAAGCTGCGCGTACGCGTCGAGGAGGAGCTGACCGGGCTCGCCCTGCCGCGCCCGCAGGTCCGCATCAGTGAACTCGCCGGTGACCCGATCCTCACCGGCGCCCTCCGCGAAGCCCTCACCCAGGCCCGTGACCAGGTCTTCGACACGGCCTGAACCCACAGAGCACCAGACCACCAAAGCACCGTAGCCCCAGAAGCTCCGCCCCCCCTCCCCCCGTACTCCGTAAAGGAAGTCCGCCATGCCGCGATGGCGCATACCCGCGGCGCTCGCCGCAGCCGGGCTGTTGCTCGCCGGCTGCGCCAACCCGAGCGTCGGCAGCGCGAACGACGACCCGACCAAGCCGGTCACCCTGAAGTTCTGGCACGGCTGGGCGACGCCCGGCGAGGTCAAGGCCGTCAACGACAGCATCGCCCGGTTCGAGAAGCTGCACCCGAACATCGACGTGAAGGCCACCGGCAACGTCTCCGACGCGACCGTCAACCAGGCCCTGCGCGCGGGCGGCGACAAGGCCCCGGACGTGGTGTCGTCCTTCACCACCAACAACGTCGGCCAGTACTGCGACTCCGGGATGTGGGCGGACCTCGATCCCTTCATGGAGAAGACCGGGCTGGACAAGCGCAAGACGTTCCCCAAGACGCTGCTCGACTACACCAGTTACCGCGGCAACCAGTGCGCCCTGCCCCTGCTCGCCGACGCCTTCGGCATGTACTACAACAAGGACGCCTACAAGAAGGCGGGCATCGAGCGGCCGCCGCGCACCATGTCCGAGTTCGAGGAGGTCAGCAAGAAGCTGACGATCCGCAGCGGCAAGAACTCGTACAAGCAGGTCGGGTACCTGCCCAACTTCCGCTTCTACCAGAACAGCCCCGACCGGCTCTTCGCCCAGTGGGGGCCCAAGTACTTCAACGCGGACGGCGAATCGCGGCTCGCCGACGAGCCCGCCACGTACGAGTTCTTCAAGACCACGCGCGAGCTGGCCCGCGTACAGGGCGGCTTCGACGATCTCGAACGGTTCCGGCTCACCTTCGGTGACGAGATGTCCAGCCAGAACGCCTTCCTGACCGGGAAGGTCGCCATGCATCTGGACGGTGAGTGGCGCGGACTCATGCTGGACGAGGCCAAGGCCAAGTTCGACTGGGGCGTGGCTCCGCTGCCCGTTCCCGACGACCAGGCCGAGACGTACGGGCGCGGCTTCATCACCGGGACCGTCGCGGGGATCGCGCACAGCAGCAAGCACCAGAACGCCGCCTGGGAGCTGGTGCGGTTCCTGACCGCGGACACCGAGCAGGTCGTCAGCTTCGCGAACGCCATCCACAACGTGCCCTCCACGTTCGCCGCGCTCAAGTCACCGAAGCTGGACGCCGATCCGACCTTCCGGACGTTCTTCGACATTCTGGAGAACAAGCACAGCGAGGCCCTGCCGCCCTCCGTCAACGGCGGCTCGTACGTCGTCTCGCTGATGGACTTCGCCTACTCCGTCGAGGCCGGGCGCGCCGGTGACCTGCGCAAGGGCCTGAGGAAGCTCGACGAGCAGATCGACGCCGACATCCTCCAGTCCAAGAGCTGAAGACCGGAAGAGATCACGTGCTGACGAGCTGAAGAGCTGAAGAGCTAAGGAACCCCCGCCCATGGCAATGACCCTCTCCAACCCCGCGCGCCGCAGACTGCGCACGCTCGGCTTCCTCTCCCCCTGGCTGGTCGGCTTCAGCGTCTTCTTCGCGTATCCGCTGATCGCCACCGTCTACTTCTCGTTCATGCACTACAACCAGATCAAAGAACCCACCTTCGTGGGTCTTCGGAACTGGACGTACGTGTTCGAGCAGATGCCCCTGTTCGGGCCTGCCCTGTGGAACACGCTCTGGCTGGTCGTGGTCATGGTGGCCGTGCGCGTGGTCTTCGGGCTCTCGCTCGGGTTGCTGATCACGAAGATCAAGACGGGTGCCGGGCTCTTCCGCACCGCCTTCTACCTGCCGTATCTCGCCCCGCCGGTGGCCGCCACCGTTGCCTTCGTCTTCCTGCTCAACCCGGGCACGGGCCCGGTGAACGAGATGCTGGACGCCGTCGGGATCTCCGGGCCCAACTGGTTCAACGACCCGGACACCGCCAAGCCCTCGCTCGTGATGCTCTCCTTGTGGGGCATCGGCGACCTGATGGTCATCTTCATGGCCGCCCTGCTGGACGTGCCCAAGGAGCAGTACGAGGCGGCGGACCTGGACGGCGCCGGGGCGTGGGCCAAGTTCCGCTACGTCACGTGGCCCGCGATCACGCCGATCGTGATGTTCGCGGTGGTCACGGGTGTCGTGCAGACCATGCAGTACTACACGCAGGCCCTGGTCGCCGGAAAGGTCGCCTCCGGCGTCAACATCGGGCCGGGATCCGTCATCCAGCCCGGCTACCCGGACCACTCGACCCTCACGGTCCCCCAGCTCGTCTACCAGATGGGCTTCCAGAACTTCAACACCGGTGCCGCGTGCGTGCTCTCGCTCGTACTCTTCGCCATCGCCATGGCCGTGACGTTGCTCCTGATGCGCAAGCGCTCCGGGCTGCTCTCGGCGGAGGACTGAGGACTCATGACGACTACGACTCTCAGCGCGCCCGCCGCGCCGGCCACCACCGCCCCCAAGCAGCGCGGCCCCGCAGCCGCCCGCGCCCGCCGCAAGCGGGTCCTGCACTGGATCGCGGTGCACAGCGTGGCGATAGCCGTCGCTCTGCTGTTCGTCCTGCCGTTCGTCTTCGTCTTCCTGACGTCGGTGATGAGCGACGCGCAGGCCATGAGCGGAGACCTGTGGCCCGACACCTGGCACTGGTCGAACTACAAGGCCGTGTTCGAGACGCCGGGCTTCCTGGACTGGTGGCGCAACTCGCTCATCTACGCGGGTCTCGGCACCCTCTTCACGGTCTGCTCGGCCATCCCCGTGGCGTACGCGCTCGCCAAGTTCCGCTTCCGCGGGCGGCGCGCCGCGATGCTGCTCGTCATCTCGACGATGATGCTGCCGCCGCAGGTCATCGTCATTCCGATGTACCTGGTGTGGGCGCAGCAGTTCCACCTGTCGGGCACCTTGTGGCCGCTCATCATCCCGATGGCGTTCGGCGACGCGTACTCGATCTTCCTGCTGAGGCAGTTCCTGCTCACCATCCCCAAGGAGTACATCGAGTCGGCCAAGGTGGACGGCTGCGGTGAGTTCCGCACCATGGTCAAGATCGTCGTGCCGATGGCCAAGCCGGGCATCGCCGCCATCGCGCTCTTCCAGTTCTTCTACTGCTGGAACGACTACTTCGGGCCGCAGATCTACGCGGCCCAGAACCCCGGCGCGTGGACGCTCAGCTACGGCCTGGAGTCGTTCAAGAGCGCCCACAGCGTCAACTGGAACATGACCATGGCCGCGACCCTGCTCGTCATGGCGCCCGTCATCGTCATCTTCTTCTTCGCACAGAAGGCCTTCGTCGAAGGCGTCACCCTCACCGGAGTAAAGGGCTGAGAACCGATATGAAGCTCGCAGTGGTCGGCGGAGGGTCGACCTACACGCCAGAACTCATCGACGGATTCGCGCGGTTGAGGGACTCCCTGCCGATCGAGGAGCTCGTCCTCGTCGATCCGGCCGCCGACCGTCTGGAGCTGGTGGGCGGCCTCGCGCGGCGCATCTTCGCCAAGCAGGGGCACCCCGGCCGCATCGTCACCACATCCGACGTGGACGCGGGCGTCGCGGACGCGGACGCCGTGCTTCTGCAACTGCGCGTCGGCGGGCAGGCGGCCCGCAACCAGGACGAGACATGGCCCCTGGAGTGCGGCTGCGTCGGCCAGGAGACCACCGGCGCGGGCGGCCTCGCCAAGGCGCTGCGCACGGTCCCCGTCGTCCTCGACATCGCCGAGCGCGTACGGCGGACCAACCCGAACGCCTGGATCATCGACTTCACCAACCCCGTGGGCATCGTCACGCGCGCGTTGCTCCAGGCCGGGCACAAGGCGGTCGGCCTGTGCAACGTGGCGATCGGCTTCCAGCGGAAGTTCGCCAGGCTGCTCGACGTCGCGCCGGGCGAGGTGCACCTCGATCACGTGGGGCTCAACCACCTGACGTGGGAGACGGGCGTACGTCTCGGGGGCCCCGGCGGCGAGGACGTGCTGCCCAAGCTGCTCGCCGAGCACGGGGACGCGGTCGCCGCCGATCTGCGCATGCCGCGCGAGATCGTCGACCGGCTCGGTGTCGTGCCCTCGTACTACCTGCGCTACTTCTACCAGCACGACGCGGTGGTCCAGGAGCTGAGGACCAAGCCGTCGCGCGCCGCCGAAGTGGCCGAGATGGAGCGTGAGCTCCTGGAGATGTACGGCGACCCGACGCTCGACGAGAAGCCTGCGCTGCTCGGCAAGCGCGGCGGAGCCTTCTACTCCGAGGCGGCCGTGGACCTGGCGGCCTCGCTGCTCGGCAACGGCGGCAGCCCCCACCAGGTGGTCAACACCGTCAACAACGGCACGCTGCCGTTCCTGCCCGACGACGCGGTCATCGAGGTGCAGGCGTCGGTGGACGGCACGGGCGCCACGCCCCTCGCGGTCCCCGCGCTCGACCCGCTGTACGCGGGGCTGATCGCCAACGTCACCGCCTACGAGAACCTCGCGCTGAAGGCCGCCCTGCACGGCGGCCGCGACCGCGTCTTCAAGGCACTGCTCGCCCACCCCCTGGTCGGCCAGTACGCGTACGCCGAGCAGCTCACCGACAGCCTGATCGCGCACAACCGGGAGCACCTGGCGTGGGCGTAGGCACGAGCGTGCTCGCGATCGACGCGGGCAACAGCAAGACCGACGTCGCGGTGGTCGCGGCCGACGGCACTGTCGTCGGCGCGGCCCGCGGCGGCGGGTTCCAGCCCCCTCAGGTCGGCGTCGGGCCGGCGGTGGACGTGCTCGCGGACGCGGTGACGCGGGCGTTCGCCGAGGCGGGGGTCGACTCCGTGGGCCATGTGTCGGCCTGCCTGGCCAACGCCGATCTGCCGGTGGAGGAGCGGCAGTTGGCGGACGCCCTGCGCCGGCGCGCGTGGGGGGCTTCGGTGGACGTGCGCAACGACACCTTCGCCATCCTGCGCGCCGGGCTCCTGGAGGACGCCGAGCCGCGGGGCGTCGCCGTGGTCTGCGGGGCGGGCATCAACTGCGTCGGCATGCTGCCCGACGGGCGCACCGCGCGCTTCCCCGCGATCGGCCGGATCTCCGGCGACTGGGGTGGGGGCGGCAGCCTCGCCGAGGAGGCGCTGTGGCACGCGGCGCGGGCCGAGGACGGCCGCGGCGGGCCGACCGCGCTGCGCGGGACGCTGCCCGCCCACTTCGGCCTGCCGTCGATGTACGCGCTGATCGAGGCGCTGCACCTGGGCCGCATCCCGGCGGCCAGGCGGCACGAGCTGACGCCGGTGCTCTTCGCCACCGCGGCGGCGGGCGACGCCGTGGCGCGCTCGCTGGTGGACCGGATGGCCGACGAGGTCGTCGCCATGTCGACCGTGGCCCTCGACCGCCTCGGGCTGCTCGCCGAGAAGGCCCCGGTGCTGCTCGGCGGCAGCGTCCTGGCGGCCCGCCATCCGCAACTGGACGACAGGGTTCGGGCGTTGCTCGCCGAGCGGGCCCCGAAGGCGGAGCCCCGGGTCGTCACCGCGCGGCCGGTGCTCGGCGCCGCGCTGCTCGGCCTCGACCAGGTGGGGGCGCCGGCCGGGGTGCACGCGCGCGTGCGGGAGCAGTACGAGAGCGGCGACGCCTGACGGTCCCCGCAGTGGGCGCACGTTTCGAGCCGCGTCGGGCCAACGCCCGGCGCGGCTCGGCTCGTTCGGGGGAGAGAGGGGACCGAACACAGGCCGAACACGGAACCGAACGCCTTCGAATCTCGTGTTCCAGAGCAGGGATCCGAACAAGATCGAGTCAAGGCCTGTGCGGATGTCAGTCCCTGCGGCAATACTTGCGGCCGTGGACTTCTCGTGCCGGTGCGCCGGGGCGGGAGCCGCAGTCCGATGACCAAGGGGGAGGTCGAGGTCGAGGTGTCACATCCGCCGAACGGCAGCGCGATGCCGCCGGGCCCGCCCGGACCACCGGGTCCGCCGGGGCCGCCCGCGCAGGCCGGGCCTCCGGGCCAGACTTCGGGCCGGACTCCGGGCCAGACCCCGGGTCCGCCCGCCCCCACGCTGCCCGCCGCCCCGTCGCAGCCCCCTGGTGTTCCGCCCGCGCGCCGGTCTCCCGATACGCAATCCGCCGCCGGCCGGCGCACCGCCTGGGCCGAGGGCATGGACCGGCTGCGCGCCGCGGCGACCACCGAGCCGGGCAGGCTGCGGATCATCGGCGCCCTCCTCGCCGCGCTGGTCCTCGCGTTCGGCGCGGTCACCACCTGGCAGATGTCGGACCGCTCGGCCGCCGCGCACGACGTGCTGTACCGCAGCCAGCCGCTGAGCGCCGACGCCGCCGCCATCTACCGCTCGCTGGCCGACGCCAACACCGCGGCGTCCAGCGGTTTCCTCGCCGGCGGCCAGGAGCCCGAGGCCGTCCGCGACCGGTACGACCGGGACATCGAGCGGGCGTCGGAGAAGCTCACCACGGCCGCGTCGAACGCGGGATCGACCTCGTCGTCGGCCGCCGCCGTCGGCAAGCTGAACGAACTGCTCCCGGAGTACACGGGCCTCATCGAGCAGGCCCGCGCCAACAACCGCCAGGGTTTGCCCCTGGGCGGCGCCTATCTGCGGTACGCGAACGACAAGATGCAGACGCAGATGCTCCCGGCCGCCGAGAAGCTGTACGAGGCGGAGAACGCCCGCCTGGCCTCCGACTACGACAAGGCCAAGCCGTATCCCTGGTTCGCCATCGCCCTCGGCGTCCTCGCGCTCGCCGCCCTCGCCTGGGCGCAGCGTCGCAACTATCGCCGTACGAACCGGGTGTTCAACCACGGCATGCTCGCGGCGACGGCCGCCTGCACGGTCGTGCTGCTCTGGCTCGTCGTCGGGCACACCGTGGCCCGCTCCGGGCTCAACGAGTCGTACGACGACGGCGTGCGCTCCCTGAACGTCCTCAACGACGCCCGCATCAAGTCCCTGAAGGCCCGGGGCAACGAGAACCTCACACTGGTGAGCCGGGGCGCGGAGACCATCGAGGTGAAGGGCAAGAGCAAGGACAAGTTCGACGTCTCCTACCGCGCGCTGATGAAGCAGCTCGGCGACAAGGACAGCGGCCTCCTCGGCAGGGCCGCGGACCTTGCCAGGGGTGACGCGCGCGGCGCGGACCCGGTGGCCGAGGCCGCCGAGAGCGTGGTCGTCTGGGAGGACCGCCACGAGGTGGCCCGCTCCAGCGACGACTCCGGTGACTACCAGGGAGCGCTCGACAAGGTCATCGGCGCCAAGGGCGCGACCGGCGAGTGCTTCGACAACGTGGACGCGGCCCTGGACCGGGCTTTGAAGCATGAGCAACGTCAGTTCAAGCAGGCGGCCGAGGACGGCAGGGGCGCCATGCGCGGGCTGCCCGTCGGTGCCGCGGTCCTCGCGGTGCTCGCCGCGGCGGGTGCCGTGCTCGGCATCGGCCGCAGGCTCTCGGAGTACCGATGACGGGGCCGACGGCGGAAGGGAGCGAGCGGACGATGAGGACACGACACGGCATGGCCGGGCCGAGCGGCGGGCGCCGGGCGGGCCTCGGCGCGCTGGGCCTCGCCTGCGCCCTCACGGGGGCCCTCGTGGCCCTGCCGCACGGCGACAGCGGCAGGGACGGCGGCAGGGACGGGGACGGCGCGGGCCGCGGCGGCGAGACCGTCGCGGTCGCGGCACCCGCGCGGGCCGAGGCCGACGACTGCAACGACCAGAGCCTTCCCCCGGCCGACGACGACGGCCCGACGATCGAGGCCATCAAGAACCGCAAGGTCAAGAAGATCGTCATCGGCGTCGACCAGAACAGCTACAGCTGGGGCTACCGCGATCCGAACAAGAAGGGCGGTGAGCTGAAGGGCTTCGACATCGACCTCGCGCGGGAGATAGCCGAGGAGATCTTCGACAAACGTGACGCGGTCGTGTTCCGCGCCATCCCGACCAACAAGCGCACCGATGCGATCAAGGGCGGCCAGGTCGACATGGTCGTACGCACCATGACCGTCAACTGCGAGCGACTGAAGGACGTCGACTTCTCCACCGGGTACTTCAAGACCGGCCAGCAGGTGCTCGCGCCCAGGAAGTCCACCGACATCACGGGCTACGACAAGTCGCTCAAGGGCAAGAAGATCTGCTCGGCCGCGGGCTCCATCGCCGAGGACGAGCTCAAGAAGAAGAGCTACGGTGCCGACATCTCCACCACGGTGCCCAACCAGCTCGACTGCCTGGTGCGGCTGCAACTGGGTGAGGTGGACGCGGTGGTGACCGACAGCGCGCTCGCCGCGGGCCAGGTGGCCCAGGACCCGACGCTCGAACTCAAGGGCAAGGAACCGTTCACCACCGAGTACTACGGCGTGGCGATGAAGAAGGGCTCGGACGACCTGGTCCGCAGGGTCAACAAGGTCCTCGCCGACTACCGCGCGGACAAGGACGGCTGGCAGAAGTCCTACGACAAGTGGCTCAGGGGCCCGATCGGCAAGGACGCGATACCGCCGAAGGCCGAGTACCGCGACTGACAGACGCGGACGTTATGCATGAGGGCGTACAACTGGCTCGTAACCAACGCGGAGTTACGGCAACGCAGAGCGGAGAGGTGATCGATGAGCGTCACGGGACCCCCCGGCCCGTTGATGGACCGGGACGAGGTGGACCGTGCGCTGGCGCGGCTCGACGCCGAGCACGAGGCGATCGAGACCTCGCTCCTCGCCCTCCAGGACCACGCCGGGCGCCGCCTCCTGGAGGGCGCTCGGCTGACCGGCGTCACCGAGGAGCGCTGGGCGGCTGCGGAGAGCCGGATCACCCTGCTCTGGGCCTACTTCGACGCCTACGCCGGTGCCCTGCACGCCGCGCGTGAGCTGCGCGCCCGCCGCCGCTGGCCCAGCCGCGAGGACCTGGCGGAGCTGACGGAGCTGCTGCGCGGGGAGTCCGTGACCCTGGCGGGCGGCTCCGCGTCCGGCACCTCCCCCTCCATCACGGGCCCCGCCAAGCTGACCGAGCGCTTCACGCTCGAAGAGCTGGTCACTCGTATGAACGACCTGTACGCGCACTCGCTGGACATGGTGGTGGCCGCCGACGCGGTGTGGTCGGCGCTGCCCGCCCGCATCGACCTGCTCGCCGCCGAGCTGTCCCGCACCCGTCAGCTCGCGCACTCCGTGGGCGTGCGCCCCGGGGAGCACCCCTCGGGCGACGACCTGGAGCGCATCACGCGCGCCCTGACCGCTCTGCGCGAGCAGGTGATCAGCGACCCGCTCGCCTTCTGGCAGCGCGCCGAGGGCAGTTCGGCGCCGGGCGGCGGCCGTGCGCACACCGACCGCTACGACCGCGAGGCGCGCGCCCTGGAGGAGGTGCGCCGCGAGATCGAGGCGGTGCTCACCGTCCGCCAGGACGCGGAGGTCAGGCTCGGCCGGCTGCGGGACGTGCTCTCCCGCGCGGACCGCACGCTGGCGGAGGCGAGGAACGCCCGCGGCGAGGTCCTCGCGAAGATCGCCGCCTCCGAGGTGCCCGCGGTCAGCGGCCCTCCGACCGCGCTCCAGGAGCAGCTCGCGATGGCCTCCGACTACCGAAGGAACGCCCAGTGGCACCGCCTCTCGCCGCTCCTGGAGTCACTGGAGGAGAAGGCCGAGGAGGAGCTGCTGCGGGCCCGTGAGTCGCTGACCGCCGTCACGGCGCCGCTCGCGGTCCGCGCGGAGCTGAGGGGCCGCCTGGACGCGTACAAGGCGAAGGTGGCGCGGCACGGCCACGCCGAGGACCCGCTCCTGATCGAGCGGTACGACGCGGCGCGCCGGATGCTGTGGAGCGCGCCCTGTGACCTGCGCGTGGCCGAGGAGGCGGTGCTGCGCTATCAGCGGGCCGCCGCCGAGGTGTTCGCGCCCAGGGTCCCGCAGCAGGGCGGGACCGCCGACCGGAGGGGGGAAGCGTGAGCCAGCGGCAGTGTCAGCGGCCCGGATGTGCGGGGTCGTACGAGGACATGGGCGGCGGCGAGCTGTACTGCGACACGTGCGGTCTCGCGCCGGTCGTCTCACCGACCGGCATGGTGGGTTCGCCACCGACCGGCATCACGGGCGGCGGCAAGGGCTCGCGGGGCTCCAGCAGTTCGAGTTCGCGTTCGTCCTCGCGCTCGTCCTCGCGTTCGTCCTCCCGTTCCGCCCGGTCGCAGTCCTCGCGCAGATCGGTGTCGGGGCGGCTCTCGCGCTCCCTCTCCGGCGGCTCGACCTCCCGTTCGGTGTCGGTGCGCAGCTCGGGCTCGGCGGCCCCGTCCTCGGGGCGCGGGCGGCTCGGCGTCGGCCTGGTCACCGTGCCGGACGTGCCGCGTCCCGACCCGCGCGGCGCGGTGCAGGAGAATCCGGAGGTGCCCGAGCGGAAGCGGTTCTGCTCGCGCTCGGACTGCGGGGCGCCGGTGGGGCGGGCGCGGGGCGAGCGGCCCGGCCGCACCGAGGGCTTCTGCACCAAGTGCGGCCACCCGTACTCCTTCGTGCCGAAGCTGAACGCCGGTGACATCGTGCACGGGCAGTACGAGGTCGTGGGCTGCCTGGCGCACGGCGGCCTCGGCTGGGTGTATCTCGCGATCGACCGCGCGGTGTCCGACCGCTGGGTGGTCCTCAAGGGCCTGCTCGACACGGGCGACCAGGACGCGATGGCCGCCGCGATCTCCGAGCGCCGCTTCCTCGCCGAGATCGAGCACTCGAACATCGTCCGCATCTACAACTTCGTCGAGCACCTGGACCAGCGCACCGGCTCCATGGACGGCTACATCGTCATGGAGTACGTCGGCGGCAAGTCCCTGAAGGAGATCGCCAACGGCCGCCGAGCGGCGGACGGCAAGCGCGACCCGCTCCCGGTCGAGCAGGCGTGCGCGTACGGCATCGAGGCCCTTGAGGCCCTCGGCCACCTGCACAGCCGCAATCTTCTGTACTGCGACTTCAAGGTCGACAACGCCATCCAGACCGAGGACCAGCTCAAGGTCATCGACATGGGCGCGGTCCGCAGGATGGACGACGACGAGTCCGCGATCTACGGCACGGTCGGCTACCAGGCGCCCGAGGTCGCCGAGGTCGGCCCCTCGGTCGCCTCCGACCTCTACACGGTCGCGCGCACGCTCGCCGTCCTGACCTTCGACTTCCAGGGCTACACGAACGTCTTCGTGGACTCCCTGCCCGACCCCGACAACATCGAGGTCTTCCGCACCTACGAGTCCTTCTACCGGCTCCTGGTGCGCGCCACCGACCCCGACCCGGCGCGCCGCTTCGCCTCCGCGCAGGAGATGGCCGAGCAGCTCACGGGCGTCCTGCGGGAGGTCGTCGCGCTCCAGACGGGCAAGCCGCGCCCGTCCCTGTCCACCCTGTTCGGGCCCGAGGTGAAGGTCACCGACACCGAGCTGTTCGCGGAGCTCTCGGGCGACGTGTCGCGGCTCGGAGTGCGTCCCTACGTCCCGGCGGGCGGCAACGGCCACCGGGCGCTGCCGCCCGCGCCCCCGACGTCCACGATCGTGCGGCCGCTGGAGTCGGCCGCGACCTCGCTGGCCCTGCCCGTGCCGCGCGTCGATCCGAACGACCCGAACGCGGGCTTCCTCGCCGGGCTCCTGGCGTCCGCGCCCGCCGAGCTGATCACCGCGCTCGGGGCGGCGCCCACCGACTCGGTGGAGCTCCAGCTGCGCGGCCTGCGCGCCCGGCTCGCCATGGGCGAACTGACGTCCGCCTCCCAGGCCCTCGTCGACCTGGAGCGGCAGCATCCGGACGACTGGCGGGTGGTCTGGTACCGGGGGGTCGCGGCCCTGGCCACCGGCGACTTCGAGAACGCGGCGCTCTCCTTCGACGCGGTCTACGACGCGTTCCCCGGCGAGGCCGCGCCGAAGCTGGCGCTGGGCGTCTGCGCGGAGGTGCTCGGCCAGCTCGACAACGCCGCCGAGTACTACCGCCTCGTATGGACCACCGACCCGAGTTATGTGAGCGCCGCGTTCGGCCTGGCCCGGGTGCGGCTCGCCGCCGACGACAGGACCGGCGCCGTGGAGACCCTGGAGTCGGTGCCGGAGTCGTCGATCCACTACACCGCGGCCCGCGTCGCGGCGGTGCGGGCGCGGCTGCGGCAGCGCCTCGACGGGCAGGCGGTGTCACCCGGCGCCGCCTTCCTTGACGATCTGACGGCCGCCGCCGGGCAGATAGAGGCCCTCGCCGGCTTCGGTCTCGACGCGGTGCGCAGGGAGCGCCTGTCGACCGAGGTTCTGGGGACGGCGCTCGACTGGGTACTCTCCGGTAGGCACTCTGGTCACGTTTCCGCGCCGCCGGCCACCACCGGCTCGCGGACCGTACTGCTCGGCAGTGAACTGGACGAGCGCGGTCTCCGGTTCGGACTGGAGCGTTCGTACCGGACACTTGCCCGGCTCGCACAGGGTGGCGAGGAGAGGATCGAACTGGTGGAGCGGGCCAACCGTTTCCGCCCCCGGACGTGGGTGTGAGTGATGTCGCAGATGCCCCAACTGTCTGCCTGTCCCAGCTGCGAGGAGCCGCTGGAGTCGGGCGACCTGTTCTGTGGTGCGTGCGGGTACGACCTGTCGGCCGTGCCGGCCCGTCCCGCCGCCTCCCCCAACGGGTCCGCCGGGCGCCCCGCCCCTGAAGCGTCCTGGCCCGTCGCCCCCGAGGTGGACAGCTCCGACACTCCGGTGCCCACCCATCTGGCCACCGACGTGCCGGGCACGGACTCGGCGGGCAGTGAGCCCGCGGAGCCCGACGAGTACCCGCTGCCCCCGCCGGGCGGCGCCCCGCCGCTGCCCGCCGATGGCCCCGCGGCCACCGCCGAGCCCGCAGACCCGCGTACGGCCGTGCCCGACCCGGCCGTGCCCGGCCCGGCCGCGGCCGCCAAGGTCTGCGTGGCCTGCCGCTCGGGGCGCGTCGACCCCGACGGGTACTGCGAGAACTGCGGGCACGCCCAGCCGCGCGAGCGCGACCACATGGAGCAGGAGCTCGGCGCGGTCGCCGCGGTCAGCGACCGTGGGCTCCGCCACCACCGCAACGAGGACGCGTTCGCGATCTCGGCGGCCGCCCTGCCCGACGGCTCCTCCGCGGTCGTCGCCATCGTCTGTGACGGCGTGTCCTCCGCGACCCGCCCCGACGAGGCCTCCCTCGCCGCCTCCCGCGCCGCCGACGAGACGCTGCGGGAGGCGCTGCCCCGTGGCACACACCCGCAGCAGGCCATGCACGACGCCATCCTGTCGGCGGCCGACGCCGTCAACGCCCTGGCCACGGAGCCCACTTCGGCCCGCGAGCACAGCCCGCACCAGAACGCGCCCGCCTGCACCCTGGTCGGCGCCGTCGTCGCCGGCGGTCTGCTCGTGATCGGCTGGGTCGGCGACAGCCGCGCCTACTGGGTCCCCGACGACCGCGGCGGCCCCACCGTCCGCCTCACCGAGGACGACTCGTGGGCCGCCCAGATGGTCGCCGCGGGTCTCATGAACGAGGCCGAGGCGTACGCGGACGAGCGCGCGCACGCCATCACGGGCTGGCTCGGCGCGGACGCCTACGAACTGGAGCCGCACACCGCTTCCTTCAAGCCCGACCGCCCGGGTGTAGTGGTGGTGTGCACGGACGGACTGTGGAACTACGCCGAGGCCGTCGAGGAGATGGCCCGGGCCGTTCCCGCCGACGCGGCGGACCGGCCGCTGCACAGCGCCCAGGTCCTGGTCGGCCACGCGCTGGACGGCGGGGGCCACGACAACGTAACAGTGGCCGTCGTCCCGTTCCCCTTCGTGCCGCAAGGGGCAGGATCGGCCTAGAGCCGGCGTACGCGCCGCGCACCACCGACGCGTCCACCGCACGTACTTCACCGGCCGGGGGAGGCCGGAACGCATGAGGATCTGAGGGGGAGCAGCTTCCATGGCCATTTTCTCGAAGTCGAACGTGCCGCAGTTCTCGGTCGACGTCTACCAGAACGAGTACCTGCCCGAAGGCGGCCGCGAGGTCAACGCCATCGCCACGGTCAGCTCGACCGGCGGCGGCACGATCGGCACCGCCGTCAGCGCGCCGCACCTGTACTCCGCGGGGCAGAGCCCGGACGCCGCCGTGGCGGTCATGGTCGACTGCTCGGGCTCCATGGACTACCCGCCGACGAAGATGCGGGGCGCGCGGGACGCCACGGCCGCCGCGATCGACGCCCTGCGCGACGGCGTGCACTTCGCGGTGATCGGCGGCACCCACGTCGCCACGGAGGTCTACCCCGGCAACGGCCGCCTCGCGGTGGCGGACGCGGCCACCCGCGCGCAGGCCAAGCAGGCCCTGCGCAGGCTGAGCGCGGGCGGCGGCACGGCGATCGGCACCTGGCTGCGCCTGGCCGACCGCATCCTCGCCTCCGCCGACGTCGCCATCCGGCACGGCATCCTGCTCACCGACGGCCGCAATGAACACGAGTCACCGGAGGACCTCAAGGCCGCGCTCGACTCCTGCGCGGGCCGCTTCACCTGCGACGCCCGCGGTGTCGGCACCGACTGGGAGGTGAAAGAGGTCACAGGGATCGCCTCCGCGCTGCTCGGCACCGCCGACATCGTCGCCGACCCGGCCGGGCTCGCCGCCGACTTCACCTCGATGATGGAGACGGCCATGGGCAAGGAGGTCGCCGACGTCAGCCTGCGGCTGTGGACGCCGGTGGGCGTGGAGATCAAGTTCGTGAAGCAGGTGGCGCCCTCGGTCGAGGAGCTGACGGACCGCCGTACGGAGGCCGGGCCGCGGGCCGGGGACTACCCCACCGGTTCCTGGGGCGACGAGTCCCGCGATTACCACATCTGCGTGCAGGTTCCCGGCGCCGGCCTCGGCCAGGAGATGCTCGCCGCCCGCGTCTCCCTGGTCGTGCCGCAGGACGACGGGAGCGCGCAGACGCTGTCGCAGGGCCTCGTGCGGGCGGTGTGGACGGACGACATGACGGCGTCCACCAGCATCAATCCTCAGGTCGCGCACTACACGGGCCAGGCCGAGCTGGCCCAGGTCATCCAGCAGGGACTCGACGCGCGCAAAACGGGAGATCTCGACGGCGCGACCGCGAAACTCGGCCGGGCCGTCCAGCTCGCGGCCGCCTCCGGCAACGCGGATACGGCGAAACTGCTTTCGAAGGTGGTGGACGTCGTGGATGCCGCGGAAGGTACTGTTCGATTGAAGGCGAAGGTCGCCGAGGCCGACGAGATGACACTCGAGACCCGGTCGACGAAGACTGTGCGGGTGAAGAGGCAGTAGCTTCGCCCGAGAGAATCACCCGAGAGATTCGCCCGAAGAGCAGCAAGCGCGGCGCCCGGCGCCGCGGACAGTGCAGAACGTTGAGTCGTACGGCCCTCGGGCCGGAGTAGGAGAGGGGGAAGCGCCGACATGCCGACCTGCCCGAACGGACACCAGTCGGGTTCCGACGACTGGTGCGAGGTCTGCGGTCACCGCATGGCCGGTGCCGTACCGCCGCCTCCCCCGCCGCCGCCCGCGGCCGGGTACGGCTACCCCCCGCCGCCTCCCGGCCAGGACCCGAACTTCTCGCAGCCCGCGCCCGGACGCCCGCATCTGGCCGCCGTGCCGGACCCGGGCCCCGAGGCGGAGCTCTGCCCGCAGTGCCGCACGCCCCGCGAGGCGAACGCGCCGTTCTGCGAGGAGTGCCGCTGGAACTTCCTCACGAACACCGCCACGTCGTACACCCCGGCCGCGCCGAACCCGCCGCTGCCGGCCACGCACGGCGGTCCCGGCATGCCGCCGCCGCAGTCGGGCCGGCAGTTCCAGCAGCAGCAGCCCGGCCCCGGTGGGCCCGGTCCCGGTGGGCCTCAAGGCCGTCCGGGTCAGGAGTCGTACGAGTACCAGGGCTCGCGCCCCTCGCAGATGAACCGCCCCGCCGAGCCGATCCCGCCCTTCGGGAACGGCAACGGCAACGGCGGCGGTGGCAACGGTGACGGCAGGCCGGGGCAGCCCGGTCCTCCCGGGCAGCACGGTGGACCGGGGCAGCACGGTCAGCAGGGTCCCGGTGCTCCGCAGGCGTTCCAGCAGCCGGGTCCGCCCGCGCCGCCCGCGCCCGCCTTCCCGCAGCAGACCGGCGGCCCGCAGGGTCCGCCCCCGCCGCCGCCCGGCTCCGGAGGCCCCTCCTTCGGCGGTGGCGACGACTGGGTGCTGTCCCCGCCGTCGTCCGCGTCCGCGCCGCCCGCCCAGGCGGAGCCGTTCCGGCAGGGCCCGCCGCCGCAGCAGGAGCAGTTCCCGTCGGGGCCGCCCCAGCAGCAGGAGCCCTTCCAGCGGCAGGACGTGTTCCAGAGCCCGTCCCCGCAGCAGAGCCCGCCCCCGCAGCAGGGCCCGCCGCAGCAGCAGGGCCCGCCTCAGCCGAGCCCGCCGCAGCAGCAGGGCGCGCCTCAGCAGCAGGACCCCTTCCAGCAGGGGCCCCCGCAGCCGCAGGCACCGCAGGGACCCGGCACGTGGACGGCGACCATCGGTCCCGACCGCGAGTACTTCATGGCGATGATGCAGCGCAGCGGCCCCGAGGCCTCGGGCCTGAACCTGCCCGCGTACTCGCCGGAGCAGCAGCGTCCACTGGCCGGCAACCAGCTCACCATCGGCCGCCGCCGGCACTCCACGGGCGACACCCCGGACATCGACCTGTCGGTGCCGCCGGAGGACCCGGGCGTCTCGCACCAGCACGCGGTCCTGGTCCAGCAGCCGGACGGGAGCTGGGCGGTCGTCGACCAGAACTCCACGAACGGCACCACGGTCAACAATGGCGAGGAGCCCATCCAGCCGTTCGTCCCGATCCCGCTCCAGGACGGCGACCGCGTACACGTGGGCGCCTGGACCACCATCACCGTCCGCCGCGACTGAACCGTCCGCGGGCCGTCACAGCGGCCAGACGTACGGCCCCTCGGGGTCGTCGAGCCAGGCCCACTCGTACGGTCCGCGCACGGTCACCCCGAAGCGCTCGCGCACCGGCCGCCGCTCGCGCTGCCACAGCGCGAGCGCCTCGTGCGGGTCGAGGCTGCCCGCGGTCAGCTCCAGAAGGAACCGGAAGAGTTCGTTCTGGAGGGCTTTGCGCGGCAGTCCTCCGGTGTGCTGCTCGTAGGAGCTCCGCGCCTCGCCGCCGCGCAGCGGGACGAAGTAGGCGGGCGTGTGCAGGAAGCGCCCCTCGGCGTGCTCCGCGTCCCGCACCGTCAGCGCGATCAGGCCGGTGGCCAGCGGGGACAGGATGCGGGCGCCCGGCCGGCACTGGGCGAGCCAGGGCCTGGGCACCGAGCTGAGGGAGCAGGTGGCGATGATCCGGTCGTACGGTGCGCGCTCCCGGCAGCCCGTGGCCCCGTCGCCGGTCACCACGGCAGGGCGGTACCCGGCGGCCGCCAGGTGCCTGCGCGCGGACTCCGTGATCTCCGGGTCGAGGTCAACGGTGGTGACGTGGTCGTCGCCGAGCCGGTGGGCGAGCAGCGCCGCGTTGTAGCCGGTGCCCGCGCCGATCTCCAGGACGTCGCAGTCGCCCCCGTCCCCCACCTCCAGCCAGGCGAGCATCTTCGCCATGAGGGACGGCTGGCTGCTGGAGGAGATCAGCTGTCCGTCGCGTACGCGGGTGGCCAGCGGGGCGTCGGCGTAGGCCCCGTCCAGCCAGCGGGCGCGGCGTCCCGCGTCGGGGTCCTCGCACCAGAGCCGCTCGTACCCGCCCGGCACCCCGAGGTAGTAGTACGGCACGAACAGGTGCCGCGGCACGGCCTCGAACGCCTCCCGCCAGGCGGGGTCCTCCGCCCAGGCCCCGCTCGCCTCTAGCTCGCGCACGAGGGCGGCCCCGGCCTCGGCGACACGTGCTGGATCGGGTTCCATGACTCCACTGTGCTGCCGGGAAGCCGCCGATGCGAGCGGCCGGACGACAGGACCTAGGTCTTCCGTACTCGGCCGCGGCGTCTGAGACCATGGACAGCGTGACAGAGATCCCGCACGGCACGGTTCAGGAGCAGACCTACTACGAGCAGGTCGGCGGCGAGGAGACCTTCCGGCGTCTGGTGCACCTCTTCTACCAGGGGGTCGCGGAGGACCCGCTGCTGCGGCCGATGTACCCCGAGGGGGACCTGGGGCCGGCCGAAGAGCGCTTCGCGCTCTTCCTCATGCAGTACTGGGGCGGCCCGCGCACGTACAGCGACAACCGCGGCCACCCGCGCCTGCGCATGCGGCACGCCCCGTTCACGGTGGACCGGGCGGCGCACGACGCGTGGCTGAAGCACATGCGGGCGGCCGTCGACCAGCTCGGCCTCTCCGAGGAGCACGAGCGGACCCTGTGGAACTACCTGACGTACGCGGCGGCGTCCATGGTCAACTCCGAGGGCTGACCGCCGCGCTTCACCGAGGTGGCTGGGCGGGTGTGACGGAGAGCCCCGGGGCGCCCGCCCGGCGGACGGCGACGGACCCGTAGGCCGTACGCAGCCGGAGCCACGCCCCCGACGACAGCAGGGTCAGCGCGTCGCCGCGCAGGAAGCCGAGGGACTGCGCGGCGTGCGCGGCCCGTACCGGCAGGCCCGTGGTGCCGATGGTCCTGGACCAGATCTCCCGGCCCACCCGGTCCAGCTCGGCGCGCACCCGCTGCTCCGCGGGCAACTCATCGACGCGGGCGCGGAATTCGGTCACGGCGACCCGCACCAGGTCCCGCACGGCCTCGGGGGCCGGCAGCCCCGGCTCCTGCCGCCAGCCGCCGCGGGGCGGCAGGACGCCCGCCCACGGCGGCCCGGTGACGGCCCCGGGCACGGTGGCGTCGCCCGGCGCCAGGACCGACTGGGCGGCCTCGCCCACTGACTCCAGGAACTCCCCCGCCGAGACGGTGACGTCCAGCATGGCGTCGAGCCCGTGTTCGTACGGCTTGGCGAGCCGTGCCGTACGGATGGCGAGCACCTCGAACGACGGCGGCCGCCCGAACACGGCGAGCGTGTCCCCGGCGGCCTGGAGCCGCACCGCGGCGGCCTTGTCGTAGTGGATCAGCCGGGCCAGGAAGGCGGCGAGGTCCGCGGCCTCCCCGGCATCGGCGAAGTGGAGCCGCCCGGTCATGCGGCGAGCGCCCCCGAACCGCTGTCGGCGCCGTCGTCCACGTACCGCTCCAGGAACGACCGCTCCTCGGCGGAGATCCGCCGGGGCCGCTGCGCCTCCAGGTCGAAGGGCACGACCACGGTCGAGGCCCGCACATACACCTGATCCGCGTCCTTGATCTCGTACGCGATGGTCAGCGACGCCGCGCCCATCTTCGTCACCCACGACTCGATGGTGACCGGCTCGTGCCGGTGCACCAGCGGCCGTACGTAGTCGATCTCGTGGCGGGCCACGACGGACCCGCCGGAGAACGACGGGGAGCCGTCACCGGGTGCGAGCCGGAACATGAAGTCGATGCGCGCCTCTTCCAGATACCGCAGGAAGACGACGTTGTTGACGTGCCCGAAGGCGTCCATGTCCGACCAGCGCAGCGGGCATTGGTATATGTGTCGAGCCACGGTCGCCTCAGCCTCGCGTGAGCTTCTTGTAGGTGGCGCGGTGCGGGCGGGCCGCGTCGGCACCGAGGCGCTCGATCTTGTTCTTCTCGTACGACTCGAAGTTGCCCTCGAACCAGTACCACTTCGAGTCGCCCTCGTACGCCAGGATGTGCGTGGCGACCCTGTCGAGGAACCACCGGTCGTGGGAGATCACGACTGCGGCGCCCGGGAACTCCAGGAGCGCGTTCTCCAGGGAGGACAGGGTCTCGACGTCCAGGTCGTTCGTCGGCTCGTCGAGGAGGAGCAGGTTGCCGCCCTCCTTGAGGGTCAGCGCCAGGTTGAGGCGGTTGCGCTCACCACCGGAGAGCACACCGGCCGGCTTCTGCTGGTCCGGGCCCTTGAAGCCGAAGGCGGAGACGTACGCCCGCGAGGGCATCTCGACCTGGCCGACGTTGATGTAGTCGAGCTCGTCGCTCACCACGGCCCAGAGGGTCTTCTTCGGGTCGATGTTGGCGCGGCCCTGGTCGACGTAGGAGACCTTGACCGTGTCACCGATCTTGATCTTGCCGGAGTCCGGCTCCTCCAGGCCCTGGATCATCTTGAACAGCGTGGTCTTGCCCGCACCGTTCGGACCGATGATGCCGACGATGCCGTTGCGCGGCAGCGAGAAGCTGAGGTCGTCGACCAGAACCTTGTCGCCGAAGGCCTTGGAGAGGTTCTCGACCTCGACGACGATCGAGCCCAGACGCGGGCCCGGCGGGATCTGGATCTCCTCGAAGTCCAGCTTCCGCATCTTGTCCGCCTCGGCGGCCATCTCCTCGTAGCGCGCCAGACGCGCCTTGGACTTGGCCTGACGCCCCTTGGCGTTGGACCGCACCCACTCCAGCTCTTCCTTGAGCCGCTTGGCGCGCTTCTCGTCCTTGCGGCCCTCGACCTTGAGGCGGGTCTGCTTCTTCTCCAGGTACGTGGAGTAGTTGCCCTCGTAGGGGTGGGCGCGACCGCGGTCGAGCTCCAGGATCCACTGGGCGACGTTGTCCAGGAAGTACCGGTCGTGGGTGACCGCCACGACGGCTCCGGCGTACTGGGAGAGGTGCTGCTCCAGCCAGTTCACCGACTCGGCGTCGAGGTGGTTGGTGGGCTCGTCGAGGAGGAGCAGGTCGGGCGCCTCGATGAGGAGCTTGCAGAGCGCGACGCGGCGCTTCTCACCGCCGGAGAGGGTGGTGACGGGCCAGTCGCCGGGCGGGCAGCCGAGTGCGTCCATGGCCTGTTCGAGCTGGGCGTCGAGGTCCCAGGCGTTGGCGTGGTCCAGGTCTTCCTGGAGCTTGCCCATCTCCTCCATCAGCGCGTCGGAGTAGTCGGTCGCCATGAGCTCGGCGACCTCGTTGAAGCGCCGGAGCTTGCCCATGATCTCGGCGGCGCCGTCCTGGACGTTCTCCAGGACGGTCTTCGTCTCGTCGAGCTGCGGCTCCTGCATGAGGATGCCGACGCTGTAACCGGGCGAGAGGAACGCGTCACCGTTGGACGGCTGCTCGAGGCCCGCCATGATCTTCAGCACCGTGGACTTACCGGCGCCGTTGGGGCCCACGACACCGATCTTGGCGCCAGGCAGGAAGCTCAGGGTGACGTCATCAAGAATCACCTTGTCGCCGTGCGCCTTGCGCGTCTTGCGCATGGTGTAGATGTACTCAGCCAAGAGAAACCGTCCGGCAATCAGTGAGTGGGCAGATACACCCCATCTTGCCTGACGGCCACCTACCGGGGGAAACCAGTATGGCTGGGGGGCCATGACCTGGACGTTCTCTGACCGCTTGGGTAGTTGACTTGCCACTGACTGTCACCGTTGGTCGCTGCTGAGCAACCTCGCACGGCCCAGGGACGGCCCAGGATTCGGTCACCAAGAGCTGCCGCTCAAGCGACTGGGAGCACCCAGAAGCTGCTCGCCGTCGAGTCAGGTGTGGGGGCGCCCAGCTCGACGTACACCCGTCAGCGTCTCGTAGTCGACTCGGCCACACCGAGGTCCCGGCGCATGATCTTACGGAGGTCGGCCACTGCCCGATCGAACCTGTCCTCCAACGCTCGGTACGCAGGACTCTCGACCGTGGCACCGCCCACAAGGAGGTCCCTCGTATCCCTCAGCACCACGAATGCGGTGCGTGAGGCCTCGACGACGTCGTGCGGCGCGGTGATGGCCAGCTGGTGTCGGATCTCGTAGGCCCCGGGCGCCAGAAACAGTTCGCGCACCCTTTGAGGGCGCTCCTCAGCCGGGACGCCCGCCTGCGCACACTCATTGAGGGCGGTACGCATGCGTGAGAGTGCGGCGGTGTAGTCGGCATAGAGCTGCCTACGCACGTCGAGACTCTGGCCGACACGCTCCCTGCGCCACCTGATCCGATCGGCCACCAGCGTGGACCCGACCCCGATGACCGCGCCGAGCAGCGTACTTACTGGCGATATCCACTCCATGGCGAAGGAGCGTAGGCGGCGAGAGACGTTACCCCACTAGGGATTGATCGGAACCTCGTAGACGATCTCGCACAGAGCAGCGGGCACCACGATGTCCGCCGCGAACTCCGCCAAGCTCGTGCCGACTTCCGCGCCGCGCAGGATCGCGATGCCCTCGGCCTGGACGACCGCGAGCCGGACACCGTCCTCGTCCTCTCCGACTGGCAGTACGCGGGCCACGGCCACACACCGGGTGAATCCGCCCTCGCCGCCACGATCGCCCGAGATCTCCAACTCAACCGCGACACCGCCCGAGAAGAGCTCAAGGCGGCCACCGATGAAGGGGCGTGGTGACGATGGAATCCCGGCTCCCTGTCCGCTACCTGACCCCTGACGACCTGGTGGACCTCTTCGACCTGCCCAGCGTCGAGCCTGTCACGAACGGTCGCGTTCGGCCGGGTCCTTCTTCTTGCGGAGGAAGAAGACCGCCGCGCCGCCGAAGACGACGAAGACCACCGCGATGCCGGCGATCAGCGGCGTACTGCTGGAGCTGCCGGTCTCGGCCAGGTCGCCGCCGCCCGTGGTGCCGCCCGCCGACGCGGGGCTCGGCTCGTTGACCGGGTGGGACTTGCTGCCGATCGCCGCGCCCTCGGTCTTGCAGTCGAGCACGCCCTTGAAGCGCTTCTCGAAGCCGCTGGGGCCCTGGATCGTGAAGTCGTAGGCCTGGTCCTCCTGGAGCGGGATCGTCACGGTCTGCGACGTGCCCGCCTCGATCGTGTGCTTGAACCCCATGAGGCGGAACGTGAAGGGCTTGTCGCCCTTGTTGCTCGCCGTGATGTCCACGCCGCCCTTGGCGCAGTTCTTCTCCGCCGAGAGCGCGGGTATCGCGCCCTCGGTGGCCCAGTCGGCCGTCGCCGTGGCCGACACGGTCGACTCGCTGGAGCCCGCGAGGATCTGCGCCTGGCTCCGGGTCCCGGAGGTGAACGCCCGGCCGACCGGCACGGTGGTCGACGCCTGGACGGAGAGCGCGGCCGTGCCGTCCGGGGCGTCCTTGGGCACCTCGAAGTACAGCCGGGTGCCGTCGCCCGCGGACTTCACGGGCTTGCCGTCCTTGCCGACGATCTTCACGCCGCTCGCCACGGAGTCCGCGGGCGGTGTCACGGTCACCGCGTCCGCGTCGGTCCGCACGGTGACGGGGCCGAGCCGCTCCCCCGCGTGCCCGGAGACGGCCGGCGGCTCAAGCGTCAGTGAGGCCTTCGGCTCGGCGCTGTCGCGCGCGCTCCGCTCCAGGTAGTCGGCGAGCTTCTCGGCCTGCGGGTCGACGGCTTCGACCTTCGCCCCGTCCGAGTACCGCCAGATCGCCACCTGGGTGCCCGCCGCCGCGGTCTGCTCGGTGAGGGACCTCGCGCCGGCCTTCTCGGCGAGCGCCGCGAGGTCGTTCACCTGGGGGTAGGAGTGCTGAAGGATCCAGCGGATCTTCCCCGCGTCACGGTTGCCGTGCAGCGAGGTGCCGCTCCACGGGGTCTCCTGGTACTCGGCGTCCTTGCGCGTGGGGTTGTGGATGTCCACGCAGTACGTCTGGAGGGTGCCGCCGTTCTCGACGGACATCTCGAAGAGGCCCGCGGGCACCTGCTGGGAGCTGCCGTTCTCACGGATGACGGCCTGGTCGTAGGTTTGCAGTCCGCCCAGCGTGGCGGTCGCCCCGCCCCGGTGCTGCGGCGCCTCCTCCGCGGCGGCCGGTCCGGCGGTGACCAACGCACCCGTGGCGACGAGCCCGGACGCCGCGGCCACCGCGGCGAGGCGGGCGGCGCCTCTGCCACGTAGGGCGCCGCGCACGACGCTGCCCAGGGCGCTCCGTATGGACCACGCAGAAAACACTGAATTCTCCTCCGTGCGGGACCCGTTCAAGACGGTGGGGGATGGTCCCGCCAGCAGATCGAAAGAGGCAGGAACACCTGCCACCTGCGTGGCTCCTCCTGCCAACTGCCCCGTGAGTTACGTTCGGCATCCTAAGGAAACAGCCCACCGTGACCCCCCGTCATACCGTCGGATAACCGATCCGACTCGGAATCGTTATGGCGGCCCCCCTCACAACACCCCTTGCGAGCTGGGCTTATCGACAAATCAATGGCACGCGAAATGCCGATAAGCCGCACATTCGCCGCCGGTACCCGACGTATGGCTGCCGCCGGTGCCCGACGCATGGCTGACTGGCCGTCACCCCACTGGCTCCGGCTCCGGACGCTCCCTCGCCGACGCCGGCTCCGTCAGTGCCCCGTCGCCCTTGAGCACCCGCCGGAACGCCGCCGTGCCGCGCGACAGATCGTGGCCGATGGTCTGCGCGTCGATGTCCGCCGACGTCCAGTGCTGGCCGCCCCGCTCCTCGTCGCGGACCTTCAACCGCCCCTGCACGATGACCGGTTCGCCGACCGCGAGCGAGCCCTGCACATTGGTGCCGAGCGTGCGCCTGGCCCACACCGTGAAGAAGTTCGTGTGCCCGTCGTTCCAGGTGTTCTTCACCGCGTCGAAGTACCGGGCCGTCACCGCCAGCCGGAACCGTGCCACCGGTCCCGACGGCAACTCCCGGTACACCGGCGTCGTCGCCACGTTCCCCACCACCGTGACCGTCGTCTCGTTCATGCGAGCCTCCCCGTGCGTGCGCTGCTGCCTCCGCCGCCGCGCCGTCCGCGGCTGCGTTCTCAGACTGCACCGGTCGGGCCGGGCCCGCTGGGGCCTGTGGGTTACCCGCAGGTTGTGGACAACCCCGTCACCCTTGAGGGCACGCGGCCGGGGTCGCCCTTGAGGGCACACACCCGGCCAAGGTCACCACAGCGGCGCCCGTGTCCCCGTCACCCGCACGTACTGCTCCCGGACCTCCCGGTACCTCAGCAGCTCCGCCGCCACCGGATCGAGGACGCGGGCCCGGCCGCACCCGGCGGCCGCCTCCCGCAGCCGCCACTCCGCCTCGTGCCCGTACCGCCTGGCGGGTCCGCGCGCCGCGAAGCGGCTCATCCACTCCACGCAGGGGCCGCCCACGATGCCGGTCAGCATCAGGAGCACCGGCACGCCCAGGTTCGGCGTGGCGATGCCGATGACCTGGGCGAGGAGCCAGAGGCCGCCGACCACCTGGATCAGGCTCATCGCCGCCTGGGTGAGCACCGCGGCGGGCCACCAGTTGGGCCTCGGCGGCCGGCCCGCGGGCACGCCCGCCCGTACCGCCAGGATGTCCAGCGCCTCGGGCAGGCCTTCGGCGCCGCGCACCGCGGCCTCCCGTACGGCCTGTCCCCAGGGTTGCGGCAGCCCTGCCGCAGCCTCGTCGGCCACCGCGCGCACCGCGTGCTCCACGCGCTGGCGGGCCGTCACCTCCTCGTCCACGGGGCCCGGAGCGATGGGGACCGCCGAGCCCTCGGCCGAGCGCCGCGCCTCGTACCAGCGCCACAGCCGCAGCCAAGGGTCGCCGCACGCCTTGCCCGCGTTCCTGGCCCAGGCCCGTTCCGCGGCCTCGCCCGCGGTGGCGGCGCCCACGGCCTCCGCGAGGCGGTCGGTGAACTCCTCGCGCGCCTCCTCGCTGAGCCCGATACGCCCCCGGTTACGGCCCGCGGACGCCCCGGCCACATACACCGGACGCAGTCGTTCCGCCGCGGCGTCCAGGTCGGCTGCGATACGCCGGGCCGCGGCGGACCTCTGCCGGATGAACTGGCCGAGCGACTCGCGCAGTTCCTCCATGCCCTGGCCGGTGAGCGCGGAGAGCGCGAGGACCGTGGCCCCCGGTTCGCCGTGCTCGCCGAGCGCCAGGCCGTCCTCGTCCAGGAGCCGTCGCAGGTCGTCGAGGACCTGGTCGGCGGCGTCACCGGGGAGCCGGTCGATCTGGTTGAGCACCACGAAGGTGACCTCGGCGTGCCCTGCCATGGGGCGCAGATAGCGCTCGTGGAGCATCGCGTCGGCGTACTTCTCCGGGTCGACGACCCAGATGACGGCGTCGACGAGCCCCAGGATGCGGTCGACGTGCTCGCGGTGCTCGGCGGCCGCCGAGTCGTGGTCCGGCAGGTCGATCAGCACGAGCCCCTTGAGCTCGTCGGCGCCGGGCCCCTGGAGCGGGCGGCGGCGCAGGCGCCCCGGGATGCCGAGCCGGTCAAGGAGGCCCGCGGCGCCGTCCGTCCAGCTGCACCCGAGGGGCGCGGCGGTCGTCGGCCTCCGTACGCCGGTGTCGGAGATCATCACTCCGGCGAGGGCGTTGAAGAGCGTCGACTTGCCGCTGCCGGTGGCGCCCGCGATGGCGACGACCGTGTGCCGTCCGGAGAGTTTGCGCCGGGCGTCGGACTCGTCGAGGACACGGCCGGCCTCGGCGAGCGTGCTGGTGTCGAGGCGGGTGCGGGAGAGCCCGACGAGTTCCCGCAGGGCGTCGAGCCGCTCTCGCAGCGGTCCCTCGTACGAGGCGGGGGGCTGCGGGGCCTGGGGCTGCTTGGAGGGGGCGTACGCGCGTGCCGCGCTCTCCGCGGGCCGCTGCTGCCCCTCGGTGACACGCCGTGCGATGAGGCCGTCGCCCCAGGCGTCGCCGGAGCCGTCGGCGAACCGGCCGGAACTCCCCGGACTCCCGGAGCTCCCGGGACTTCCGGAACTCCCGGGATTCCCGGAGCTTCCGGAACGCTCGCCCCGCTCGTCGTGCTCTGTGTGATCAGTGACGGTGGTCACCGCGTCACCTTTCCTTCTGCAGTACGGACAGGGCGGCGATCAGTGCGGACTGGGGTTCGGGGCGCACTTCGAGGGCGTCCAGGGGGGCGAGCCGGCGCTCCCGCTCGGTGGCGAGGACGCGTTGCAGGTAGCCGACGAGCAGGTGCGCGCCCCGGTCGCGCAGCCTGACCGCGCTCTGGGCGCCGATGCGCTCGGCGAGCACCTCACCGGCCACGCGGGCCCGGTGCCCGCCGAGGAGGGTGGTGGCGAGCAGCGCGGCGACGGCCTCGGGGTCGGGGAGCGCGTTCCTCTCCATGCCCTGGAGCCCGCGGACCTCGTCCTCCGCGTACTCCTCCAGGACGCGCCGCCATCTGCGGACGGCCATCCCGATGCGGTGCTCGGCGCTCTCCATGGACGGGTCGCGGTCGGCGAGGCCGGGGACGCCCGCGGCGGGCTCTCGCCGCCAGGCCTCGTCGATGCGCTCGTCGGCCGCGGTCACCGCGCAGAGCAGGAGCGCCTCCAGGCTCTCGCAGATGGCGTCGAGCAGTTCGTCGGCCCGGCAGTCCAGCGGGTAGCTGCGCCACCGCTTCAGGGCGCCTCCCGCGAGCACGCCCCCGGCCCGCAATCGGCCGTGCACGCGCGCGTGCTCGTTGTCGTACGCCTCGTCGACGGCGGAGGTGAGCCGTAGCGCGGCGGCGTGCTGGGCGGCCACCGCGCCCGCGAGTTCGGGCATACGGGTGTCGAGCGAGCGCAGGACCCCGGACGCCGTACGGGTGATGGCCTGGGCGCGGGCGTCGGGGTCCTGGACCCGGTGCGTGAGCCAGGCGCGCAGGGGCGCGACGGCGGTGGCGGGGAGGAGGCCGCCGCCGCCGGCGGACTCGGGCAGCTCGGGCACCGTGAAGCGCGGCACGTCGCCGAGGCCCGCCTTGGTCAGGAGCGCCGCGTACTGCCGTGACACCTCGGTCACCACCTGGTGGGGCACCCGGTCCAGGACGGTGACCAGGGTGGCGTCGTGCTCCTTGGCGGTGCGGAGCAGGTGCCAGGGCACCGCGTCGGCGTAGCGGGACGCGGTGGTCACCATCACCCATACGTCGGCGGCGGAGATCAGCTCGGCGGCCAGTACGCGGTTGTTCGCGAGGAGGGAGTCGATGTCGGGTGCGTCCAGAAGGGCCAGCCCGCGCGGCAGGCTCTGCGCCGTCTCGATGCGCAGGGCGCGCTCGCCATCGGCCCCGAGGGCCAGCACGGCGTCGTCATCGTCGTCCCCCTCGTCACCGTTCTCCCCGCTGTCCATGGGGTCAGGCTGGGGCATCCACACGCGCGCGAGGTCGGGGAGGACGCGCATCCCCGCGAACCAGAGGTGGTCGTCCGGATGGCAGACCAGCACCGGTGTACGTGTCGTGGGCCGCAGCACGCCCGCCTCGCTGACCCGCCGTCCGACCAGGGAGTTCACCAGTGTCGACTTACCGGCACCGGTGGAACCGCCGATGACGGCGAGCAGGGGCGCTTCGGGCGCCTTGAGCCGGGGCACCAGATAGTCATCGAGCTGCGCGAGCAGCTCGTCCCGGTTGGCACGCGCGCGTGGCGCCCCCGGAAGGGGGAGCGGAAAGCGTGCGGCGGCGACACGCTCGCGCAGGGCGGAGAGTGCGTCAAGCAATTGAGGCCGTACGTCCAAAGTCACCACATGTGAAGAATGCCCAATTTTGGCAGCTTTCTGAAGCATATGGGTCGCTCTGCGCGCGCCGATCGGACACGGGTGAGGGAAGGGGCGGCCGGGACGGAGGCATAACGAGTGCACAACACCCGTGACGTGAGACGCCAAAAGCGGTGCGAGATTCGCACCTGCCTGCGATTATCAGGACCGCTTCACTGAACCTCCACATCGTGGCGCGGAGGCGGAGCACCAGGGACACGGACCCACAACCCCTATCCTTGTCCCCGGCAAGGTCACGGATGCCCCCCACATCCACCCCCTTCGCCACCCGGCCACATCCGGCCCCCGTAGCTCAGTGGATAGAGCAGGCGCCTTCTAAGCGCTTGGCCGCAGGTTCGAGTCCTGCCGGGGGCGCAAACGCCCCTCACCTGCGGTAACGCGTGAGGGGCTCATTCATGTCCGGCTGTACATCGCGCCATGAGCAAGCGCCTTCGCGGGGCCGTGATCATGGGCACCGGCAAACCCACGCGCCACGACGACGACAACGCCCCCGTCGGCGAATCCACGTCCGAAGCACGGTGTAGCACTGGGTGGCACACCCCCGGTATCGTGGGCAGCATGACAGCGCAGCCGGAGATCACTCAGCGCGATCTGCGCACCCGCTCCAAAGAGATCATGGACGCCGTCCAGGGAGGACAGGCGTTTACCGTCACCCGCGACGGACACCTTCTCGGCGAGCTGATCCCGCTCCGCCGCCGTCGCCGGTTCGTTCCCCGTGCCGAGTTCGCGGCCATGTCGCGCGCCGCCCCTGGCATCTCGCCAGACGCATTCCGCGACGACCAGGACGCCGTCGTCGAGCAGGAGTTGGACGACCCGTATGCCCGCTGAGCACGAGCAGGGACTGCTCGACACCAACATCATGATCCTGCGCAAGTGGATCGACGCCGACGAGTTGCCCGCCGAGATGGCCATCAGCGCCATCACTCTCGCGGAACTCTCCGCAGGCCCTCATCAGGTACGCGGCAGCGACGAACAGAGCGACTACGACGAACACGCCGAGCGGGCCCGCCGCATGGACGTCCTGCAGCGAGCCGAGAACGAATTCGACCCGATCCCCTTCGACGTGGAGGCGGCTCGCGTCTACGGCAGAATCTGCGCCGCAGTCGTCTCCGCAGGCCGCAAGCCCCGTCGCCGTGTGGCTGACCTGATGATCGCCGCCACCGCAGCCGCCGAGGAGCTCCCCCTCTTCACCACCAACCCCGACGACTTCAAGGGCCTCGACGACTTGATCACCATCGTTCCCGTGACCCGGCCCGAGATCCTGCACGACCGGTAGCACCGCACAGAAGTGGCCGCTCGCGCCATGATGGGCCGGGCAGTACCCAGCCATGAGGGCGCAAACGCCCCTCACCTGCGGTAACGCGTGAGGGGCTCTTTTGTGGCCGGGTGCGCTGCGCTGTGGCCCGCTGGGGTCAGGGACGCGGTGTCACTTCTTGACCGGCGGGCAGGTGCCCGTCTCCTCGCCGATCGAGTTGATCTCGGCGTTGGGGCGCGAGTCGCCCGCGTAGTCGACCTGGTCCGTGCACTTCGTGTCGGGGTCCTTCGGCGTGCCCGACGCCTCGCCGGACTTCTGGACCGGCGGGCAGGTGCCGGTGTCCTCGCCGATGGAGTTGATCTCGGCGTTGGAGCGCGCGTCGCCGGCGTAGTCGAGCTGGTCCGTGCACTTCGTGTCGGACGGCGTCTTCTGGACCGGCGGGCACGTGCCCGTGTCGTCGCCGATCGAGTTGATCTCCGCGTTGGAGCGCGGGTCGCCCGCGTAGTCGAGCTGGTCCGTGCACTTCGTGTCGGACTTGGCGGGCGCGCCCGTCGACTTGCCCTTCGCGGTGTCGGACTTCGCGGTGTCGGACTTCGGGGTGCTCGGGGCCGCCGCCGACGAACTGCTCGCAGAGGGGGAGGAGGTGTCGGCACTGTCGTTGTTGCATGCCGTCAGCGCCAGGCTGAGGGCCACTGCGGTCATGGTCAGTACCGAGATCTTCCGAGTGCGCATGCTGGGGTCTCTGTCCTCTGTGTGGGGCTGCCGCTCGTGGGGAGCGGGCGGTCGGGTGAGAGCCGGCGCGGCTGTTCGTCCGTGTGGCTTTCTGTCCTCGCAGACGGTCGCTGTGGTTGCCTGAGTTTCACCTTGATCGTGTTCAGGACACGTTCGTGACATGACAGTGGCCGGGCCGTTAAGTCGGCATCGGGCGGCCTGCTTCCGGAGAGAGTGCTGGTGAGCCGCCAGGCGCCGTTATTTTGGGCCGATGACGCCGATCAAGAAGTTCCAAGTCACCTTCGACTGCGCGGAACCCGAGCGCCTCGCGCGTTTCTGGTGCGAGGTGTTGGGATACGTCGTGCCGCCGCCCCTAAGGGGTTCGCCACGTGGGACGACTTCAAGCGCGGCCGCCAAGAACCGGGTGCATCTCGACGTGCGGGTCGGCACCGGGCTCGTGGGTGAGGAGCGCCTCGCCGCGCTCGAGGCCGAACGCGCGCGGCTGGTGCCGCTCGGCGCGGTACACGTGCGAACGCTGTATGACGGCAACGATGCGTACATCCCGATGCTGGACATCGAGGGCAACGAGTTCTGCATCGACTGAGGGGCCGCGAGCGTGTCCTCGTTCTGCCCGAGGGGTCAGGACCGCTCCTACAATGAAACCCCCCGGTCGATGGGCCCGGGGGTTCCTTGCCGTCCCAGCTGTCCCGCCTGTTCCGGAGGCGCTTCCTCTCGTGGCCCGGCGCAGACCAGAGAGGTTGCGGAAGAGCTTGAAATGCGCTAGCAGCCACACTCCCGCGAACCGCGAACCCTGCGCTGAGCGCGAGGGGGCTCGGGATGGCCGCGTCTTCCGCTGACATTCCGTTCCTGCGGGTGCCCGTCGGGCACGACGCCCACCGCTGGAGCACGTTCCACAGCGAGCGAACGCTCGTCGTGGCGACCCGTACTCTCACCTCGACGATCCGCGTCCTGGAGACACTGCCACCGGTACTCCGCGGTGACCCCCGGGTCACGGTGGTCTTCGCTCATGATCCGACCTCCGCCTTCGGCGACGGCTCGCTCGACCTGCTCCACGACTCCGGCTGCCGCGTCATGCCGTGGGATCAGTTGCCGTACGCCGACCCCGACCTGATCCTCAGCGCGAGCGAGAACATCGACGTACCGGAGGGGGACTGCCCGGTCCTCGTCCTCCCGCACGGCGTCGGCTTCCAGAAGTACGTGCCGGACTCACGGTCCTCCCGCGACCGGCTGTCGGGAGTGGCGCCCGACGCGCTCATCGGGGCGGGCCGGGCCTGGACGGCCGTATCGCATCCGGAACAGGAGCGGCAGCTGATCGCCGCGCATCCCGAATGCGCCGGGCGCACCCTGCTCATCGGTGATCCGTGCCTCGACGAACTGCTCGTCAGCGTGGACCGCCGTGACGACTACCGGCGGGCGCTCGGGGTCACGGACGATCAGCGCCTGGTTCTGGTGAGTTCGACGTGGGGGCCCACCTCCCTCATCGGCAACAGCCCCGGCCTGCCCGCGCGGCTCCTCGCCGGGCTGCCCTGGGACGAGTATCGCGTCGCGCTCGTCCTGCACCCCAACGTCTGGTCGGCCCACGGCTCCTGGTACATCCGCACACTCCTGGCCGACGCTCTCGATGCCGGTCTGCTGCTGATCCCGCCGGTGCACGACTGGCGCCCCGCGCTCGTCGCCGCCGATGCCGTCGTCGGAGACCACGGGTCGGTGACGCTCTACGGTGCCGCCCTGGGCAAACCCTTGGCTCTGGCCGCGTACGGGAAGGACGCGGTACCCGGCACCGCAGGCACCGAGCTGGCACGGCTCGCGCCTCGGTTCGATCCCGAGGACAGTCCGCGGCGGCAGATCGAAGACGTCCTGCGAGCTCACGCGGGCCGGGCGGAGCCGTACGCCTCGGTGGCCGCCCGTGCCTTCGACAAGCCGGGCACGGCGCTCGCCCGGCTGCGCACCACCCTCTACGACCTGCTCCGCCTGGAGCCGCCACCGGCAGCACCGCCGTCCCCGCTCATGCTCACGGAGCCGGGCAACCCCGCGGCGACGGTCACCTCCTGGGTGGTCGGCACCCGCATCGACACCGACGCCACGGGCGGAACCACGGTGACCGTCCGCCGTATCCCCGCCACCGTCGCCACCAGCGCCACCACCAGCGCCGTCTCCGTCGCCGAAGAGGAGAGGGGGGACGAAGCTCAGGAGGAAGCGGCGGGGCACTTCTCGCATCTCTCCGTCCGCCCTGACGAGGAACGCGACCGGCGCCTGACCGAGAGCGCCTCGGTCCTGCTGGCCGCCGCACCCGCGCCGACGACGGCCGCGGCCCGCCGCTGGGTGCGTGACGCGCTCGCCAGGTGGCCCGGAAGTCTGCTGGCCGCGACCGCGCTCGCCTCCGGTGGCTGCCTGGTGGGCCTGCGGGACGGCCGGACCGCGTCGGTGCCGGCCGACACCGGGAACGCCGACCCCGGGAACGCCGACCCCGGACTGGTCGCCGCGGTCGTCTATACGAGCCTCCGGGCCGGTCACCCTCCGGCCGGCGGCTCGATGACGTTGCGCGTCGGCGACACGTACGAGGTCATCCGTCTCTCTCCGTGATCACCCTGAGGCCCCAGCCCCGTCCCCGGCCCCGTCCCGTCCCGCCCCCGTCCCCCAAATAGCCCCACGCGCCTCCATGGGCCCACTACACAGCCCCCGTTGATCACACTACGGTTGTCGTCGGCACGCAGGCTGAAGCTGGTCCGGCAGCTCGGCCGGTACGTGAAGGGGGCGCGGTGGCGGTCGAGGTGGTGGCGATCGCCGCGTCAGGGGCGACGAGCA
The DNA here is from genome assembly GCF_055587985.1 of Streptomyces sp. NPDC046335. Classification (NCBI taxonomy): domain Bacteria; kingdom Bacillati; phylum Actinomycetota; class Actinomycetes; order Kitasatosporales; family Streptomycetaceae; genus Streptomyces; species Streptomyces sp. NPDC046335. The sequence continues at coordinate 333,136 of NZ_JBVJFF010000001.1, read as the reverse complement.
CGCTGGTCGGGCTCGCGGTCACCGAGGCGTGGACACGTACACGGACCCTTGTCGCCCGGCTGTTCAGCCGACGGCAGGACGCGACCGCCGCGGGGGACCAAGAGCTTCAGTCCGCCGTGGAGCAGTTGGCTGCGGCGCTCCGGTCGGAGGACCAGCACTCCCTGGGGGACGCCACCGACCGGCTGCGGCGCAGGCTGCGCCACTCGCTGCGCGAGGAGTCGCGAGCCGCGCGTGAATTGGTCGCGCTGCTCGGCGAATTAGACGATACGGGCGACGAGTTGGGCGATGCGGGCGACGAGCGGGAGGGCAGCGCCGCGGCGGCCCGGTCCGCGGACGCGCCGACCGCCGTCTCCTACGACGTCCCTCCTGCCCTGCGCCCCGAAGGGCCGCCCTCGGAAGTTCCCGCCCTGCGCACCCGGTTCATCAACCGGCATGCGGAACTCGCCGCCCTCGGCGGCTCGTCGACGGACGCCACGGCCGCCGCCTCGCACGTCGATGTGCGCGTCCTCGCAGGACCTCCCGGAGTCGGCAAGTCCGCCCTGGCCCGGCACTGGGCGCACACGATGCCCGACCGCTTTCCCGGCGGGCGGCTCTACGTCGACTTCGCCGCGCTGCGCGACCGCGCGGGCGCCGGTGCGGACGTGACGGAAGCCGTCGGTCACTGCCTGCGGTCCCTGGGCGTCGACGACACGCTCCTGCCGCCGTCCCTGGCCGAACGGACCGCGCTGTTCCGCAGCCGGACGTCCGCACTGCGCGTACTGCTCGTACTGGACGGCGTGACGTCACCCGCGCAGGTACGGGCTCTGATCCCACAAGGGCCCGGCAGTGCCGTACTCGCCACGAGCACGGCGAAGCTCGGTGAACTCTCCCTCGACGGCGCCCGGCCGCTGCCCCTGAAGCCGCTCAGCCCGGATGCCTCGCTGCTCCTGCTGGCCGACCGGTGCGGCGAGGACCGGATCGCCGCCGACCCGGACGCGGCACGCCGCGTGGCCGGCCTGTGCTCCGGGCTCCCCGTCGCCCTCCATGTGGCCGCGGCCCGCCTGGTGAACGACCGCCGTCTCGGCCTGGCCGCGCTCGCCGCCGAACTGGAGGACGAGACGCGCCGGTTGTCCGCTCTTGATGTGGGAGGCGAGTCCCCTGTGTCCGCTGTACTGAACGCCGCCTACGGGCAGCTGTCACCCGAGCTGGCACACGGCTACCGGATGCTCGGCTGGATCCCCGGCCACTGCTTCGACGTGGCGACGGCCGCGGCGGCGCTCGGCTCCGACGCGGAGGCCGCCCGGCTGCTCCTTGACGTCCTTGAGGACATGAGTCTGCTGGAGGTCACGGACGACCGCCGTCACAGGTTCCACGGTCTCGTGCGTGCCCACTCGCGCGAGCGTGCGACGGCCGAGGAGCCACCGGGTACGGAGCATGCGGCCGTACGACGCGTCCTGACGCACTATCTGGCGCTGACGGCCTTCGCCGACCGCTCGGTGCGCGCGGACCGCACGCGCGTCGCCGACCTCCGGCTCCTCCTCGACGAGCGGCCGGACCCGTTCACGGTGCACGGCGGCCCCCGCCCACTGGACTGGCTGGAAGCCGAGCGGGCCAACATCATGGCGGTGCTGCGTGCCGCCGGTGCGCACCGGCTGTACACACCGGGGTGGCAGCTCGCGGAGTGCTTCACCGTGCTGTTCCTGCACCACCGGCACCTCGGCGACTGGCAGGAGTCCCTGGAGCTGGGGGCCGGGTACGCGCAGGCCGCCGTCGCCCCGGCCGCCGAGGCACGACTGCGCACCCTGCTCTCCCGCCCGCTGATGGACCTCGGCGAACACGACCGGGCGCACCGGGAGCTGACGGCGGCCATCGCCTGCGCCGAGGTCTCCGGCGACACGGTCCTGCAAGCGTCGGCGCTGGAGTTCTCCGGCCGCTACTGGGACCGGTTCGCCCCGGCCCGCGCGATCGCCGCGTACCAGCGCTCCATGGAGCTGAACGCGCAGGCCGGTGAAGCGCGCGGAGCGGCCATCGCCGCCTTCTTCCTCGGACGCGCCCAGGACGCGAACGGCGAGACCGCGCTCGCGCTCGCCACCCTCCAGCGGGCCCGCACGAGCCTGCTGTCCCTGCGCGATCCCGATCACCGCATGGCGGACCGGGCCGCCGCCGCGCTCGGCCGGGTCCTGGACCGCCTGGGCCGGACCACCGAGGCGGTGCCCGTCCTGCGCGAAGCCGCGCGGGCGCTGCGGGAGCACGAGGCGTACGCCTATGAGGCCGAGGCCCTGCTCGACCTCGCGTCCATCGCCGAGCGCCCCGGCGCCGACCGCTCCCGGCTGCGGGACGACTTGGCCAGGGCTCTGGCCGTCCACGAGGAGATGGGCAGCCCTCTCGCCGGGGAACTGCGTGAGCGGCTGCGCGCGGCGGAGGAACTGGACGGGGCCTGACCGTCAGGAAGACCGGTTCACCCCCCGTACAGCTCCTCGATCTGCCGTGCGTACGCCGCCGTCACCGCTTGGCGTTTGATCTTCAGGGAGGGGGTCAGGAGGCCGTTGTCCTCGGTGAACTCGCCCTCGACGATCGCGAAGGCGCGGATGGACTCGGCCCGTGAGACCGCCGCGTTCGCGTGGTCCACCGCCTTCTGGATCTCCGCCCGCATCTCCGGGTCCCGCGCGAGTTCCGTCAGCGAGGTGTCCCTGGGGCGTTTGCGTACCGTCAGCCAGTGTTCGACGGCCTCGGGGTCCAGGGTGATGAGCGCGGCCACGTACGAACGGTTGTCCCCCACCACGATGCACTGGCCCACGGGAGCCCGGCTGCGCAGCCGGTCCTCCAGGATCGCGGGGGCGACGTTCTTGCCGCCCGAGGTGACGATGATGTCCTTCTTGCGGCCGGTGATGGTGAGGTAGCCGTCGGCGTCCAGGGCGCCGATGTCCCCGGTGGCGAGCCACTCGTCCCGCAGGACGGCGTCCGTCGCCGCCGGGTTGTTCCAGTAGGAGGTGAAGACGATGCCGCCCTTGATCAGCACCTCTCCGTCGTCCGCGATGCGTACCGCCGTGCCCGGCACCGGCAGGCCGACCGTGCCGGGGCGTGGCCTCAGCGGTGGTGTGATCGTCGCGGCCGCTGATGTCTCCGTGAGGCCGTAGCCCTCGTAGATGATGATCCCGGCGGCGTAGAAGAAGAGGTTCAGGTCGCGGTCCAGGGGCGAGCCGCCGCTGATCGCGTAGCGCATCCGGCCGCCGACCTCCTTGCGGATGCGGCGGTAGACCAGGAGTTCGTACAGCGCCCAGCCGAGGCGGAGGCCGACGGACGGGCCGGGAGCGTCCTTGGACAGGAACCTGTTCAGGTACGCCTCGCCGAACCGCACCGCCACCCGTTCCGCCCGGTCGAAGGACGCGCCCCGGCCGATCTTCTCCGCGGTGGCCCGGCCGGTCTCGTGGATCTTCTCGAAGAGGTACGGGACGCCGACCACGAACGTCGGCCTGAAGGCGCGCAGCTCCGGGCGCAGTTCGTCCGGCTTGATGCTCGGGCAGTGGCCCAGCTCTATACGGGCCAGCATGCAGGCGATCTGGATCGTGCGACCGAGGATGTGGGCCAGCGGCAGGAAGAGGAGCGTGGACGCGACCTGGCCGGTGATCTCCTTGAAGACGGGGTGCAGCAGCTCGACCGTGTTCGCGGCCTCCGCGTGCAGGTTGCCGTGGGTGAGGACGCAGCCCTTGGGGCGGCCCGTGGTCCCCGAGGTGTAGCAGAGCGTCGCCACGGAGTCGGGAGTGAGCGCGGAGCGGCGTTCGGTCATCTCCTCGTCGGGGATGTCCCTGCCCGCCGCCGTCAGTTCCGTCATCGCGCCGTCGTCGAGGGTGCGGATGCGCGGCGGGTGGTCCAGGGTGCCGCAGGCCTTCTCGGCCGTGGAGGCGTTCTCCGCGGTCTCCGCGATGAGCACGCGGGCGCCCGAGTCGCGGACGATCCACTCGATCTGCTCCGCCGACGACGTCGCGTAGATGGGTACGGTCTGGCCGCCCGCCGCCCATATCGCGAAGTCGAGGACCGCCCACTCGTACCGCGTGCGCGACATCAGCGCGACCCTGCCGCCCGGTTCGAGGCCCGCCGCCACCAGGCCCTTCGCCGCCTCGGTCACTTCGCGCGCGAAGGCCGCCGCCGTCACCGGGAGCCACTGGCCGCCCTGCTTGCGGCGGAGCACCACGGCCTCGGGGGCCTCGGCCGCGTTGATGAACGGGATGTCGGCGATGCTGCCCGTCGCCGGTCGTCCCGCGAGGGCGGGGGTGTGGGCCTCGCGCACCGTGCCGTGCTCGTCCTTGACCAGTTCGACCCGGGCGCGCTCGGCGAGGCCGCCCTGCCGCTGTGCCCTGCGCAGATCCTTGCGTACGCCCATGACGGCTCCCGGCTTTCGGCTGACTTGCCTTACTTGCCTTGCTGCGACGTGCCGTTGCTTACCTGCGAGTCAACTTACCTACACGTAAGGAAACTTCAATGGGTCGCGTCGCGGGAATCCACGGACCCCGCCGCTTCCCTCATCCGGGCTCTGGGAGACTGGGCGCTCCGTGAGTTTACTTCTGAGTAAGGAGATGGCCGTGGCGGACGACGTCAGCAGGATCGCGGGGCTCGACTTCGCGAGCGTCACCCCCGAGGAGTTCGCCCGCCTGGTGAAGGAGCTCCCCGACAAGGAGATCACCGCGATCGCCCGCGACGGCGCGCTGCGCACCCGTGTCCTGCGCGAGGTCTTCGGCCGGATGGAGCGGCAGTTCAGGCCGGACGCGGCCGGGTCGCTCAAGGCGCTGATCCGCTGGCGGATCACGGGCAGCGGTGACAACGGCGACGCCGTGTACGAGACGGAGATCGACGAGGGCTCCTGCGTCGTGCGCGAGGGCGGCTCGGACGCGGAGCCGCGCCTCACGCTCGTCCTGGCCGACCCCGAGTTCCTCAAGCTGGTCTCCGGGAACGTCGGGCCCGTCAAGCTCTTCATGCTGCGCAAGGTCAAGGTCATCGGTGACGTCGCCCTCGCCGCCGGGCTCACCCGGTACTTCGACATACCGAAGGCGTAGCCGGGCGGCGCCACGGCCGGGCGTTGACTCAAGCCTCGACTGACCTGCGCCGATGTACCGTGCATGACGTCTACGTACTCCTCCGGTGTCCGTGCGGCGCGGCCCGCCGCCGAGCGCTCCGACGGCGCGGGGCTCGGGCGATGGCGCGGGCTCCTGCGCGTCGGGCTCTGCCTGCTGCCCGCCCTCGCCGTCGCCGTGGCCGGCTTCCAGCGGCGGTGGATGTCGGACGACGGACACATCTACGTGCGTACGGTCCGGCAGGTCCTCGCCGGCAACGGGCCCGTCTTCAACGCCGGGGAGCGCGCCGAGTCGTCCACGGGGACGCTGTGGCAGTGGCTGCTCGTGGCGGCCGGCGCGCCCGGCTTCGACGTCGCCGCGGCGGCCGTGTACGGCGGGCTGCTGCTCACCGCCGCCGGCTTCGCGCTGGCCGGTCTCGCGGCGCTCCGGCTGTACGGCGGGGACCGCCTCCTGCTGCCCTGCGGAGCCCTGGTGCTGCTCCCGCTGCCGCCGGTCTGGGACTTCGCCACCTCCGGCCTGGAGACCGGGCTCGCCACCTGCTGGATCGCCGGTGCCTGGCTCGCGCTCGTCGCGCGTCCGCGCTCCCCGGTGACGTGCGCGGTGCTCGGCCTCGGGCCGCTCGTACGGCCTGACCTGGCGCTGGTCTCCGCGGTCTTCCTCGCGGGGCAGTGGGTGACCGCGCGGCCCTCGTGGCGCGGCGTACTCGCGGGCGCCGGGGCCGCGGGCGCGCTCCCCCTCGCGTACGAGGTCTTCCGCATGGGGTACTACGGGCATCTGATGCCGCTGCCGGGCGTCACCAAGGAGGCCTCGCGGAGTCTGTGGGGGCGGGGTCTCGACTACCTCAGGGACTTCGCCGGGCCCTACGTGCTGTGGCTGCCGCTGCTGATCATCCTTGCCGCCGCCCTGGCGTGCCTGCCCGCGCGCGGGCGGGCCAACCCCCTGACCGCCGCGAGCGTCCGGCGGCTCGTCCCCGTGGCCGCCCCGCTGGTCGCGGGCGCCCTGTGCTGGCTGTACGTCATCAGGGTGGGCGGCGACTTCATGCACGGGCGGATGTTCCTGCCGGGGCTGCTCCTGATGCTGCTGCCCGTCTTCCTCGTGCCCCCCGCGCGCGCGTGGACGATCGCGGCCGCCGGGGTCGCGGTCTGGGCCGTGGCCTGCGGGGCGGTCCTGCGGATTCCGTACGAGGGGCGGATCGGCCCGCAGGGGATCGCGGACGAGCGCGGCGTGTACGTACGCCAGAACGCCGCGGCCCACCCCGTGCACCACGGCTTCGCCGGGCAGCCCGGCAACATGGCGTACGCCCGGCTCGTCCGCGAGAGCGTGCGCGAGGGCGAGCTCCTGGGCCAGCGCACGCTGCTGCTCGCCCATACCGCGCTGCCTGCCGCGCGGCCCGGCGTGACCGGCGTCTACAACACCCTCGGCTTCAGCGGCACCGTCATCCCCCTCTCCGGGGCGGCGCTCGACCCGATCGGGCTCGCCTATCCCCTGGCCGCCCACTCCGAGAGCTTCAACGGCCGGGTGGGGCACGACAAACGGCTTCCTGACGAGTGGATCGTCGCCGAGCGCGGCATGCCCGGCGCGCTGCCCGCCGGCATGGACCCCGCCCGCGTGGACGCCGCACGGCGGGCCCTGCGCTGCGGGCCGTTCGCGGAGCTGCGGGAGGCCACGCGGGCGCCGCTGACGGCGGGGCGGTTCTGGCGGAACCTGACGGGTGCCGTGGAGCGCACCTCCTTCCGGTTCTCCAACGATCCGGTGCGGGCGGAGCGGGAGGCGTGCGGGCCGCAGGGCTGACGGGGAGCCTGTCAGGGCCGAGCTGAAAGGGGTTCAGGCCGCGGTCGGGGGATCACCGCGCAGGACGGGGGCCATGGCTTGCACGGGTCTTGTGTTGTGCGCGATTACGTCTGAAGCTGATGGTTCTTGTTGTCTTACGTTCGGAGTTGCCGCATGAGCGCCCACCGTCCGAGCCGCCGTTCCCTCCTCGCCACCGGTACCGCCCTTGCGGGCTGGGCCGCCTTCGCCTCGCAGAAGCAGGCCTTCGCCGCACACGGGAGAGCCACCGGCGCGGCCACCGCCGCGGCGGCCGGGAAGCCCGAGTGGAACGCGAACCCCCGCGTGTTCCAGGTCAACAGAGAACCCGCCCGCGCCCGCCTCATCCCGTACGCCTCCACCGCCGACGCCCTGCGCGGCGAGTCGACGAAGTCGCCCTACTACCGCTCGCTGAACGGCCGGTGGGCGTTCCACTGGGCCAGGAACCCGGAGAAGCGGCCGGTCGGCTTCGAGGCCGAAGGCTACGACGTGAGCGACTGGGACCGGATCACCGTCCCGTCGAACTGGGAGATCGAGGGCTACCCGCACCCGGTCTACCTCAACATCAAGTACCCGTGGGAGGGCTACGAGAAGCCCGACTTCCCCGACGTGCCCCAGGACTTCAACCCCGTCGGCTCCTACCGCCGCACCTTCATCGTGCCGCGCGCCTGGCGCGGGCGCCGCACGCTGCTCTCCTTCCAGGGCGTGAAGTCCGCGTTCTTCGTCTGGGTCAACGGCGAGAAGGTCGGCTACAGCGAGGACAGCTACACCCCGGCCGAGTTCGACGTCACCGAGCACCTGCGCCCCGGCACCAACTCCCTGGCGGTCGAGGTCTACCGGTGGTCCGACGGAAGCTGGCTGGAGGACCAGGACATGATCGACCTGTCCGGGATCTTCCGTGACGTGTACGTGTACTCCGTACCGGAGGTGCACGTGCAGGACCTGGAGGTGCGGACCGGCCTCGACGGGGCGTTCCGCGACGCGGAGCTGTCCGTCGCCGTCACCGTGCGGGACCGGGGCGGGGAAAGGGGCGGGGAGCGGGGCAAGGAGCGGCGGGCCCACCGGGTCGACGCCGTGCTGCACGACGCCGAAGGGCGGGTCGTGCCGGGCGGGCGGCTGGGCGGCGACGCCGTGCCCGGTGAACCCCTGCGCCTCAAGGCCGACATCGGGAAACCGGCGCTCTGGTCGGCCGAGCAGCCCCATCTGTATACCCTCGTCGTCACCCTGCGGGACGGCTCCGGCAAGGCCGTCGACGTGCAGCGCACCCGCGTCGGCTTCCGGCAGGTGGACTTCGGCCCCGGCAAGCTGACGGTCAATGGCCGCCCCGTGATGTTCCGCGGCACCAACCGGCACGAGTCCCACCCCGACCACGGGCAGGCCGTCCCGGAGTCCGTGATGCTCCAGGACGTGCTGCTCATGAAGCGGCACAACATCAACGCCGTGCGCACCTCGCACTACCCCAACCACCCGCGCTGGCTGGAGCTCTGCGACCAGTACGGCCTGTACGTCATCGACGAGACCAACCTGGAGACGCACGGCGTGCGCGACCGGCTCCCCGGCTCGCTGCCCGAGTGGACGGACAACTGCGTGGACCGCATCCGGTCCATGGTCGAGCGGGACAAGAACCACCCGAGCGTCGTCGTCTGGTCGCTCGGCAACGAGGCCGGTCAGGGCGGCAACTTCAAGGCCATGGCCGACTGGGTGCGCGCCCGCGACGACTCGCGGCCCGTGCACTACGAGGGCATGAACTCCGTCGCCGACCTGCACAGCGAGATGTACACCAAGCCCGCGGGCGTCGAGAAGTACGGAAAGTCCGGCGACCCCAAGCCGTACATGCTCTGCGAGTACTGCCACTCCATGGGCAACAGCGGCGGCAACCTCCCCGAGTACTGGGAGATCTTCGAGAAGTACCCGAACCTGCACGGCGCGTTCGTCTGGGACTGGTGCGACCAGAGCATCCGGCTGCCCATACCGGGCGACCGCAAGCACACGTACCTCTCCTACGGCGGGGACTGGAAGCCCGGCTACCCCACCGACGGCAACTTCTGCGGCAACGGCCTCGTCGCCTCCACCCGCGCGCTCCACCCGGGCATCATGGAGATCAAGAAGGTCTACCAGCCGGTCTCCTTCGCCGCGGACGACCTCACCGCGGGCTCGGTCCGCGTCACCAACAAGCACCTCTTCACCGCTCTGGACGCGTACGAGCTGCGCTGGACCGTCACGCGTGACGGCGAGGAGATCCAGCACGGAACCCTGGCCGCGCCCGACGTGGCACCCGGCGCCTTTGGCACGGTCCGCGTCCCGTACGAGAAGCCCGCGCGCCCGGAGCCCGGCGCCGAGTACTGGCTGAACCTCGCCTTCGCGCTGCGGAAGAAGGCCGACTGGGCCCCGGCCGGGCACACCGTGGCCGTGGGCCAGTTCGCCCTGGCCTGGTACTCGCCCGCCCCCGCCGATCCGGAGCCGGGCACGCTGCCCCGCCTGGACCTGCACGAGGACGACAAGGAGGTACGGGTCACCGGCCGCGCCCTCGAACTGGTCCTCTCCAAGGCCACGGGGACCCTCTCCTCGTACAAGGTCAAGGGACGGCTGCTCCTCGCGGGCGGGCCCGTGCCCCATCTCTGGCGTGCCCCCACCGACAACGACATCGGCCGCAAGTACCCGGAGCAGGCCGCCACCTGGCGCGAGGCGGGCGCCAAGGTCAAGATCACCGGGGTCGAGGCCGCGCAGCCGTCGCCCGGCGAGGTCACCATCGAGGTGAGCGCCACGCTGCCGACCTCGCCGAAGGCGTCCGCCTGGCGCACGGTGTTCACCGTCCGCGGCGACGGCGAGGTGCGGGTCAGGCACACCCTGGAGGCCGCCGACGGACTGCCCGACCTGCCGGTGGTGGGGGCGCTGCTCACGCTGCCCGCGGGGTTCGAGCGGCTCGACTGGCTCGGGCGCGGGCCGCACGAGAACTACCAGGACCGCAAGTCCGGTGCGCTGGTCGGCCGTTACCGCTCGACCGTCGACGAGCAGGTCGCTCCGTACCTGCGGCCGCAGGAGACCGGCAACAAGACCGACGTACGCCGCGTCACGCTCACCGACCGCTCGGGGGACGGCCTCGTCGTCCGCGCCGACCCGGCGGACGGGGAGCCGTTCCTGGAGTTCAGCGCCCTGCACCACACGCCGGCCGACCTGGAGGGCCCGCGCCACCCGCACGACGTGACGGGCCGCGCGGAGACCTTCCTGGCCGTCAACCACCGCCAGATGGGAGTGGGCGGCAACGACTCATGGGGCGCGCCCCCGGAGGAGAAGTACCTGCTCCACGCGGGCCGCACGTACACGTACGCCTACCGGCTGCGGGCGGCCGACCCCCGTTAGGGACGACCGGGCCCCTTTTGGGGCGCGGGGAACTGCGCGACCAGCCACGACGGCGCCGCGGACAGAGATGAAGCGGACGGCGGTCATCCGGCAAGGCCCGCCCCGGGTGGGATCTCCCCCCGGGGCGAGTCGGCGCTCGGCGCCCGGCCGGTGAGCCGCACGGCCTGGTCGACGGCGCCGGCCAGGTCCCGCACCTGCTTCCCGCCGCCGGGCAACGCGTCCGCGCGCCGAGCCAGCTCGGGCAGCGACGGCGCCCCCGGCAGCGGCGCGGCGTCCTTGGGCGCGTCGTACCCACCGCCGCCGCGGCCCCGCAGCGCGTCCGCGAAGTACGCGGCGACGGCGGCCACCCGGAGGCCGCCGTCGGCACGCCACAGCGTCCCCTCCAGGTCGGCCGCCCGGACCCGTCCGGACGCTTCGCGCGGGGCCCGGCTCTCCGGGTCGAGCCAGCGCACGCGAGCCGTCGCGAGATGCCCCTCGGCCCCCGGCTTCGCACGCACCGCGTACAGCGCGGTCACCGTGTGGCCGGGGCCGATCTCACCGCCGTCCACGGAGTCGTCGCGGAAGTCGTCGTCGGCGACGGCACGGTTCTCGTAGCCGATGAGGCGGAACTGCTCCACGTTCTCCGGGTCGAAGGCGACCTGCGCCTTCGCGTCCCGCGCCCGCAGCTCGACGTGGGCCGGAAGCTGCTCGCAGAAGACCTCGCGGGCCTCCTCCGCGTCCGACACGTACGTGGTGTGGCCGTCGCCCTTGTCGGCGAGCCGCTCCATGAGGGCGTCGCCGTAGTCGCTGCCGACCCCGACCCCGAAGAGGGTGATGCCGTGCTCGCGGCGGGCGTCGGAGACGCGGTCGAGGATGCCGTCGGCGCTGGTGTCGCCGGTGTTGGCGAGGGCGTCGGAGAGCAGCACGACGCGGTTGGTCGCGCCGCGTTCCCTGCCGCGTACGGCGGTGTCGTAACCGGTGGTGATGCCCGCTTCGAGGTTGGTGGACTGCGTGGGCTCCAGACCGCTGATCGCCCTGTGGACGCGGCCGCGGCCGGCGCCGGTGTCGCCGAGGCGGGTCATCGGCAGGACCGTCTCCGCGGTGTCGCTGAAGGTGACGAGGGCGACGGAGTCGTCGGGGCGCAGCCGGTCGGTCATGATGCCGAGCGACTCCTTGACGAGGTCGAGGCGGCCGGGCTCGGCCATGGAGCCGGAGACGTCGATGACGAAGGTCAGGGCGGCGGGCGGCCGTCCGGACTCCCCGTCGTCACCCCTGGTGGCGAGGCCGACGCGCAGCAGCGACCAGCCGTCGTCGCCGGTACGGGCGCCGTCCACGCTGACCGAGAAGCCGTCGCCGTCCGGCCGGGGGTAGTCCTGGCGGAAGCTGTTGACGAACTCCTCGGGGCGGACCGTCGCCGGGTCGGGCAGCCGTCCCTCGGCGAGGGTGCGGCGCGCGTAGCCGTACGAGGCGGTGTCCACGTCGAGGGCGAAGGTGGAGAGGTGGTCGGGCGTGGCCGGGGGGTCGTCGGGGCCGCCGGGGGTGGCCGCGTCGCCCTTGCCGCCGTCGGGCGAGTCGGGGGCCGGGGCGGGGAGCGGTGCGGTGCCGTCGGCCCGCTGCCTGCCCTTGCCGTCGGCCGTACGGTCGAGCCCGCCGGAGCCGCCGCTGTTGCAGCCGGTCAGCAGGAGCCCGCCCGCCACCGCCACGGCGACCACCCCGTGCCGTATCTTCCGGGTCCGCATCTCTCCCCCTCGCGTCGTCGGTCTTCCCGACTGTGACGCGGAAGCCCCTCCGAACGATCGCCCCGAGACATTGCGGATACGTCTCGATGCGGCCACGGGGCCGGCCCGGCGGGGGGCTCACGACGACCGGACCCGGCATGGGCAGGACGGCAGACGCCCCCGGGGAGCGGCCCCTACGACACCACGTCCTTCCGCGCGAAGCCACGGAACGCCAGGGCGAACAGCACCAGGGCGTACGTCACCGAGACCGCCGAGCCCTGGATCATGCCGCCCCATTCGGGGGTCGGCTGGATGGCGTCGGCCCAGGCGAACTGCCAGTGGGCCGGGAGGAAGTCGCGCCAGTGGCCGAGCGCCGTGACGGCGTCGAGGACATTGCCGACGATGGTCAGGCCGACCGCGCCGCCGACTGCGCCCAGCGGCGCGTCGGTCCGCGTCGACAGCCAGAACGCGAGGCCTGCCGTGACCAGTTGGGAGACGAAGATGAACGCGACGACGACCAGCAGGCGCTGCACCGCCGTGCCCGCGGGCAGCGCGCCGCCGGTGGGTATCTCCAGCGGCCCCCAGCCGTACGCCACCGTGCCGATCGCCAGCGCGACCAGCGGCAGCAGCACCATCGCCGCGGCGCTGAGGCCGAGCGCGACGGTGAGCTTGGACCAGAGCAGCCGGGACCGCGGCACGGGCGCCGCGAGGAGATACCGCAGGGACGACCAGCTCGCCTCGGAGGCGACGGTGTCCCCGCAGAACAGGGCCACGGGGATGACGAGGAGGAAGCCCGCCGACACGAACAGCGCGGTCGCCGTGAAGTTCGCGGCCGACGCCGTGGCCGTGTCCATCAGCGTCACCCGGCCGCTGCGGGACTCGGGTGAGCCACCGGCGACGGCGAAGGCGATGACGAGCACCACCGGCAGGAGCGCCATGACGGCGCCCATGACGAGGGTGCGGCGCCGCTTGAGCTGGCGGACGGCCTCCACGCGCAGGGGCAGGGTGCGGCCCGCGCGGTAGCCGGGGGCCGTGGCGCGCTCCGGGGTTGCGGTGGCGGTCATGCGGCGCCTCCTCCGATCAGGGTCAGGAACGCGTCTTCCAGGCGGCGGTGCGGGCCCATGGACTCCACCGGCACCTCCAGGCGCACCAGTTCGGGCAGGAGCCGCGCGGCGGTCCCGGCCCCGGTCCCGTCGAGCCGGACCAGCAGACCGTCGTCGGCGCGGACCGCCGAGGCCACGCCGGGCAGTGCGGCCACCTTCTCGACGAGCGGGTCGGAGACGTCCTGCGCGAGGCCGACCAGGAGTGTGTCCCCGGAGCCGACGATCTCGGCGACGGGCCCGGCCTGGACGAGGCGGCCGCGGTCCATGACGACGAGGTGCGTGCAGGACTGCTCGACCTCGGCGAGGAGGTGGCTGGAGACGATGACGGTGCGCCCGCCGCGCGCGTACCGGATCATGACCTCGCGCATCTCGCGGATCTGCGGCGGATCGAGGCCGTTGGTCGGCTCGTCGAGGATCAGCAGGTCGGGCATGCCGAGCATGGCCTGGGCGATGGCCAGGCGCTGCCGCATGCCCTGGGAGTACGTCCGCACGGCGCGGGCCAGCGCGGTGCCGAGCCCGGCGATCTCCAGGGCCTCGTCCAGGTGGGCGTCCTCGGCGGGGCGCCCGGTGGCCTTCCAGTACAGCTCCAGGTTCTCCCGGCCGGAGAGGTGCGGCAGGAATCCGGCGCCCTCGACGAACGCGCCGACCCGGGAGAGGACCGGCGCGCCCGGCCTGATGGCCTGCCCGAAGACGTGGATCTCGCCCGCGTCGGGCCGGATCAGGCCCATGAGCATGCGCAGGGTCGTCGTCTTGCCCGCGCCGTTGGGTCCGAGCAGGCCGAGGACCTGGCCCTTCTCCACGCGGAAGGACACGTCCCGTACGGCGTACCGGTCGCTGGACTTCGCGTACCGCTTGCTCAGGTCCGTGATCTGGAGGGGGACTTCGGCCAGCTCCGGGTCGGGTGCGGGCGCCGTCGTGCGGCGCCGCCCGGTGACGAGCAGCGCGAGGGCGATCACGGCTCCGGCGGCCGGCAGCCACCACACCCAGGCGGGCATCGGCGCGGCGGCGGTCCGCACGCCGGACGCCGTCGGCACCGTCAGGTCACCCTTGAGGGAGACGGTGTACTTGGCGGGCTCGGCGGGCGAGGCATAGCCGAGGTCGGTCGAGGCGACGACGAGGCGCAGGCGGTGGCCCTTTCGCGCCTCGTGGTCGACGGCGGGCAGCCGCAGCTCGACGTCCTTGCCCGCCTTGGTGCCCTCGACACGTACGGGAGCGACCAGTTGGGAGGGCAGGACGCGCTGCTTGCCGCCGGGCCCGACGTCGTAGACCTTCGCGAAGAGGACGGTGTCCTCGCCGGAGGACTTCACGTGCACGCGCGCGGTCGGCGTTCCGGTGATCCGCAGGTCTTCCTTGAGCGGCCGTGAGTCGAACTTCGCGTACTGCCCGGGGACGTCGAGGGAGACGCCGACGCCGAGCGAGGACATCTGGGAGAGGTTGCCCGCGCCGATGCCCGGCAGGCCGGAGATGGCGGGCGGGCTGGCGCCCGCGGGGTTGTCGAAGGTCTGCTCGCGCCCGCTGAGCGGCACGGCGCGCGGGTTGCTCTCCAGGCCCGGGTAGCGGTCGGAGCTCGCGCCGCGCAGCCGCGCGGCCCCGTCGGTGGAGTCCATGCCTCCGGTGCGGGTGACCCGGAACGCGGGGCCGGTGTCGACGCCCTTGTCGTCCTTCAGATAGCGGTCGAACCACGTGGTGACGCGCTGCTCCACCCGGCCGCGCTCGCGGTCGCCCCCGTCGTGGCCGCCCGCGATCCAGTCCACCTTCACGGGCGCGTGGTTGGCGCGGATCGCCTTGGCGATGGCGTCGCCCTGGCCGAGCGGGAAGAGGGAGTCGGTCTGCCCCTGGGTGAGGAGCGTCGGCACCTTGATGCGGTCGCCCACGGCGGCCGGGCTGCGCTCGGCGAGCAGCTTCCGCGCGGCGTCGTCCGGCTTCCCGGCGACCGCGACCCGGTCGTACATGTCGCACAGCCGCTTCTCGAACTGGTCGCAGCCGCCTCCGGCGTTCATGAACGTGCCCGCCCAGAGCTTCTTGAAGACGCCTTGGGGGAAGAGGGCGTCCGCGAGGTTCCAGTACGTGATCTGGGGGGCGATGGCGTCCACCCGGCGGTCGTGTCCGGCCGCGAGCAGCGACACCGCGCCTCCGTACGAGGCGCCGGTGACGCCCACGCGCGGGTCGCCGTCCTTGTCGAGCCGCACCTCGGGGCGCTTCGCCAGCCAGTCGATCATCTTGGAGACGTCGGCGACCTCGCCCTTCGGGTCGTTGAGGCCGATCTTGCCGGTGGACTTCCCGAAGCCGCGCGCCGACCAGGTCAGGACCGCGTACCCGTCCTCGGCCAGGGCCTCCGCCTGGTCCCGCACGTCGTTCTTGCTGCCGCCGAAGCCGTGGCCGATGAGGACCGCGGGGCGCTTGTCCGCGGGGTCGCCCGCCGTGAAGTACGAGGTGTCGATTTTCGCGCCGCCGGTGTCGAGCGTCCCGTCGGCCCTGTGCACCGCGGGACCCTCGTCCGAGGCGACGGCCGTCCAGGTGCCCGCGCCCGCGAGCAGCACGACGGCGGCCGCGGCGGCGACCAGCCGCCGCGGGCCGCCCCTTGTGCGCACGGGGCCGCTCTCGGGCCCCGTCCCCGTCCTGGGCCTGGGCAGTCGTAGATCCATGACGTCAACCGTACGGGCGAGGACCGACAACCGGGGCAACCGGCGGACTGAACTGTGCGCCCTCCCGCGGGAGTACGCTCCGCGCCCGGCATACCGCCGCCGTGGTACGCGGGCCGTGGCGCGTCAGGGGTGAATAGAGTCTGCACCCATGACATCCCCGTCCGCACCCATGACATCCCGGGAATCGCTCGCCACCGGCCAGCGCTCGCTCGGCGACCCTGCCGTCCGTTTCCCGCTGTGGCCTCCGCTGACCGCCGGCTGCCCGGTGACCAGCACGGAGAGCGTCTCGTACCCCGTAGAGGTCGACTACGCCTACGACGAGGTCCCGGCCGGCCTGTTCGCCACCGCCGCCGGGCAGCCGCGCGGCCACGACCGGTGGGCCCCGCTCCTGCCGCCGCTGCTCGCGCCGGGGCTCGGGGAGGGCGGCACGCCCCTCGTCCCCCTCGGCGACGGCCTCTGGATCAAGGACGAGTCCCGCAATCCGACCTGGAGCCACAAGGACCGCATCAACCGCGTCACGGTCGGCGCCGCCGTCGGCGCGGGCGCGGAGGGCGTCGTCGTCGCCTCGTCGGGCAACCACGGGGCCTCGGCGGCCGCGTACGCGGCGCGGGCCGGACTGCGCTGCGTCGTGATCGGCTCGACGGGGACGCCGCCCGCGGTGGAGGCGTTCCTGCGGGCGTACGGGGCCGTGGTGCTGTCCGTGCCCGTGGAGGCGCGGTGGCCGCTGCTGCGCAGGATCGTGGAGCGGTTCGGCTACCACCCCGTCAGCAACGTGACGCCCACGCACACCGGGCACGCCTTCGGGCCCGAGGGGTACAAGACCCTGGCCTACGAGATCTTCACGGAGCTCGGCGTGCCCGGTGCCGTGTTCCTGCCCACGGGGTACGGGGAGCTGCTCTTCGGCGTCTGGAAGGGGTTCACGGAGCTGGTCGCCCTGGGGCTCGCCGACCGGGTGCCGCGGCTCTACTCCTGTGAGCCCGCGGCCGGGGGCCCGCTCGCCGCCGCGCTGCGGGACGGGGTGCCCGCCACCCAAGTCCCCGTCGGGGAGACCGCCGCCTACGCGATCAGTTCGCCGGTCGGCGGGTACCGCGGGGTCGTGGCGGTCCGGGAGAGCGGGGGGCGGGCCCTGCTGGTCTCCGACGCGGAGATGGCCGCGGCGCGTTCGGAGCTCGCCGGGGCCGGCCTGTGGGCCGAGCTTTCCGCCGCCGCCGGGCTCGCGGGGTACCGGCGGCTCGGCCCCTCCGCCGAGGGGCCCGTGGTGTGCGTGTCCACGTCCAGCGGGTTCAAGGACCGTGACCTGCTGTCCCCGGGCGGCTCCGCCGAGGTGGACCCCGAGGACTGGGCGGAGGTGGAGCGGCGGGTCTCGGCGCGGCGCTGAGCCGGGCCGCCGGTTCGCGCGGCCCGGCCGGCGTTCGGGGGCCGGGGGGCGCCGGGGGTCAGCCCTGCCCGTCGTCCTCCGGCACGCTCACCAGCCAGCGCGTCTCCCGCCGCGGCCGCAGGTACAGGACGTAGTACAGCGTCGCCGCCGCCACGATCCCGCCGGTCCACACGAGGTACCCGGGCTCCTGCTGGCTCAGCACGTAGGCGAGGACCACGATCAGCACCACCGGCACCGCGGGCCACAGCGGCATCCGCCAGGCCGACCGGTGGCCGTGGCCGCCCCGCCTGGCCAGCAGCGCGGCCACCGCCACCAGCAGGTACATGCCGGTCACGGAGACCCCGGTCACCCCGTACAGCGTGTCGAGGTTGACGAAGCACAGGAGTGCTCCGGGTACTCCCACGAGCAGCGTGGCCACCCACGGCGCGCCGGAGGCGCCGAGCTTCGACAGGGCCTTGTTCACCGGCGAGGGCCACGCCTTGTCGCGGGCCGAGGCGAACAGGACGCGGGAGTTCTGGATGACCATGACGATGCCCGCGTTGATGATCGCGAGGGCCACGCAGAGGCTGACGAACGTACCGACGGCCGAGTTGGACCAGGCCGTCACCATGGCGCTGATGTCGCCCTCGGTGATGGCCGTCAGGCTCTCCGCGCCCATGGTGATCGCGACGACCGGCACCAGGATGATGACGGAGGAGATGGCGAGGGTGGCGAGGACGGTGCGCGCGACGTTGCGGCGCGGGTTCTCCAGCTCCTCGGAGAGGTAGACGGCCGTGGAGAAGCCCTGCGTGATGAAGAGGGCGATCGCGAGGCCGGAGACGATCAGCATGGCCGTGACGGTGTCGACGCCGCCGGGCCCTGAGCCCGCCACCGACAGGTCCACGAGGCTGCCCGCGCCCCGTTCGGCGTGCGCGAAGCCGAGTACGGCCACGAGGCCCGCCGCGATGACTTCGAGGACGAGGAAGATGCCGGTGATCCAGGCGTTGGCGCGCAGGTCGAGCAGGCCGGCGAGGGTGGCGAGGATCATGACGCCGGCGCCCGCGTAGGACGGGTCGAGGTCGAGGACCGGCGCCAGGTAGTCGGCGGTGCCCATGGCGATCACGGGCGGCACGATCATCACGACCAGGAGGGACAGGACGAAGACCAGCCAGCCGGCCAGGCGTCCCGCCATCGTGGAGACCATCGCGTACTCGCCGCCCGCGCTGGGGATGAGCGTGCCCAGCTCGGAGTAGCAGAACGCCACGCCCACGCAGAGCAGGGAGCCGATCGCGATGGTGAGCGCGGTCGCGGTGCCGAGCGAGGAGAAGAGGTCGGGGACGACCACGAAGAGCGTGGAGGCGGGCGTCACGCAGGACAGCGTCAGGAGGGTGCCTCCCACGACGCCGATGGAACGCTTGAGCTTCTGGGGATCACCCGGCACGGCCACCGGCGCCGGAGGGGCGTCGGCCGTGGTGGCGGGCGTGGGCGGGCGAAGCGTATCGCTCATACGGCGCGGTTCCGATCGACTCGTGCGGCGGGTGCTGCGGCGGGAGCCCTATCGCCTCCGAAGGCAGTCGAGCGTCTGTCAGTGGCTCCCGGCGCGTCATCGAACCCCGGCGATAACCGGAACGTCAACGGTCATTTACCTACGGAATCCGCAGCGCCCTGCCGACCCAAGTCGCCTGGCTTTCCCAAGAGTTTGTGCTCATGGGTGGCAATGAGTAGTCGGCTCTCGTTGTTGACCTTGTCTTCACAGGCATATCCATGCGGACACCTTCGCTGCCCGTATTGCACCGTGTGCACGGGAACCGCAAAGACGGCGTTAAAAAAGAAGGAAGGTCGTCCGGATACCGGACGACCTTCCTCCACGCGCTGTCACGCGCCGGTGACTCAGTGGTTGCGCGGGAAGCCCAGGTCGACCCCGGCCGGCGCGTCCGACGGGTCGGGCCAGCGGGTGGTGATGACCTTGCCGCGCGTGTAGAAGTGCGTGCCGTCGTTGCCGTAGACGTGGTGGTCCCCGAAGAGGGAGTCCTTCCAGCCGCCGAAGGAGTGGTAGCCCACCGGCACCGGGATCGGCACGTTCACGCCGACCATGCCCGCCTCGATCTCCAGCTGGAAGCGGCGGGCCGCGCCGCCGTCACGGGTGAAGATCGCGGTGCCGTTGCCGAACGGCGAGGCGTTCATGAGGGCGACGCCCTCCTCGTACGTGTCGACGCGCAGCACGCACAGGACCGGGCCGAAGATCTCGTCCCGGTAGGCCTTGGCGGTCGTCGGGACGCGGTCGAGCAGGGAGAGGCCGATCCAGTGGCCGTCCTCGTGGCCCTCGACCGTGTAGCCGGTGCCGTCGAGGACGACCTCGCAGCCCTCGGCGGCGGCGCCCGTGACGTACGAGGCGACCTTGTCGCGGTGGGCCGCGGTGATCAGCGGGCCCATCTCGGAGGTGGAGTCGTTGCCGGGGCCGATCTTGATCTTCTCGGCGCGCTCCTTGATCTTGCCCACCAGCTCGTCGGCGACCGAACCGACCGCGACGACGGCCGAGATGGCCATGCAGCGCTCGCCCGCGGAGCCGTAGGCCGCCGAGACGGCGGCGTCGGCCGCCGCGTCCAGGTCCGCGTCGGGCAGGACCAGCATGTGGTTCTTGGCGCCGCCGAGCGCCTGTACGCGCTTGCCGTTGGCGGAGGCGGTGGCGTGGATGTGGCGGGCGATGGGAGTGGAGCCCACGAAGGAGACGGCCGCTACGTCCGGGTGCTCCAGGAGGCGGTCGACGGCCACCTTGTCGCCGTGCACGACGTTGAAGACGCCGTCGGGAAGGCCGGCCTCGCTCAGCAGCTCCGCGATCTTCATCGACGCGGACGGGTCCTTCTCGCTCGGCTTGAGCACGAAGGTGTTGCCGCACGCGATGGCCAGCGGGAACATCCACATCGGCACCATGGCGGGGAAGTTGAACGGCGTGATGCCCGCGACGACGCCCAGCGGCTGGCGGATGGACGCCACGTCCACGCGGCTCGCCACCTCCGTCGACAGCTCGCCCTTGAGCTGCACGGTGATGCCGCAGGCCAGGTCGACGATCTCCAGGCCGCGGGCGACCTCGCCGAGCGCGTCCGAGTGCACCTTGCCGTGCTCGGCGACGATCAGCTCGGCGATCGCGTCGCGGTTGGCGTCAAGGAGCGCGCGGAACTTGAAGAGGATCGCGGTGCGCTTGGCGAGCGAGGACTTGCCCCAGGCCGCGAAGGCCTCGCGGGCCGAGGCCACGGCGGCGTCCACCTCGTCGACCGACGCGAACGCGACCTGCGTCGTGACGGCGCCGGTCGCCGGGTCGGTGACCGGGCCGTACGATCCGGACGCGCCCGCGGCCCTCTCGACGGGCTTTCCACCGATCCAGTGATTGACGGTCTTCGTCATGACAAACATCCCTACTCTCACAGGTGGCGGCGTCGGGCAGCGACGTGCCGGTCGTACTCTTCCCTGGCCTTGACCGCGGACACCCGGGTCGCCGTCTCGGCCACGGGCACATCCCACCACGCCTGCGCGGGAGGCGGGCCCGACACAATGTCTGCCGTTTCCGTCTCCACATAGACACATGTGGGACGGTCTGCGCCGCGCGCCTCCCGCAGGGCCTCGCGCAGCTCACGGACGGTTTTCGCGCGCAGCACACGCATGCCCAGCGAGGCCGCGTTGGCCGCCAGGTCGACCGGCAGCGGCCCTCCGGTGTACGTGCCGTCGTCCGCCCGGAAGCGGTAGGCCGTGCCGAACCGCTCGCCGCCCACCGAGGCCGAGAGCCCGCCGATCGAGGCGTAGCCGTGGTTCTGCAGGATGACGACCTTGACCGGGATGTTCTCCTGGACGGCCGTGACGATCTCCGTCGGGTTCATCAGATACGTGCCGTCGCCGACCAGCGCCCACACCGGCCGCCCCGGCGCGGCGAGCGCCACGCCGATCGACGCCGGGATCTCGTAGCCCATGCAGGAGTAGCCGTACTCGACGTGGTACTGCCGCGCCGACCGTGTGCGCCACAGTTTGTGCAGGTCACCGGGGAGCGAACCGGCGGCGTTGATGACGATGTCCTCGTCGGTCACCACCTCGTCGAGCACCCCGAGTACCTGGGTCTGGCTGGGGCGCACGTCCGGCTCGTCCGCGCCGTAGGCGGCGTCGACGCGCTGCTCCCAGCGCGCCTTGTCGCCCCGGTAGTCGAGGGAGAAGGTGGGCTCGACGCGGTACCCGTCCAGCGCCTCGGTGAGCGCTTCGAGCCCGGCGCGGGCGTCGGCGATCAGGGTGGCGCCCGCCATCTTGTGCCCGTCGAAGGGCGTGACGTTCAGGTTCAGGAAGCGCACTCCGGGCGCCTCGAAGAGGGTGCCGGAGGCCGTGGTGAAGTCGCTGTAGCGGGTGCCGACGCCGATCACCAGGTCGGCGGCGCGGGCCAGTTCGTTCGCGGGGGCCGTGCCGGTGTGCCCGATGCCGCCGACGTCCGCCGGGTGGTCGAAGCGCAGGGAGCCCTTGCCCGCCTGGGTGGAGGCGACGGGGATGCCGGTGGCGTCGGCGAGGCCGCGCAGGGCGTCCTCTGCGGCGCTGTGGTGGACGCCGCCGCCCGCGACGATCAGGGGCCGCCGCGCCGCGCGCACCAGGTCCGCGGCTTCGGCGAGTTCCCGCGGGTCGGGGGCCTGCCTGCGTACGGTCCACACCCGCTCGGCGAAGAACTCCTCGGGCCAGTCGTACGCCTCCGCCTGCACGTCCTGCGGCAGGGCGAGCGTGACGGCGCCGGTCTCGGCGGGGTCGGTGAGCACCCGCATCGCGGCGAGGGCGGCCGGGATCAGGGCCTCGGGCCGGGTGACGCGGTCGAAGTACCGGGACACGGGCCGCAGGCAGTCGTTGACGGACACGTCGCCCGCGTACGGCACTTCGAGCTGCTGGAGCACCGGGTCGGCGGGCCGGGCGGCGAAGGTGTCGCCGGGCAGCAGCAGCACCGGCAGGCGGTTGACGGTGGCGAGCGCGGCGCCGGTGACGAGGTTGGTGGCGCCGGGCCCGATGGACGTGGTGACCGCGTGGGTGGCGAGCCGGCCGGACTGACGGGCGTAGCCGACGGCGGCGTGCACCATGGCCTGCTCGTTGCGGCCCTGGTGGAACGGCATGTCTTCGGCGTACTCCACGAGCGCCTGGCCGACCCCCGCCACGTTGCCGTGCCCGAAGATGCCCCAGGTCGCGCCGATGAGCCGCTGCCTGGTGCCGTCCCGCTCGGTGAACTGCCTGGTCAGGAAGCGTACGAGTGCCTGCGCCGTGGTCAGCCTGACGCTGCCCGCGGTGTTCGCCGGAGTCCCCGTCATCGATATCCCTCCGTGTGGTCGGGGTGGAAGCAGATCCTCCACTCCCTCTCGTCGCCGGGTCCGGCCATCACGTTCAGGTAGTACATCGCGTGCCCCGGCTGGGCGACGGACGGGCCGTGCCAGCCGTCGGGCACCAGGACGGCGTCGCCGGTGCGGACCTCGGCAAGGACGTCGGTACCACCGTCACGGGAGGGGAAAACCCGCTGATATCCGAATCCGTCACGCCCTCCGTGGGCCTCGATCTCGAAGTAGTAGATCTCTTCGAGCTCGGTCTCGACGCCCGGACGGTGCTCGTCGTGCTTGTGCGGCGGGTACGAGGACCAGTTGCCGCCGGGCGTGATCACCTCCACCGCGATGAGGCGGTCGCACTCGAAGGCGTCGGCTGCCGCGAAGCCCCGGACCTCGCGGGCGCAGGTGCCGCTCCCGCGGCTCTCGATGGGTACCTCCGGCGCGGAGCCGTAGCGGGCGGGGAGTCGACGCTCGCACTTCGCTCCTGCCAGGGCGAAGCGGCCTCCCGCGCCGGAGGCGATGTGGACCTGGGCGTCGCGGGGCACGTAAGCGAAGTCGGAGACTCCGCTGAACACGCTCTCCCGGCCCAGGAGTTCGATGATCCCGTCTTCCGCGTGCACCGTACAGCCGCCGGTCAGCGGCAACACGATCCATTCACTCTCACCGGTGGTGAAGGCGTGCGTGCCGCCGGGCGGAATCTCGACGACACGCAGCGCGGAGTAGGCCCACCCTGCCCTCTTCGGGTCGATGTCGAGGGCGTACGGACCGTCGCTCGCACTCCCTTTCGGCACGTACGTCATATGGGGCCTCCAGAGCCTCTCTCGCCCGCTACAACAGTCCTACGGCGGTGTCGACCGCCCCCGCCACGTCGCCGTCGGGCGGGTAGAGCAGCGCCCTGCCGACGACGAGGCCCTGCACGGTGGGCAGCCGCAGCGCGCCGCGCCACTTCTCGAAGGCGGCGTCCGCGCCCCCGGCGTCGTTGCCCACGTCGCCGCCGAGCAGCACCGTCGGCAGGGTCGAGGTCTCCATGACCCTGGCCATGTCGTCGGGGTTCTCGGTGACGGGGACCTTCAGCCAGGTGTACGCGGAGGAACCCCCGAGCCCCGAGGCGATGGCGATGGCCCGCGACACGGCCTCCGCGCTCAGGTCATTGCGGACGGGGCCCCGCCCCTCGCGCCGGCTGAGGAACGGCTCGACGAAGACCGGCAGTTGCCGTTCCGCCATCGCGTCGACCGTGCGCGCGGCGGAGTGCAGGGTGCGCAGCGACCCCGGGTCGTCGTAGTCGACGCGGAGCAGCAGCTTGCCCGCGTCGAAGCGGAGCCGCGTCAGGTCTTCCGGCCGGTACCCGGTGAACCGGTCGTCCATCTCGAAGGCGGCCCCCGCGAGCCCACCGCGGTTCATCGACCCCATGACGACCTTGCCGTCGAGCACGCCGAGCAGCAGCAGGTCGTCCAGGATGTCGGCGGTGGCGAGCACCCCGTCGACCCCGGGCCTGGCCAGGGCCACGCAGAGCCGCGCGAGCAGATCGCCGCGACTGGCCATGGCGAGCGGATCACCCCCGACGGCGAGGGACCCCCGGGCGGGATGATCGGCGGCGACGATCATCAGCCGCCCGCTCCCCCCGACCAACGACCGCCGAACCCGCCGAGCGGCGGCCTCGCCAATGACCCCAGGCTCCCGCGCCCGAACCCGAGCAAGCGCCCCGACATCGACAGACTCAACCCTGTTCAGCCTGTTCAGCCCCTCCGGCACAGAGGCAGCGGCGCCCAGATTCAGCCCCTCCGGCGTTTGAGGAGCGGGGTCCGGGGCGGAGCCCCGAGAACGGCCACGGAAGGCGCCGGTCACAGAACAGCCCCGGCAGCAACAGCAGAGGCGACCTCGCCAGCAAAAGGCATGGCCGAAGAGCACTCGAGGCGGGACGCCACGATCGCCCCCGCGGCATTGGCGTACCGCATGGCCCGCTCCAGCCCCCAGCCGCTCAACAGCCCATGGCACAGCGCCCCGCCGAACGCGTCCCCGGCGCCAAGGCCGTTCAGCACCGTCACGGGAAGCGGCGGCACCTCAGCGACGTCACCCGCCCGGTTCATCGCGAGCACCCCCTTGGGCCCCTGCTTGACCACGGCGAGTTCGACCCCGGCGTCGAGCAACGCCCGCGCCGCCGCGCCCGGTTCCCGGCACCCCGTGGCGATCTCCACCTCGTCGAGGTTGCCGACGGCGACCGTGGCGTGCGCGAGGGCGGCGGCGTAGTGCGGCCGGGCTTCGGCGGGGTCGCTCCAGAACATGGGCCGCCAGTCGAGGTCGAAGACCGTGGTCCCGGCGGTCCGCGCGCCGAGCGCCGCCAGCGTGGCCGCCCTGCTGGGCTCCGCGCACAGCCCCGTACCCGTCATCCAGAAGATCCGCGCGGCGGCGATCGCCCCGAGGTCGAGTTCACCCTCGGAGATCTCCAGGTCGGGGGCCTTGGGCAGCCGGTAGAAGTACAGCGGGAAGTCGTCCGGCGGGAAGACCTCGCAGAACGTCACGGGCGTCGGCAGCCCGGGAACCCCGCTCACCCAGCGGTCGTCGACGCCGAACTCCCGCAGCGCCCGGTGCAGATAGGTCCCGAAGGGGTCCTGACCGGTGCGCGTCACGACGGCGACGCGGCGGCCGAGGCGCGCCGCGGCCACCGCGACGTTGCTCGCCGAGCCGCCGAGGAACTTCCCGAACGTGGTGACCTCGTCGAGAGGCACCCCCGTCTGAAGTGGATAGAGGTCGACCCCGATCCGGCCCATGGTGATGACGTCGTACGGATCACTCACCCTGTGCGTCCCTTCGCCGGGCCGGTCGGTCGTGTGCCCCCAGGTCTAATCCCGGCCCGGGAGCCCTGTCAACATTTTGTCCTTACATTCGGACCACTCCTTGACACTCTTCCGACGACGCCTGGAGGCTGGCCGACATGACGACGCTGTCTCGCATCCGGATCGGTTCGGCGCCCGACTCCTGGGGCGTGTGGTTTCCCGAGGACCCGCAACAGGTCCCCTGGCGCCGCTTCCTCGACGAGGTCGCCGAATCCGGGTACGAGTGGATCGAGCTCGGCCCGTACGGCTACCTGCCCACCGACCCCGCCGAGCTGGCCGCGGAGACGGGCCGCCGCGGCCTCAAGGTGTCGGCGGGCACGGTCTTCACCGGCCTGCACCACGGACCCGCGGTCTGGGAGAAGACGTGGGCGCACGTCGCGGACAACGCCGCGCTCGCCCAGGCGATGGGCGCCGAACACCTCGTCGTCATCCCCTCCTTCTGGCGCGACGACAAGACCGGCGTGGTCCTGGAGGACCGCGTCCTGACGCCCGGACAATGGCGCGAACTGACCAGCCAGACCGAGCGCCTGGCCCGCGAGGTCCGCGAGCGCTACGGCCTGCGCGTCGTGGTCCACCCGCACGCGGACACGCACATCGACACCGAGGAGAACGTCACGCGCTTCCTCGACGCCACCGACCCGGACCTCGTCTCGCTCTGCCTGGACACCGGGCACTACGCGTACTGCGGCGGCGACAGCGTCCAGCTCATCGAGACCTACGGCGAGCGCATCGGCTATCTGCACCTCAAGCAGGTCGACCCGGAGATCCTGGCCGGCGTGCGCGCCGAGGAGGTGCCGTTCGGGCCCGCCGTGGGCCGCGGGGTGATGTGCGAACCGCCCGTCGGGGTGCCCGCCCTGGAACCCGTGCTCGCCGCGGCCCAGAAGCTCGGCGTCGAGCTGTTCGCGATCGTGGAGCAGGACATGTACCCGTGCCCTCCGGACAAGCCCCTCCCGATCGCCCGCCGCACCCGCGCCTTCCTCCGCTCCTGCGGGGCCTAGAAGCCGCCTCGGGACGGGGCCCGCCCGGCGATGGACCACTCGACGGCGGATGCGTCGCTTCTGTCACAAAGAACCCCTTCCCGTCACACATGTCTCACCCGCGCGAAACCTGCGTCACAGAACGTCAACAGAGATCCACGCAGGGTAATTCGCCGCCGCTCACCGGGCACAGGCTGAGTGATCGCCGCGCGCCGCGCCCGGCCCCCCTGTCGGCCACGCCCGGCCGCCCCCGGGCGCGCGCAGGGAGGTGCCGCCATGACGGACCGCAGGCTCTGGTCGTACAAGGAGATCGCCGCGCACATCAAGGTGCAGCCCGACACCGTGCGCTCCTACCGCAAGCACGGGCTGCTGCCCGACCCCGACCACGTGGAGCGCGGCAAGCCCTACTGGTACGCGGACACGGTCCGCGCCTGGGTCGCCGCCCGCCCACGCAACAGAGGGCGCGGGGCCTGAGGGGCCCCGCCGCGAGGCGCCCCCGTCTCGTTGAGAAATACCCCCTAGGGGTATAGTCTTCGATGCGTCAGGAGGTCCCCGGGACTGCGGGGTCCCCTTTCGCACGTTACGTCGCACACGTACCCACGCCATCCGAGGAGAACGACATGAGCGCCCAGACCGAGCTCCCGCAGGCCGCGTCCGAGACGACCGGCTCCTGCTGCTCCCCCAGCGGTTCCTGCCACGGTGACGGCGCCGCGGAGACCCCGCAGGGCGCCGTCACCACGGTGTACGAGGTGACGGGGATGACCTGTGGCCACTGCGAAGGTGCCGTCGGCTCCGAGATCTCGGAGATCGCGGGCGTCGGTTCCGTCGAGGCCTCGGCCGCCACGGGTCTGGTGACCGTGGTCTCCGCGGCCCCGCTGGACGAGGAAGCGGTTCGCGCCGCGGTGGACGAGGCGGGCTACGAGCTCGTCGGCGTCAAGGCCTGACCGCCGCCCGACCCCCGTCTGACCGGCGCCCTGCCGGGTACTCCGGGCCCTGTGGTGTCACCCTCGACACCACAGGGCCCGCAGCCGTCCCCCGACAACGATGAGCAGCACGAGAGAGCCATGCCCGAACCGTCCGCAGCCCCGTCAGCGTCCGCAGCCCCGTCAGCCTCCGAAGCGTCCGCAGCCTCCGAGGTCGAGCTGGCCGTCGGCGGGATGACCTGTGCGTCCTGCTCGTCCCGCATCGAGAAGAAGCTGAACCGCGTGGAGGGCGTGACCGCCTCGGTCAACCTCGCCACGGAGAAGGCCAGGGTCGCGTACGCCGAAGGGGTGGCGGTCGCCGACCTCATCGCCCTGGTCGAGAAGCTGGGCTACACGGCGGAAGAGATCCTTCCGCCGGAGCCGGAGCCGGAGCCGACGTCGGAGCCGGGGCCGGCGTCTGCGCCCGGCCACACCCCGCCGCCGACCACCGCCGACATCACCGAGCCCGACACGCTGCGGCAGCGCCTGGTGGTCTCCGCGCTGCTCTCCCTGCCCGTCGTGCTGCTCGCGATGGTCCCCGCCCTCCAGTTCGACAACTGGCAGTGGCTCTCGCTGACCCTCGCCGCTCCGGTCGTCGTCTGGGGCGGCCTGCCCTTCCACCGGGCGGCGGCCACCAACCTCCGGCACGGCGCGGCGACCATGGACACGCTGGTCTCCGTGGGCACGCTCGCCGCCTTCGGCTGGTCGCTGTGGGCGCTGTTCGTCGGGGACGCGGGGATGCCGGGGATGCGGCACGGCTTCGACTTCACGGTCGGACCGGGGGACGGCGCCTCGACGATCTACCTCGAAGTCGCCTCCGGCGTCGTCTCCTTCATCCTCCTCGGCCGCTGGCTGGAGGCCCGCTCCAAGCGGAAGGCGGGCGCCGCCCTGCGCGCCCTGCTCGAACTCGGCGCCAAGGACGTGACGGTCCTGCGGTCCGGCTCCGAGGAGCGCGTCCCGGTCGGCCGGCTGGCCGTCGGCGACCGTTTCCTCGTACGGCCGGGCGAGACCGTCGCCACCGACGGCACCGTCGTCGAAGGCGCCTCCGCGGTCGACGCCTCGATGCTGACCGGCGAGTCCGTACCGGTCGACGTGGGCGTGGGCGACGCCGTCACGGGTGCGACCGTGAACGCGTCGGGCCGCCTTGTCGTACGGGCCACCCGCGTCGGCTCCGACACCCAGCTCGCCCGTATCGCACGGCTCGTCGAGAACGCCCAGACCGGCAAGGCGCGGGTGCAGCGCCTCGCCGACCGGATCGCCGGGGTCTTCGTACCGGTGGTCCTGCTCATCGCGGCCGGCACGCTGGCCGGCTGGCTGGGCGCCACCGGCGACGTGACCGCCGCCTTCACCGCCGCCGTCGCCGTCCTGATCATCGCCTGCCCCTGCGCGCTCGGCCTGGCCACGCCGACGGCCCTGATGGTCGGCACCGGGCGCGGCGCCCAGCTCGGCATCCTGATCAAGGGCCCGGAGGTCCTGGAGTCCACGCGCCGCGTCGACACCGTCGTCCTGGACAAGACGGGCACGGTGACGACGGGCCGGATGGAACTGGAGGACGTGTACGCCGCGGCGGACACGGACGAGAAGCGGCTCCTGCGCCTGACGGGCGCCCTGGAGCACGCCTCCGAGCACCCGGTGGCCCGCGCCCTCGCGGCGGGCGCGGCCGAACGCCTCGGCCTCGGCGCCGGGGAGCTGCCGGCCCCGGAGCGCTTCGAGAGCGTCGCCGGGCTCGGGGTGCGGGGCACCGTGGAGGGCCACGAGGTCCTTGCGGGACGGGAGCGGCTCCTCGCGGACGCCGGGGTCTCGGGGCTGGATGCGCTGGCGCCCGCGAGGGAGCGGGCGCGGGCCGCCGGGCGCACGGCCGTGCTCGTCGCCTGGGACGGGGAGGCGCGCGGCGTGCTCACGGTCGCCGACGCCGTCCGGGAGACCAGCCCGCAGGCGGTGCGCGAGCTGCGGGCGCTCGGCCTGGAGCCGGTGCTGCTCACCGGCGACAACAAGGCCGTGGCCGACGCGGTGGCGCAGCGGGTGGGCATCGCGCCCGACGCGGTGTACGCGGAGGTGCTGCCGCAGGACAAGGTCGACGTCGTACGGCGGCTGCGGGGCGAGGGCCGGGTCGTGGCGATGGTCGGCGACGGTGTGAACGACGCGGCGGCGCTCGCCACCGCCGATCTGGGGCTCGCGATGGGCACGGGCACCGACGCGGCGATCGAGGCGAGCGATCTGACGCTGGCGCGCGGGGACCTGCGGGTGGCGGCGGACGCCATCCGGCTCTCCCGGAAGACCCTCGCCACGATCAAGGGCAATCTGTTCTGGGCCTTCGGCTACAACGTCGCCGCGCTGCCGCTCGCAGCGGCCGGGCTCCTCAATCCGATGATCGCGGGGGCCGCCATGGCGTTCTCGTCGGTCTTCGTCGTCACCAACAGCCTGCGGCTGCGGACGTTCTCATAGTCCTTCGGACATTCTCATGGGCCCTTCACATGTCCGTTTCAGCACCTTCACACCCTTGCCGTTATCCACATATCGGGGCCCTTGCGGATAGACGGGACATATGCAAGAGACGCAGATCACATTGCTCTGGACGTAACCATCTTGGGGGGTCGCGAGTCTAATGGGACGATGCCAGAAGATGTCTTGGGGGACGTCTTCCGACATCGGAGGACATCTTGGGGGATGTTCTCGGAGTGTGTTGTTGGCCGGGGCACGTGCGTCGGGGAGCTTTGAGCGGCCCTCCCGTCAGTACGCGTCCCGGCAGACCGCAGGGCCACCAAAAACGCCCGGCCGGATCCCGTGGGGGGAATCCGCACCGGGAAAAAGGGAAGCGCCCCGACCGTCGACCCGTGGGGGGATCGATGGCGGGGCGCTTTCCGCTTGGCAGGGGCCTTGTCGAAGGTCAGCGACCCTCGACCGGGACGAAGTCCCGGAGAACCTCACCCGTGTAGATCTGGCGCGGACGCCCGATGCGCGATCCGGGCTCCTTGATCATCTCGTGCCACTGGGCGATCCAGCCCGGCAGGCGGCCCAGCGCGAAGAGGACCGTGAACATCTCGGTCGGGAAGCCCATGGCGCGGTAGATGAGCCCCGTGTAGAAGTCCACGTTGGGGTACAGCTTGCGCTCGACGAAGTAGTCGTCGGCCAGCGCGTGCTCTTCCAGCTTCAGCGCGATGTCGAGCAGCTCGTCGGACTTGCCGAGCGCCGAGAGGACATCGTGCGCCGCCGCCTTGATGATCTTCGCCCGGGGGTCGAAGTTCTTGTAGACGCGGTGCCCGAAGCCCATGAGCTTCACGCCGTCTTCCTTGTTCTTCACCTTGCGGATGAAGGTGTCGACGTCGCCGCCGGAGGCCTGGATGCCTTCCAGCATCTCCAGGACCGACTGGTTGGCGCCGCCGTGCAGCGGGCCCCACAGGGCGGAGATGCCGGCCGAGATCGAGGCGAACATGTTCGCCTGCGAGGAGCCGACCAGCCGCACGGTGGAGGTCGAACAGTTCTGCTCGTGGTCCGCGTGCAGGATCAGGAGCTTGTCGAGCGCGTTGACCACGACCGGGTCCAGCTCGTACTCGGCGGCGGGCACCGAGAACGTCATGCGCAGGAAGTTCTCGACATAGCCGAGGTCGTTGCGCGGGTAGACGACCGGGTGGCCCTGCGACTTCTTGTACGCGTAGGCCGCGATCGTCGGAAGCTTGGCGAGAAGGCGGATCGTCGAGAGGTGACGCTGCTTCTCGTCGAACGGGTTGTGACTGTCCTGGTAGAACGTCGACAGCGCGCTGACCACGGACGACAGCATCGCCATCGGGTGGGCGTCACGCGGGAAGCCGTCGTAGAACCGCTTGACGTCCTCGTGCAGCAGCGTGTGCTGCGTGATCTCGTTCTTGAACGAAGCCAGCTCGTCGACCTTCGGCAGTTCGCCGTTGATCAGCAGATACGCCACCTCGGTGAAGGTGGAGCGCTCGGCCAGCTGCTCGATCGGGTAGCCGCGGTACCGGAGGATGCCCTGTTCGCCGTCGAGATAGGTGATGGCGGATTTATAGGCGGCGGTGTTGCCATAGCCGCTGTCCAGGGTCACCAGACCGGTTTGGGCGCGGAGCTTCCCGATGTCGAAGCCCTTGTCGCCGACGGTCGAATCGATCACCGGGTAGGTGTACTCGCCATCGCCGTACCGCAGTACTACAGAGTTGTCGCTCACGTCATCCCTCACCGACGTTGTGCCTCTTCTTCGAGGTGCCCTGACTGTCTCTACCATCCCCCATTTGGCCCTGGAGAGTGCACTCGGGGTCGACCATTGGGCCTATTGGCGGCACTCAGTGCCGCCAACCTGCTCATCCTGCCCCCTTCGCCCCGGTTGCGAAAGTGCTGTGTGACGTTTCCGACTCGTTTGATCGATCAAATCGTCCCTGAGCCGGGATCCGGCGGCCCGCGAGCCGGAAATCCAGGGCCGTGCAGCGCCTGCCCGCGGAGACCGTGCGTACGGCCTGTCCGAGAGCCTTGCGCGATCCGACGAGGACGACCAGCTTTTTCGCGCGTGTCACGGCGGTGTAGAGCAGATTGCGCTGGAGCATCATCCACGCGCCCGTGGTGACGGGGATCACCACCGCCGGATACTCGCTGCCCTGGGAGCGGTGGATCGTGACCGCGTACGCGTGCGCCAGCTCGTCCAGCTCGTCGAAGTCGTACGGAACCTCCTCGTCCTCGTCGGTGAGGACGGTGAGCCGCTGCTCGTCGGGGTCCAGGGCGGTGACGACGCCCACCGTGCCGTTGAAGACGCCGTTCTGCCCCTTCTCGTAGTTGTTGCGGATCTGGGTGACCTTGTCGCCGACGCGGAAGACCCGGCCGCCGAACCGCTTCTCGGGCAGGCCGGGACGCGCGGGCGTGATGGCCTGCTGGAGGAGGCCGTTGAGGGTGCCCGCGCCCGCGGGTCCCCGGTGCATGGGCGCGAGGACCTGGACGTCGCGGCGCGGATCGAGACCGAACTTCTTGGGGATGCGGTGCGCGGCGACGTCCACCGTGACGCGGCCCGCGTCCTCGGTCTCGTCCTCGACGAAGAGGAAGAAGTCCTTCATCCCCTGGGTGATCGGCGGCACCCCGGAGTTGATGCGGTGGGCGTTGGTGACGACGCCGGACTCCTGGGCCTGGCGGAAGATCCGGGTCAGGCGGACGGCGGGGACGGGGCTGCCGTCGGCGAGCATGTCCCGCAGGACCTCGCCGGCGCCGACGCTCGGGAGCTGGTCGACATCGCCCACGAAGAGCAGATGGGCGCCCGGCGGCACGGCCTTGACCAGCTTGTTGGCGAGCAGCAGGTCGAGCATCGAGGCCTCGTCGACCACGATGAGGTCGGCGTCGAGCGGGCGCTCCTTGTCGTACGCCGCGTCTCCCCCCGGCCTCAGTTCGAGCAGGCGGTGCACGGTGGAGGCCTCGGCGCCGGTGAGCTCGGCGAGGCGCTTGGCGGCGCGTCCGGTGGGGGCCGCGAGGACGACCTTGGCCTTCTTGGCGCGGGCCAGCTCGACGATGGAGCGGACCGTGAAGGACTTGCCGCAGCCGGGGCCACCGGTCAGAACGGCCACCTTCCGCGTCAGCGCCAGCTTGACGGCGTCCTGCTGCTCGGCGGCGAGCTGGGCGCCCGTGCGCTTCGCGAGCCAGGCCAGGGCCTTGTCCCAGTCGACGTCACCGAAGGCGGGCATGCGGTCGTCGGGCGTCTTGAGCAGGCGCAGGAGCTGGGCGGCGAGGGACAGTTCGGCGCGGTGGAAGGGGACGAGATAGACGGCGGTGATGTCGTCGCCCCCGTCCGGGGCCGGGAGCTTCTCGCGCACGACGCCCTCCTCGTCCTGCGCGAGCTCGGCGAGGCAGTCGATGACGAGGCCGGTGTCGACCTGGAGGAGCTTCACCGCGTCGGTGATGAGGCGCTCCTCGGGGAGGTAGCAGTTGCCCTGGTCGGTCGACTGGGAAAGGGCGTACTGGAGACCGGCCTTGACGCGCTCGGGGCTGTCGTGCGGGATGCCGACGGACTGGGCGATGCGGTCGGCGGTCAGGAAGCCGATGCCCCAGACGTCGGCGGCGAGGCGGTACGGCTCGTTCTTCACCACGGAGATGGAGGCGTCGCCGTACTTCTTGTAGATGCGCACGGCGATGGAGGTGGAGACGCCCACTCCCTGGAGGAAGACCATGACTTCCTTGATGGCCTTCTGCTCCTCCCAGGCGGCGGCGATCATCTTGGTCCGCTTGGGGCCGAGGCCCGGCACCTCCACGAGCCGCTTCGGCTCGGTCTCGATGATGTCGAGGGTGTCGACGCCGAAGTGGGTGGTGATGCGGTCGGCCATGACGGGGCCGATGCCCTTGATGAGTCCGGAGCCGAGATAGCGGCGGATGCCCTGGATGGTGGCGGGGAGCACCGTCGTGTAGTTCTCGACGGTGAACTGCTTGCCGTACTGCGGGTGGGAGCCCCAGCGGCCCTGCATCCGCAGGGACTCGCCCGCCTGGGCGCCGAGCAGCGCGCCGACGACGGTGAGCAGGTCGTTCCCGCCGCGTCCGGTGTCGACGCGCGCCACGGTGTAACCCGTCTCCTCGTTGGCATACGTGATGCGCTCGAGGACACCCTCCAGCACCGCGGCCGCCGCCGTTGGACTCGACATGATCCGACGCTACAGCCCGGCACTGACAGCGGGAACTTCGGGAACCACGAAGGGGCCCGGTCCTTCGACCGGGCCCCTTCGCGCCCTCCCCCAAATGTCAGAAACCCCGCGATTCCCCCTGGATCCCCCCAGATCCCCCCTCGGGAAGTCCTGACGCAAAGTACGACACGCTTGGTGGCCAAAGGGTTGCACGCCGTCGCGAAGAATTTTCCGGACGCCGGCCGGAAGTGCTCCCGAGGTCTTGGTGGGCGTGGCTCACGCGTGCGCGTGGAAGCGCTGGGCCGTCTCCCGCAGCACCTCGCCGCCGTCCCGCGCCCACAGGGCCTCGTTGAAGATCTCGACCTCGATCGGCCCGTCGTACCCGGCGGCGTCCACCAGTTCGCGCCACGCCCTGAAGTCGACGCTGCCGTCGCCCAGTTGGCCGCGGCCGAGCAGGACGCCCGCGGGCAGCGGCGTGATCCAGTCCGCGAGCTGGAAGGCGTGCAGGCGCCCCCCGGCGCCCGCACGCGCGATCTCCGCGGGCGCCCGGTCGTCCCACCACACGTGGTACGTGTCCACGACCACGCCCACCTGGTGGGCGGGGAACCGCTCCGCGAGGTCGAGCGCCTGGCCGAGGGTGGAGACGACGCAGCGGTCCGAGGCGAACATCGGGTGCAGCGGCTCGATGGCCAGGCGCACGCCCCGCTCCTCGGCGTAGGGCCCGAGGCGCGCGAGGGCGTCCGCGATCCGCTCCCGCGCGCCCGCGAGGTCCTTGCTGCCGGGCGGCAGGCCGCCGGAGACCAGGACCAGCGTGCCGGTGCCGAGCGCCGCCGCCTCGTCGATCGCCGCGCGGTTGTCGTCGAGGGCACGCGCGCGTGCCGCTTCCCCGGTGTCCGTGAGGAAGCCGCCCCGGCACAGGCTGGTGACGGCGAGGCCCGTATCGCGCATGAGCCGGGCGGCGCGCTCGACCCCGTACTCCTGGACCGGGGCGCGCCAGAGGCCGACGGCGGTAATGCCCTCCTTGGCGCATCCTTCGGCGAGTTCGGGCAGCGTGAGCTGC
Source organism: Streptomyces sp. NPDC046335 (assembly GCF_055587985.1). Lineage (NCBI taxonomy): Bacteria > Bacillati > Actinomycetota > Actinomycetes > Kitasatosporales > Streptomycetaceae > Streptomyces > Streptomyces sp. NPDC046335. The sequence goes on along the minus strand of NZ_JBVJFF010000001.1, from coordinate 298,364 downwards.
TTGACCGTCTCCTGGTTGACGCTCAGCCGTGACAGTGGGGGCGGGGTGCTCATCGCGGTACTCCATGGACGGTCAGCAGCGAGCGCATCCGGGACGCCGCCAGGGACGGGTCGGGGAACAGGCCGAGGCCGTCGGCGAGTTCGTAGGCGCGGGCCAGGTGCGGCAGGGAGCGGGCGGACTGGAGGCCGCCCACCATGGAGAAGTGTGTCTGGTGTCCGGCCAGCCAGGCGAGGAACACCACGCCGGTCTTGTAGTAGCGGGTGGGTGCCCGGAAGAGGTGGCGCGACAGCTCGACGGTGGGGTCGAGGAGGCCGCGGAACGCCTTCACGTCCCCCGTGTCCAGGACCCGCACCGCCTCGGCCGCCAGCGGCCCCAGCGGGTCGAAGATGCCGAGCAGGGCGTGGCTGAAGCCGTGGTCGTCGCCCGCGATCAGTTCGGGGTAGTTGAAGTCGTCGCCGGTGTAGCAGCGCACACCCTGCGGCAGGCGGCGGCGCAGGGCGATCTCCCGCCCGGCGTCCAGGAGCGACACCTTGATGCCGTCGACCTTGTCGGGGTGGGCGGCGATGACCTCCAGGAAGGTCTCCGTCGCGGCGTCCAGGTCCGTCGAGCCCCAGTAGCCCTCCAGGGCGGGGTCGAACATGGGGCCGAGCCAGTGCAGGATCACCGGCTCGCTCGCCTGGCGCAGGAGGTGGCCGTACGTCTCCAGGTAGTCGTCCGGCGAGGTGGCCGCCGCCGTGAGGGCGCGCGACGCCATGAGGATCGGCTGGGCGCCGACCGACTCGACGAGCGCGAGCTGCTCCTCGTACGCCTCGACGACCCGTGGCAGCGTGGCGGGCCCGGTCAGCTGGTCGGTGCCGACGCCGCAGGCGATGCGGCCACCGGCCGCCTTCGCCTCTGCGGCCGAGCGGCGGATCAGCTCGGCCGCTCCCGCCCAGTCCAGGCCCATGCCGCGCTGGGCGGTGTCCATGGCCTCCGCGACGCCCAGGCCGTGCGACCAGAGGTGGCGGCGGAAGGCGAGCGTGGCGTCCCAGTCGACGGCGGCGGGGCCGTCCGGGGAGACGTCGGCGAACGGGTCGGCGACGACGTGTGCGGCGGAGAAGACGGTGCGGGAGGTGGGCGGCGGGCCGCTCGCCGTGATCCGTGACGGCTCGGTGCGCGGGGTGTACGCGCGCGTGCCGCCGCCCGCGACGGGGAGCAGAAGGGTGGTCACTGCGCTCGCGGCACTCACAGCGCGATCTCCGGTACGTCGATGCGGCGGCCCTCGGCCGATGAGCGCAGGCCCAGTTCGGCGAGCTGCACGCCGCGCGCGCCCGCGAGGAGGTCCCAGCGGTAGGGGGCGTCCGCGTAGACGTGCTTGAGGAAGAGCTCCCACTGGGCCTTGAAGCCGTTGTCGAACTCGCCGTTGTCGGGCACCTCCTGCCACTGGTCGCGGAAGGAGTGGGTGACGGGCAGGTCCGGGTTCCACACGGGCTTCGGCGTGGCGCTGCGGTGCTGGACCCGGCAGTTGCGCAGGCCCGCGACGGCGGAGCCCTCGGTGCCGTCGACCTGGAACTCCACCAGCTCGTCGCGGTTGACGCGCACCGCCCAGGAGGAGTTGATCTGCGCGACGGCACCGCCGTCCAGCTCGAAGACGCCGTACGCGGCGTCGTCGGCCGTGGCGTCGTAGGGCTTGTCCCGCTCGTCCCAGCGCTGCGGGACGTGCGTGGCGATGAGCGCCTGGACGGTGCGCACGCGGCCGAACAGCTCGTGCAGGACGTACTCCCAGTGCGGGAACATGTCGACGACGATGCCGCCGCCGTCCTCGGCGCGGTAGTTCCAGGACGGGCGCTGGGCGGGCTGCCAGTCCCCTTCGAAGACCCAGTATCCGAACTCACCCCGTACGGACAGGATCCGGCCGAAGAACCCGCCGTCGATGAGCCGCTTCAACTTCAGCAGGCCCGGCAGGAAGAGCTTGTCCTGGACGACGCCGTGCTTGATGCCGGCGTCCTTGGCGAGCCTGGCGAGGCCGAGGGCTCCGGCGAGGCCGGTGGCGCTCGGCTTCTCGGTGTAGACGTGCTTGCCCGCGGCGATGGCGCGCTTGATGGCGTCCTCGCGGGCGGAGGTGACCTGCGCGTCGAAGTAGATGTCGACGGACGGATCGGCCAGGACGGCGTCGAGGTCCGTCGAGTAGTGCTCCAGGCCGTACTGCCCGGCCAGCGACCGCAGCGCGTCCTCCCTGCGGCCCACCAGGACCGGCTCCGGCCACAGCACGGTGCCCTCACCGATGTCCAGGCCGCCCTGTTCGCGCAGGGCCAGGATCGAGCGGACGAGGTGCTGGCGGTGGCCCATGCGTCCCGTGACGCCGTTCATGGCGATGCGCACCGTCTTGCGTGTCACGAAAGTCCCTCCGTAGGTGCGTAGCAAGCGCTTTCTATCTAGACAGAAGCTAGCCTGCCGCACAAGGTTCGGACAAGGGCTTCGGGCCACGGCAGTGACCAAAGGACGACGAAGATGACCGTGACCCTGGCGGACGTGGCGGCCCGCGCGCAGGTCTCCCCCGCCACCGTCTCCCGCGTACTGAACGGCAACTATCCCGTGGCGACCGCCACGCGCGAGCGCGTCCTGCGCGCCGTCGACGACCTCGACTACGTCCTGAACGGGCCCGCGAGCGCGCTCGCCGCCGCCACGTCGGACCTGGTCGGCATCCTGGTCAACGACATCGCGGACCCCTTCTTCGGGATCATGGCGGGCGCGGTGCAGTCCGAGATCGGCGGCCCCGGCGGGCGCGCGGGCGGCGAGCGGATGGCCGTGGTCTGCAACACCGGCGGCTCCCCCGAGCGCGAGCTGACCTATCTCACGCTCCTCCAGCGCCAGCGCGCCGCCGCGGTGGTCATCACCGGCGGCGCGGTCGAGGACGCCGAGCACGCCGCCGCGATGGCCGGAAAGCTGCGGCGCCTCGGCGAGGCGGGCGCCCGGGTGGTGCTCTGCGGCCGGCCGCCCTCCCCCGACACCGACGCCGTGGCACTCACCTTCGACAACCGCGGCGGCGGCCGGCGGGTCACCGAACACCTGCTCGGCCTCGGCCACCTCCGCATCGGCTACATCGCGGGCCCCGAGGAGCGCACCACCACCCGGCACCGCCTGGAGGGCCACCGGGAGGCGCTCGCCGCGCACGGCGTCAGCGACGACCCTGCGCTCACCGTCCACGGCCCCTACGACCGCCGCTCCGGCTACGACGCCACCGACGAACTGCTGCGCCGCGCCCCCGACCTGACCGCCGTGGTCGCCGCCAACGACACGGTGGCGCTCGGCGCCTGCGCGGCCCTGCGCGACAAGGGCCTGCGCATCCCGGACGACGTCTCCGTGGCGGGCTTCGACGATCTGCCGTTCAGCGTCGACGTCGTCCCCGCGCTGACGACGGTCCGCCTGCCGCTGCACGAGGCGGGCGCACGCGCGGGCCGGATCGCCATGGGCAAGGAACAGCCGCCGCCGGGAGGCGTGGCAACGGTGCACGGCGACCTGATGGTCCGCGGCTCGACGGCGCCGCCGCGGTAGATCGGTGGGGCGTTGCAGAAAAGTCCCGCCCATATCGCCACATTTTCCGCGCGCCGCCGGGACTTTCCCGCAACGCGCCTCAGCGGGGGCGGGCTCGGGCCAGGTGCGTGATTGCTTCCGTGATGGTCGTGGGGGGTGTGGCCGCGTAGCCGAGGACCAGGCCCGGGGGGTGGGGGCGCTGGGTGTGCCAGGACAGGGGGTGGACCTTGACGCCCCGGTCGAGGGCGGCGGTGGCGAGCGCGGCGTCGGGGCCCGCGTACGCGGTGTCCCACGTGATCGTCAGGTGCAGCCCGGCCGCCGCGCCGTGGACGACGGCTCCCGGCAGGTGCGTGCGGAGGGCCGCGATCATCGCGTCCCTGCGGCGGCGGTGGTGCCTGCGGATGAGCCGCAGATGGCGTTCCAGGTCGCCGGATTCCATGAGGCGGGCCAGGACCAGTTGCGGGAGCGCGGCGTTGCCGAGGTCGACCAGGCGCTTGGCGTCGAGGAGGCCGGGGCGCAGCGCGCGCGGGGCGAGCAGCCAGCCGATGCGCAGGGCGGGCGCGAGGAGCTTGGAGACGCTGCCGGTGTAGCAGACCCGCTCGGGGAGCTGGGCGCGGAGGGCGGGGACCGCGGGGCGGTCGTAGCGGTGCTCGGCGTCGTAGTCGTCCTCGATGACGAGGCCGCCGTCGCGGGCCCACTCCATCAGCTCGCGGCGGCGCTCGCCGCCGAGCACGACGCCGGTGGGGAACTGGTGGGCGGGCGTGAGCAGTACGGCCCGGGCTCCGGTGGCCCGCAGGGCGTCGACGCGGACGCCCTGCGCGTCGACCGGGACGGGCGGTGTGCCGAGCGGACGCAGGTGCTGGCGGACGCCGAGCGACCCCGGTTCCTCGACGGCCACCCGGTCGATCCCCTCGGCGCCCAGTACGTCGACGAGGAGCCGCAGCGCCTGGGCCGTGCCGTTGACGATCATCACGTCGTCGGGGTCGGCGTTGATCCCCCGGTTGCGGGAGAGCCAGCGCGCGACGGCCGTGCGCAGGGCCGGGGTGCCGCGCGGGTCCCCGTATCCGAAGGCGTGCGGGGTGAGGTCGGCGAAGACGGCGCGTTCGGCGCGCAGCCAGGCCGCGCGGGGGAAGGCGCTGAGGTCGGGCAGGCCGGGGGTGAGGTCGATGCGGGCGGGGGCGGCGCGCAGGGCCTCGAAGACACCGAGGCCGGGGGCCGCGGCGAACGGGTCGGCGCGGGCGGGCATTTCGGGGGCGGCGCGGGTGGGCTCTTCGGGGGCGGCGCGGACGGGCTCTTCGGGGGCTGCGCGGGTGGGCTTTCCGAGACCCGCCGCCGGGGCCGAGGCCGCCGCCGGGCCGGGCGGTGAGGCCGGCGCCCCGGTGGGTGACGGGTGCTGCGGTGCGGCCAGGACGACGGTGCCGCCACGGCCCCGCCCCGCGACATGGCCGTCCTCGCCGAGGCGCCGGTAGGCCTCCGTCACGACGCCGCGGGACACGCGGAGTTCGTCGGCGAGGGTACGGGTGGCGGGCAGCCGGCTGCCGGTGGGGAGCCGCCCGTCCGCGATGGCGGACCGGATCTCCCGCGCCAGCCAGTCCGCGAGCCCGCCCCTGGGGGCGGTACGGGGATCGAGCTGGAGGAAGTCGGAGGTGGCGGCCGGCGTCGTTATGGACTGGTCGACAGGTAGTCCTTTGGACCTGTTCATGGGTCCATTGTGGCGTCAGGGTCAAGGCATGGAATTCTTCCTCACCTCCCTCGTCGTCTGCGTGACCCCCGGCACCGGCGCCCTGTTCACGATCGCGGCGGGCCTGTCGCGGGGCACGCGGGCCGCGGCCGTCGCGGCCATCGGCTGCACGCTGGGCGTCATCCCGCACATGGTGGCCGCGATCACGGGCCTCGCCGCGCTGCTGAACGCCAGCGCGGTCGCGTTCGAGACCCTGAAGTACCTCGGTGTGGCCTATCTCCTCTACATGGCGTGGAGCACGCTGCGCGACAAGAGCGAGCTCACCGCGGAGCGGGAGGCGGAGCCGCGCTCGGCGGGCCGCACGATCCTGACGGCCGTACTGATCAACGTCCTCAACCCGAAGCTGACCCTGTTCTTCTTCGCGTTCCTGCCGCAGTTCGTGGACACGGACGAGCCGTACGCCATGCTGCGCATGACCGAACTCAGCGCGTACTTCATGCTGATGACGTTCGTCGTCTTCCTGGCCTACGGCCGCTTCGCCGCGGCGATGCGCCACCACGTCATCGCCCGCCCCCGGGTCGTCGACTGGATGCGCCGCACCTTCGCGACGGCGTTCGCCGCCCTCGGCCTGCGCCTGGCGTTTCTCTGAGAGCCGCGGAGTTCTGAGAGCCGCGGGGCTTCCCCGGTACACCGCCCGGGGCTACCGTTGACTCAGTCAAAGGTAGATCAGGTGGTCATCGTGCCGAAACCGATCGAGAAGACCCAGAAAACGACCCAGGCGAAGACCCAGGCACCGCCGGTGGCGCGTGCGCCCATCCAGGAGATGCGGGCCTTCAACCGCTTCTACACCAACCTCATCGGTGTCCTCGACTACGGCCGTCGCCTGTACGTCCCGTACACCCTCACCGAGTCACGCGTCCTGTACGAGCTCTCGCGGTCGCCGCACACCGACGCGGCCGACCTGCGGGGCACGCTCTCCCTCGACGCCGGGTACCTGAGCCGGCTGCTCGCCAAGTTCGAGCGGGACGGTCTCGTGGAGCGCGCTCCGTCCGTGCCCGATCCCCGGCGGCAGCGGATCACGCTGACCGCGCGGGGGCGGGACGCCGCCGACCTGCTCGACGAGCGGTCACGGGAATCCGTCGGGGCGCTCGTCGCCGACGTGCCCGCCGCCGACCGGGCCCGCCTCGCCGCGGCCATGCGCACCGTCCGCGGCATCCTCGAAGGCACCGACCGGCGGCGCCCGAGCGTCCGGCTCAGGGAGCCGCGGCCGGGTGACCTCGGCTGGATCGTGCAGCGCCACGGCGCGCTGTACGCCGCCGAGTACGGGTGGAACACCGAGTACGAAGGGCTGGTCGCCCGCATCGTCGCGGACTTCGCCCAGGACCACGATCCGCACCTGGAGCGGGTGTGGATCGCCGAGCTGGACGGGCGCCCGGTGGGGAGTGTGATGTGCGTGCGCGACGAGGCCCCCGGCGCGGCACGGCTGCGCCTCCTGCTCGTCGAGCCCGACGCGCGCGGCCTGGGGATCGGGGACCAGCTCGTGAGCGCCTGCGTCGGCTTCGCACGCGACGCCGGGTACCGGGAGCTCGTGCTCTGGACCGTCGGTGTGCTCGCCGCCGCCCGCGCGATCTACCAGCGCCACGGCTTCGTCCTCGCCGACGAGAGGCCGCACCGCTCCTTCGGCGCCGACATCGTCGGCCAGGACTGGCGGCTGCCCCTGCACGAGCGGCCCGCCTGAGCGCCTCCTGTCCCCTACTGTCGGACCATGAAATTCGCCTTCTCCACCCTCGGCGTGCCGGGCCTGCCCGTCGCCGACGTGCTGCGGCTCGCCACCGACCACGGCTACCGGGGCGTCGAGCTGCGCGCACACCCCGAGGAGCCGGTGCACCCCGGGATCGGCCTCGCCGAACGGGCGGACGTCGCCGCCGAGTTCAAGGCGGCGGGCGTGGACATCCTCGGCATCGCCGGGTACGCGCGCGTGGCCGCGCCCGGCGACGACGCACCCGTACTCGACGAGGTGCGCTCCCTCGTCGCCCTCGCCCGTGACGTCGGCGCCCCCTTCGTACGCGTCTTCCCCGGCGGCGGCACCGGGCAGAGCACGGCGGAGGCCGACGCGACGGCCGCGAGGCGGCTCGGCACCGCCGCGCGGTACGCCGCCGACGCCGGCGTACGCGTCCTCCTGGAGACCCACGACTCGCACCGCACGGGAGCCGATGTCGCCCGGGTCCTCGGCGCGGTCGGGCACCGCCAGGTCGGCGCGCTGTGGGACGTCATGCACACCTTGCTCGGCGGCGAGTCCGTCGGCGACAGCTTCGCCGCCCTCTCCCCCCACCTCGGCTACGTCCAGGTCAAGGACATCGCCTCCGCACACGACACAACCCCGCTGGCCCTCGGCGCCGGCACGCTGCCGCTCGCCGAGACCGTGGCGCTGCTCGGCGCGGAGGGGTGGGACGGCTGGCTGTGCTGGGAGTACGAGAAGCGCTGGTACGAGGGGGCGGCGCCGCTGCCCCGACTCCTCGGCCCCGGCCGGTCCCACCTGGTCCGCCTCACGGCCGGTCAGCCCTGAAGCCCCGGAAAGCCCTGACGCCCTGAAGCCCTGACGCCCTGCCTGAAGCCCTGACGCCCCCGCCCAGGAAGAACCCAGGCGCACCACCCACACCCCCCGCACCACTTCCCCGAAACCGGGAACCCTCCCCCGCCCCCGGTCGTCCAACCGGCACGCTGCCGATGAGTCTCCGCAGGGCGGTGTCGGCATCGCTGCTGGCTGCGAACGCTGACCACCCTCTCCGCCGCCTGCGGCCGGCAGCCCGCCGTCACCGGCGCGCCCCCCTTCCACACAGCGCCGGTGACGGCCCCGGCCGCCCGTCCTCTCTTGACCGGCAGAAATCTTCGGGATATCCGTAGCTCCTGAAAGTTTCCTTCGGCCAGCAGGAGCGCCCGTGCCCCAGCCCGACGACCCCACGCTCCGCGCCCTCATCGCGAGGATGAGCCTGGAGGAGAAGGTCGGCCAGCTCTTCGTGATGCACGTGTACGGGCACACGGCCACCGCCCCCGACCAGCGGGACATCGACACCAACCGCGAGGAACTCGGCGTCGACGACGCGGCAGGGCTGATCGCCCGCTATCACCTCGGCGGCATCATCTACTTCGGCTGGGCCCACAACACCCGCGACCCGCACCAGATCGCCGCCCTCTCCCGGGGCATCCAGCGGGCGGCGGCGGAAGCGCTCCCCTCGGGCATCCCCGTACTGATCTCCGTGGACCAGGAGCACGGCGCCGTGGCCCGCGTGGGCGCCCCGGCGACGCTCCTGCCCGGCGCGATGGCGCTGGGAGCATCCGGTTCGCACGAGCACGCCCGCGAGGCGGCCCGCATCGCGGGCACCGAGCTGCGCGCCCTCGGCATCCGCCAGGACCACGCCCCGGACGCCGACGTGAACATCGACCCGGCCAACCCGGTCATCGGCGTACGCTCCTTCGGCTCCGACCCCGAGGCGGTCGCCGGCTTCGTGACGGCGCAGATCGAGGGCTACCAGAGCGCGGGCGTGGCGACCGCGGCCAAGCACTTCCCCGGGCACGGCGACACGACGGACGACAGCCACACCGAGCTGCCGCACATCCACCACACCCGCGAGGAGTGGGACAGGTTCGACGCGCCGACCTTCCGCGCGGCGGTCGCCGCGGGCGTGGACTCCGTGATGACGGCCCACATCGTGGTGCCCGCCCTTGACCCCTCGGGCGACCCGGCGACGCTCTCGCACCCGATCGTCACGGGCGTCCTGCGGGAGGAGCTGGGCTACGACGGGGTGGTCGCCACCGACTCCCTGGCGATGCGGGGCGTGCGGACGAAGTACGGGGACGACCGCGTGGCCGTGCTGGCGCTCAAGGCGGGCGTGGACCAGCTCCTGAACCCGCCGCGCCCGCAGGTCGCGTGGGACGCGGTGCTCAAGGCCGTGGCCGACGGCGAACTGACCGAGGACCGCGTCGACGCGTCGGTCCTGCGCGTCCTGCGCATGAAGGCGAGGGTCGGCCTCCTCACCGAGGACGGCACGGCGGCCCCGGATCTCGTGGCCGGGACGGACGCCACCGTGGGCGGCGCCGCCCACCTGGCGGCGGCCGACCGCATCGCGGAGGCGACGACGACGCTGCTGAGCAACGAGAACGCCACGCTGCCGCTGTCGCCCCGTACGCACCGCGACATCCTCGTGGTGGGCGCCGACCCGCGCTCGCCGTCGGGCACGACGGGCCCGCCGACGTCGGTCCTCGCGGACACCCTGACCGGCCTCGGCTTCACCGCCACCGCCCTGCCGACGGGCACGTCACCGGACGCGGCGACGGTCGAGAAGGCGGTGGCGGCGGCGGAAGGCGCGGACGCGGTCCTGGTGGCGACGTACAACGTCGCGACCCACGCGGCCACGGCGCGGGACAACACGCAGGCCGCGAACGCCGCGCTGTTCGCGGCGCTGCCCGCCGGGGACACCGCGGCGGACGGGCAGGCCGCCCTGGTGGCCGCGCTCAAGGCCACCGGCGTGCCCGTCGTCGCCCTCGCCATCCGCAACCCCTACGACGTGGCCCGGCTCCCCGAGGTCGACGCGGCGCTGGCCTCGTACTCCTGGACCGACGTCGAGCTGCGCGCCGCCGCGCGGGTGATCGCGGGCCACGCCACGCCGCGGGGGCGGCTGCCGGTGCCGGTGCGGCGGGCGGACGACCCGGCGCAGGTGCTGTATCCGGTCGGCCACGGGCTGACGTACTGACGCGTACGCCGGACCGTCGGCGCCGCACCTCCGATCGCCGCAAAGCGCCCCGCGCGCCTGGCACGGCCCCGCTCCCACGGGTCACGCTGGACCGCACGTATCGGGGGGAACGCCATGCTTGCCTGCGACGACGCGCCGCGCGCGGCCAAGGGGACGCTTCGCGCGCTGCTGCTCGCCTGCGCGCTCGCGCTGACCGGCTGTCAGGGCTCGGGCGGCGGCGAGGAGGGCACGGACGGCCAGGCGCCGGTGGCTTCGCGCCCCTCGGGTTTCGGCAAGGTGTTCCTCGCCGTGGACGAGTGCAGTTCGCGGGGGCGGGCGGCGTTCACGGAGGTGCCGTGCACCAGCGAGCGGGCGGCGGCGCGGGTCCTCGCGCGGCACTACGGCAAGGTGCGGCAGGGCCCCTCCTGCCCGGCCCGCACCGACTTCGTGCTGCACATCAGCGAGAGCAGGCCCGCGGAGGACGAGGACGGCGACGGGGCGGTGCCGCGGGGCCACGCCTGCATGCGCAACCTCGAACCGCCGCACCCCGGTGACCCCGGGGGCGGCGGCGGCCCGAGGACCGTCGTGGGCGACTGCGTGTACTCCGCGGGGCGGGGCGAGGTCCGGGAGACCGCCTGCGACGGCGGCGGCGAGCGGGCCCCCGAGTACCGGGTCGCCTCGGCGGTGCGGAGCCGCGGCGCGTGCGGCCCCGCGACGGATCTCTACGTCACGCTGGGCGGGGCCCGGCCCGTGGGGTGCGCCACGCGGCTGTGACGCCACGGGACTCCCCGTTCCGGAGCCGGACCCCGCTCTCAAACGCCGGGGGCTACGGCCGCAGCGTCATCTCCTTCTTCACGTCCTTGCGGTCGAGGCGCGCGTCGTACGCGGCCAGCGGCTTCGACGTCGCGGTGGACACACCGGCCCACGCCTTGATCCGCTGCGTGGCCTTCGCCTTCTCGTCTGCGGTGAGCTGCGAGACCGTCGCCCCGTGGTTCGCCCCCGGGGCCGTGAAGACGTACGAGTCGTGCTTGGCGCCCCGCGCGGGGCGGAACTGTTCGGCGCCGTACGGGTCGTACTCCCCGTACACGTACATCATCCGGTGCGCGTTGTGCCGCACCCAGCGGTCGATGTCGCGCATCGCGGCCGGCTTGAACTTCATCGGGATCTCGCGGGGCACGAAGTTCCGCGGCGGCTGGTAGCCGTAGCGGCTCAGGTCGCCGAGCCAGGGCTGGCTGATGGCGGGCGAGCCGAGTTCCGTGCCCGCCTGGTAGTAGTACGGCGTGTACGGCTCCAGGCCCTGGTCGGTGTAGGAGGACCAGCCGCCCACGGAGTCGACGTAGTCGAAGAGGGCCTGGTCGGACATGGTGGCCGCGTCCGGGATCTCGCCGCAGGCGGTGGCGGCGGGCTGGTACTGCCAGAAGCCCCACGTCAGGTCGAGGACGACCGCCTCGAAGGCCTTGTCCAGGGTGCCGACGGTGTGGAACGTGCGGTTCTCGGCGGCGGCGTAGGCCGCGAGCTTCTGCGACAGCGGCTTCCTGCGGACGAGCGCCTCGCGCTGCACGGCCTGGATGCGGTCGCGGCACGCCTTGGTGCCGACGTTCGCCAGGAACTCGTCGTACGCCGAGTCCTCCTTGTCCACCACGTCGTTGGGCGCCACGTACGAGACGATGCCGGCCATGTCACGGGGGTAGAAGCGCTCGTAGTACGTCGCCGTCATGCCGCCCTTCGAGATGCCGGTGGCCAGCCACTTCTTGCCGTAGATGGGCTTCAGCGCCCGGTAGATGCGGTGCTGGTCGGTGGCGGCCTGCCAGATGTCGAGCTTGGACCAGTCGGCCGGGGCCGGACGCGAGGGCGTGAAGAAGCGGTACTCCATGGAGATCTGGTTGCCGTCGACGATCTGCGTCGGCTCGCGGCGGCTGGGGTTGGTGGAGACGCTGTAGCCGCTGGTGTAGTAGACCGTGGGGCGGCTCGTGTCCTTGTGCAGGACCGTCAGGCGCTGCTTGAAGGTGCCCTTGGAGGGGCGGCGGTGATCCACCGGCTGGGTGTAGTTCAGGACGAAGAAGCGGTAGCCGGGATAGGGCTTCTCCTCGATGAGGCTCATGCCGGGTATGGCGAGCAGCCTGTCTTTGATGTCCGGTTCCGCGGTGGTGGCCCGCTCCCCGGTGGTGGCCCGTTCGGCGGCGGTGGCCGCTCCGGACGTCGCTCCGGCCGCGCTCACCGTGCCTATCAGCACGACGAGCGACACCAGCCATCTGAGCGCCTTGCGCATGCACCCTCCCCTGTCGACACAGCAGTGCCCCGGAACCTAACGGAGCAACTGGTGTCGCACCAGAGGCAGACGGGCGCGGCTCACGCGCGTCAGCGGAGAAGCGTCGGCGGCGAGGCGTCAGCAGAGCGGCGTCAGCAGAGAATCCATCCCGAAGTGACCCCACGCCCGCTGATCTTCCCCGTGACGCGCACGCACCGGTTCCCCGCGTGGACCGTCACGGGGCCCGCGCGGTGGGTGAAGCGCCCCTTGTCCCGCACTGCACGGCTGCCGCGGGCCTGAACGCTCACGGACATGGTCTTGCGGGCGCCGGGACGCTTGGCGACCAGCACGACGCAGACGTAACCGCGGGACTTGAAGACGTCGACCCTGCCCTTGCTGAAGGGCAGGACGCGCACCTTGTGCCCCGCGCAGGCGCCGGCGGCGGCGTGCGCCGGACCCGCGCCGGGGCCCACGAGGGCCAGCAGAAGGGAGGCGGCGAGCCCGGCTGCGCCGAGCGTCAGCCACCGGCGTATGCGACTCCGCCCGCTACCACTGCTCACGGTGTTCCCTCCCGCCACTGCGGCATCAACGTACTGATGTACGGACGCGGCCCGCCGCCTCGCGGTTGCGGCCTCCCCCGGCTTTTCTCGGGCTTTTCTCGACTTGCCCGCGGCCCCGCTCAGACGGCCTCGACCGGCTCCCCCACGAACGTGCGCCACAGCCGCGCGTACCGACCGTCGAGGGCGAGCAGTTCCTCGTGCGTGCCGTCCTCGGCGACGCGTCCGCCGTCCATCACGACGACGCGGTCCGCGCGGGCGGCCGTGGTGAGCCGGTGGGCGACGACCAGGGTGGTGCGCTTGCCCGCGATGCGGTCGGTGGCCTGGTTGACCTGCGCCTCCGTGGCGAGGTCGAGCGCGGCGGTCGCCTCGTCGAGGAGCAGGATGTCGGGGTCGACCAGCTCGGCGCGGGCGAGCGCGATGAGCTGCCGCTGCCCGGCGGAGAGGTTGCGGCCCCGCTCGGTGACCTCATGGAGGTAGCCGCCGTCGAGGGTGGCGATCATCTCGTGCGCGCCGACCGCGCGGGCGGCGGCCTCGACCTGGGCGTCGGTGGCGTCGGGACGCCCGTAGGCGATGGCGTCGCGGACGGTGCCCACGAAGAGGTAGGCCTCCTGCGGGACGACGCCGAGGCGGTGGCGGTACGCGGTGAGGTCCAGGGAGCGCAGGTCGGTGCCGTCGACCGTGACCCGCCCGCTCGTCGGGTCGTAGAAGCGGGCGACCAGCTTGACCAGCGTGGACTTGCCCGCGCCGGTCTCGCCGACGAAGGCGACGGTCTGCCCGGCGGGTATCCGCAGCCGCACCTCGCTGAGGGCCTCCTCCTCGCCGGTGTAGGCGAAGCTGACGTCTTCGAAGGCGATCTCACCGCGCAGCGAGGACACACCGAGGGGCTTGTCGGCGGCCTTGGTCGAGGTCGGCTCCTGGAGCAGCTCCTGGATGCGGCCGAGCGAGACGGTGGCCTGCTGGTAGCCGTCGAAGACCTGGGAGAGCTGCTGCACGGGCGCGAAGAACAGGTCGATGTAGAGCAGGTACGCGACGAGCGCGCCGGTGGTCAGCGTGCCCGCCTCGACGCGGCCCGCGCCCACGACGAGGACGGCGACGACGGCGACGGACGACAGGAACTGCACGAACGGGAAGTACACCGAGATCAGCCACTGGCCGCGGATGCGGGCCTGGCGGTAGCTGTCGCTGCTCTCCGCGAACCGCTGGGTGCCCGAGCGCTCGCGCCGGAAGGCCTGCACGATGCGGAGCCCGGCCACGGACTCCTGGAGGTCGGCGTTGACGACGGAGACGCGCTCCCGCGCCAGTTCGTACGCCTTCACGCTCGACTTGCGGAAGAAGTACGTGCCGATGACGAGCAGCGGCAGCGTCGCGAAGACGACGAGGGCGAGCTCCACGTCGATGACGAGCAGGGCGGCCATGATGCCGAAGAAGGTGACGACGGCGACGAAGGCGGTGACGAGTCCGGTCTGGAGGAACGTGGAGAGCGCGTCCACGTCCGTGGTCATCCGGGTCATGATGCGCCCGGTCAGCTCCCGCTCGTAGTAGTCGAGCCCGAGCCGCTGGAGCTGCGCGAAGATCTTCAGCCGCAGCGAGTACAGGACCCGCTCGCCGGTGCGTCCCGTCATCCGCATCTCGCCGGTCTGCGCCGTCCACTGCACGGCGACGGCGGCCAGCGCGAGGCCGGACGCGGCCCAGACGGCACCCAGCGCGAGCTGGTTGACGCCCTCGTCGATGCCGTGCCGGATCAGGACGGGCAGCAGCAGCCCCATGCCCGCGTCGACGGCGACGAGCAGCAGGCTGAACAGCAGGGGGCGGCCGAACCCGCCGAGCAGCCTGCGCAGGCCGTAGGACTTCTCGGGCGTGACGGCCCGCGCCTCGTCGATGCCGGGCTTGTCGTCGGCCGGGGGCAGCGCGTCGACCTGGGCGAGCAGCTCGGGCGTGGACGGCATCCCGGAGAGCGCGGTGTCCTTCGGCTCCCTGTCACCGGTCCACAGGGCGGGCGTGATGCCGCGCTCGGCGTCGAACTCGGCGTCGAGCTCGTCGCGTACGGAGGTGTCCTCGGGCAGGTCGGCGGGGAGGGCGTGGCCGGGCGAGACGCCGCCCAGCTCGTCGGGGTCGGTGAGCAGGCGCCGGTAGAGGGGCGAGCGCTCCTCCAGCTCCGCGTGGGTGCCGAGGTCGGCGAGGCGCCCGTCGTCCAGGACGGCGATGCGGTCGGCGAGGTTGAGGGTGGAGCGGCGGTGGGCGATGAGCAGGGTCGTACGCCCCGCCATGACGCCGCGCAGCGCCTCGTGGATCTCGTGCTCGACGCGGGCGTCGACGGCGGAGGTGGCGTCGTCGAGGACGAGGAGGCGGGGGTCGGTGAGGATGGCGCGGGCGAGCGCGATGCGCTGGCGCTGGCCGCCGGAGAGGGTGAGCCCCTGCTCGCCGACCTTGGTGTCGTAGCCATCGGGCAGCTCGGAGATGAACCGGTCGGCCTGGGCGGCCCTGGCCGCGGCCTCGATCTGCTCCCGGGTGGCCTCGGGGTGGCCGTAGGCGATGTTGGTGCCGACGGTGTCGGAGAAGAGGAAGGAGTCCTCGGGCACGAGTCCGATGGCGGCGCGCAGGGAGCCGAGGGTCAGCTCGCGCACGTCGTGGCCGCCGATGAGAACGGCGCCGTGGGTCACGTCGTAGAAGCGCGGCAGGAGCAGCGAGACGGTCGACTTGCCGCTGCCGGAGGAGCCGACGACGGCGAGCGTCTCGCCGGGGGCGATCTGGAAGGAGAGGCCGTCCAGGACGGGCCTGTCGTCCTCGTAGCCGAAGCCGACGTCGTCGAACTCGACGGTGGCGGGGGCGTCGGCGGGCAGTTCCTTGGTCCCGTCGCTCATGCTCGGCTCGGTGTCGATGAGCTCAAGGACGCGCTCGACGCCCGCGCGGGCCTGCTGGCCGACGGTGAGGACCATGGCGAGCATCCGTACGGGTCCGACGAGCTGCGCGAGGTAGGTGGAGAAGGCGACGAACGTGCCGAGCGTGATCTCCCCGCGCACGGCGAGCCAGCCGCCGAGGGCCAGCATGGCGACCTGGCCGAGCATGGGGACGGCCTGGAGGGCGGGGGTGTAGCGGGAGTTGAGCTTGACGGTCCGCAGCCGCCCCGCGAAGAGCTTGCGGCTCACTTCCCGCAGCTTGCCGGTCTCCTGGTCCTCCTGGCCGAAGCCCTTCACCACGCGTACGCCGCTGACGGAGCCGTCGACCACTCCGGCGACGGCGGCGGCCTGGGCCTGCGCGTACCAGGTGGCGGGGTGCAGGCGGGTGCGGGAGCGGCGGGCGATGAACCAGAGGGCGGGGGCGACGGCGAGGGCGACGAGGGTGAGCGGCAGCGAGAGCCACGCCATGATCGCGAGGGAGATCACGAAGAGCAGGATGTTGCCGATGGTCATCGGCAGCATGAAGAGCAGGCCCTGGATGAGCTGGAGGTCGCTGGTCGCGCGGCCGACGACCTGCCCGGTGGACAGCTCGTCCTGCCGCCGCCCGTCGAGCCTGGTGATCGTCCCGTACATCTCGGTGCGCAGGTCGTGCTGGACGTCGAGGGCGAGCCGGCCGCCGTAGTAGCGGCGGATGTAGGTGGCTATGTACACGAGGACGGCCGCGCCGATCAGCGCGCCGGCCCACGGCCCCATGGACCTGCCGCCGCCCTGCCCGTCCTGCCCGATCACATCGTCGATGATCACCTTGGTGATCAGCGGTACGAGGGCCATGACGGCCATGCCGGCGAGCGAGGAGCCGAGCGCGAGCACGACGTCCTTCGGGTACCGCCACGCATACCCGGTGAGCCTCTTGGCCCAGCCGGGTTCCCGCTGCCCGGAACCGCCCCGTTCCTGCGTCACGCGCTGCCTCCCGTAGACCTGACCTGCCGAGAGGCCCAACGCGGCGGGGTGCGGATTTCATCCCGCCGCAACAAATCGGTGCCCGCGTCAGATGGCGGGGGCCGTCACCAGCGCCTCCCTGGGCGTGGCCGTCGGGGCGTAGCGCTGGGCCGCGGGGGCGTGCGGCGTCAGGTCCTTGTGGATGGCCTTGGCCACGCCCTGGATGGTGGCGACGCCGTAGTTCATGGTGCTGTTTCCGTGGCTGAGCACGGACATCGTGTAGTCGTGGCCGCCGCCCTTGAACGTGCCGATGCTGTGCACACGCCAGCCGTGGGTCGACCGCTGGAGCCAGCCGTTCTTGACGTGTATGGAGACGCCGGACGGCGCGCCCGCGGGGGTGCCCCAGCGCTGCGAGGCGATCACCTTGCCCATCAGCTTCAGGACGTACGAGCGAGAGGCGCTGGTCAGAACGGTGTTCTCGCCGGTGAAGAGGGCGAGGAGCTTCTCCTCATCCGTGGCGTTGATGCGGGTGAGCCCCCAGTAGCCGCCCGAGCCCGGCACCGTGCGGGTCATCTTGGCGGCCCTGAGGAAGCCCTTCACCTTGGCCGCGCCGAGCTGTCGCCACAGGGTGGTGGTGGCCGCGTTGTCGGACTTGGTGATCATGGCGGTCGCGAGGCTCTTCTCGCGGGACGACAGCGCCCGGCCGCTCTTCTGGGCGTCCCACAGGAGCGTGGCGAGGACGGTCGCCTTGACGACGCTGGCCGAGTCGAACGAGGTGGTCGCCCGCAGGGTGCAGGTGGTCCCGGTGGCCCGGTCACGAAGGCCGACGGCGACGGTGCCCTTGCGGTTCTTCAGGGCCGCGGTGATGTCCTTGGTGAGCTTGGCGGCGAGACCGGTCTGCGCGGAGGTACAGGTCACCCTCGGGGCGGCGGCGGGCCTCGGGGCGGCTGTGGCGGGTGCGGCGACCGCGGCCGTGCCGAGCGGTATGAGCACTCCGGCGGCGAGGCCCGCCGAGAGCACGCGGGCGCGCCTGGATATCCCGGATGCCGGGTGAGTCATGAAGTCTTTCCGTTCCCTCGGGCCCGTACCGGACCCCCCGGGCCCGTACAAGCGCACCTCCCGGCACGCTCGCCACGCATGACTCACGGGTGCCGGTGAAGGTTGCACGAAAGGGGGAAGGCTATCCGAAATGCGGCGAGGCCCAAAAATCCCGGCGGCCTCTTCGCATCACCCCTGGCAGTCGCCGCCGTCGCCGTCATCGCGAGCGGGTACGGGGATGCGGGCCCCGCGGCTGCGGGCGATACGGGTCACATCTCGCAGGGACTCGGCCATGCGGGCGGCAAGGTAGCGGAGCTGGGGCGCGGTGGTCGTCGGGTCACCGGCCAGGGCGTCGGCGTGCCCGAGGATTTCGTCGGCCATGCCGAGCTGGACGGATTCGATGTTGTCGGCGATACGGGAGACGTGGCCGGTTCCGTCGCCGATGAGGTAGCAGGGGTTGCCGTCGAGGTTGCACCAGGGGAGCAGCCGGGGGGCCGTCGGTTCAGGGGAGGATGCCTCGAAGGAGATCACGCGGCGGCCACCTCGATGCCGTGGATGTGGCGGGGCCCCACGTCGACGCCGTGCACGGCGAGCCAGAGAGCACGGCGTCGGGCGCGCTGCCGCTTGGCCTCCTCGCGTCGCTCGTGGGCGACGAGGTAGGGCCGGACGAGGGGGCTGTCTTCACCGCGCAGGACGGTGTCGTACGGGAGAGGGCGGTGCGGAGGGCGTCCGCTCGCGCGTACGTCACACAGGTCCGGGTCGGGTACGCCGGCCACGTCGAGGGCCGCCGCCCCTGGGAGGCGATGGCGCCCCGAGGCGGGCCACAGGAACCGCAGCAGCGGCTCGGCGAGGCGGGCGATCTGGCACAACACGTCTACTGCTCCCGGTAGTTGGTGGGTCTACGCATCGCTGTGTAGCGATCCACTCACAGAGTGAGACGACTCGGACTACTGTCACCAGGGGGTAGCGCGTGACAAAGCGCCTGTCACACGGGAGTTGACGTTGAGTAACATCTATGGGGAATGGCTGAGGGCCCAGCGGGAAGCGGCCGGGCTCACGCAGCAGGAGCTGGCCGACATGGCGCTCATGACCCGTTCGCACATCGCGCACATCGAGGCGGGCCGACGCATCCCCTCCAAGGAGGACGCCCGGAGGCTGGACAGGGCGCTGGGCACGGGAAACGTACTGAGCAGCTTCCTGCCGGACGACGACACGGCGGTGGCGGAGTACTTCCAGTCGGCGCTGCAACTCGAACAACAGGCGACGATGATCCGGGAGTTCGCGCTGTCGTTCGTCCCCGGCATCCTCCAGACGGAGGGGTACGCGCGAGCGGTTCTGGGCACGTCGTTCCCTCCGGTGGGTGAACAGGAGCGTGACGGGCGCCTTGTCACACGCATGGAGCGCGCGGAGATCCTTGCGGATCCGGTGACGCCCGTAGTGTGGGCGTTACTTGATGAGGCGGTGCTCCGTCGGGTCGTTGGTGGCCCCCAAGTAATGGCGGAGCAAATCGACCACCTCTTAGGCCTCGCTGAGAGCCGTCGGATCCAGGTGCACGTGTTGCCCTTCGAGTTGGGCCTCCACCCCCTCATGAACAACATGCTCACGCTGATGTGGTTCGAGGACCAACCGCCCCTGGCGTACGGCGAGGGCCTGCGCATGGGCAAGATCCACGACAGCCCATCCGTGGTCCAGGAACTGCAACACCGCTACGATTACGCATTGGCCAACGCTCTCCCCCGTAAAGAGACATTGACTCTGCTCCGGGCAACAGCAAAGGGTTACCAAGACCATGACTGAGCGAACCATCCCGAACGCAACAGCGCTCGAAGGCTGGCGGAAGTCTTCCTACAGCAATGACGAAGGCGGCAGCTGCATCGAGGTACTGGACAGCTACCCGGCGGGCATACCTGTCCGCGACTCCAAGGCCCCGCAAGGCCCCGCCCTGCTCATCCCCCCGGCGGGCTGGTCCTCGTTCATCACAGCACTCAAGGACGGTCACCTCACCGACTGAGGCGAGCCACCTGATGCTGGCGACAGCAAAGGACTACGGCCACCATGACTGAACGCATACACGCCGGTTGGCGGAAGTCGACGTACAGCGGCAGCGAAGGCGGCAGCTGCGTCGAGGTACTACTGACCGGCTGGCGCAAGTCGACGTACAGCGGCAACGAAGGCGGCAGCTGCATCGAAGTTCTGGACGGCTACCCGGCGGGGGTCCCCGTCCGCGACTCCAAGGCCCCGCACGGCCCCGCCCTGGTCTTCCCCCCGGCGGGCTGGTCCTCGTTCATCACAGCGCTCAAGGCCGGACAGCTCACCGGATGAGGTGAGCCGCCGGCCGGGTGATCAGCCCCCCGCGAGATGCGTAGGCGCGAACATCCGCAGTACCGCCGGAAGCACCACCACCGAAGGCCCCGGTTCGGCCAGTGCCTTTGACAGGTCGGTCCGGAGTGTTTCCGGGGAGGACCGCACGCCAGGTACCCCGAAGGATTCCGCGAGGGCGACGAAGTCGGGCCGGGAAAGTTCCGTGGCGCTCGCCTCGCCGAACGCGTCGGACATGTACTCGCGCAGGATGCCGTAGCCCCCGTCGTCGACGATCAGCCAGGTCACGGGCAGGTCGTACTGCCTGGCCGTGGCCAGCTCCGCTATCGAGTACATCGCGCCGCCGTCGCCGGAGACCGCGAGGACCGGGTAGGAGGGGTCCGCGACGGCCGCGCCGAGGGCGGCCGGGAAGCCGTAGCCCAGGCCGCCCGCGCCCTGCGCCGAGTGCATGGTGTTCGGGCGCCGAGCGTCGAACGCGGACCACGCCCAGTAGGCGAGGATCGTCATGTCCCAGAAGGACGGTGACGTGTCGGGGAGAGCGTCGCGCACGGAGGCCAGGATCTGCTGCTCCAGGGTGAGGTCCTGGGCGGCTATCCGCTCGCGGACGCGATCGAGCACGGCCCGCACCCGCTCGGGCGCCGACGCGTCCTCCCGGGGTGACTCGATCGTCTCCAGGAGCGCGGAGAGCGCGAGCCGCGCGTCCGCGTGGATGCCGAGCGCCGGGTGGTTGGACTCCAGCTTGCCCGCGTCCGCCTCGATCTGGATGACCCGGCCGCGCGGGGCGAACGTGTGGTAGTTCGAGGACAGCTCGCCGAGGCCCGAACCGACCACCAGGAGGACGTCCGCGTCCTCCAGGAAGTCCGTGGTGTACCGGTCCTCCAGCCAGGACTGGAGCGACAGCGGGTGCTCCCAGGGGAAGGCACCCTTGCCGCCGAACGTCGTGACCACGGGCGCGTTCACCAGCTCCGCGAGGGCAAGCAGCTTGCCGCTCGCGTCGGAGCGCACCACGCCGCCGCCCGCGATGATCGCCGGGCGCTCGGCCCGGGACAGCAGGTCGGCCGCGACCGCGGTCAGCTCGGGGCGCGGCACGACCTCCTCCGGGGTCGCGTCCATCGCCGTCACGACCGGCAGCATCGTCTCGGCGAGCAGCACGTCCTGCGGGATCTCCACCCAGACCGGGCCGTGCGGCGCTGTGAGCGCCGACTCCCAGGCCGCCGCGATCGCGGAGGGGATCTGCGAGGCCGTGCGGACCGTGTGGACGGATTTCACGACGTCACGGAAGGACGCCTGCTGGTCGCGGAGCTCGTGCAGATAGCCGTGGCGGCCGCCGCCGAGTCCGGCGACCGGGACCTGGCTGCCGATCGCGAGGACCGGTGAGGAGCCCGCCGCCGCCTCCTGGAGCGCGGCCAGTGACGTGAGCGCGCCGGGGCCGGTGGAGAGCAGCAGCGGGGCGACCTCGCCCGTGATCCTGCCGTACGCGTCCGCCGCGAAGCCCGTGTTGTTCTCGACGCGCAGCCCCACGTACGAGAGCGAGGAGCGGCGCAGGGCGTCGAACATGCCGAGGGCGTGCTGGCCCGGCAGGCCGAAGACCGTCGTCGCGCCGAGGCCGTGGAGGGTCTCCACGACGAGGTCGCCGCCGGTGCGCCCCGCAGGCGGGTTCAGGGCCGCCTCCGTCTGCGCGTCGGTGGGCCGCAGGACAACGTCGTGGTCATGCGTCACTTGGCCGCGCTCCTCTCAGTGATCTGGCGGGCCTCCGCGATCTGGCGGGACATGATCGTCGTCAGCTCGTACGCGGTGTGGGAGGCGGCGACGGCCGTGATCTCCGCGTGGTCGTAGGCCGGCGCGACCTCGACGACGTCGGCCGAGACGAGGTTGCAGGAGGCGAGGCCGCGCAGGATCTCCAGGAGCTCGCGCGACGTCATGCCACCCGCCTCCGGGGTGCCGGTGCCGGGGGCGTGGGCCGGGTCCAGGCAGTCGATGTCGATCGAGATGTACAGCGGGCGGTCGCCGATGCGCTGGCGGAGCTGGTCGGCGACCTCGTCCGCGCCGCGGCGGTAGATGTCCGCCGAGGTGACGATGCCGAAGCCCATCTTTTCGTCGTCGGTGAGGTCCTTCTTGCCGTACAGCGGGCCGCGCGTGCCGACGTGGGAGAGCGCCTCCGTGTCGAGGATGCCCTCCTCGACGGCCCTGCGGAACGGCGTGCCGTGGGTGTACTCCGCGCCGAAGTACGTGTCCCAGGTGTCCAGGTGCGCGTCGAAGTGCAGCAGGGCGACCGGGCCGTGCTTCTTGGCGACCGAGCGGAGCAGCGGCAGGGCGATGGTGTGGTCGCCGCCGAGGGTCATCATGCGGGCGCCGGAGCCGAGCAGCTCGTCGGCGGCGGCCTCGATCGTCTCCACCGCTTCGTTGATGTTGAACGGGTTCGCGGCTATGTCGCCCGCGTCGGCGACCTGGGCGAGCGCGAAGGGCGAGGCGTCCTGCGCGGGGTTGTAGGGCCGCAGGAGGCGGGAGGCCTCGCGGATCGCGTTGCCGCCGAAGCGGGCGCCCGGGCGGTAGGAGACGCCGGAGTCGAAGGGCACGCCGACCACCGCGACGTCCGTCCTGCCGCCGACCTCGTCGAGGCGGGGCAGCCGCGCATACGTCGCCGGTCCCGCGTACCGGGGGATGCGGGACGAGTCGACGGGGCCGCGGGGGGTCGTCGGGGTCTCGGCGCTGCTCATGGTCGGTTTTCCTCCTGCTGGTGCGAGTGCGGTGTGCGGTGCGGGTGCGGGCACGCCGCGAGTGCTGCGTTTCAAGTGTCGCGCGGCCCACTGACATCGGGCCGCGCGAAGATCTAGACGGTCACCGGAGCGTCCGCCTCCGGCTCCGCGCCCCGCCCGGCCAGGCGTTCGCGCCAGGCGGCGAGGACCACGGCGTCGGTGGGCCTGGTGGCGAGGGAGACGGCGACGTACACGGCGAGGGAAATCAACAGCCCGTAGTACACGGGCTCGTTGGCGAGGATGCCGTACGCCCACATGAGACCGATGACGGACAGACCGCCGGTGGTCACGGCCGCGAGCGCGCCCGCCGCCGTGCCGCGCCGCCACAGCAGTCCGCCGAGGATCGGCACGAGCAGGCCGGCGACGAGCAGGTTATAGGCGACGGTCAGGGCCTGGACGACGTCGTTGAGCGCGATGGCGATGAGGATCACGGCGACGCCCATGGCGAGGATGAAGACACGGTTGCCCCTGACCTCGTCATGCGCCTTGTCGTGCCTCTTGTCATGCGCCTCGTCATGCGCCGTGTCGTCGGAGCCGGCCTTCACGACGCCCCGCAGCCGCGACCAGATGTCGTTGTTGGCGACGGTCGCGCAGGCGATGAGTGCGCCGGAGGACGTCGACATCACGGCGGCGAGCGCCGCGGCGAGGACGAGGCCCCGTACGCCCATGGGCAGTTCGTCCTTGACGATGGTCGCGAACGCGGCGTCGGCGCTCGGGAGCTTGGGGTACATGACCTTGGCCGCCGTACCGATGACGGCGCCCGCGACGGCGTAGACCAGGCAGTACGTGCCGGCGACAGTCCCTCCGTAGCGGGCGACCTTGTCACTCCGGGCGGTGAAGACGCGCTGCCAGATGTCCTGCCCGATGAGCATCCCGAAGGTGTAGATCAGCACGTACGTGAAGATCGTCTCGCCGCCGATGCCCAGCGGGTCGAAGTACTCGGTGGGCAGCTTCGCCTTCATCTCGCTGAAGCCGCCCGCCTTGACGACGGCGATGGGCAGCAGCAGGAGCAGCACGCCGATGGTCTTCACCACGAACTGCACCATGTCGGTGAGCGTGATGGACCACATGCCGCCGAGCGTGGAGTACGCGACGACGATCGAGCCGCCGAGGATGATCGCGATCGTGCGGTTCATGTCGAAGATGACGTCGAAGATCGTGGCGTACGCGATGGTCGAGGTGACCGCGAGCATCAGCGTGTACGCCCACATGACCACTCCGGAGATGACGCCCGCGCGCCCTCCGTAGCGCAGGTCGAGCATCTCGGAGACGGTGTAGACCTTCAGGCGGGCGATGCGGGCCGAGAAGAACACGCTCAGCGCGAGCAGCCCCAGGCCGATGGTGAAGACCATCCAGGCGCCGGAGAGGCCGTACTGGTAGCCGAGGCCGACGCCGCCGATGGTGGAGGCGCCGCCGAGGACGATGGCGGCCATGGTCCCGGAGTACATCCACGGCCCGAGGCGGCGCCCGGCGACGAGGAACTCGCTCTTGGACTTGGCGCGGCGCATGCCCCACCAGCCCATGGCCAGCATCCCGGCGAGATAGACGACGATCACTGTGTAGTCGACGGCCATATGGGGGCCTCCTTCGCGCACCTCGGTGGCGTGTCGTGCAGATGGGGGTGAGGACCGGCCGCGGGGACATCCGCCCGTACCCGCGGCCTGTGGTCGGCACGACCTTAGGTGGCCGGAAAGCAACGCTGAAGTGTACGTTTCCTCCACTCCCCGCGATCGAGATGGATGGAACGTCCACCATGGCCGACTCCGCAGCGCACGCCGCCCCGTCGGGCCCCGCCGCTCCCCCGACCCCGCCGGTCCCGCTCGCCGCCCTCCTGGCCCGCGACGACCTGGGGCTGCGGCAGATCGCGGGTCCCGACGCGCGGGCGGCGGGCACGGCCGTGCAGTGGGTACACACCTCGGAGATGACGGACCCCTACCCGTACCTGCTCGGGGGTGAGCTGCTCCTGACCGCGGGCGTGCACATCGCCGACCCGGCGGCCCCGGACGGCTCCCTCGACGCGTACGTGTCCCGCATCGTCGCCGCGGGCGGCGCGGCCCTCGGCTTCGGCGTTGCGCCGGTCCACGACACGGTGCCGCACGCCCTGGTGGAGGCCTGCGAACGGCACGGGCTGCCGCTCGTCGAAGTGCCGCCGCGCACCACGTTCAGCGGCGTCGCGCGCGCGGTGTGGCGCCTGATGGCCGAGGCCCGCCACGCCGAGCTGCGCCGGGTCACGCAGGCGCAGCAGGGCCTCGCGACGGCGGCGGCGCGGCCCGACCCGGTCTCCGCGGTCCTGCGCCAGCTCGCGGCACGGCTCGGCGGGCTCGCCGCGCTGTACGGGCCCGACGGCACCGAGCTCCAGTCGGCGGGGCGGACGCCGGACGCGGCGCACGAGGCGCTGCGGGAGCTGACCGGGGTCGTGCGGCGGGGCGCTCCGACGGCCCCCGCGTCCGCCGCCGACACGGCCGGGGGCGTCCACCTCGCCGCCTACGCGCTCGGTGGCGGCCGCGGCTTCGCCCTCGCCACCGCCACGGAGCGCCGCGAGCCCGGGGACCACACCATCGCGGGGGCGGCGGTCGTCCTGCTCTCCCTGCTCACCGGGGAGCACCAGGGGGCATCCGAGTCCGCCCGCTCGACGGCCCTCGTACGCCTGCTCCTCGGAGCCTCACCGGAGGAGACGGCACCACTCCTGGGCGACGGCCCCTGGACGGTGATCCACGCGCGCGTGGCGCACGCGGGTGCCGGGACGGGGACGACTGGGGCCGAGGCCGGCGCAGGGCACGTTTCCCTTGGTGTCTCCGCGCTTGCCGCGGCGGTCGGGACCGCTCTCGTGGATCCGGGCGGTCCCGGCGGGGCGGTGCGTCTACTCGTGTCCGCCGACCGCGGGCCCGCGCCCGTCGACGGCTGGGTGCTCGGTGTCTCCGCCGCGGCCCCGCCCGCCGGGCTCGGCGCCGCCGACGCCCAGGCCGCCCGCGCCCTGCGCCGCGCGGAGGCCACCCGCCGCCCCCTCGTACGCCACCACGCGAACGGCATCGCCGCCCTGGTCGCCCCCGCGGAGGCCGACGCCCACGCGCGCGTGCTGCTCGCCCCGATCGCCGGCAACGAGTCCCTGACCCTGACCCTGCGCACCTGGCTCTCCCTGCACGGCAACTGGGACCGCACGGCGGTGGCCCTGGAGGTGCACAGGAACACGGTCCGGCAGCGGATCAGCCGCTGCGCGGCACTTCTGGAGGCGGACCTGGACGACCCCGACGTACGCATGGAGCTGTGGTTCGCGCTGAACCGGGCCCGGTGAGCGGTACGTGCGGCCCCGCCGCGCGGCGCGCGCCCGGTGTCCGTGCTTCGGGACGCCCCCTGCGCGACAACTGACCGACGGCACAATGGAGGGCATGCCGATACCCAGCCGCGCCGCGCTTATAGAGCACCTCGTCCGCACCCGCATCGCGGGAGACGTCGCCACGCCACGTGACAACAACCTCAGCCACTACCGGAAGCTCGCGAACGGCGACCGCCACTACTGGCTCGGTCTGGAACTCGAAGAGCGCTGGACCGACGAGCAGGACGTCCTCGCGGTGATGGCCGAGCGCTGCGGCGTCATCGACGACCCGGAGTACCGGTTCGGCCAGGACACCATCGACCCGGAGCTGACGGTCGCCGCCCTGGAGCGCATGGCCGCCCGGCTGCGCAAGGCCGCCGAGGCCAAGGAGAGCGTCCTCTTCGCCACCGGCCACCCCGGCGGCCTGCTCGACGTGCACCGCGCCACGGCCGCCGCCCTGCGCGCGGCGGGCTGCGAGATCGTGGTGATCCCCGAAGGCCTCATGGCCGACGAGGGCATGGTCTTCCAGTTCGCGGACGTCGCGGTCCTTGAGCGCGGCGCGACGCTGTGGCACACCCACTCCCCCGAGCCGATGAACGCGATCCTGGACGGCCTGGAGCGCGAGGGCCGTCCGCAGCCCGGCCTGGTCGTCGCCGACCACGGCTGGGCGGGCCGGGCGGGCCAGCGCGGCCTTGACTCGGTCGGTTACGCGGACTGCAACGACCCCGCGCTGTTCATCGGCGAGGCCGAGGGCACGGTGCAGGTCACGGTCCCGCTGGACGACCACGTGACGAGCCCCCGGCACTACGACCCGATGACGGCCTACCTGCTCGACGCGGCGGGGCTCTCCGGCGGCTCCTGAGCCGGGCCCGGCGTCGGGTCCAGGTACACGCGCCGGACCGCGGGGAAGCGCTCACGGACGCGGCGCGCCATGGAGTCGCAGGCCCGCTCGATGTCCGCGGCCGAGTACATGTCCCGGAAGTCCACCTTGGCGGCGACCAGGGCCTCATCGGGGCCCTGGAGGAGCGTGGTCAGCTCGATGACGTCCATCACGTGCGGGTCGGCGAGGAGTTCGGCGCGGACCGCCGCCCGCATCTCCGCGGGCAGCGGCCGCCCGATGAGCAGCTCGGAGTTGGCGTGGCCGAGGACCCAGGCCACGTACACGAGCAGGACGCCGATGCAGAGCGAGGCGACGCCGTCCCAGACGCCGGAGCCGGTGAGCTGCCCGGCGAACAGCCCGGCCGCGGCGAGCAGGAGGCCCGCGAGCGCCGCCGAGTCCTCCATCACGACGGCCTTGACCGCGGTGTCCGGCGTGCGGCGCAGATAGCGCTTGAGCCGCACCCCGAGGCGGTCGGCCTCGCCGCGGGCCTGCTTGAGGCCGGTCCGCAGCGAGTAGCCCTCCAGGATGAAGGCGACGGCGAGCACGAGGTACGAGATGAGCGGGTCGCCCGGGTCCTCGCGGTGCGTCAGGGTGTGGACGCCGTCGTACATGGCGAAGACGCCGCCGCCCACGAAGGTGGCGACGGAGGCGAGCAGCGCCCAGATGTAGCGGGCCCCTCCGTAGCCGAGGGGGTGTTCCTCGTCGGCGGGCCGGTCGCTCGCCTTCAGGGAGACCAGCAGCATCAGCTCGGTGACGGTGTCGGCGACGGAGTGCGCCGCTTCGGAGAGCATGGCGCTGGAGCCGCTGATGACGCCCGCGACGGCCTTGGCGAGCGCGATCCCCAGGTTGGCGACGGCGGCGACGACGACCGTGGTGGTGCTCTCGCCGCCGCCCTCGCGCGGCTTGCTCCGCGTCGGCTCACTCATGCATCGGACGGTATGTCCGATCAACGGGGAACGCGAAACAGGGTGCTCCGTAGAGCCCTGTCAGCGCGGGACGCGGACCACGCCTTCCTGGATGACCGTCACGGCGAGCCGTCCGTCCTGCGTCCAGATCCGCGCCTGGCCGAGGCCGCGCCCGCCGGAGGCCGACGGCGACTCCTGGTCGTACAGGAGCCATTCGTCGGCGCGGAAGGGGCGGTGGAACCACATGGCGTGGTCGAGCGAGGCGCCGACGACGTCACCGACCGCCCAGCCGCCCCTGCCGTGCGCGAGGAGCACCGAGTCGAGCAGCGTCATGTCGGAGACGTACGTGGCGAGACAGACGTGCAGCAGGGAGTCGTCGTCGAGTTTGCCGTTGGCCCTGAACCACACCTGGGAGCGCGGCTCGCGCGGCTGTCCGACGGTGCCCCAGGGCGGCACGTCGGCGTAGCGCAGGTCGACGGCCGCGCGGGCCTCGACGAGCCGCTCGGCGACGTCCGGCGGCAGGTGGCGCGGCAGCATCTCGGCGGCCGTGGGCAGCGTCTCCGGGTCCGGCGCGTCCGGCATCACCGCCTGGTGCTCCAGGCCCTCCTCGTACGTCTGGAAGGACGCGGAGAGGTGGAAGATCGGCTGCCCGTGCTGGACGGCGACGACGCGGCGCGTGGTGAAGGAGCGGCCGTCGCGGATGCGGTCGACGGTGTAGACGATGGGCGCGCCAGGGTCCCCCGGACGCAGGAAGTACGCGTGCAGGGAGTGGGCGCTCGGGGTCTCCCCTGCTCGGGCGGAGCCGAGAGCTGGGGGAAGGCCGCCCGGGACGGTGCGTCCGGCGGCCACCAGGGCCTGTGCGGCGACCTGGCCGCCGAAGACGCGGGGCACGAGCGCCGAGCGGCTCTCGCCCCGGAAGATGTCCTCCTCGATCTGCTCCAGGTCGAGGAGATCGAGGAGGGCTTGGAGTGCCTGGTTCATGAACGTGGTTCTACAGGCCCATGTTCTTGGCGATGATCATCTTCATGACCTCGCTGGTGCCGCCGTAGATGCGGTTGACGCGGTTGTCCGCGTACAGGCGGGCGATGGGGTACTCGTTCATGAAGCCGTAGCCGCCGTGGAGCTGGAGGCACTTGTCGATGACGCGGTGGGCGACCTCGGTGGTGAACAGCTTCGCGGAGGCGGCCTCGGCGGCGGTCAGCTCGCCCGCGTCCAGGGCTTCGAGTGCGCGGTCGACGACGGCCTCTGCGGCGTCCACCTCGGCCTGGCAGGCGGCCAGCTCGAACTTGGTGTTCTGGAAGGAGGCGACCGTCTTGCCGAAGACCGTACGGTCCTGGACGTACTCCTTGGCGAACCGGACGGCGGCCTTGGCCTGCGCGTAGGCGCCGTAGGCGATGCCCCAGCGCTCGGAGGGCAGGTTGCTGCCGAGGTAGTGGAAGCCCTTGTTCTCCTCGCCGAGGAGGTCCTCGACGGGGACCTTGACGTCGACGAAGGCCAGCTCGGCGGTGTCGGAGGTCTTCAGGCCGAGCTTGTCGAGCTTGCGGCCGATGGAGTAGCCCTCGGACTTGGTGTCGACGGCGAAGAGGGAGATGCCGAAGCGGCGGTCCTCGGCGGTGGGCGCGGAGGTGCGGGCGCAGACGATCACGCGGTCGGCGTGGACGCCGCCGGTGATGAACGTCTTGGAGCCGTTCAGGACGTAGTGCGTGCCGTCCTCGGAGAGCTTGGCGGTGCTCTTCATGCCCGCCAGGTCGGAGCCGGTGCCCGGCTCGGTCATCGCCAGGGCCCACATCTCCTCGGCGGAGACGAACTTCTCCAGGTAGCGCTTCTTCTGCTCGTCGGTGGCGAGCGCCTTGATGTAGGGCAGGGCGAGCAGCACGTGCACGCCGGAGCCGCCGAAGGAGACGCCCGCGCGGGCGGTCTCCTCGTACTGGATGGCCTCGAACTTGTGGGTGTCCAGGCCGGCGCCGCCGAACTCCTCGGGGACGTTGATGCCGAAGAGGCCCAGCTCGGCGAGCTTGTAGTAGAACTCGCGCGGCACCTGACCGGCGGCGAACCACTCCTCGTGGACCGGGACGACCTCGGCCTCGATGAAGGCGCGCAGGGTCTCCCGGAACGCCTCGTGGTCCTCATCGAAAACGGTACGGCGCACGGAGTACTCCTTCTGCCTGCATCTCTGCCTACATCGACTAAGCGCTTGCTCAGAGGCAGGTTACCCGGCGGTCACCAGAGCGTCCAGAGACGCACGTCACTCGGCCGCCGCCTCGAACGCCCCGCGCGCCAGGCGGTGCAGCAGCCCCGCCATGCCCTCGCGGCTCGGCAGCGCGTCGCGGCGGCTCAGGTGCGGTGTGGAGTTCAGCAGGCCGAAGACGGCGTGCACCGAGACCCGGGCGGCGTTCTCGGCGAGGCCCGGATAGACCTTGCGCACCACGTCGACCCAGATCTCCACGTACTGCCGCTGGAGCTGGCGGACCAGCTTGCGGTCGCTGTCGCGCAGGCGGTCGAGCTCGCGGTCGTGCAGCGTGATCAGGGAGCGGTCGTCGAGGGCGAAGTCGATGTGCCTCTCGATCAGCGCGTCGAGAACCCGCTCCGAGGAGCCGTCCGTGTCGCTCACGCACCGCTTGCCGCCCGTCAGGAGCTGCCCGCTGATGCCGACGAGCAGCTCGGCGAGCATCGCGTCCTTGCCCGCGAAGTGCCGGTAGAGGCCGGGGCCGCTGATGCCCACGGCGGCGCCTATCTCGTCGACGCCGACGCCGTGGAAGCCGCGCTCGGCGAAGAGCCGGGCGGCCTCCCTGAGGATCTGCTCGCGGCGGGTGGGGGCGTCGGTTCTCGTGGCCATGGAATTGATTCTAGACACGACGGTTAGCGCTCGTTAACCTGGAGCGAACGCGTTAACGCTCATTAACCGGGCAAGGGGGCTCGACTGATGCGGCAGGCACCAGTGCTGACGACCGCGGCTGATCCCGCGTCGGAGGCATGGCGGGCGAACGAGGCGGCGCACACCGCCCTCGTCGACGAACTGCGGGCCAGGCTCGCGGCGGCCAGGCTCGGCGGCGGCGAGCGGGCCAGGGCCCGCCATGTGGCGCGCGGAAAGCTGCTGCCCAGGGACCGCGTGGACACGCTCCTCGACCCGGGCTCGCCCTTCCTTGAGCTGGCACCACTGGCGGCGGAGGGGTTGTACGGCGGGGATGCCCCGGCGGCCGGTGTCATCGCGGGGATCGGCAGGGTCTCGGGCCGCGAGTGCGTGATCGTCGCCAATGACGCCACCGTCAAGGGCGGCACGTATTACCCCATGACGGTCAAGAAGCACCTGCGCGCCCAGGAGGTGGCCCTGGAGAACCGCCTCCCGTGCCTCTATCTGGTCGACTCGGGCGGCGCCTTCCTGCCCATGCAGGACGACGTCTTCCCCGACCGCGAGCACTTCGGCCGGATCTTCTACAACCAGGCGCGCATGTCGGGCGCCGGCATCCCGCAGATCGCCGCGGTCCTCGGCTCCTGCACGGCGGGCGGGGCGTATGTCCCGGCGATGAGCGACGAGGCGGTGATCGTGCGCGAGCAGGGCACGATCTTCCTCGGCGGCCCGCCGCTGGTGAAGGCCGCCACCGGCGAGGTCGTGACGGCCGAGGAGCTGGGCGGCGGCGCGGTCCACTCGCGCACCTCCGGGGTGACCGACCACCTCGCCGAGGACGACGCGCACGCCCTGCGGATCGTGCGCACCATCGTCTCCACCCTCCCCGAGCGCGGCGCGCTGCCGTGGCCGGTGCAGCCGGTGGAGGAGCCCAAGGTCGACCCCCTGGGGTTGTACGGCGCGGTGCCGACGGACTCCCGCACCCCCTATGACGTACGCGAGGTCATCGCGCGCGTGGTCGACGGCTCCCGCTTCGCCGAGTTCAAGGCGGAGTACGGCACGACGCTGATCACCGGCTTCGCGCACATCCACGGCCACCCGGTCGGCATCGTCGCGAACAACGGCATCCTGTTCTCGGAGTCCGCCCAGAAGGGCGCCCACTTCATCGAGCTCTGCGACCAGCGCGGCATCCCCCTGGTCTTCCTCCAGAACATCTCCGGCTTCATGGTCGGCAGGGACTATGAGGCGGGCGGCATCGCCAAGCACGGCGCGAAGATGGTGACCGCCGTCGCGTGCACGCGCGTGCCGAAGCTGACGGTCGTGGTCGGCGGTTCGTACGGCGCGGGCAACTACTCCATGTGCGGCCGGGCCTACAGCCCCCGCTTCCTGTGGATGTGGCCGAACGCCAAGATCTCCGTGATGGGCGGCGAGCAGGCCGCGTCCGTCCTCGCCACGGTCAAGCGCGACCAGCTGGAGGCCCGCGGCGAGCAGTGGGCGGCCGAGGACGAAGAGGCCTTCAAGGACCCGATCCGCACGCAGTACGAACAGCAGGGCAATGCCTACTACGCCACGGCCAGGCTCTGGGACGACGGCGTGATCGACCCGCTGGAGACCCGGCAGGTCCTCGGCCTCGCCCTGACCGCGTGCGCCGGGGCACCGCTGGGCGAGCCCGGCTTCGGCGTCTTCCGGATGTGAGGGGCGGACGATGAGCGACTTCCGGCCGGAGACCAGCGCGGTCTCGCAGGGGACCACCCCGGGGAGAGGGAACATGTTCGACACGGTGCTCGTCGCCAACCGCGGCGAGATCGCGGTCCGCGTCATCCGCACCCTGCGGACGCTCGGCGTCCGCTCGGTCGCCGTCTTCAGCGACGCGGACGCGGACGCCCGCCATGTGCGCGAGGCGGACACGGCCGTACGGATCGGCCCGGCACCGGCGACCGAGAGCTATCTGTCGATCGAGCGCATCCTGAGGGCCGCGGCGAGCTCCGGCGCCCAGGCGGTGCACCCGGGCTATGGGTTCCTCGCGGAGAACGCCGCGTTCGCGCGGGCGTGCGCCGACGCGGGGCTCGCCTTCATCGGCCCGCCCGCCTCGGCGATCGAGCTGATGGGCGACAAGATCCGCGCCAAGGAGACGGTGCGGGCGGCCGGTGTGCCTGTCGTCCCCGGCTCCTCCGGGAGCGGCCTGACCGATGCCGAACTGGCTGCGGCGGCCCGCGAGATCGGCACCCCGGTGCTGCTCAAGCCGAGCGCGGGCGGCGGCGGCAAGGGCATGCGCCTGGTGCGGGACGAGGCCCTGCTCGCCGACGAGATCGCGGCGGCCCGGCGCGAGGCCCGCGCCTCCTTCGGCGACGACACACTCCTTGTGGAGCGGTGGATCGACCGCCCCCGGCACATCGAGATCCAGGTCCTCGCGGACGGCCGGGGGAACGTGATCCACCTGGGCGAGCGCGAGTGCTCGCTCCAGCGCCGCCACCAGAAGATCATCGAGGAGGCGCCCAGCGTCCTCCTGGACGAGGCCACGCGCGCGGCGATGGGCGAGGCGGCGGTCCAGGCCGCCCGCTCCTGCGGGTACTCGGGCGCGGGCACGGTGGAGTTCATCGTCCCCGGCAAGGACCCGTCCTCGTACTACTTCATGGAGATGAACACCCGCCTCCAGGTGGAGCACCCCGTCACCGAGCTGATCACCGGGATCGATCTGGTGGAGTGGCAGCTCCGGGTGGCCGCGGGCGAGCAACTGCCGTTCGCACAGGACGACATCACCCTCACCGGGCACGCCATAGAGGCCCGTGTCTGCGCCGAGACCGTGTCCGTCAAAGCGGGGGCCCGCGGGTTTTTGCCCTCCGGCGGCACGGTCCTCTCCCTGCACGAGCCGCAGGGCGAGGGCGTGCGCACCGACTCCGGGTTGAGCGAGGGCACCGAGGTCGGCAGTCTCTACGACCCGATGCTCTCCAAGGTCATCGCCTACGGCCCCGACCGGGCGACGGCCCTGCGCAAGCTGCGCGCCGCCCTCGCCGAGACGGTCACCCTCGGCGTCCCGACCAACGCGGGCTTCCTGCGCAGGCTCCTCGCCCACCCCGCGGTGGTCGCGGGCGACCTCGACACCGGCCTCGTCGAGCGCGAAGCGGACTCCCTGGTCCCGCAGGGCGTGCCCGAGGAGGTGTACGAGGCGGCGGCGGCCGTGCGCGAAGCGGCACTGGCACCTTCGGGTGACGGCTGGACGGACCCCTTCTCGGTGCCCAGCGGCTGGCGCCTCGGCGGCACCCCGAAACCCGTCACCCACTGGCTGCGGGTGGCCGGCCAGGACCCCGTGGAGCACCGGCTCGGCAGCGGCGTCCGCACCGTCACGCCCGACCGCGTCTCGGTCACCGTGGACGGCACCCGGCACACGTTCCACCGCGCGGGTGACTGGCTCGGCCGGGAAGGGGACGCCTGGCAGGTGCGGGACCACGACCCCGTCGAGGCGAGCCTGACCGGCGCAGCGCACGCGGGGGCCGACGCGCTCACCGCACCCATGCCGGGCACCGTCACGGTCGTGAAGGTGACCACCGGCGACCGGGTGAGCGCCGGGCAGAGCCTCCTCGTGGTCGAGGCGATGAAGATGGAGCACGTCATCTCCGCCCCGCACGCGGGCACCGTCACCGAGCTGGACGTCACCCCGGGGTCGACGGTCGCCATGGATCAGGTCCTCGCCGTGGTCGAGCCGGACGAGGCACCCGCCACCACCCCCGAGGAGGCACTATGAGCGCCGCAGGGCTGCCCATGACCGTTCCGGCCGACGGGCTGCCGGCCCGGGTGCGCATCCACGAGGTCGGCGCGCGCGACGGCCTTCAGAACGAGCAGGCGGTCGTCCCCACGGAGGTCAAGGCGGAGTTCGTCCACCGCCTGGCCGACGCGGGCCTGACCACCATCGAGGCGACCAGCTTCGTACACCCCAAGTGGGTGCCCCAACTGGCCGACGCCGAGCGGCTGTTCCCGCTCCTGGACGACCTCAGGGGTGACCCCCGGGGCATCCACCTCCCGGTCCTCGTGCCGAACGAACGCGGCCTGGAGCGCGCCACCGCCCTCGGCGCGGACCGCGTGGCCGTCTTCGCCAGCGCCACCGAGTCCTTCGCCAAGGCCAACCTCAACCGCACGGTGGACGAGGCCCTCGCGATGTTCGCCCCGGTGGTCTCCCGCGCCAAGGAACGGGACATGCACGTCCGCGGCTATCTCTCGATGTGCTTCGGCGACCCCTGGGAGGGCCCGGTCGAGATCGGCCAGGTCGTCCGGGTCTGCCGGGCCCTGCTCGACCTGGGCTGCGACGAGCTGAGCCTCGGCGACACCATCGGCGTGGCCACGCCGGGCCATGTCACCGCCCTGCTCACCGCGTTGAACGAGGCAGGGGTCCCCACGGACCGCGTCGGCGTCCACTTCCACGACACGTACGGCCAGGCGCTCGCCAACACCCTGGCGGCGCTGCGGCACGGCGTGACCACGGTGGACGCCTCCGCGGGCGGCCTCGGCGGCTGTCCGTACGCGAAGAGCGCCACCGGAAACCTCGCCACCGAAGACCTCGTCTGGATGCTGCGGGGACTCGGCATCGAGACCGGCGTCGACCTGGGCCGTCTCAGCGCCACCAGCGCCTGGATGGCCGGCCAGTTGGGCCGGCCGAGCCCGTCCCGTACCGTCCGCGCCCTGACCCACCAGGAGCAGTGAGTTAACGATGGACCACCGTCTGAGCCCTGAGCTCGAGGAACTCCGCCGCACCGTCGAGGCGTTCGCCCACGACGTCGTCGCCCCGAAGATCGGCGACTTCTACGAACGGCACGAGTTCCCCTACGAGATCGTCCGCGAGATGGGCCGCATGGGCCTGTTCGGCCTGCCCTTCCCCGAGGAGTACGGCGGGATGGGCGGGGACTATTTCGCGCTCGGCATCGCCCTGGAGGAGCTCGCCCGCGTCGACTCCTCCGTCGCGATCACCCTGGAGGCAGGCGTCTCGCTCGGCGCCATGCCGCTGCACCTGTTCGGCACGGAGGAGCAGAAGCGGCAGTGGCTGCCGCGCATGTGCTCGGGCGAGATCCTCGGCGCCTTCGGCCTCACCGAGCCGGACGGCGGCTCGGACGCCGGCGGCACCCGCACGACGGCCGTGCGGGACGGCGACGAATGGGTGATCAACGGCTCGAAGTGCTTCATCACCAACTCCGGTACGGACATCACGGGCCTGGTCACGGTCACCGCCGTCACGGGCCGCAAGGACGACGGCCGCCCCCTGATCTCCTCGATCATCGTGCCGTCCGGGACACCGGGCTTCACGGTCGCGGCGCCGTACTCGAAGGTCGGGTGGAACGCCTCGGACACGCGTGAGCTGTCCTTCTCCGACGTCCGCGTCCCCGCCGCGAACCTGGTCGGCGAGGAGGGCCGGGGGTACGCGCAGTTCCTGCGCATCCTCGACGAGGGCCGCGTGGCGATCTCCGCGCTCGCCACCGGGCTCGCCCAGGGCTGCGTGGACGAGTCCGTGAAGTACGCCAGGGAGCGGCACGCCTTCGGCAGGCCGATCGGGGCGAACCAGGCCATCCAGTTCAAGCTCGCCGACATGGAGATGCGGGCGCACATGGCCCGCGTCGGGTGGTACGACGCGGCCTCGCGCATGGTCGCCGGGGAGCCGTTCAAGAAGGAGGCGGCGATCGCCAAGCTCTACTCCTCGACGGTGGCCGTGGACAACGCGCGAGAGGCCACGCAGATCCACGGCGGCTACGGCTTCATGAACGAGTACCCGGTGGCCAGGATGTGGCGCGACTCCAAGATCCTGGAGATCGGCGAGGGCACCAGCGAGGTGCAGCGGATGCTGATCGCCAGGGAGCTGGGTTTCGCGGGCTGAGCACCGGCGGGGCGTGACGCGGGGCGTGGCTCTTCGCGAGCCGCGGGGCTTCCGAGACGGTCCTCGGGAGCCCCGCTTCTGGCCGAACGGTCCCTATGACACGCCTACTCGGCGGGCTGCCACGGCACCTGCGGTGACTTGTAGTAGCCGATGCCGAGCGCGTCCCAGCGCGGGCCCTGCGCGGCGAGCCGCGTCTTGTACGCGTCCCAGTCGTGCGTGGCCGCGGGAGACCAGCCGAGTTCGGCGATCCCGGGCAGCCTCGGGAACGCCATGTAGTCGAGGTGCGCGGAGGTCGACAGCGTCTCCGTCCACAGCGGCGCCTCGACACCGAGAATCGCGTCGGCGGGCGCGCCCGGGAGGTAGGTGCCCGGGTCCCAGTCGTAGGAGCGCTCCACCTCGACGAGGCCCGCCCAGGAGAGGCCGAGCGGCGTGTCCTTGGTGTACTTGTGGTCGAGGTAGGAGCGGTCGGCCGGCGAGAGGACCAGCTTGGTGCCGTTCTTCGCGGCGTTCACGACCTGCTCGCGCTCGGCGGCGCCGGTCCTGTCGTAACCCCAGTACTGAGCGACGGCGCCCTCGGCGGGCTTGGCACCGGTGAGCTGGTGCCAGCCCATCACCTTCTTGCCGTACTTGGCGACCACCGGCTGCACCTTGTCCATGAACGCGACGAAGTCCTCGTGGCTGGTGGAGTGCGCCTCGTCGCCGCCGATGTGGAGGTACTCGCCGGGCGTCATGGCGGCCAGCTCGCGGATCACGTCGTCCACGAAGTCGTACGTGACGTCCTTCTTCACGCACAGCGAGCTGAAGCCGACGGCGGTGCCGGTGTAGAGCGGCGGGGCCACGCCGTCGCAGTTCAGCTCGGCGTACGAGGCGAGCGCGGCGTTGGTGTGCCCCGGCATGTCTATCTCGGGCACGACCTCCATGTACCGCGAGGAGGCGTAGGCCACGATCTCCTTGTACTGGGCCTTCGTGTAGTAGCCGCCCTTGCCGCCGCCGACCTGCGTGGAGCCGCCGTACGTCGTGAGGCGCGGCCAGGAGTCGATGGCGATGCGCCAGCCCTGGTCGTCGCTGAGGTGCAGGTGCAGCTTGTTCATCTTGTAGAGGGACGCCTGGTCGATGTAGCGCTTGACCTGGTCGACGGTGAAGAAGTGCCGCGAGACGTCGAGCATCGTGGAGCGGTAGCCGTAGCGCGGCATGTCCTTGATGGTGCCGCCCGCGATCCGCCAGGGGCCGCGCTGCTTCGTGTTCTTCTCCACGGCGGCGGGCAGTTGCTGCCGGACCGTCTGGACGCCGTGGAAGAGACCGGCGCCGGTCCAGGAGGTGATGGTGAGGGAGCCGCGCGCCGAGACGACCCGGTAACCCTCGCTGCCGAGGGCCTTGTTCGCCGGATCGGCGCTGATGCGCAGCCGGATGCCGTCGCCGCCCTTGCCGCTGGTGACAGGCAGCTTGTAGCCGGTGGAGGGCCGCAGCACCTTGGCGAGGTACTCGCCGACGCGGCGCTCCTCGGGGTTGCCGCCGCCGACGCGGATGCGTGTCTTGGCGGTGATCTCGTATCCGGCGCCGCCCGCCTCCGCCTTCAGGGGGGCGGGCACCACCTCGCCGAGCGGGGTGACGGAGGGCCGGGCCGCCTCGGGGGCGGGAGCGGCGGCGAAGGAGGAGATCCCGACCGCCGCCACGAGCAGCAGCGAGCCGAGCAGTCGGGTCGATTTGTGCGTTCTCACCAGCGGGTCCCTTCGACGAAGTGTCAGTGAAGGTGTCGCAACTGTGGTGCATCGCAATCGAACGGTCCCCATTGGTAACCCCGGGTCCACAAGGGGTCAAGGGGTGTAGACCATTTGTCCGATGAGTCAGTGCGAGAATCCCGGCATGGCGGAAATCATCCAGCGTGACGGGACCTGGACCTTCGACGGAGAGATGCTGCGCCTTGTGCCCGGCCACGACAAGAACGTGTCGCTGCTGCGCAAGACCCTCGGTGAACTGGCCGTACCGCTGGAGGCGTTGGCGGGCATCGCCTTCGAACAGGGCAAGAAGGCGGGGCGGTTGCGGCTGCGCCTGCGGGACGGTGCCGACCCGCTGATCCAGGCGACGGGCGGGCAGCTCACGGATGCCTCGGACCCGTATCAGCTCACCGTGGAGCCGGACCGGTACGGAGTCGCGGAGTACCTGGTCGACGAGGTGCGCAACGCCCATCTGATCGAACAGGTGCCGGCCACCCCCTGCGAGGCCTATCTCATGGCGAGCCCGTCCGTGCCGCTCTCCGTCTCGGCCGGGGACGGCACCGCGAGCTTCGACGGGGACCAGGTGCGCCTGGAGTGGAACTGGAAGACCGAGGAGGCGAAGTCGGCGGCCGGCACCAGGTCCCTGGCGCTCGCCGACATCGTGGCGGTGGAGTGGCAGCCCTCGGTCGGCCTGGAGAACGGCTGCCTCCGCTTCACCGTGAGGAACGCCCCGACCAAGGCCCCGCCGAAGTACGACCCGAACGCGGTGGAGCTCTGGGGCTTCAAGAAGGACCCGCTGATGGCCCTGGTCGCCGCCGCCGTCCAGGCCCGCCTCCCGCACCCCCTGGCCCCGGCTCCCCCGGCGGCCCCGGCCGACACCTCGCCCGTCGCCGCCAAGACCCTCGCCCCCGCACCCCCGGCCGACGACCACGACGCCCTGCTGCGCCGCCTGCGCGAACTGGGCGAGCTGCACCAGTCGGGGATCTTGACCGACGAGGAGTTCGCCACGGCCAAGCAGGCCGTTCTACGCCGTATGTGAGCCCCCTGTGGCCCATTCCGGCGCCCACGTGCCCGATTCCGGGCAGGATTCTTGCGAAAGCCGTGGAGATCCCCCAGGATCATCGAATGCACGACGAACTGGTGGACCACCTCACCCGCAGCACCCCGCTCCAGCGGGGCGAAGCGCTGCGGGTCATCCAGGACGTGCTCGCCTACTTCGACGAGACGACCGAAGAGTTCGTCCGTCGCCGCCACCGCGAACTCCAGGGTCAGGGCCTGCTGAACGCGGCGATCTTCGAACGGATCTCGGCGGATCTCGGATACCGCGCGGTCGCGCCGCCCGAGCTCACGCTCCGGCAGTTGCGCCGCATCATCTACGGCTAGGAAACCCTCTATGTGCGGAATCGTCGGATACATCGGCAAGCGTGACGTCGCCCCGCTCCTCCTCGAAGGCCTTCAGCGCCTGGAGTACCGCGGCTACGACTCCGCGGGCATCGCCGTCACCAGCCCCAAGGCCTCCGGCCTGAAAACGGTGAAGGCCAAGGGCCGCGTGCGTGACCTGGAGGCCAGGGTCCCGGCCCGCTTCAAGGGCACGACCGGCATCGCCCACACCCGCTGGGCCACCCACGGCGCCCCCTCCGACGAGAACGCCCACCCGCACCTGTCCCAGGACGACAAGGTCGCCGTCGTCCACAACGGCATCATCGACAACGCCTCCGAGCTGCGCGCCAAGCTCACCGCCGACGGCGTCGAGTTCCTCTCCGAGACGGACACCGAGGTCCTCACCCACCTCATCGCCCGCTCCCAGGCGGACACCCTGGAGGAGAAGGTCCGCGAGGCCCTGCGGCACATCGAGGGCACGTACGGCATCGCCGTCCTGCACGCCGACTTCAACGACCGCATCGTCGTCGCCCGCAACGGCTCCCCGGTCGTCCTCGGCATCGGCGAGAAGGAGATGTTCGTCGCCTCGGACGTCGCCGCGCTCGTCTCCCACACCCGCCAGGTCATCACCCTCGACGACGGCGAGATGGCCACCATCAAGGCGGACGACTACCGCACGTACACCACCGAGGGCTCGCGCACGACCGCCTCGCCGACCACCGTGGAGTGGGAGGCCGAGTCGTACGACATGGGCGGCCACGACACGTACATGCACAAGGAGATCTTCGAGCAGCCCGACGCGGTGGACCGCGTCCTGCGCGGCCGCATCGACGACCGCTTCTCCACCGTGCACCTCGGCGGCCTCAACCTCGACGCGCACGACACCCGCAAGGTGCGCCGCGTCAAGATCCTCGGCTGCGGCACCTCGTACCACGCCGGCATGATCGGCGCCCAGATGATCGAGGAGCTGGCCCGCATCCCCGCCGACGCCGAGCCGGCGAGCGAGTTCCGCTACCGCAACGCGGTCGTGGACCCCGACACCCTCTACGTCGCCGTCTCGCAGTCCGGCGAGACCTACGACGTCCTCGCCGCCGTCCAGGAGCTCAAGCGCAAGGGCGCCCGCGTCCTCGGCGTGGTCAACGTCGTCGGCTCCGCCATCGCGCGCGAGGCGGACGCGGGCGTGTACGTCCACGCGGGCCCTGAGGTCTGCGTGGTCTCCACCAAGTGCTTCACCAACACGACCGTCGCCTTCGCCCTGCTCGCCCTGCACCTGGGCCGCATCCGTGACCTGTCGGCCGCCGACGGCAAGCGGATCATCGAGGGGCTGCGGAAGCTGCCGGGCCAGATCTCGGAGATCCTCAAGCGCGAGGACGAGATCAAGAAGATCGCCAAGAGCTACGCCGAGGCCCGCTCGATGCTCTTCATCGGGCGCGTGCGCGGCTACCCCGTGGCCCGCGAGGCCTCCCTCAAGCTCAAGGAGGTCTCCTACATCCACGCCGAGGCCTACCCCGCCTCCGAGCTGAAGCACGGCCCGCTCGCCCTCATCGAGCCCGCCCTGCCGACCGTCGCGATCGTCCCGGACGACGACCTCCTGGAGAAGAACCGCGCCGCCCTGGAGGAGATCAAGGCCCGCAGCGGCAAGATCCTCGCGGTCGCGCACCAGGAGCAGGAGAAGGCCGACGAGACGATCGTCGTACCGAAGAACGAGAACGAGCTGGACCCGATCCTGATGGGCATCCCGCTGCAACTCCTCGCCTACCACACGGCCCTGGCGCTCGGCCGGGACATCGACAAGCCGCGCAACCTGGCGAAGTCCGTGACCGTGGAGTAGTCCCCACTGGCCTGAATACGGCCTCACAGAGGTGAACGGCTCCCCGCGCGTGCCACCAGCACGCGGGGAGCCGTTCTTCAAGGGCCGAGGTCGCCCATTACCCCGACCCGCGCCCGCATCGACCGGTAGCCGTCACCCCCGGCCGGCAGGGCGGTGTGCCGGCGACCTTTATGTACCCTTCAGCGGCGCGTCCAGCACCTCTACGCACAAGTAGATTTATCTGTTCCTCAGCGGCCGGCCCCGCGACGGCGGCCCTCCGCTACGGGATGACGATGACCGGCCGCTGCGCACGCCGCGCGAGGCGGCCCGCGACGGAGCCGAAGATGCGCCCGACGATGCCGTGCGTGGAGCCGACGACGATCGCGTCCGCGCTGTACTCGTGGCCGACCTCCTCCAGCTCGTGGCAGATGTCGCCGCCGCGCTCGACGAGGATCCACGGCACCTCGGCGAGATAGTCCGCGCAGGCCAGCTCCAGGCCGAGCACTTCGGTGCGGTGGTCGGGCACGTCCACGAAGACCGGGGGCTCGCAGCCGGCCCACACCGTGGTGGGCAGCCGGTTGGCGACGTGGACGATGATCAGGCCCGATCCTGAGCGGTGGGCCATCCCGATCGCGTAGGCGAGGGCCCGCTCACTGGAGGTCGAGCCGTCGAAGCCGACGACGACACCGTGCCGGAAGGCCGGATCGCAGGAATGACGTGGTTCTTCCGCCGCCTGGGGGGTCGCCGTGGGATCGGCGACCTGCCGCTTGCGGTCCGCTGGTTCGGAGAATTCTTGACCGGCCATGGGTGTCTCGGCGAAGGAGTCCTCTGTGGGAGGGTCGGCTTTCGGGTGGTGCGAGGATCAGGACCTGGAAGGTCGTCCGGGAATCATCTTCCCAACCCCATACCCCCAAGGGTACGGCGACACTCCTCTCCTGCCCAGAGCCTGCGAAGGGCCCGCGAAGACCCTTTGCCGGGCCGTGCACAGGGCCTCCCGGCGTTCACCGGAGCATGCATGAGCCTCGCCCGTATGGCAATGGTTGCTGCCACGTACAGGCGGTTTGCCCACCCGTCCGGAGGCCGCTGGATGGCTCACCAGTGACCGCCCGCCCGACCGCGCGTTGTACTCCGGTCCGCCACCGCCACAGGGAGCACGCCGTGCCTGGATCCTCGACCGCGTCCGCACTCTCCTCCCGCGCCCCGTCTTCACCCGAGCAAGCCCCGGCGCGCGGCTCGCGCGCCCGGCGGCCGAGCGGCGCGCCGCAGCAGGAGTCGGCGAGCGACGTGGTCCGCTGGGCCGCGTTCAGCTGCGTCCTGGTTCCCGTCGTCCTCGTGGGGTACGGGATCTCGATGGCCGGGGCGGGCGGCGCCGCGCTCGGCCTCGCGGCCGTCACCGGAGTCTGCCGGGTGCTGCTCCGGCAGTCCGAGCGGTGTGCCGCGCGACTGCTTGCAGAACAGAACACCGCACATCGCGGACGGCACGGGAGAACGGCCTCGGGAGCGCACCGGGGCATGCGTCACGGCGTCGGCAACGCACCGGTCGACTGACGCATTCGCACACACGATCCCGTAGCTTTTCAGCCAACTTCCCGGGGTCCCGCGTATCTTGCCGGAAGGGGTCTCCAACCCCCGGTTGACCAGGGCTGAAAGGAGCCCTGAAGGCGTGCGCACCCTACGGGGACCGGCCATGGAGCGGAGGCGCACTTCCCAGTACGGCCAACGAGTGCAACGCTTCGTGATCGAATGCTTCACGCCAAGTTGCCATGTCGACATTCTGCCGGGTGCTGAACTGGTCACCCCGGTGGCACGGGACGCAGTAGATTCGATCTTGACTGTATTACGGCGGGGGACTGGTGGAGGACCGAGGGGAAACGTGCAGCAGCGACAGGCCAAGCAAGCACGTCAAGAACAGGGAGCCGCGACGACCGAGGGGGGTTTAGCAGCATGAGTCACGACTCCACTGCCGCGCCGGAGACCACGGCTCGGAAGCTGTCCGGGCGTCGCCGCCGGGAGATCGTAGCGGTGCTGCTCTTCAGCGGTGGACCCATCTTCGAGAGTTCCATACCGCTCTCCGTTTTCGGCATCGACCGGCAGGACGCAGGCGTGCCCCGCTACCGGCTGCTCGTGTGCGCCGGCGAGGACGGACCGCTGCGGACCACCGGCGGGCTCGAACTCACCGCGCCGCACGGCCTGGAGGCGATCGGACGGGCGGGCACCGTCGTCGTGCCGGCCTGGCGGTCGATCACGTCGCCGCCGCCGCCGGAGGCGCTCGACGCGCTGCGCCGCGCGCACGAGGAGGGCGCCCGCATCGTCGGGCTCTGCACCGGCGCGTTCGTGCTCGCCGCGGCAGGGCTGCTCGACGGCCGCCCGGCGACCACCCACTGGATGTACGCGCCGACGCTCGCGAAGCGCTATCCGTCCGTCCACGTGGACCCGCGGGAGCTGTTCGTCGACGACGGGGACGTCCTGACGAGCGCGGGGACCGCGGCCGGAATCGATCTCTGTCTGCACATCGTGCGCACGGATCACGGCAACGAGGCGGCGGGCGCGCTCGCCCGCAGGCTCGTGGTGCCGCCGCGCAGGGCCGGCGGTCAGGAGCGCTACCTCGACAGGTCTTTACCCGAGGAGATCGGCGCCGACCCGCTCGCCGAGGTCGTCGCCTGGGCCCTGGAGCACCTCCACGAGCAGTTCGACGTGGAGACGCTCGCCGCGCGCGCGTACATGAGCAGGCGAACCTTCGACCGCAGGTTCCGCTCGCTCACCGGAAGCGCGCCGTTGCAGTGGCTGATCACCCAGCGGGTGCTTCAGGCGCAGCGGCTCCTCGAGACCTCCGACTACTCCGTCGACGAGGTCGCGGGCCGCTGCGGCTTCCGCTCGCCGGTGGCGCTGCGGGGTCACTTCCGGCGCCAGCTCGGCTCGTCACCCGCCGCCTACCGGGCCGCCTACCGGGCCCGCAGGCCGCAGGGCGAGCGGGCCCTTGAGGCCGCCTCTGCGGCACATGCGGCGCAGGCGGTGCCGACGCTGGTCGAGGCGGGCCCCGTGCCCTCCCAGTCCCGGCGCACGGCCGCCGCGAGCGCGCTCGGCCCCTCGGCCTCGGTGCCCACCGAGATCGGCAGGCCGGGCTCGGACGTCTACGCTCCAGGTCGCACGCCACTGCCCGGCCAGAGGAGTGCGCCGTAGGGTAAGACGCATGAACGATCGCATGGTGTGGATCGACTGCGAGATGACCGGGCTCTCGTTGACGGACGACGCACTTATCGAGGTGGCCGCACTGGTCACCGACTCGGAACTGAACGTGCTCGGCGAAGGGGTGGACATCGTGATCCGCCCGCCGGACGCGGCGCTGGAGACCATGCCCGAGGTGGTGCGCACCATGCACACCGCCTCGGGGCTCCTCGACGAGCTGGCCGGCGGCACGACGCCGGCCGACGCCGAGGAGCAGGTCTTGGCGTACGTACGTGAGCACGTCAAGGAGCCGCGGAAGGCTCCGCTGTGCGGGAACTCGGTCGGCACCGACCGCGGCTTCCTCGCACGGGACATGCGGACGCTGG
The DNA here is from genome assembly GCF_055587985.1 of Streptomyces sp. NPDC046335. Lineage (NCBI taxonomy): Bacteria > Bacillati > Actinomycetota > Actinomycetes > Kitasatosporales > Streptomycetaceae > Streptomyces > Streptomyces sp. NPDC046335. The sequence continues at coordinate 253,427 of NZ_JBVJFF010000001.1, read as the reverse complement.
AGGAGTATCTCCACTACCGCATCGTCGACGTCTCCTCCATCAAGGAGCTGGCCCGGCGCTGGTACCCCCGGGCGTACTACAACAGCCCGGACAAGAGCGGCAACCACCGCGCGCTCGCCGACATCCGCGAGTCCATCGCCGAGCTCCGCTACTACCGCGAGGCGGTCTTCGTCCCGCAGCCGGGACCGGATTCGGACACCGCGAGGACGATCGCGGCGAAGTACGTCCTGCCCGCGGAGTAGCCCCCGCGGAAGCCCTGTGTACGGGGTCCGGGAAACGTGTGCGCGAGCACCCCTTCGGACCCTGTACACTTTTTCTCGGCCGGTCGGAAGAGCGACAAAGACCGGACATGGTGGGTGTAGCTCAGTTGGTAGAGCACCTGGTTGTGGTCCAGGTGGCCGCGGGTTCAAGTCCCGTCACTCACCCTGAAGAAAGGGCCCCGGTTCGAGAGAACCGGGGCCCTTTCCGCGTTCCGGTCCGGCTTTCCGGTCCAGCCTTCCGGGGCGGCTTTCCGGGGCGAGGGACACCACCCGGGAAAGCCGGACCGGAAAGGTCAGGAAGAGTCCCGCTCCACCAACCGGGTGGGGAGCACGAGCTGGCGCCGCTCCAGGCGCCGGGCGGCGAACGGGCGGCTGTCCGCGATCTCGGCGAGCAGCAGGTCGATCATGGCCCGCCCCATCTCCTCGATCGGCTGGCGCACGCTCGTCAGCGGCGGGTCCATGTGGCGGGCGATGGCCGAGTCGTCGAAGCCGACGAGCGCCACGTCGTCGGGTATGCGGCGGCCCGCCTCCCGCAGCACCTGCCGGGCGCCCGCGGCCATCACGTCGGAGCCCGCGAAGACCGCGTCGATGCCGGGGCGGGCTTCGAGGAGCTCCGCCATCGCGCGCCTGCCGCCCTCCTCCGTGAAGTCGCCCGGCGCGACCAGCCGCTCGTCGACCGGGCGTCCCGCGTCCAGCAGCGCGGCGCGGTAGCCGTCGAGGCGGCGCTGGGCGCCGTACACGTCGAGGCGGCCGGTGATCGTCGCTATGGACGTACGCCCCCGTGCGAGCAGGTGCTCCACGGCCGAGCACGCCCCGGCGAAGTTGTCGGAGTCGACCGAGGGCAGCGGCTCGTCGGCCGACCTGCGGCCGCTGATCACGGCGGGGATCTCCAGCTGCGAGAGGAGGTCGGGCAGCGGGTCGTCGGCGTGCACGGAGACCAGGAGCACCCCGTCGACGCGGTGGGCCGCCAGGTACTGGGCCAGGCGCTGGCGCCGCTGGTCGCTGCCCGCGAAGATCAGCAGCAGCTGCATCTCGGTCTCGCTGAGCTGGGCGCCCACCCCGCGCAGGACGTCGGAGAAGTACGGCTCGGCGAAGAAGCGGGTCTCGGGCTCGGGCACGACCAAGGCGATGGCGTCCGTGCGGTTGGCGGCGAGGGCGCGCGCGGCGGTGTTCGGGACGTAGCCCAGCTCGGCCACCGCGGCCTCCACGGCGCTGCGGGTCGCCTCGCTCACCCGCGGCGATCCGTTGATCACGCGGGAGACCGTCCCACGGCCGACGCCCGCCCGCGCGGCGACCTCTTCCAGAGTGGGCCGTCCGCCGCTGCGGCCACGCGCTGCGTGAGCTGCCATTCCGCCTCCCGTCACCATTCCCCCGGCCAGGAATGTAACAGCCGGATCCGCACCGGGCCGCCGCGCCGAAATCGTGGGCTTCCCGTAACGGCCCGATAACCGAACGCAGATCTCCGCGTCCGGTCTCTTGACACCCCCGTCCGGAGCCACGAGTCTTCAACTCATCACTTGTGGGAGCGCTCCCACACTACCTGACACGTAAATAACCCGCACGTTCCCCGCCCGAGCCGCAGCGTGAACCAACGGGCCCAGCAGTCCAGTTGGCCGGGGGGTCGGCACGTCAGGCAACAGGAGGACGCAATGCTCAGCAATTTCCGCCGGTCCCGGCGGCTGGTGGCCTACGCGGCCGTGACCGCGCTGGCCACGAGCCTGCTGGCCGCTTGTTCCAGTGATGACGAAGGCGGTTCAGCGGGCAGCGACGGCAAGATCACGCTGAACGTCGGCACGTTCGGCGTGCTGGGCCTGAAGCAGGCCGGGCTCTACGAGGAGTACGAGAAGTCGCATCCGAACATCACGATCAAGGAGAACGTGATCGAGCGGAACGACGCCTACTACCCGAAGCTGCTCACCCAGCTCCAGTCCGGCGCCGGCGTCAACGACGTGGCGGCCGTCGAGGTCAGCAACATCACCGAGGTGGTGAAGACCCAGGGCGCCAAGTTCGAGGACCTGGGCAAGGCCGAGGGCGTCGACAAGTCGACGTACCTCGACTGGAAGTGGGACCAGGGCACGACCGAGGACGGCAAGACGATCGGCCTCGGCGTCGACATCGGCCCGACCGCCCTCTGCTACCGCAAGGACCTCTTCAAGAAGGCGGGGCTGCCCACCGACCGCGAGGAGCTCGCGAAGGAGTGGGGCGGCGACTGGAACAAGTACGTCGCGATGGGCGAGAAGTACATGAAGAAGGCGCCCGACGGCACCAAGTTCGTCGACTCCGCCTCCAGCGTCTACAACGCCGTCTTCGCCGGTGCCAAGGAGCGGTACTACGACAAGAGCGGCAAGGAGATCTACGAGGACAGCCAGGGCCGCAAGGACGCCTGGGACGCGGCCATGAAGGTCGCAGAGGGCGACATGTCCGCCAAGCTCAAGCAGTTCGACCCGACGTGGGACCAGGGCTTCGCCAACGCCAAGTTCGCGTCGGTGGCCTGCCCCGCCTGGATGGCCGGGTACATCCAGGAGAAGACGGGTCCGGAGGGCAAGGGCCAGTGGGACATGGCCAAGGCCCCGACGGACGGCAACTGGGGCGGCACGTTCCTCGGTGTGCCGAGCGCGGGCAAGCACAAGAAGGAGGCGACCGAGCTCGCCGTCTGGCTGACGCAGCCCGAGCAGCTCTCGAAGGTCTTCGCCAAGCAGGCCAGCTTCCCCTCGACCCCTTCCGCGTATGACTCGCTGAAGCCGTCGCCCGCCACCAAGGCGTACTTCAACGACGCCCCGATCACCGAGATCTTCGCCGGCATCGCGAAGAACACGCCCTCGGCCGTCTACGGCATCAAGGACGCCCAGATCGGCCAGTCCATCACGGACATCGGCGTGCTCCAGGTGGAGCAGCAGGGCAAGTCTCCCGAGGAGGGCTGGGAGGCGGCCCAGAAGGAGATCAAGGATGTTCTGGGACAGTGACCCCCATGTCCGAGACCGCTGAGTACGCCGAGACCGCGCCCCCCGGAAAGGGGGGCGCGGCCCCGGCCGCGACCGGGAGCAAGTCCTCCCGCACGCCGTCCCCCTGGCGCAGGCGTCTGTACCGCTGGGACATCAAGGCGTCGCCTTACGTCTTCGTCGCGCCGTTCTTCCTCTTCTTCGGCGCCTTCGGCCTGTTCCCGCTGCTCTACACGGGCTGGGCCTCGCTGCACCGCCTGGAGCTGACCAACCTCGACGACAGCACCTGGCTCGGCCTGGAGAACTACACCAACCTGCTGCAGAGCGACTACTTCTGGAACGCGCTCGGCAACACCTTCACCATCGGCGTCATCGCCACCGTCCCCCAGCTCGCCATCGCGCTCGGCATCGCGCACCTGCTCAACTACAAGCTGCGCGGCTCCACCCTGTGGCGCGTGGCGATGCTCGCTCCGTACGCCACATCGGTGGCTAGCGCGTCGCTGGTCTTCACGCTGCTGTTCGCGTGGGACGGCGGCATGGTCAACTGGATGATCGGGTCCATCGGCATCGACCCGGTCAACTGGCGCGAGTCGTCGTGGGGTTCGCAGTTCGCCGTGTCGTCAATCGTCATCTGGCGGTGGACCGGCTACAACGCGCTGATCTACCTGGCGGCGATGCAGGCCGTGCCGCACGACCTGTACGAGTCGGCGGCGCTGGACGGCGCCTCGCGCTGGCAGCAGTTCCGGCACGTGACGATCCCGATGCTGCGGCCGACGATCCTGTTCACCGTGGTCGTCTCCACCATCGGGGCCACCCAGCTCTTCGGTGAGCCACTCCTCTTCGGCGGCACGGCCGGGTCCAAGGGCGGCGCCGACCACCAGTTCCAGACGCTGGGGCTCTATCTGTACGACCAGGGCTGGATCAACGGCCACCTGGGGCGGGCCTCGGCGGTCGCCTGGCTGATGCTCGCGATCCTGCTGATCATCGCCGCGGTCAACTTGCTGATCGTCCGACGTATGAGGAAGGACCGATGAAGGCCCGCACGGTGGACCCGAAGGCCGGCCTCCCCGAGGCCCCGCCGACCGACCGCGTCCCGGCGCCGCGGAGCAGGGTGCGCCCGCTCGGCCAGAAGGCCGGCCGGACGATGCACGCGGGCCCCGTCGCCTACGTCGTCCTCGCGCTGTTCACGGCCGTCTCGCTCGCGCCGCTGATCTGGACGGCGATCGCGGCCTCGCGCACCAGCGGGCGGCTCGCGCAGACGCCGCCGCCCCTGTGGTTCGGCGGCAACCTCTTCAAGAACCTGGAGAGGGCGTGGACGGAGGCGAGCCTGGGCGACGCGATGCTGAACACCACGATCGTGGCGGGCAGCATCACCATCGGCACCGTCCTGTTTTCCACGATCGCCGGATTCGCCTTCGCCAAACTGAAGTTCCGGTTCAGCGGGGCGCTGCTCCTGCTGACCATCGGCACGATGATGGTGCCGCCGCAGCTCAGCGTCGTACCGCTGTACCTGTGGGTCGCGGACCTGCAGTGGACCAACCAGCTCCAAGCGGTGATCCTGCCGACGTTCGTGAGCGCCTTCGGGGTGTTCTTCATGCGGCAGTACCTGCTCCAGGCGCTGCCCGGCGAACTGATCGAGGCGGCGCGGATGGACGGGGCGAGCAGCCTGCGGATCATCTGGCACGTGGTGTTCCCGGCGGCGCGGCCCGCGATGGCCGTGCTCGGACTGCTGACGTTCGTGATGGCCTGGAACGACTTCCTGTGGCCGATCATCGCGCTCAACCAGTCGAACCCGACCGTGCAGGTGGCGCTCAACTCCCTCGGTACGGGGTACATCCCCGACCGGGCGGTGATCATGGCGGGCGCCCTGCTTGGCACGCTGCCGCTGCTGCTCGCGTTCATCCTGTTCGGCAAGCAGATCGTGAGCGGGATCATGCAGGGCGCGGTGAAGGGCTGATTCTCCGGGGGCCCGTCCAGGCTCCCGGAACTCCCCCTTCTCCTGCCCCTCCCCCGTCCCTCTCCGCTCTGTACCTCTCTTCCCCCTACGCTTCATGGGAGCGCTTCCATGCCTGAACCCATTACCTTTCCGGCCGGTTTCCTCTGGGGCACCGCCACGTCCGCGTACCAGATCGAGGGCGCCGTGCGCGAGGACGGCCGTACGCCCTCCATCTGGGACACCTTCAGCCACACTCCGGGCCGGACGGACGGCGGTGACACCGGGGACGTCGCCGTCGAGCACTACCACCGCTACCGCGACGACGTCGCGCTCATGGCCGACCTCGGCCTGAGCGCCTACCGCTTCTCCGTCTCCTGGTCACGCGTGCAGCCCACCGGACGCGGCCCCGCCGTCCAGCGCGGCCTCGACTTCTACCGGCGCCTGGTCGACGACCTGCTCGCCAAGGGCATCGAGCCCGCCGTGACGCTCTACCACTGGGACCTGCCGCAGGAGCTCGAGGACGCCGGGGGCTGGCCGGCGCGGGAGACCGCGTACCGGTTCGCGGAGTACGCGGGCATCGTCGGCGAGGCCCTCGGCGACCGCGTCAACTCCTGGATCACGCTCAACGAGCCGTGGTGCAGCGCCTTCCTCGGTTACGGCTCCGGCGTCCACGCCCCCGGCCGCACCGACCCGGCGGCCGCCCTGCACGCCGCCCACCACCTCAACCTCGCGCACGGCCTGGGCACGCAGGCCCTGCGCACCGTCCTGCCCGCCCGCGCCCGCGTCGCGGTGAGCCTCAACTCCTCCGTGGTCAGGCCGGTCTCCGAGGCCCCGGGGGACCTCGACGCGCGGCGGCGCGTCGACAACCTCGCCAACGGCATCTTCCACGGGCCGATGCTGCACGGCGCCTACCCGAAGGACCTCTTCGCGGACACGGCACGGATCACCGACTGGTCCTGCGTGCGGGACGGCGACCTGGCCGCCATCCACCAGCCGCTGGACGCGCTCGGCCTCAACTACTACACGCCGGCCCTGGTGTCGGCCGCCCAGGACGGTTCGGGGTCCGCGAGCAACGACGGGCACGGCGCCAGCGAGCACTCCCCCTGGCCGGGGGCCGAGGACGTCGCCTTCCACCAGACGCCCGGCGAGCGCACCCAGATGGGCTGGTCCATCGACCCGACCGGGCTGCACGAGCTGATCATGCGGTACACGCGGGAGGCGCCCGGGCTGCCGCTGTACATCACCGAGAACGGCGCGGCCTACGACGACAAGCCCGACCCCGAGGGTCGCGTCCACGACCCCGAGCGCATCGCGTACCTCCACGGCCATCTGGCCGCGGTCCGGCAGGCCATCACGGACGGGGCCGACGTCCGCGGCTACTACCTCTGGTCGCTCCTGGACAACTTCGAATGGTCCTACGGCTACAGCAAGCGCTTCGGCACGGTGTACGTCGACTACGAGACGCAGGCCCGCACCCCGAAGTCCAGCGCCCACTGGTACGCGAAGGTCGCCCGCGCGGGTGAGCTGCCCGAGCTCGCGCTCGACTGACCCGTACCCGACGACGGGGGGAAACGGGGGGCGGTGCCCCGGCCGCGTGGGGGATGCCACCGGCCGGGGCACCTGGCGGCACGGCATAACGGGTGTTTCCGGCCCCCGGGATGATCCTTAGGGCCCGCTTGAGGGAGGGCTGACCGGGGGCTCAGGCTGGGCGTGATGACTTCGGCGTCTTCCCCGGTGGCCCCGGCGGTCGTTCTCCGTCCCGCGGCGGCCCCGACGGTCGGCCCGCTGGAGCCAGAGGCGCACCTCCGTGCCGCCGAGGACCGAGCGGCCCACCCGTACGTCGCCGCCCGTCGACTCCGTGAGGCGGCGGACGATGTCGAGGCCGAGCCCCGTGGACCCGTCCGCCCCCGACCCGGCGCCCCGCGCCAACGCGGCCTCGGGGTCGGCGATGCCCCGCCCCGCGTCGGAGACCAGGACGATCACCGCGTCCTCGGCGCTGTGGACGTCCACCGAGAAGCCCGTGCCCTCGCCCGTGTGCCGGAAGACGTTGCCGAGCAACGCGTCGAGCGCGGCGGCCAGTTCGGCGCGGGCCACGGGGATGCGGACGGGCCGCTCCACCCCCGCCACGCGGACCTCCCGCCCCTCGTCCTCCGCAAGGGCCGACCAGAACGCCATGCGGTCCCTGATCACCTCGGCGGCGTCGCACCCCGCCCCGGCCCCGACCACCGCCGTCTGCGGCTTCGCGTCCCGCGCGGTGCGGATGATCGTGTCGACCTCGCGCTCCAGCGTCTCGACGGCCGTACGGGTCTGCTCCGCCGCGGGGCCGTCGCCGAGCGAGGCCGCGTTCAGCCGCAGCACGGTCAGCGGCGTCCGCAACCGGTGCGAGAGATCCGCCGCGAGCTCCCGCTCGTTGGCCAGGAGCCGCACCACCTGGTCGGCCATGGAGTTGAACGCCACCGCCGCGAGGCGGAGCTCCTTGGGCCCCTCCTCCGGCACCCGCGCCCCCAGCTTCCCCTCGCCGAGGTCACGCGCGGCGCCCACGAGCCGCTTGGCGGGCAGGACCATCCGTACGCCCAGCCGGTCCGCGACCGCCACCGAACCGATGACGAGCGCGATACCGACGCCCGCGAGCACCAGCCACGCCGTGGTCACACCATTGCTGACCTCGGCCTCGGGCACGTAGATCTCCACGACCGCCGTGCCCGAGCTCAGCGCGGTCGGCTGAAGGACCACGAAGCCGCCGGGCACCTCGGCGGTCCTTGCCCGGCCCTCGTTACGGGTGGCCTCCACGGCCCGCGCCCCGGCCCTCGGGTCGCCGACCTCGAAGGCGCCCGCGTCACCGGTGGCCGGTACGTACACGGCCATCCGCCCGTCACCGCCCGCCGCGGACGTGGCGACGGCCCGGGTCAGCTCCGCGCGGTCGGTGGTGATGGAGAGGGTGGGGCCCATGCCCGCCCCGTGGCGCTCCGCGTTGGAGATGGCACGGTCGCGGGCCATCTCCTTGACGACGAGGCCGAGCGGCACCGCGAAGGCCACCACGACCATCGTCGTGACGGCCAGGCACACCTTGACGAGCGCCCATCTCACCGCGGCGGTCCCGCCATCGGCGGTTCCAGCTTCACGCCGACCCCGCGCAAGGTGTGCAGGTAGTGCGGCTTGGCGGCCGTCTCGCCCAGCTTCCGCCGCAGCCAGGAGAGGTGGACGTCGATGGTCTGGTCGTCCCCGTAGCTCTGCTGCCACACCTCGGCGAGCAGTTCCCTGCGGGGCACGACGACGCCGGGCCGCCCGGCGAGGAAGGCCAGCAGGTCGAACTCGCGCCGGGTCAGGTCGAGCCGTGCCCCGTCCAGTTCGGCCTGGCGCCGCAGCGGATCGATGGCGAGCCCGCCGACCCGCAGCACGTTGCCCGCAGGCGCCTCGCCCGACGCGGCGCGGGAGCGGCGCAGCACGGCGGCCATGCGCGCCGACAGGTGCTCGACGGAGAACGGCTTGGTGAGGTAGTCGTCGGCGCCGTCGTTCAGGAGCCGGACGATCTCGGCCTCGTCGTCCCGCGCGGTGGCGATGATCACGGGTACGTCGGTGATGCCGCGCAGCATCTTCAGCGCCTCCGACCCGTCGAGGTCGGGCAGGCCGAGATCGAGGATCACCACGTCGAAGCGGTGGTGGGCGACTTCCCGCAGCGCCTCGAGGGCCGTGCCGACGCTGCGCACGGTGTGCGTCGCCTCGGTCAGATGCCGGATGAGGGCCGAGCGTACGAACTGGTCGTCCTCGACGACGAGCACACTTGCCATGGGCGGCACCGTACGCCATACGGAGGAACGCGGTCCCCCTCGGACGCCCCGGCCCCCGTGGCACGGGACGGCGGCCGTCCGCCGGGACACGGGCCCGTGACGTGGTGCAGTATGGCCCGCGATGCGCAGAGGACTCGTACACACCGTCGCGTGGTCGCTCGCCACGGGCGCGGCCGTCACGCTCTCCTGGTGGGGCGTCCACACGGTGCTGGCGGGGACCGCCTACGACCCGCCGCTCGCCCTGCCGCTCGCGGACGGCGGCGGCCGGAGCGAGCCGCTGTCCTCCTCGACGCACCGCGCCGACCCGGGCCCCGCCGACAAGCCGGACAAGTCCGAGAACGCCGAGAACGCCGAGGACCCGGAGAAGGACGAGCGGCCGGACAGCACCGGGAATCCGCGGCGGACGGCAGACCCGTCCGAGCCGTCGAAGACCCGTACGAAGAGCCCCGCGGCGCCGTCACCCGCCCAGGCCGGCAGGGACTCCGGCGGCACGGGCACCGTGAAGGGCTACAACACGGACGGCGGCCGGGTCGTCCTCGACCTCGGCAAGGAGTCCGCGACGCTGGTCTCGGCGACCCCGGCGGCGGGCTGGTCGGTGCGGACGTGGACGCAGGAGAAGTGGATCCGCGTGGACTTCACGGGCGGCGCGGCCACGGTCTCGGTGTTCTGCACCTGGCACGACTCCGCGCCACGCGTGGAGATCACCAAGTCGTGACGGCGGCCGTGGCGCTCAGCGGAAGACCGAGGGCGGCGGCGCGGGCGAGGCGACCGCGTTCGCGTCCGTCACCGCGGCCGCTCCCCCGCTGAAGTCCCGCAGCCCGCGCCCGTGTTCGACCCGGGCCGGGTGCGGATCGCTCGCGCTGCGCCGGGTCAGCTCCGCGACGGGCAGCGCGTGGTCACCGGCGAGCAGCACGGCGTTGCCGAACCGCTTGCCGCGCAGCACGGCGGGGTCGGCGACGAGGGCGAGTTCGGGGAAGAGCGCGGCGGCGGTGGCGAGCTGGCCGCGCAGATGCGCGAGCGGCGGCCCGTCGGCGAGGTTGGCGGCGTAGAACCCGCCGGGGCGCAGCACCCTGCGTACGTCGGTGAGGAACTCCGTGCTGGTGAGGTGCGCGGGGGTACGGGCGCCGCTGAAGACGTCGGCGATGACGAGGTCCGCCCAGCCGTCGGCGATCTTCGCGAGGCCGTCGCGGGCGTCGGTGCCGCGCACCCGTATGCGGGCCTGCGGGTCGAGCGGCAGAGCACGGCGGACGAGCGCGATGAGGGCGGTGTCGCGCTCGACGACCTGCTGGGTGGAGCGGGGGCGGGTCGCCGCTATGTAGCGGGCGAGGGTGAAGGCGCCGCCGCCCAGGTGCAGGGCCTGTATCGGCTTGCCCGGGGGCGCGACGAGGTCGGCCACGTGCCCGAGCCTGCGCTGGTACTCGAAGTCGAGGTACCCGGGGTCGTCGAGGTCCACGTGGGACTGCGGGGCGCCGTCCAGGAGAAGCGTCCACGCGCGCGGCCTGTCCCGGTCCGGCGTCAGCTCGGCGAGCCCGCCGTCCACCTGCTCGACGACCGCCTCGGACTCTTCGCGGGATCGCCTGTTCCTTGCCATCGGACCATTATCGGCGCCCGGTGCGGCGCGGGCCCCGCGAGGTGCTCCCGGCCGCCCGCGGCCGGTGTCAGCGGCAGTTGTCGGCGGCCTCGATCGTGCGGGCCGCCCGGCCGAGCGCTTCCCGCAGGACGGCGGGGTCCGTGACGGGGTCGGTCTCGCCGCCCGGCGGCAGGAGCCAGCCGGTGCCCGCGACCGGCGGCTCGGGGACGGCGGGCCCGGGGTCCGGCTCCGCGTACACGCTCATGCCGCGCCCGAAGGTCTGCGTGCAGGCACTGCCCGGCAGGTCCCAGCCGTCGGCGGTGCCGGGCGGCACCAGGAAGCCGAGGGTGTCGCAGTCACCGTCGTGCAGGACGGGGCCGATGGTGTCGCCGGGCCCGCGGCGCAGGATGTCCACCGCTTCGAGCCCCTGCCGCGCCGGGACCGTGACCAGGTCACAGCACTCGTCCTCGCACACGGCCCGGCCCGGCGGCGACGAGCTTCCGTCCTGCGTGGGCGAGTGCCGGGCCGTCGTCAGTGACGCCGGTGCCGCGCCGCTCTCCGTACGGGAGTCGCTGTTCTCCATGCCGATCTCCAACAAGGGGGACCCTCCTCGCGAGTACGGGAGCTGTTGCGGTCTCCCTCTCCGCATGGTTCAACGCGGACCCGCGTCAACGGGCACTGCGGCACGCCGCCACAAAGGATGGCAGTTCATGGCAGATCGTGGGTGAGATGACCGGTTTGTAGGTGAACTCCGTGTATCCGCACCATCACAGCGGGTACGTTCGTGCTCCGCCGGAACAGGGGCGCCCCGCGAGATCCCGTGCGCGGGTGTGACCGCTGCGCGCGAGCAGGTGCGCGGTCCGGCACGATCCGCACGAGAGGGTCCGGCCATGGCGACCTCACCGATGGCATCGTCAACTCAGTCCCCGCGACCGAACCTTGCCTTCCGGCGCCTGCGCGGTCAGCGCTCGCCCGGCGAGTTCGCGGCGGCGGTCCGCCGGGCCGCCCGTGAGATCGGCGAGCGGGTGAGCTGCGACGCGCGGTACATCGGGCGGGTGGAGGCCGGCGAGATCCGCTGCCCCAACTACGCCTACGAGCGCGTGTTCCTGCACATGTTCCCCGGCCGGAACCTGACCGACCTGGGGTTCGCGCCCCGGTCGCTGGTGCGCGGCAGAGGCGCGCGCCCCGGCTCCGGCGCACCACCGCCGCCGGGCTCCACCGCCGACCCCACCGAACCCCCACCCTCCGTCATCACGAACCACCCGCACACCTCGATCCACTCGTACGAGTCCCATCCGTCCGGGTCCGACCCCAGCGCCTGCGATCCGTACGCGATCCAGACTCCAGAGGAGAGCGACGTGCGACGTCGCGCATTCATGACCGGCTCGACGGCCGCCGTGGCCGCCGCGTCCCTGGGGCCCGTCGGGCTCCCCCCCGGCCACCCGGCCGAGGCCGCCGTCCGGCCCGGCCGCAGGGCCGGCGACACCGAGGCGGCCGCGGTCGAGGAGGCCGTGCGCCAGATCAGGCTGCTCGACGACCGGCACGGCGCCGACGGCCTCTACCGCCGGGCGGCCGCGCCCCTGAAGACCGCCTACGCCCTGCTCGACGCGGGCACCACCCGGCAGTCCACCGCGGACCGGCTGCACGCGGGCGCGGGCGAACTCGCCATCTCGGTGGGCTGGCTCGCGCACGACTCGGGCCGCTTCGACGACGCCCGCTCCTACTACGCCGAGGCCCTCGCGACCGCCCGGGTCGCCGACGACGACGCCCTGGAGGCGCACGCCTTCTGCAACACCGCCTTCCTCGCCCGCGACACCGGGCGCCCCCGCGAGGCGGTCCGGGCGGCCCAGGCGGCCACCCGCGCCGCCCGGCGGCTCGGCTCCCCCCGGCTGCTCTCGCTCCTCGCGCTGCGCGAGGCCGGCGGCTGGGCGGGGCTCGGCGACCGCGCGGGCTGCGAGCACTCGCTGACCCGCGCGCACGCCCTCTTCGACCGCGGCGCCTCCCCCGAGGACCCGGAGTGGATGAGCTTCTACGGCGAGGCCGAGCTGAACGGCCTGGAGGCGCAGTGCTGGTCGGCACTCGGCGACTGGTCGCGGGCGGCCACGTACGCGCGGCGCGCCGCGGTCACGGCCGCGTCCGAGACCCCGCACTTCACCAGGAACATCGCGCTGTACACCGCCGAGCTGGCCGACGACCTGGCGCGCGCGGGGCGGCCCGACGAGGCGGCGACGGCGGGGCTTCGGGTGCTGTCGTTCCTCGACGAGGTGCAGTCGTCGCGCGTCCAGTCGATGCTCGCCACGACCGCGCGGGTGCTGCTGCCGCACCGCAGGGCGTCGGGGGTCGGCGGCTTCCTGGAGCGGCACGCCGCGCTGCCGCGGGCCGTGTAGGCACCGCTCGCGGCTACGACAGGTGGCCCGTCTCGTTCCACGATTCGATGGCGGGCTCCCCGTAGGCCCAGCCGAGGACCGAGAGGGACGTGGGGTTGAGGCGGATGCGGGAGGCGAATGTGATGTCCTCGCCGAGCCAGCGCGCGCCGATGACCCGCAGGATGTGGCCGTGCGCGAAGACCAGCACGTCGCGGTCGGCGCTCCTGGCCCACTCGACCACCTCGTCCGCGCGCGCGGAGACCTGGGCCAGCGTCTCGCCCCGCGGGACGCCGTCGCGCCAGATGAACCAGCCGGGGCGGACGGCCTGGATGTCGGCGGGGGTCATGCCGTCGTAGGAGCCGTAGTCGAACTCCATGAGCGCGTCCCAGGTGCGGGCGCGGTCCCCGAAGCCGGCGATCTCGCAGGTCTCCCGCGCCCGGGAGAGCGGGCTCGTGCGCACCTCGACGTCCGGCAGGCCGTCGTGGGGCGCGCGGTGCAGCCGCTCGCCCAGGAGCTTCGCGCCGAGGCGGCCCTCGGCCAGGAGCGGGATGTCCGTCCTGCCGGTGTGCTTCCCGGACAGCGACCATTCGGTCTGTCCGTGCCGGGCCAGCAGGATGCGCGGTGCCATGGGTGTCTCTCCAAGTCGTACGCGGCCTCGGGCGCGGGCGCGGAGGGGCTCCGGCAGCTTTCACCGAGGGACTTTTGCGGCTTTTTACGGACAGGTGGGTGCCCGTTCCCTCCATCATCACCCACCCGTGACAGGACCTCCGCCCGGGTCGGCAACCCTGCGTGCGATCTCTGCGTCTGGTACCGCGGAGGCGCAACGGTGTCTCCCGCGCAGCCCGTAAGGTGATGCGGCGGCGAACGCCGGGTGATCTGGGCGGCGAGCGCCGGGTGAACAGAGATGATGGGGGACCGACCGGATGCTGCCCAAGACCGAGGCGCCAGGCACGGGCGGCCGGCCCGTACAGCGACTGCGCTGGTGGACGGAGCTGCCGCTGATCGTGCTGGTGTACGCCGCGTACTCGGCCGGGCGGCTCGTGGTCCGGGGCGACGTCGCCGCCGCCGTCGACCACGGCATCGGCATCCTGCGGGCCGAGCAGTTCCTGCGGCTGAACGCCGAGAGCCCGCTGAACCGGCTCTTCACCTCGCAGGCCTGGATCGGCGTCCCTGCCGACTTCTGGTACGCCTCCCTGCACTACCTGGTCACGCCCGCCGTCCTCGTCTGGCTCTTCCGCAGCCGCGCGGTCCACTACCGTGCCGCACGCGCGTGGCTGATGATTTCCACGATGATCGGCCTGGTCGGCTTCACGCTCCTGCCGACGTGCCCGCCGCGGCTGCTGAGCGCGGGCCACGGCTTCGTCGACACCATGGCGCAGTACAGCGACTACGGCTGGTGGGGCGGCGAGGCGAGCGCGCCGCGCGGGCTCGGCGGCATGACCAACCAGTACGCGGCGATGCCCAGCCTGCACGTGGGATGGGCGCTGTGGTGCGGCGTGATGCTGTGGCGGCACGGGCGCACGCCGCTGGCGCGGGTCGCCGCTGTGGCGTACCCGCTGATCACCACGCTCGTCGTGATGGGCACCGCCAACCACTACTTCCTCGACGCGGTCGCCGGCGCCGCCGTGATGGGCGTCGGACTGCTCCTCGTACGGCCCGTGCGGCGGCTCAGCGAACCCGCGCTGGCCCGGCTGCGGAGCCGCTTCTTCCGGCCCGACGGGGTCCCGTCCGCCACAGAGTCCTCGATTGTCGGTGCCGGGTGCCAGACTTCGGTGGGTGAGCCACTTCCCCGACAGCGCAAGCAGAGTGCCGGCCTCGGCGCCGGGCCCAGCGCCGACCCTGCCGAGGCCGAGGACGGCGCTGCGGCACCGTCTCGCTGAGCTGCGCGGCCCCGACGTCCCCGCGCAGCCGCTGGACGCCAGGGCGCTCGCCGCGCTCGCGGCCAACCCCGGGTGCAGGCGGCGTTCGCTGCTCGATGGCGCGGGCGTGGACAAGACGGCGCTGGCCCGGTCGCTCGGCGCGCCCTCCGGCTTCGGCCAGTCCCAGTTCGCGTTCATGCGCGGCAATGCCTTCGAGGCGCGGGTCAAGGCCGACGGCGGCGCGGAGCTGCTGCGCCTGACGCACCAGCGCCTCGGCGGCGGGGCCGAGCCCGTGCCCGGCGGGAGCGCCGTCCCCGACCTGGCCGCGGCGGGCCCCGAGGGCCGCTCCGCCCGCACGGCGCTGGCCCTGCGGGAGGCCACGGCGTCCGGCGGCTGGACGCTTCTGGACCACCCCATGCTGGCCCTCGACGTGGCGGGGACGCCCGCCTTCCTGGAGCCGGACGCGGTCGTCGTCCACCCCGACGGCGGCTGGACGGTCGTCGAGATCAAGTCCTTCCCGATGATCGACGGTTCGGCGGACGCGGCGAAGGTGGGGGCGGCGGCGCGCCAGTCCGCGGTGTACGCGCTGGCCCTGGAGCAGGTGGCCGCGCGGATCGATCCCCCGGCGGTGATCCGCCACCACATCCTCCTCGTCTGCCCCAAGGACTTCTCCAACCTGCCGACGGCGTCGGCGATCGACGTCCGCAAGCAGCTCTCGGTGACCCGGCGCCAGCTCGCCCGCCTCACGCGCGTCGAGGACATCGCGGCGGAGCTGCCCGAAGGCACGACGTTCGACGTGCGCCGCCCGGCGGCCGAGCTGTCGGCGGCGGTGGAGGCGGTCCCGGCGACGTATGCCCCCGAGTGCCTGTCCGCCTGCGAGCTGGCCTTCCACTGCCGGGCCCGGGCCCGCGAGGAGGGCGAGGTGACGGCGCTGGGCCGCTCGATCCGGGGCGAGCTCGGCGGCCTGACCTCCGTCGACGACGTCCTGTCGGCCGCCTCCGGCACCACGGGCGACCCGGACGACCCAACGGTGGCGACCCTGCGCAGAGCCTCACGACTACGGGCCGAGGCCCTGACCGGAGAGGCGGCGAGATGTCACTGACCCACACCCCCTCCCACCCACAGACGCCTTCCACCACCACACGGTCCCCGAACAACCCGGCACCCACCGCACACCGCCGAGCGGCCGCCCCACGGGCCCGAGGCCTTGGCCGGAAAGGCGGCGAGATGTCACTGACCCACGACCCCACCCACCCACAGACACCCCCCACCGCCACACGCACCCCGGCCAACCCGGCACCCACCGCACACCGCCGAGCGGCCCACCCACGGGCCGAGGCCCCGGCCAGGGAGGTGGCGGGATGTCGTTGATTGATGGGCTTGCTCGGCTTGAAGCTGTCTCTTCGGGGCGGGCGCAGCCGAGGGCCACCGTGCGTCACCGGCATCTGTCGCAGCGGCCGCTCGTCCTCGTGCCGCTCACCACCGCGGGCGAGGCGGGCGCGCCCCTCGGCGCGCTCGTGGGGACGGAGCGGACCTCGCCGCGGCTCCTCGTCGTGCCCCAGCCCCGCGACCGGGACCTGCGCTTCACGTTCCTGGCGCAGCTCGCCGAGATCGTCCTGCCGTACGTCGACTCGTTCGCCGAGGACGTCGAGGCGGCCGAGCGCAACGACACGGACCCCGAGACGGGCAAGCGCGTCAAGGTCGAGGTCGAGCTCTGCGCGGACGCCCCGCAGCTCATCGTCCCCAGCCGGGCCGGCATCGAGTTCGTGCGGCTGCTCGGCCGCTCCATGCGCTTTCGCCGCACCGCCGAACAGGACCCCGACGCGCCCTACCCCGCGCCGCCCCGCGTCCCCCTCCTCGGCCGCTGGCTGACGCACTTCGGGGAGCGGGCCCGCGTCCCGGGCTCGTCCCTGCTGCTCGCCATGACCGAGCTGCTCTCGCGGCACTGGGCCACCGGCCAGTCCAGCCTGGAGGACCAGCATCTGGGCGCCCTGCTCGCCTGGATCGAGGCCCCGGAGGGCACATCGGGCGCCGAGGCCGCCTTCCGCGCCGAGCTCGGGCGGGACAAGGACGGCCAGTTGCTGTGCCCGCCGGCGGGCCCGGCCACGGACCCGGCGTTCGACAACACCCTGCTGGCCCCGGCCATGGAGCGCTACGACCGCGCCCGCACCGCCCTGGCCGCCGCCGAGGACGGCGTCCAGGCGGACGTCCGCCTCGCCGCGCTCACGGCGGCGGAGCGGGAGATCCACGCCCTGATCGACAGCAGGACCCGCCCCACCTGGGACGCCGTGTGGCGCGGCCTCGACGCCCTGTGCAAGCTGCCCGTGGCGGCGCACGACGCCGACCGGTGGACGCGTGACCGCTGGTCGTTCACGGGCCACCGGGACCGGGTGGCCGCGGGCGAGCCGCCGCAGCCGCGCGTCGACGACGCGGTCACCGCGGCGAACAAGCTGGCCACGCGCGAGCGCGAGCAGTCCCGCCTCGAAGCCCAGGAGGCCCTCGACGACCCCCTGGTGATGGCGGGCCGCCGGCTCGCGGGCGAGGCCTTCGCGGGCGAGGTGACGGAGGTCGTCATGGCGTACACCGAGGCCAAGAGCCCGCGGCCGCGCCCGCTGCTCACCGTGCGCACCGACGACCGCCCGCACCTCGGCGAGCGCACGAAGGTGTACCGCTCGCTGGGAGGCAAACCGCAGGCGGCCGAGTTCGTGGCGTACGAGGACGAGGGCGTCGTCGTGCTGCGCCTGACCGACAAGATGGGCCGCGGCAAGGAGCCCGACGCGGGGTCGGTCCCCGAGAAGGGCGACCGGATCTGCTGGACGCTCTTCGAGCACGAGCAGCGCGGCGGCCCCAAGCTCCCGGACCCCGAGGAGACCCCGTGGACCCACGGCGGCCCGCCGTCGGACACCGCGGAACGCCCCGATCCGGTGACCACGGAGGACACCCTGTGACGCACGCGGCGATTGTTGTGACGCGCGCGGAGACCCTGCCGGGACAACGCGACACGCGCGGAGAAGCCCCTGTGACGCACGCGGAGGAAAACCTGTGATGCAGCTCGCCCCGCCCGCCGGTGGCGCCTTCGATCCCGGCGCCGAGGCCGCGCGCGCCACGGAGGCGATCCTCCACGACACGCTGCACGGCACGC
This sequence comes from Streptomyces sp. NPDC046335, assembly GCF_055587985.1. Classification (NCBI taxonomy): domain Bacteria; kingdom Bacillati; phylum Actinomycetota; class Actinomycetes; order Kitasatosporales; family Streptomycetaceae; genus Streptomyces; species Streptomyces sp. NPDC046335. The sequence continues at coordinate 235,567 of NZ_JBVJFF010000001.1, read as the reverse complement.
ACCGCGGTGTCGTGGTCGACTCGCCGCCCGGCGCGGGCAAGTCGACGCTGGTGGTCCGCGCGGCCCTCGAACTGGCCGCGGCGGGCCGCCCCCTGATGGTGATCGCGCAGACGAACGCGCAGGTGGACGACCTGGTCCTGCGGCTCGCCGAGAAGGACCCCGAGCTGCCGGTCGGCCGCCTGCACAGCAGCGACCCCGACCCGTACGACAAGGCGCTCGACGATCTGCCGAACGTCCGCAAGTCGACCAAGGCGGGGGATCTCGCGGGGCTCGACGTGGTCATCTCCACGGCCGCGAAGTGGGCGCACGTCAAGGTCGACCAGCTCGACGCGCCGTGGGGGCACGCGATCGTCGACGAGGCGTACCAGATGCGGTCGGACGCGCTGCTCGCCGTGGCGGGGCTCTTCGAGCGGGCGCTGTTCGTGGGCGACCCGGGCCAGCTCGACCCGTTCTCGATCGTGGGCGCCGAGCAGTGGGCCGGCCTCGCGTACGACCCTTCGGCATCCGCTGTGACGACGCTGCTCGCCCACAACCCGGAGCTGCCGCAGCACCGACTCCCGGTCTCCTGGCGGCTGCCCGCGTCGGCGGCGCCGCTGGTCTCGGGCGCCTTCTATCCGTACACGCCCTTCCGCAGCGGCACGGACCACGGCGACCGCACGCTGAACTTCGCGGTGGCGTCGGACGGTTCGGCCGCGGACCGGGTGATCGACGAGGCGGCCGAGGCGGGCTGGGGTCTCCTGGAGCTGCCCGCGCGGAACACTCCGCGCACGGACCCCGAGGCGGTCGGCGCGCTGGCCCAGGTGGTGCGGCGGCTCCTCGACCGGGGCGGCGCGGCCACGTCGGAGCGCGGTCCCGGCCCCGCCCCGCTCACGGCGGACCGCATCGCCGTCGGCACGGCCCACCGGGACCAGGCGGCGGCGGTCCGCGCGGCCCTCGCCGCGCTCGGCATCAAGGACGTCACGGTGGACACGGCGAACCGTCTGCAAGGCCGTGAGTACGACGTGACGGTCGTCCTGCATCCGCTCTCCGGCCGCCCGGACGCCACGGCGTTCCACCTGGAGACGGGCCGCCTCTGCGTCCTGACCTCCCGCCACCGCCACGCCTGCGTCGTGGTCTGCCGGGCGGGCGTGGACACCCTCCTGGACGACCACCCGTCCACGGAACCGGTCCAGCTGGGGGTCACCGTGAAATTCCCGGACGGCTGGGAGGCGAACCACGCGGTGCTGGCACGGCTGGCGGAGCACCGGGTGCGGTGGGGCGGGTGAGCACCGGCGGAGCCGGGGGCGCGGGTGGCGGCGGGGCGAGCGCCGTGGCCCACTTGTGCGGCAAGGGACAATGGTAGATGGCCTGAACGCCGCACGGACGGCGCGCACCGTACGAGGAGGATCCACCATGGCGGAGCCCGAGCGGCCCCGGACCGAACAGCGCATGCGACCCGCGCCTCTGCTCTTCGAGCCCGCGGAGGCGGTGGCCGACACCGAGCACTTCTTCGACCTGGAGTCGATCGAGGACCCCCGGCGGCTGCTCGACCGCGCGACGGAGCTGACGCACGCGTTCCGCGCCGCGACGGACCGGTCCGTCGAGTTCCAGGCCATGGCCGCGGCCCAGCTCGCCGACCCCCGCCGCTTCGACCGGCTGACGCCCGCGCTGATCGCGGAGCGCGCGCAGTGGACGGAGGACTACGCCAAGAAGATGGTGGAGTTCGGCCGTGACCTGCTGCGCGGGGGCGCCGAGAAGCAGGCCTAGCCGCGCTGGTCCGGCGGGGCACTGGTGGCCCCTTGGCGGCGACTGGTGGCAGCCGGCGGCGTCGGCGGCACTGGCGGCCACCTGAAGCGAACATATGTCCGGCATATGCCACGGGGGCAAGGTACCGCAATCCACCCGTCGCCGTCCCCGGATTCGGCAACCCTGTGAAACCGTGCGCTCACCAGCGGTAGACGTACCTGCCATGAGTACCAGCGCCCCTCCGCACGGCCAGACCGCCCCCTCCCCCCTCGGCCCCGCCCACGACGCGGCCTGTGACGTCACCGCGGAGGGAGCCGCCTGGCTCGCCTCCGCCGAGACGTATCCGCGCAGCGCGCTCACCCACTGGCGGGCCAGGCCCGCCGCTCCCGCCGTACTGCCCTGCGGCTCCGTCTTCGACGTCGTGAGCGTCCCCGCGGTCTTCGGCCGGCGGATGCTGGACCACTTATGGGACGAGGGTCCGGGCTCGGGGCCGGTGGCCGTGCACCGCGGCCGCACGCTGCTGTTCGCCGCCCCGCGCACCGCCCAGCGCCTGCCCTCGCTCCTCGGCTGGGAGGAGTGGGGCCCCTCCGTCCCGTCCGTGCTCTGCCACGGCACGGGCGACGCGGTCACCGTGCCGCCGCTCACGGCCCCCGCCGACGCCTCGCCCGCCCATGCCGAGACGCGCTGGCTGGTGGCCCCCGGCACGCGTCACCCCTGGCTGCCGGGGCCCGAGGTACTGCTCTGGGCCTGCGTACGGGCGGCCCGCGGAACGGGCACGGCGGCCCACGGGGACGCGGTCCCTGCGGCGCCTTCCGGGGCGCACATATCGATTTTTCCTGGCGGCGATCAGGATGCTAAGGTCTACGACGTCAGCAGGCGCCGCTAGCTCAGTTGGTTAGAGCAGCTGACTCTTAATCAGCGGGTCCGGGGTTCGAGTCCCTGGCGGCGCACAGACAACAAGAAGCCCCTCGCGAAAGCGGGGGGTTTCTTGCGTGCGGCCCCCTAGCTGCATCGCAGCCGCCGGCCCCAACGGCACCGCAGCCGCCGCGCCCGGCACCGGCGATTCCGCCCACGCCGCCGCGCCGGCACCGCAGCCCACGCGCCCGCACCACCAACTCGACCCGCTCGGGCACACCAGCACCAGCACAGGCAACAGGCAGCGACACCGGCACAGGCACAGGCACCGGCACCCCCAAGCCCACCCGCACCGCCACCACGCCCCAAGCGCCCCAGCACCCCCGCAGGAACCCGCCCGCCCCGAAGCTCACCCCAGAACCCACCCCGCCCCGCCCCGCCCCCCGGAACCCCTCACTCCACGGTCGTGATCTTCACCGTCCACGCCCCCGAGGGCATCCTCGTCTCCACCTCCACGCGGACGTCCTCCCCGGGGACCGAGAAGCTCTCGCCCGCTCGCACCGGGGCGTCCGCGAGCTGGGGGTAGACCGAGTCGCCCCAGCAGGACTCCGACTTCGGGTGGGCGTCGATGACCTTGACGGGGCCGCTGCCGGAGGCCGTCTCGTTCTGGACCTCGTAGATGAGAACGCCCTCCGTGCACGTCGCGTGGTCGTTGCCCGTCCGGCCGCGGGCCTCCAGGGCCAGGGCCGTGTCCCGGCCCGTGCGGACCACCGCGAGCCGGGTGCCGCCGAGGGCGCCGTGCACGGGGTCGGCCGCCAGGGGCTCCAGGGTCAGCCGTTCGGCGCCCGTGGTCACGCAGTGCACCTGGTGGGGCTCCAGCCAGCCCAGCTTCCACTTGTGCCAGCCGAAGAGGTCCGGCGCCAGGCCGAACTGGCTGCCCATGACGTCCCAGTCCCCCACATGCGTGTCCCAGTCGCCCTTGCCGTCGGTCGGGCGGTGGTAGAGGTCCGGCAGGTCGAAGACGTGGCCGGTCTCGTGGGCCAGGACGTTGCGGTCCGGCGGGTGCCGCTCGAAGACCGTGACGATGCGCCGGATGTCGGCGCCGTCGGCCCGCATCGGCCGGTCGAAGTTCACGACCTTGGTGGCGTCGGAGTCGACGCCGGGCGCGTCCGGGTCGGCGACGAAATAGACGACGTCGTAGCGGGAGAAGTCCACGTGCGGATCGGCGGCGGCCAGCGCGTCCCGCAGATAGGCGGCCCTGCGCTGGGCGTTCCAGTCACGCTCTATGGCGTACTCCGTGGAGGTCCGCGGCATCTCCACCCACTCGCGCCCCGGATGCGGCCGGAGGCTGAACTTGCCGTACGAGGCCTGTTCGAAGAACCGGCTGGTGGCGGGGAAGTGGTCGGCGGCCAGCTCCTGCGGCGTCGTCAGCGGCGGCGAGTCGGGGAAGGACAGGAAGACCATGACCGCGTCCAGGGTCCTGGCCGGGCGCGGATAGCCGGTGTTCCAGGTGTCGAGCCCCTCCGAGTGATGCGCGGCGGTGCGACGCAGCGCGCACGGCCCCGCGACGGACTCGGCGATCGCGGGCCCCGCGGCCAGCGAGGTGGCGGCCAGGGCGGTCAGCGAGGTGAGGATCGCCGCGGTGCTGCGCAACCGGGGATTTCCCCCTCCAGGGGTGAGTCCCCAAGAGGGGTGCTGACGCGGCACGTCGACCTCCGGGTGCGGAATGCGGGACACCCCACCCACCTTGTGACGCTTTCAAGCGTTACGCCCTGTTTGCCTGGCCCTTCCGGGTGAGCACCGGACAGAGGGCCGACACCCCGAGTGCTCACGGAACGTCACAAGTGATCATCCGGAGAAGGAACCGGTCCAGTGCCGAGCAGAAACGATCTGTCGTGGTCGGCGGGCCGCGCCCGGGGCGGCGGCATGGCTGGATGGGTTCTCCGGTCGGCCTCTATGATCGGCACACTTTCCGGCGCGGGCCCGTCCCCCACATGGGCCCCGTCGGCTCTACGACGCCCGACGAGACCTGTTCGAGAACGACTGCACTGTGGGAGCAAGCGGTGAACGGAACGTCCGAAGGGCCCGCCTCCATGACCGCCACACCATCCGTCCGGTGCCGTCACGCGGTGACGGACCGTGGTGAACCGAAGCGCGCCGACGAACCGAAGCGCACCGGCGAGCCGGAGCGCGCCGACTACCGCGGCGCCTTCGCGCACGCCCCCCTCCCCCTCGCCGTGGTCGACGGCGAAGGCCTCGTCGTCGACGCCAACGACGCCTTCGCCGCGCTCCTCGGCGCGCACCCCGAGGAGCTCACCGGGCGCATCGCCGCCGACCTGGTCGACCTGGCGTCCGACGCCCGCACCTGGCACACGTACCGCGAGGTGCTCCGCGGCCGGCAGGCCGAGCTGCGCTGCACGCGGCGCCTGAAACACCCCGACGGGCACTCCCTCTGGGCGCGGATCACCGTGTCGCCGATGCCGGAGTCCGCAGACCGGGGCGGCGGCGGGACCGTGCTGCTCGCCGCCGCCGACATCAGCGCGCGCCGCGAGCTCCAGGCCAGGCTGCGCCACATGGAGATGCACGACCCGGTGACCCGGCTGCCCAACCGCAACCTCTTCTTCGAACGCCTCGCGACCGCGCTCGAAGCGGGTGCGTACGACGATTCGAGCACCGGCCGGGTGGGCCTCTGCTATCTGGACCTCGACGGGTTCAAGGCGGTCAACGACGCCCTCGGCCACCGGATCGGCGACCGGCTGCTGGCCGCCGTCGCGGAGCGGCTCACGCGCTGCGCCGACCGCGCCGGTCACGGCAGGAACGTACCGCCGCTGGTGGCGCGGCTCGGCGGGGACGAGTTCGCGCTGCTCGTGGAGGAGTCGACCGGCACCGAGGAGCTGGCGGACCTCGCCGAGGCGACGCTGAAGGCGCTCCAGGACCCTTTCGACCTGTCAGGGCGGCGGCTCTCCGTCTCCGCGTCCATCGGTGTGGTGGAGCGGCGCGCCAGCGGCACCACCACGACGGCGCTCATGCAGGCCGCCGACACCACGCTGTACTGGGCGAAGACGGACGGCAAGGCCCGCTGGACGCTGTTCGACCCCGAGCGCAACGCCCACCGCATGACCCGCCAGACGCTCTCCAGCTCGCTGCGGCCCGCCGTCGACCGGGGCGAGTTCGTCCTCGACTACCAGCCGCTGGTGGGCCTCCACGACGAGGACGTGCTCGGCGTCGAGGCGCTGGTGCGGTGGCGGCACCCGCAATTCGGGCTCCTGACGCCGAATCGGTTCATCAGCCTCGCCGAGGAGGACGGGTCGATCGTGCAGCTCGGCCGCTGGGTGCTGCGCACGGCCTGCCGTCAGGCGCGCCGCTGGCAGCTCGCCCACCCGGAGCGGGAGCCGGTCTTCGTCAGCGTCAACGTGGCGGTGCGGCAGGTGTGGGACTCCGACCTCGTCGCGGACGTGGCCGCGATCCTCGCCGAGACCGGGCTCCCGGCGGGGCTGCTGCAACTGGAGCTCACCGAGTCGGCCGTCATGGGCTCCGCGGGCCGCCCGCTCCAGGCCCTCCAGGAGCTCAGCGACATGGGCGTGCGCATCGCCATCGACGACTTCGGCACGGGCTACTCGAACCTGGCGTACCTGAGCCGGCTGCCGGTCTCCGCCCTCAAGCTGGACGGCTCCTTCGTACGGGGCTTCCAGTACGAGGAGGGCGAGGCGCAGGGCAACCCCGCCGACGAGGTCATCGTCGAGGCGATGGTGCGACTGGCCCACCGCCTCGGCCTCACGGTGACCGCGGAGTGCGTGGAGACCGCGGCGCAGGCGACCCGGCTGCGGCGGATCGGCTGCGACACGGGACAGGGGTGGCTCTACTCCCGGCCGGTCGCGGCGGATCGTATCTCCGTACTACTGGGCGAGGTGGGCCCCGGCGTGTGAGCCGGGGCGCGCCCTCCCACGCCTTCAGGGCCGCACTACGCCTTCGGCAGGCCGTACGCGTCCGCGATCAAGTCGTACGAGCGCAGGCGGGCCTCGCCGCTGTGGGCGTTGCCCGTGATCATCAGTTCGTCGGCGCCGGTGCGCTTGGCGAGGTCGTCGAGGCCGGTGCGGACCTGGTCCGCGGTGCCGTGGATGACGTTGGCGTTCCAGCTGTCGACGAAGTCGCGCTCCATCTCGCTGAACGCGTACGCCTCCGCCTCCTCGGGGGTGGGGACGAGGCCGGGGCGGCCCGTGCGCAGCCGGACCATGTTCAGGGCGGCGGCGAGGACCTGGCGGCGCGCCTCGTTCTCGTCGTCGGTCGCGAGCGCGGAGACGCCGATGAGGGCGTACGGGGCGTCGAGGACCGCGGAGGGCTTGAACGACTCGCGGTAGAGGTCGAGCGCCGGGACCGTGTTCTGCGCGGAGAAGTGGTGCGCGAAGGCGAACGGCAGGCCGAGGACGCCGGCGAGGCGGGCGCTGAACCCGGAGGAGCCGAGCAGCCACAGCGGCGGCCGGTGCGGAGACTGGACGCCGCCGGGCGAGGTCGCCTGGACGGGGCCGGGCACGGCGTGGATGCGGCGGTAGGGGTGGCCGTCGGGGAAGTCGTCGTCGAGGAAGCGCGTCAGCTCGGCGAGCTGCTGGGGGAACTCGTCGGCGCCTTCGCCGAGCCGCTCGGTGCGGCGCAGGGCGGCGGCCGTGGCGCCGTCGGTGCCGGGAGCGCGGCCGAGGCCGAGGTCGACGCGGCCCGGGGCCATGGCCTCCAGGGTGCCGAACTGCTCGGCGATGACCAGCGGGGCGTGGTTGGGCAGCATGACGCCGCCGGAGCCGAGGCGGATGCGGCCGGTGTGGGCGGCGAGGTGGGCCAGGATCACGGCGGGCGACGAGGACGCGACGCCGGGCATCGAGTGGTGCTCGGCCACCCAGTAGCGGTGGTAGCCGCGGGCCTCGGTCAGCTTGGCGATGTCGACGCTGGTGCGCAGCGCGTCGGTGGCCGTGCGGCCTGCGCCGACGGTGACGAGGTCCAGGACGGACAGGGGTACGGGCGCCGTGCCGTGCCGCTCGCCGCGGATGCCTTCGTCGGTCGGGTCCACTGTCACTGGGGGCCTCCTGCACTGCGTACGTGCGTCTCGCGTTCCATGGGTACGGGTGGGCCAACAGGAGGCTCACTCCGCTTATTCCCCTCCCGCGCGCCGCGCCGCCTCGCTAACGTGATCACCATGGCTGATCCGCTGAAGACCGTGGTCGACGGAGTCGAGGTCGAGGTGCCCAACACCATCCCCGACATCCGCGCCGCCCTGCCCGGGGAGCGGCGCGCGGAGTTCGACCGGGCCATCAACGCCGCGGGGATCGACGAGATCCACTCCGTGATGCGGCACTGGATGCTGGAGGCGGTGCCCGACCCCGACGCCGAGGCGCGCCTCGCCCGGCTGGCCTCCGACGAGGCGCAGCGGCGCGGCACCGACGGCCCGGAGGGGCGGGGGTCGCGTTGAGCCCTCGCCACCGCCGCGTCCACCGCGTCACCTACGCGCCGCCCGCCGACGACACCCTCACCAAGATGGGAGACGCCGAGGCCTTCCGCGCCGAGCTCGTGCGGACCCTGGGGCGCGCCCCCTACGACCACGGCTCGACACCCGTACGGGACGACCCCGACCGCAGGGAGGCGACGGTCCGCAGCGCCATCGTTCTCTACTACGTGTCCGCCTCGGTCCACACGCTGACCGTGGTCAGGCTGATCCTCAGCCCGTGACCGCGCCCCCGCCCCTCAGACCTGCACCAGCGGCTCCCTCGTGAACAGCGCGCCGAGCTCCGGGGCGTTGATCCGGCGGTCGGCGAGCCGCAGGGCCTCCCAGACCGTGACCTGGTTCGCGGTCAGGACCGGTTTGCCGAGGGCCGCCTCCAGGTCGCGCACGTGCGCCGCCGTGTGCAGCGCGGTGTCCGGCAGGAGCACCACCCCGGCGTCCGGGTGGTCGCCCCCGCGGGCCAGCGCGAGGACCTCGTCGCGGCCCCAGGTGCCGACCTCCGCCGCGGTGATGATGCCACTCCCGCGTACGGAGACGACCTCCACGCCCGCCGACTTCAGGAACACCGAGAAGTGCGCGGCCACGTCCTCCGGGTACGTCGCCGCGACCGCGACGCGGCCCGCGCCCAGCTCCCGTACGGCGTGGGCGAAGGCGAACGACGTCGACGAGGCCGGCAGGCCCGCGGCGACGGCCAGTTCCCGCACCTGCGCGTGGGCGCCGTCCCAGCCGAAGACGAAGCTGCCGCTGGTGCACGCCCAGACCACCGCCTCGGCGCCGGAGAGCCGCAGCTCCTCGACGCCCGCGGCGAGCCGCGCGGGCGAGCCCATCTCCAGGAGCGCGTCGACACGGTGGGCGTCCTCGCCGATGTCCGTGTGGACGACCGTCAGCCGGACATCACTGCCGAGCATCTGCTCCATGCGGGGGTAGTCGTCCTCGGCCGAGTGCCCCGGGTAGAGAAATCCGAGTGCCGTCACGTCCAGCCTCCTCCTTCTGCGGGTGGTCCTTCGGGCAGGCCCTGCGGGGGCGGCGGGGCCAGCGGTCTGGCGCCCGGCCGCGCCCCCAGGTCGATGAGCGCCTGGTAGGGCCCTACCGCACGCGTACCCAGCCGGCGCAGGGCGGACCACATCGTCACCTGGTTCGCCGAGATCACCGGCACCCGCAGCTCCGCCTCCAGCTGCGGGATGACGTCGTACGTGGGGAGGTTCGTGCAGCTGATGAAGAGGGCGTCGGCGCTGCCCCGTACCGCCTGGCGCGCCATGTCGGCCACCTCCCGGTAGGAGACCTTCCAGATGTGCCGTGTCAGGCCGAGGTAGGCGCGGGCCGTGACCGAGACGCCGGACTCGGCCAGGTACTCCTCCAGGACCTCGGTCACCGACCAGGTGTAGGGCGTGACGAGCGCGACGCGCCGCGCGCCCAGTTCGTCGAGCGCCTCGATGAGCGCGCCCGACGTGGTCACGGAGGCGACCGCGCCCTCGCGGGTCATGGCCGCGCACATCGCGCGTTCACCCGCGATGCCGCCGACGAAGCTGCCCGACGTACAGGCGTACGCGAGGACCTCGGGCTCGGCGGCGCTCAGCGCGCGCACGGCGTCGGCGAGCGTCTCGTGCTCGCTGACCAGGCGTGCCAGGTCGAGGCTGACCTCGACCGGCACGTACGGGGTCCGGGTCAGATGGAGGGAGACCTCGTCCGGAACCCAGCGCCAGAGTTCACGGTCGAGGACGAAGTCGAAAGGGGCTACGACGCCCACACCGCGCTGTGGGTGCGGGCCACCGAGGAAAGAGACGTCCATGAGCAGGCCCCATGTTCTTACGTGGTGTCAGGGACCGGCCGGGGGCCGGGGAGGAGCGGGGAGCCGGCGACGCGCCGGGACGTCGGGACGGGGAGCTCCGCGCGGCCGACCGCACGGACGGAGGGTACGAGCGCGCGCACGGAGAGTACTCGGTTGACGGTGTGCCGACGCGCCAGTGCCTCTGTTGACGAAGGTAGGTTCGGGTGCCAGCGTGGTCAATCCGCACATCTCAGACGGCTGAGCCGTACTTCTTCAGGGAAGCGGTACCTCTTTGCGAAACGGTTTCCCCTCGATGTCCGAACCGTCACCCTCGACGCGGCCAGGAACAACCGTTCTGGTCCTCGACGCCGCGCCCCCGACCCCGCCGCCGCGCCTCGGCGGCCTCACCGGACGGGCCCGCGTACTGCACGCGGACCAGACCACGCTGGCCGAGCAACTCCCTTACGCGGACGCCCTGTTGGTGTGGGACTTCACCTCGGACGCGGTGCGCCGCGCCTGGCCGGGTGGGGGCCGGCGACCGCGCTGGGTGCACACCGCGAGCGCCGGGGTCGACCACCTCATGTGTCCTGAACTCGCCGCGTCCGACACGGTGGTGACGAACGCCCGCGGCGTCTTCGACCAGCCGATCGCGGAGTACGTCGCCGCGCTCGTCCTGGCCATGGCCAAAGATCTGCCGCGCACCCTGGAGCTCCAGCGGGAGCGCGCCTGGCGCCACCGCGAGAGCAGGCGGATCGCGGGCACGCGCGCGTGCGTGGTGGGTTCCGGGCCGATCGGCCGGGCCGTCGCGGGGACGCTGAAGGGGCTCGGGATCACCACCGCCCTGGTGGGGCGCGCGCCGCGCCCCGGCGTGCACGGGACCGCCGAGCTCGACCGGCTGCTCACCCGCGCGGACTGGGTGGTCTGCGCGGCGCCGCTCACGGACGACACGCGCGGCATGTTCGACGCGCGACGCTTCGGCCTCATGCAGCCGTCGGCCCACTTCGTCAACATCGGGCGCGGCCCGCTCGTCGTCGAGGACGACCTGCTGGCCGCCCTGTCGAAGCGGTGGATCGCGGGCGCGGCCCTGGATGTCTTCGAACACGAGCCGCTGCCCGCCGACAGCCCTCTGTGGACCGCTCCGGGGCTGATCGTCTCCCCGCACATGAGCGGTGACACGGTCGGCTGGCGCGACGACCTGGGCGCCCAGTTCATGGAGCTGTACGAGGAATGGGCGGCGGGCAGACCGCTGCGGAACGTGGTCGACAAGGAACGCGGGTACGTCCCGGGGCCGTGAACCGCGCCCCGGCCGCCCGGCACCGCCCCACTCATCGCTGAGGAGCGTGCATGACCGAGCTCACGGATCTCACCGCCGTACAACTCGTCGACGGCTACCGGAAGGGTGAATTCAGCCCGGTCGATGCGGTCCGTGCCGTGCTGCGGCGGGCCGAGGAGGCACAGCCCGCCCTGAACGCGTTCGTGCGCGTCGAGGCGGAGCAGGCTCTCGAACAGGCCGGGCTGAGCACCGAGCGGTGGCGGCGCGGCGAGCCGCGGGGCCTGGTGGACGGCGTGCCCGTGTCGGTGAAGGACCTCCTGCTGATGCGCGGAGGCCCGACCCTGCGCGGCTCGAAGACCATCAGCGCGGACAGGGCGTGGGACGAGGACGCCCCCTCGGTGGCGCGGCTGCGCGAGCACGGCGCGGTCTTCGTCGGCCGCACGACGACCCCCGAGTTCGGCTGGAAGGGCGTGACGGACAGCCCGCTGAGCGGCATCACCCGCAATCCGTACGACACCTCCCGCACCTGCGGCGGCTCCAGCGGGGGCAGCGCGGCGGCCGTGGCGGCCGGCGCGGGCCCGCTGTCGCTCGGCACGGACGGCGGCGGCTCGGTGCGCATCCCCGCGGCGTTCTGCGGGATCTTCGCGCTGAAGCCGACGTACGGCCGGGTTCCGCTGTACCCGGCGAGCCCGTTCGGCACGCTGGCGCACGTGGGGCCGATGACGCGGGACGCGGCGGACGCGGCGCTGATGATGGACGTCATCACGGGGCCCGACCCCCGGGACTGGTCGCAGCTCGCGGCGGCGCCGGCGAGCTTTCGCGACGGCCTCGACGAGGGCGTACGGGGACTGCGCGTCGCCTACTCCCCCTCGCTCGGCGGGCAGGTCGCCGTGCGGCCCGCGGTGGCGGCGGCCGTGCGGGGCGCGGTGGAGTCCCTCGCGGCGCAGGGGGCGTACGTGGAGGAGACGGACCCCGACTTCTCGGAGCCGGTGGCGGCCTTCGAGACCCTGTGGTTCAGCGGCGCCGCCCGCGTCGTGCAGCACATGACACCGGCCCAGCGCGAGCTGCTCGACCCGGGGCTGCGGGAGGTCTGCGGGCAGGGGGCGCGGTACAGCGCGCTCGACTACCTCGCGGCGGTCGACGTCCGCATGGACCTCGGGCGGCGCATGGGTGCCTTCCACTCCACGTACGACCTGCTGGTCACGCCCACGCTGCCGATCACCGCGTTCGCCGCGGGGGTGGAGGTGCCCCGGGGGGCGGGGCACCGGAGGTGGACGGGGTGGACCCCGTTCACGTACCCCTTCAACCTCACGCAGCAGCCCGCGTGCACGGTCCCGTGCGGGACGGACGCGGAGGGGCTGCCCGTCGGGGTGCAGATCGTGGGCGCGCGGCATGCCGATGCTCTGGTGCTTCGTGCGGCGCAGGCCTTGTACTCGGCAGGGACCGGGGGGATCGCGCCGCCGCGCCTCGGCTGAGGGTTCGGGGGCTTCGCCCCCGCGCCCCCAGTCCTCAATCGCCGGACGGGCGCAATTTTCCGCCCGGCGGCTCTGCTATTCCTGTCGCCGGAAGTTCAGCGTCTCGCCCTGCGCCCCCGCCCGCCACAGGTCGTTGCAGGCCTCGGCCATGCGGTCGAGGCCCTCGACGATCTGGCCCCAGACGATGCCGGGGACCCAGCCGACGTCACCGTTCAGGAGCAGGTTGTTCCGTTCGTAGAAGAGGGCGAGGTCGACGACGGTGGTGCCGGCCCGGACGTCGGCCTGTGGCTCGTATCCGTACGCCTGGGTCCCCAGCTCCGTCCCGGAGAAGGAGAAATAACAGAGATCTCCCGGGATGGGGGTGACCGTCGGGTTCTCAAGGGGCGGCTCGCGGTCCGCGAACGCCGGGAAGAGGGCGTAGATCTCGTTGCGCGCGTACTTCGCGTGGTAGACGTCCGAGCCGAGCGGAAGTGCTTCCCACACCGCCGCGCAGGTCACCGGAGCCCGGTCGTCGAGCAGCTTCGCCGTGCACTGAACTCCCCGCTTGGCGAGGGAGACTTCGATGAATCGGTCTGCCATGTGTCCCATGCTCCTCTCTGGAGTCAAGACCACAACGATTGCACCATGGGCTGAAATTGAGCGGCATATTCCGCGTCGAGTCGGGTAGCCGCGCGCCCATGGCTCCACCACTTGGGAACAACGAGGGATTCACAGGCAGAGCGGTCCGCCGCCGCGCCCTGCTCACCGGAGCGGGAGGGGCGGCGCTGGCCGCGTTCGGCGCCTCGGCATGCAGCCGGGTGCCAGACGAAGGGAAGGTTGAGGGGGGCGATCTGCTGGACCGGCTGCGCGACAGCGGCACGGTCAGGATCGGTGTCGCGGGCGAGGTCCCGTTCGGCTACATCGACGAGAACGGCGAGGTCACCGGTGAGGCGCCGGAGATCGCCAAGGTCATCTTCCCGCGCCTCGGCGTGCCCAAGGTCAAGGCGGTGCCCACCAAGTTCGGCGCCCTGATCCCCGGCCTCACACAGGCACGGCAGTTCGACGTGGTGTCGGCGGGCATGTACATCAACCCGACCCGCTGCGAGCAGGTCCTCTTCTCCGACCCCGACTACCTCATGCTCGACTCCTTCATCGTCAAGAAGGGGAACCCGCACGGGATCAAGACGTACGAGGACATCGCCAAGAAGGGCCTGAAGCTGGCGAGCGGCACCGCGTACGCGGAGATCGACTACGCCAAGGCCGCGGGCGTGAAGGACGTGCTCGTCCTGCCCGACCAGGTGGCCGGGCTCGACGCCGTGGCCCAGGGCCGCGTGGACGCCTTCGCCGGCACCAACGTCACCGTGCGCACCGTGATCAAGGGCAGCACGCGCGCCGAGGCGACGGAGCCCTTCCAGCCGGAGGTCGACGGCAAGCCCGCCTACGGCGCCGGCGGCTTCGCCTTCCGGCTGTCCGAGAAGAACCTGCGCGACGCCTTCAACAAGGAGCTGCACAAGCTCAAGAAGAGCGGCGAGCTCCTGCGCATCGTCAAGCCGTTCGGCTTCACCGAGGACGAGATGACCGACCTCACCCTCCAGAAGCTGTGCCCGCCTGCGAAGGGCGCCTCCTCATGATGTCGTCGGAGTTCTTCCAGAACTGGTTCCTTCCCGGGATCTGGATCACCATTCAGGTGACCTTCTTCAGCGCGGCCCTGGCCTTCGTGATCGCCTTCCCGATCGGTGTGCTGCGCACGTCCCGCCTCTGGATCGTGCGGTTCCTCGCCGGGGCCTACTTCGAGATCTTCCGCAGCACGTCGTCGCTGGTCTTCATGTTCTGGATCGCGTTCACCGTGCCGCCGGTCTTCAACATCAGCTTCCAGCCGATGTTCGCGGGCGTGCTCGCCCTCGGCATCACCTACGGGGCGTACGCGTCGGAGATCGTGCGTGGCGCGCTCGCCGCGGTGCCGCCCGCGCAGCGCGAGGCGGGCATCGCCCTGAACTTCACCCCGGCGCAGCGGCTGCGCCGCATCGAGCTGCCGCAGGCCTGGCCTGAGATGCTCCCGCCGTTCAACAACCTGCTGATCGAGCTGCTCAAGGGCACGTCCCTGGTGTCGCTCATCGCGGTGGCCGACATGACCTTCGCCGGTGACCTGCTGCGGCTCGTCACCAACGACAGCGCGCCGATCTACACGCTGCTGCTCGGCCTGTACTTCGTGCTGGCGTTCCTCCTGACGCGCGGCATGCGCCTCCTTGAGCGGCACGCCAAGAAACGCGTCGGGCAGGCACCCGAGAAGACGAGCCTCTTCGGCGGGATGCGCTCGAAGTCGTCGATCGACGTCATGACCGGCACGGGGGGTGCCAAGTGAACTGGGACTGGTCGAATGTCGACGACTTCATGCCGCTCTTCTGGGACGGCCTGGAGCTCACGCTCAAGGCGCTGCTCTTCGGCACCCTGATCGCCTTCTCGCTCGGTCTGGTCTGGGCGATCGCGCAGCGCTCGGAGAAGAAGTGGATCCGGTGGCCGGTCACGGTGGTGACCGAGTTCATCCGGAACACCCCGCTCCTGGTGCAGTTGTTCTTCCTGTTCTACGTGGTGCCGGAGTGGGGCCCGTCGATGTCCCCGCTCACCACCGGCATCGTCGGCCTGGGGCTGCACTACTCGACGTACACCTCGGAGGTCTACCGGGCGGGCATCGAGGGCGTGCCGGCCGGCCAGTGGGAGGCGGCGACCGCGCTCAGCCTCTCCAAGCGCCGGACCTGGACGTCGGTGATCCTGCCGCAGGCCGTGCGCCGGGTGATCCCCGCGCTCGGCAACTACGTGATCGTCATGCTGAAGGAGTCGCCGCAGATGGCCGCCATCGGCGCGCTCGACATGCTGGGCCAGGCACAGGGCTACAGCCAGGCGACCTTCACGTACGAGGCGATCAGCGTCGTCGGCGTCGCCTTCATCGTCATCGCCTACCCGGCCTCTCTTCTTCTGCGAGTTTTGGAGCGTCGTCTTGTCCGCTGACAGCAGCACTTCCCAGGAAATCCCCAACCCCGCCGTCGACGGCAGCGAGCTGATCCGCTTCGACAACGTGGTCAAGCGGTACGGCTCGAACACCGTCCTCGACCAGCTCGACTTCTCCGTCGCCTCCGGCAAGCACGTGACGCTGATCGGCCCCTCCGGTTCCGGCAAGACCACGATCCTGCGCCTGCTGATGACGCTGGTGAGACCGGACGAGGGCACGATCAAGGTGGGCGGCCAGTACCTGACCCACGAGGAGAAGAACGGCAAGCTCGTCCCCGCGGGCGAGAAGCACGTGCGGGAGGTCCGCAAGAACATCGGAATGGTGTTCCAGCAGTTCAACCTCTTCCCGAACATGAAGGTCCTGCGCAACCTCATGGAGGCGCCGGTCACCGTCCTCGGGCTCTCCAAGGACGAGGCCGAGCAGCGCGCCCGCGAGCTGCTCGACCTGGTCGGCCTCGGCGACCGCTGCGACGCCTATCCGACGCAGCTCTCCGGCGGCCAGCAGCAGCGGGTGGCCATCGCGCGCGCCCTGGCGATGCGCCCGCAGGTGCTGCTCCTGGACGAGGTGACGTCCGCGCTCGACCCGGAGCTGGTGGCCGGCGTCCTCGACGTGCTCCGCGACATCGCGCACACCACGGACATCACGATGCTCTGCGTCACCCACGAGATGAACTTCGCACGGGACATCTCGGACCAGGTGCTGATGTTCGACTCGGGTCACGTCATCGAGTCGGGTACGCCGGAGAAGATCTTCACCGAGCCCGAGCACGAGCGCACCCGCGAGTTCCTCAGCGCGGTGCTGTGACCGCTGCCTGACAGTGGCATATGCCATCGTGGCGCGTTCCTGCTGACGGAGCCGGAGCGCGCCACGAATCTCGACAACAGACGCTCCCCCTGAGCCACTTGACGACTATCGTGGGAACAGCTCGACTGTCCGGATCCGTTCCACCTGGGGGAAGCCGTGGCGTTGCAGCACCAGGCGACCGCGCCGCACGACTCCGTCCAGAGCGCCCTGCGGGTGCTCGAAATCGTCGCCAGGCACGACACCGGCGTGACCACCGTCGAGCTGGCCCGCGAGACCCGGCTGCCCGCCACCCGCCTCGCGCCCCTCCTCCGCATGCTGCGCCGCGAGGGGTATGTGGAGCAGCTCACCGACAGCCCGGTCGGCGCCTATGTGACCGGGGAGACCCTCAACCGCCTCGGCTCGGCCGGCCACCACGAGCAGGCGCTGCGCGCGAAGCTCCAGCGCACCCTGGACGGCCTGCGCGACTCCATCGGCGCCGCCGTCTACATCAGCCGCTACGTCGACGGCGAGGTCAGCGTCACCGGCTTCGCGGCGGGCCCCCGCACCCCCGCGGTCAACGAATGGGTGGACTTCCGCTCCTCGGCCCACGCCAGCGCCATCGGCAAGAGCCTGCTCACCCAGCTCGACGTGAACGGCCGCCGCGACCACCTCTCCCGGCACAAGATGGCCCGCCTCACCTCCCGGACGATCACGAACGAACGGGCGCTGCTCAACCGGCTGGCCGCCCAGCCCGCCACGGTCCCGGTCCTCGACCTCCAGGAGTACGCGGTCGGCACCGTCTGCGCCGCCGTCCCCATCACGGCGGGCTCCGCGGTCGGCTGCCTCGCCCTGTCCCTGCCGTTCGAGCACGCCCACCGGCTGCGCGAGGCCGCGGACACCCTGAACCGCGGGGCGGCGCCGGTGCTGCTCTCCATGGCGATCTAGTCTCCCCGGCGATCTAGGCCCTCGGCCGGGTGTGCGGAGCACCCTTTCGGACCAGGTACTATTTATGAGTCAGCAGGCGCCGCTAGCTCAGTTGGTTAGAGCAGCTGACTCTTAATCAGCGGGTCCGGGGTTCGAGTCCCTGGCGGCGCACTTGCGAATGCCGAAAGGGCGTTCCCGGTCTTCCGGGGACGCCCTTTCGCGTACGGACGCCCTCCGGGCCCGCGCGGGGTGCGGTTTTCCGCACCCCCACTCGACGGCAACCCCCATACCGCGGATGACCTGCGGTTTCTAGCGTGGTGCACATGGAATTCACGACTCTCGCCCTCCCCGAGGAACCCGCGGGCGGCATCGCGGGCTGGGCCGCCGACCTGGTGGACGTCATGGGCGGCCCCGGGGCCGGGCTCGCCATCGCCCTGGAGAACCTCTTCCCGCCGCTGCCCAGCGAGGTGATCCTGCCGCTGACCGGCTTCGCCGCCGGGCAGGGGGTGATCAGCCTGTTCTCCGCGCTCTTCTGGACCACGCTCGGCTCGGTGGTCGGCGCGGCGGCCCTGTACTGGATCGGCGTGCTGTTCGGCCGCGAGCGCATGCACGCCCTGTGGGGCAAGCTGCCGCTGGTCAAGCCCGCCGACCTGGAGCGCACCGAGGTGTGGTTCGCGCGGCACGGCACCAAGGCCGTCTTCCTCGGCCGGATGGTGCCGATCTTCCGCAGCCTGATCTCCGTGCCCGCCGGAGTCGAGCGCATGCGGCTGCCGGTCTTCCTCGCGCTGACCACGCTGGGCAGCCTGGTCTGGAACACCGTGCTCGTCATGGCCGGGTACTGGCTGGGCGACCAGTGGCACGCGGTCGAGACCTACGTGGGCCTGCTCTCCAAGGCCGTCCTCGTCCTGGTCGTCATCGCCCTCGCCGCCTACATCGCCGTACGCGTGCGCTCGCGGAAGCGGCCCATGGATGCCGCCGAGCCCCGCCACCGCCGCGCCGGCTAGGGACGACTAGTGTCGGACGACGTGAAGGAGCCCGTGGCCGCGCCGTTCTTGCTCAGAGGCCTCGGTGTGCTCATCGGCTGCCTCACCGCCCTGCTCGGCCTGGTCTACTTCGTCGTCGCCGGGACCGCCCTCGGCGCCTTCCTCCTCTTGCCGCGCACCCGCCCGCGCGCCCACGCGCTGCTCGCCTCGGGCGCCCGCAGGCTCACCGCCCTCGAGCGCGGGCGCCGCTCCGTCTTCTTCCACGACGCGTTCCCCGAGCACCGCCCATCCGACCAGCGGATCCTGCGCTACCTCGCCGCCCGCACGTACTCGGGGCTGCTCTGCGGCGTCGTCGTCGCCATGGTCGACTTCGGCGCGGTCCTCGCGGGGATCTTCGCGGTGTCGCTCGTCCGGACCTCGATGAGCTGGGTGGACCTGCTCAGCCAGTTCGTCCTCGGCGGCACCCTGCTCTTCCTCGCCGTGCAGGGGCTGCGCGCGCTCACCGACCAGGACGCCCGCCTCGCCCGCGAGTGCTTCGGCCCCTCCGAGCGCGAGGTGCTCCAGCGGCGCATCGACGAGCTGGCCACCAGCAGGGCCGCAGTGGTCCACGCGGTCGACGCCGAGCGGCGCCGGGTCGAGCGCGATCTGCACGACGGCGTCCAGCAGAGGCTCGTCGCGCTCGCCATGCTGCTCGGCCGGGCCCGCCGCGGGCGCACCCCCGAGCGGGCCGACGCGCTCCTCGCCCAGGCCCACAAGGAGGCCAGGGAAGTCCTGACCGAGCTGCGCGAGGTGGCCTGGCGGGTCTACCCCAGCGCCCTGGACAGCCTTGGCCTGCACGAGGCGCTCGGCGGGGTCTCGGAGCGGTGCGCGCTCCCCGTACGCATGGAGTACGACGTGCCGGGACCGCTGCCGTCCGCCGTCGAGACCGCCGCCTACTTCGTCGTGTCGGAGGCGGTGAACAACGCCGCCAAGCACTCGTCCGCCGAGGAGGTCTCCGTGACCGTACGGCAGCGGGGCACGGTCCTGGCCGTCGCCGTCCGCGACAGCGGGACCGGGGGCGCCGACGCCGGGGGCAGCGGTCTGACCGGGCTGCGCAGCCGGGTCGCCGCGCTCGACGGCACCCTGGACGTCGACAGCCCCCTCGGGGGGCCCACCACCATCACCGCGGAGCTGCCGTGCGCGTAATCCTGGCCGAGGACTCGACCCTGCTGCGGGAGGGCCTGGTGCGGCTGCTCGCCGAGGAGGGCCATGAGGTCCTCGCCGCCGTGGGCGACGCCGACGCGCTGCTGCGCGCGGTCGATGAGGACGTTCCCGACGTCGTCGTCACCGACATCCGCATGCCGCCGGACCACACCGACGAGGGGCTGCGCGCCGCCGTCCGCATCCGCGAGCTGCGGCCCGAGGTGGGCGTGCTCGTCCTGTCCCAGTACGTCGAGCGCAACTACGCGACCCAGTTGCTCACCTCCAGCGCCGAACGGGTCGGCTACCTCCTCAAGGACCGGGTCGCCCAGGTCGAGGAGTTCCTCGACGCGCTTGAGCGGGTCCACGCGGGCGGCGCCGCCATCGACCCCGAAGTCGTACGGCAGTTGCTCATCCGCACCACGCACGGCGACCCGCTGACCCGGCTGACGCCGCGCGAGCGCACCGTCCTCGAAGCGCTCGCCGAGGGGCACACCAACGCGGCCATCGGGGAGAAGCTGCACATCTCCCTGAGCGCGGTCGAGAAGAACCTCAACGCGATCTTCGACAAGCTCGGCCTGTCCCGCACGACCGGCTACAGCCGCCGGGTGCTCGCGGTGCTGCGGTACCTGGAGTCCTAGGCCCTCCCGCTCCCCGGGCGCGGATATCCCTCGCACCGGTGAGGACGGCGTCGCACGGCCGCCGGGATACTGGCACGGCTTCCCGCTCCCAGGAGCCGCCGTATGCCCGCGCTTTCATGGCCCGCCGCCCGGCTTCGCGCCGTCCGGCTCCGTGCCGCCCACCCTTACGTGGTCGACTCGGCTCTCGCGGCCGCCGTGCTGTTCGCCGTGTCCCTCCAGTTCCTCTTCCCCGACGAGGGCGGGGACGCGCTGTCGCCTGCCGGGTTCCTGCTCGGCGCGGGGACGGCCGTGCCGCTGGTGTGGCGGCGCCGCGCGCCCTTCCTCGTCGCGTGCGCCGTCACCTGCTTCACGCCCGCCATGGCTCTCCACCACCGCCCTCCGCCCGACATCACGTACGGCGGGCTCGTCGTGCTGTACACCGTGGCCGCCCTCGCCCGGCCCTGGCAGCGGCGCCTCGTACTCGTGGGGTGGCTGATCGGCACGACGGTCACCATGGCGTTCCACGAGCGCGCCGAACCCTACGAGTACCCCTTCCACCTGCTGAGCCTCCTCAGCGCGTACGTGCTCGGGTCCCTCGGCCGCGTCCGGCGCGCGTACACCGCCGCCCTGGAGGACCGGGCCAGGCGCCTGGAGCGGGAGCGGGCGAGCGACACCGCGCGTGCCGTGGCCCTCGAACGCGCCACCATCGCCCGGGACATGCACGACATCCTCGCCCACGCGGTGAGCCTCATGGTGGTGCAGGCGGAGGCCGGGCCCGTGGTGGTGCACAGCGATCCGCCGCGCGCGGAGGCCGCCTTCGACGCGATCGCCGCGGCAGGACGCGACGCCATGGTGCAGCTCCGCCGCATCCTGGGCGTCCTCAAGGAGGAGCGGCCCACCGGCGGACGCGGCCCGCAGCCCACCCTCGACGCGCTGCCCGAGCTGCTGGCCCGGGTCCAGCACGCGGGCCTGGAGGCCCGGTTGGAGACGCACGGGCCGCCCCGCCCCCTGTCGGCGGACGCCGAGGTCGCGGCGTACCGCATCGTCCAGGAGGCGCTGACGAACACGGTCAAGCACGCCCGGGCGGACCGGGTGCTCGTGCGACTGGACTGGTCCGTCGCCGAGTTGCGGCTCACCGTCACCGACGACGGCCGCGGCGGCGGCCCGTCCGAGGACAAGGGCGAGGGCGACGGCGGTGCCGGTGGCGGGCACGGGCTCATCGGTGTGCACGAGCGGGCGAGCGCCTGCGGCGGGCGGGCGGAGACCGGTCCAGGACCGGACGGGGGATTCCGTGTCCTCGCGCGGCTGCCCACGGCATCATGGCGGGATGAGCATCCGGGTGGTGGTCGCCGACGACCAGGAGCTGGTGCGCAGCGGCTTCTCGATGATCCTGTCCGCCCAGCCGGACATCGAGGTGATCGCGGAGGCCGGTGACGGCGCGGAGGCGGTCACCGCGGTGCGCCTGCACGCCCCGGACATCCTCCTGCTCGACATCCGCATGCCCGGCATGGACGGCATCGAGGCGGCCCGCCGGGTCTGCGCCTCGTCCGGCTGCCGGGTGATCATGCTGACCACCTTCGACCTCGACGAATACGTGTACGAGGCGCTGTACGCGGGGGCCAGCGGCTTCCTGCTCAAGGACGTCCGCAGGGACGACCTGGTGCACGCGGTGCGGGTCGTCGCCGCCGGTGACTCGCTGCTCGCGCCCTCGGTGACGCGGCGCCTGGTCGCGGACATCGTGGGCCGCCGCCGCACCGCGCGGGCCACGGACGGCGCGCCGCCCGCCGAGCGGCTCGCCGCGCTCACGGCCCGCGAGGAGGAGACGCTGCTGCTCCTGGCCCGCGGCCTGACCAACGCGGAGATCGCGGCGGCTTTCGTGGTGAGCGAGCACACCGTGAAGACGCACGTCAGCAATGTCCTTTCGAAGCTGGCGCTGCGGGACCGGGTGCAGGCGGTGATCTGCGCGTACGAGACGGGCCTCGTGGTCGCCGGGGAGACCGAGGAGGGCTGAGCCCCCCCCGGCCGGGCGGCCCCGGCTCACTCCGGCGGGTGAGGCGTCCCCCGGGGGAGGGAGGCGGGAAGACCGCTCCGGGCGGCGATCCGCGACCGGCGGCCCGGCACGACTCTGGGACACGTGTCCGCACGCTTCCCGGAGCCGCCAAGGAGCCGTCATGCTCGCCACGTTCGCCAGGACGGCGACCCGCCGTCCGCTCACCGTCATCGCCCTCTGGGTCCTCCTGATCGTCCTCGGCCTCGGCTTCGGCACCCGCGTCTTCGGGGACCTGACGTCGACGGTGGAGGACGTTCCCGGCAGTGAGTCCGTGGTCACGGACGAACTCCTCGACGACCTCGACCCGACCGGGGCGTCCTTCACCGCGGTCGTCTCCGGCAACGGCCGGGTCGACCGCTCGGAGCTGCGCGCCGAGGTGGCCGCCGCCGTCGCCGAGGTGCGCGCCCTGCCCGGTGTCGCGGAGGTCCCCGACCCCTACGCCACGCGCGGCCTGGTCGCCGGGGACTCGCGGGCGCTGCTGGTCCCCGTGACGCTCAAGGGCGGCCTTGACGACGACGCGGAGGAGGACGCGGTCGGCGACGCGGCCGACGTCATCCGGGGCATCGAGGGCGCCGACGTGGCCGTGAGCGGTGGACCGCTGCTCGGCGAGCAGATGGGGACGCGGGCGCAGGAGGACGTGGCCAGGGCGGAGTTGATCACTCTGCCTGCCGTTCTGCTCGCGCTGCTGCTGATCTTCGGGGGGCTCCGCGCGGCGGGGCTTCCGCTGCTGGTCACGGTCAGCGGGGTCGCCGGGTCGTTCCTCATCCTGTTCGGCTTCAGCCTGTTCACGGACATCTCCGTGTACGCCGTGCAGATCGTCACCATGCTGGGGCTCGGGCTCGCCGTGGACTACGCGCTGCTCATGGTGGTCCGCTTCCGCGAGGAGCGCTCGTACGGCCTGGCCGTGCCGGAGGCCGTGCACGCCACGGTGGCCCGCGCGGGACGCACGGTCCTCTTCTCCGGCATGACGGTGGCCATCAGCCTGTCGGGCCTGATCTGGTTCCCCAGCCCGTTCCTGCGCAGCATGGGCCTGGCGGCCGGTGCCGTGGTGGTCGTGGACATGCTGGCGGCGCTGACGTTGCTGCCGGCTCTCCTCGCCCGGTTCGGGGGGAAGATCGCCGCCCCCGCGCCGGCCTCGGGCGGTCCGCGCGGAGGTGCGTTCTTCGCCCGGCTCGCGAAGTTCTCCGTGGCCCGGCCGGTCGCCGTGCTCACCCTCGTCGTCGCCGCGCTGACCGTCCTCGCCGTGCCCGTCGTCGGGATGCGGATCAACATCGGTGACGCCCGGCAGCTGCCGCACGAGACCGAGGCCCGGCAGCTCTACGACACCGTGCGCGAGCACTATCCGGCCGAGACCGACACCAGCCCCGTGGAGGTCCTCATCAGGCCGGGCGCCGAAGCCGACTGCGAGCGGAAGATCCGTGCACTGCCGGGCGTCGCCGCCGCCGAGCGCCAGCGGCTCTCCGACGGCACGGTCCTCCTCGAACTCACCCCCAGGGGCCCGGCCGACGGCCCCGCCGCCACCCGGCTCGTCGAGCGCGTACGCGACCTGCGGGGCGCCGAACCCGTCGAGGTCACCGGCGACGCCGCCCGCCTCGTCGACTTCCGCGGCATGCTCGCCGAGCGCGCCCCCTGGGCCGCACTGACCGTCCTCGTGGGCCTCTTCGGCCTCCTCTTCGCCTTCACCGGCTCCGTGCTCATCCCGCTGCGCACCCTCGCCACCACCCTGCTCAGCCTCGCCGCCGCGCTCGGCGTCGTCACCTGGGTGTTCCAGCACGGGCACGGGGCCTCGCTGCTCGGCGGCGAGGGGCTGGGGGCGCTGAGCCTGACGGCGCCGCCGCTGATCATCGCCATCGCCTTCGGGCTCGCCATGGACTACGAGCTGTTCATCCTCTCCCGGATGCGGGAGAGCTGGACGGAGACCGGCGACCACCGCACCGCCGTCGTCGAGGGGCTGCGCCGCTCCGGGCGCGTGGTGAGCTGTGCGGCGCTGCTGCTCGCCATCGTCTTCGCCGGGTTCATGACGGGCGGCTTCTCGCCGATCCTTCAGATCGGGCTCGGCCTGACGCTGGCCGTCCTCATCGACGCCACCGTGGTCCGGATGTTCCTCGTACCGGCGACGATGGCCCTGCTCGGCCGTCGCGCCTGGTGGGCGCCGGGTCCGCTGCGGCGCCTGCACGAGCGGTACGGGGTACGGGAGTTCACGCCGCGGGAAGCGGCTACGACAGGACGACCCCGTCCATGAGCAGTGCCGCCACGAGCCCCGCGGCCAGGAGCCAGGTGCCGAGCCTGGTCCGGCCGCGGCGGCTCAGTTCGATCACTCCGCCGCAGAGGATGAGCAGCAGTCCGTAGACCCCGACGACCAGGACCGATGAGCGGCTCGCCAGGCGCAGCGCGAGGACGACCGCCGCCGCGGCCATCAGCAGCGAGGCCGCGGCGATCCGGGCGCGGCGGGCGCGGGCGGCCGGGGTGGGGCCGGAAGGCGGGGCGTCGGACGGGTCCCCGGACGGCGCCTCGGGGCTCGCGTCGCTTCCCGGCACGTTCTCGTCGTCGTACGGCAGTTCGGTCTGGTCGGACGTGCTCATGGGGCAGGAGCGTAATCGCTCACGCGAACGGGGACGGGACCCGTGTCCGTTCCGCACCTTTCCCTCACCTGGTGCTCCGCCCGCCCCGGCGATGCCCCGCTCACGCGCGCAGATACGCGAGGACCGCGAGCACCCTGCGGTGGGTGCCGTCGCCCGGCGGCAGGTCGAGCTTGGCGAGGATGTTGCCGATGTGCTTGCCCACCGCGGCCTCGGAGACGACGAGTCCGGCGGCTATCGCCGCGTTCGACCGCCCCTCGGCGACCAGTCCGAGCACCTCGCGCTCGCGCGGGGTGAGCCGGGCCAGCGGGTCGCGTCTGCGCCGCAGCAACTGCCGTACGACCTCCGGGTCGACGACCGTCCCGCCCTCCGCCACCCGCGTCAGCCCCTCGATGAACTCCTCGACCTGGCCCACGCGGTCCTTGAGCAGATAGCCGACGCCCGTACCGTCCCCCGTGTCCAGGAGCTCCGCCGCGTAGGTCCGCTGCACGTACTGGCTCAGCACGAGCACCGGCAGCGTCGGCCGCTCCGCCCTGATCGCGACGGCCGCGCGCAGCCCCTCGTCCTTGAACCCCGGCGGCATCCGCACGTCGGTCACCACGATGTCCGGTTCGTACGCCGACACGGCGTCCCGCAGCGCCTCCGCGTCGCCGACCGCCGCCACCGTCTCGTGCCCGAAGCGGCCCAGCACGCCGATGAGCCCTTCCCGCAACAGCACGCCGTCCTCGGCGAGTACGACTCTCAGGCTTCGGCTCGGCACGGTATCTCCACGGACAGGACGGTCGGGCCGCCGGGCGGGCTGGTGAGCGTCAGTGTGCCATCGAGGACGGCGAGGCGGTCGGCGAGCCCGGTGAGGCCCGTGCCCCGCGCCGGGTCGGCGCCGCCGCGGCCGTCGTCGCGCACGTCGATGCGCAGGGCCGTGCCGGTGTGCGCTGCGGTGACCCGGGCGCTGTCGGCACCGCTGTGCCTGCCCACGTTGGCGAGCGCCTCGCGGACCGCGAAGTACCCGGCGGACTCGACGGCTTCGGGGAGGCGGGGCAGCTCGACGCCGGCCGTGTCCACGGGCACCGCGGACCGGTCCGCCGCGTCCTCGATGGCGGTGGCCAGGCCGTAGTCGGTGAGGACCTGCGGGTGGATGCCGCGGATCAGCTCGCGCAGCTCGGTCAGGACGTGGCCCGCCTCGTCGTGGGCGGTGGCGAGCCGCTCGGCCAGCGGGCTGCCCGGGGCCGTGTCGAGCCGGGCGAGCCCCAGGCTCATGGTCAGCGCGACGAGGCGTTGCTGGGCCCCGTCGTGCAGGTCACGCTCGATGCGCCGCCGCTCCGCCTCGAAGGCGTCGACCAGGCGGGCCCGTGAGCGGGTGACCTCGGCGAGGCTCGCGGCGAGTTCCGTGTCGCGGGGGGCAAGGAGCAGCCGGGCGAACGCGGCCCTCCCCGCGGCGTACGCGCCCAGCGGGTACGCGAGCACCAGCAGGGCGACCAGTCCGAGCAGGGCGGTGCCGCAGGCCGCCGGGTAGGACTCGACGAGCCACAGCTTGGCGGGGCGGATGCCGGTGCCGGGGCCGCCGACGGCCGCCAGGTGGGCGGGGGCGGCGAGCAGCAGGCCGGGGAGGGCGACCGTGCAGGCCAGGACGGTGAGGTCCAGCGGCCACAGGACGAGGGCGAGCAGCACGGCGTAGGCGAGCTCGCGCCAGGTGGCCTGCTCCTTGACGCGGAGCCGGAACCAGGCGTTGATGCCGGGCGCTTCGGGGGTGCGGTGCGGGCTGGGGGCCGGTGCCGGGTCGACGGCGCGGAGGCGGCGGCGCTCCAGGGCGGCGAGGGGCACGCCGCAGAAGGCGAGCGCGCCGAGGAGGGGAATCCCGACGAGCACGAGGGTGAGGGCGGCCCCGACGGCGGTGAGAGCGGCCCCGACGAGCAGCACGAGTGCCCCGAGAAGCACCCCGCTCCCCAGATACCCGGCGCTGCGCCAGGGAGCACTCCCCCACACGTACCCCCGCCCCCGAAGCCGCGCCCAGACGCTGTCACTTGGCATGGGGCCTACGGTAGGCGGCCGTCTCGGGTGGATGGTGCCGCGCACGCCGCGTGCGAGGGGAAGGCACGGCGTGCGCGGCACCCGCGCGAAGGCACGGAGGGGCGCGGAGGGGCGCCCCAGGGCCTCGCCTAGAAGCGGACGTCGGAGCAGGCGTAGAACGCGTTCGCCGTGTCCGCGACCGTCCAGACCGCGACGATCACGTGGTGACCGCTGCGACCGCCGGGGATGGTGCCGCTGTGCGAGAGGGTCGCGGGCGGCTGCTGGCTGTTGTACGGGACGCTGAGGAACGGCGTGGTGTTCAGGGCGGCCCTGGTCACCGGCTTGCTCTCGTCCCAGCCCTGCTTGGTGATGTAGTACTTGAAGTCCGTGGTGCGGTGCCGGGCGGTGAACTGCCAGCGGAACGTGTAGTTCTGCCCGCCGCTCACCTGCGTGGTGGGCCAGGCGCTGCCGTTCGGCGCCTTGGCCGCGTCGAGCTGGCTGAAGCCGCCCACGCCCGCCGAACAGATCTTGCCGTCGGCGGGTCCTGCCGCGGGGAAGCCCTTGAGGCCCTCGACGCTCTGCGGTTCCCACTGGATGTTGCCGCAGTTGGCCACCACGCCCTTGGCGCAGTTGATCTGCCGGCTGGCCGGCAGATCCGTGTAGCCGTGGCTGCTGGCGCCACCGGCGGAGAGCGCGAACGCGCCCACCGTGCCGAGGCCCACCATCGCGGCGTACATCTTCTTGTTACGCATGTCGCTCCTGACCGAACGTGGGGAGTTCCGGGGGACGTTCCGTACGACGTTCCGTAAAACGTTCCGTGGGACGTGCGCGCGCTGCGGTCTAGACCAAGTTCAGATTATTGCCGGTAGTTGAACATGTCCATACCAATCACGGAGAGGATCGCCCGCGGTCCGGGGCACCCCCGTGCGTCCGGTAGAGTTCTCCAGGTCAGCGGGCGCCGCTAGCTCAGTTGGTTAGAGCAGCTGACTCTTAATCAGCGGGTCCGGGGTTCGAGTCCCTGGCGGCGCACAGACAGCGAAGGCCCCCCGTTCACGCGGGGGGCCTTCGTCGTGCGCGTACCGCTACCGTTGCGCCATGGCGCGCGACATCCAGGAGCGGATCAAAAAGCTCATCATCGATTCCAGGCTGCCCTCCGGGGCCTCACTGCCCACCGAGCCGGAGCTGATGGAGCGCCTGGGAGTCAGCAGGAACTCCGTACGGGAGGCGCTCAAGGCGCTCCAGGCGATGGGCATCGTGGAGATTCGTCATGGTTTCGGCACCTATGTCGGCCCCATGTCGGTCGCGCCGATGATCGAGGGGCTCGCCTTCCGCACGGTCGCGGGCCACTACCGCGGCGAGGACAGCCTGCTCCAGCTCCTGGAGCTGCGCGAGGCCGTCGAGACCGGCCTGATCGCGCGGCTCGCGGGCCGGGTCCCGGAGGCCGACCTCGCGGAACTCGACGCCTTGGTGGAGCGCATGGAGGCCGAGGCCGACGCCGCGGAGGGCGGGGTACGCGCCGAGACCGACCGCGCATTTCACGCCACGCTCTACCGCGGTCTGGGGAATCTGCTGCTCGGTGAGGTTCTGGAGGCCTTCTGGGACGCGTTCCACAAGGTCCGCACGGATCTGGTGGACGTGCCGCTGGACCCGAGGGTCACCTGCCGGCAGCACCGGGAGATCCTGGAGGCCGTCCGCTCGGGGGATGCCCAGCGGGCAGAGCGGGCCATAAGGGAGCACTTCGGCAACATTCGCGCCCGCCTTGGCACACCTGTCCCACTAGAGCGCTCAAATCGCTCGTATGACCGGTAAACCCCTTGTATCGCTCTTGCGATCATGCCTTGGGGCGTAGAACCCTGGTCGGGAGCCACTGGCTTTCATGAGGCGGACGATGCGGAGCACTTGGGGGCTCGCCGGTCCGCGCGACAAGGCAGGGATGGGGGTCCCGTTCGTGTCGCGATGCCTAGGGGGGCATCATGCAACCGGAAGGTAGCCGTTCCATGTCTAAGGGGACGGTGGCCTGCCACTGATGCGTCGGCGAGGGTCGGAGGGGATCCGGACCGGCGGAAGGACCAACGACCGCGCGGGCGACCGCGTGCGGGGGGATGACTCATGACGTCGACGCCGACGGGCGCGCGGCAGAACGACCCGTCTGAAACGACCCAGCTCAGGGCCGTCTCACACCGGACAGGCGGGTTCCGCAGAATCAAGAAGACCCTGCCGCGCTACGACTACGAGCACTACAGCCGGCTCGCCGGGCCGCTGACCCAGCCCGACCCGAGCAAGCCGTACAAAGTGAAGTACCGCTCGCTGCTCTCGCAGGAGCCGCACAAGGTACGGGCCGCGCTGATGCTGGGCGCGGCCCCACTGCTCTCTCTCGTGCTGCTCGGCTGGCTGCTTCAGCCCGAGCACTGGACGAAGCGGGACTACGTGGCCAACGACTGGCTGCCCGTCCTCGACGTCGTCATGCTCATATCGATCGGCCTGATCGAGTTCTTCCGCTGCATGAACGTCCTCTCCAACGCGCACGCCACGCTCGTCGCCCGCGACCCGATACCCGTGGTGCCCGAGACGGGCACCCGAGTCGCCTTCCTCACCTCGTTCGTGCCCGGCAAGGAGCCGATCGAGATGGTGACGAAGACCCTGGAGGCCGCGGTCAAGATCCGCCACCGCGGCACGATGCACGTCTGGCTCCTCGACGAGGGTGACGACCCTGAGGTCAAGGAGGTCTGCCTGCGGCTCGGCGTGCACCACTTCTCCCGCAAGGGCGTGGCGAAGTGGAACATGGCGAAGGGCCCGCACCGCGCCAAGACGAAGCACGGCAACTACAACGCCTGGCTCGACGCACACGGCGACGACTACGACTATTTCGCGTCGGTGGACACCGACCACGTCCCGATGCCGAACTACCTGGAGCGGATGCTCGGCTTCTTCCGGGACGAGAACGTCGGCTTCGTCATCGGCCCGCAGGTCTACGGCAACTACGACAACTTCGTCACCAAGGCCGCCGAGTCGCAGCAGTTCCTCTTCCACGCGCTGATCCAGCGGGCCGGCAACGCCTACGGCGCCCCGATGTTCGTCGGCACGTCCAACGCGGTGCGCATCAGGGCCCTGAAGCAGATCGGCGGCCTGTACGACTCGATCACCGAGGACATGGCGACGGGCTTCGAGATCCACCGCGCCACCAACCCGGCGACCGGCAAGAAGTGGAAGTCGGTCTACACCCCGGACGTGCTCGCGGTCGGCGAGGGCCCCAACGCCTGGACGGACTTCTTCACCCAGCAGCTCCGCTGGTCGCGAGGGACGTACGAGACGATCCTCAAGCAGTTCTGGAAGGCGCCGTTCTCGCTGCCCCCGGGCCGCCTCTTCAACTACACGATGATGGTCATCTTCTACCCGATGTCCGCCATGAACTGGATCCTGGCCGCGCTGAGCTGCGCCCTGTTCCTGGGTCTCGGCGCGTCCGGCGTGAACATCGACCCGACCATCTGGCTGATGCTGTACGGCAACGCCTCCGCGCTCCAGATCGGCCTCTACATCTGGAACCGCAGGCACAACGTCTCCCCGCACGAGCCCGAGGGCTCCGGCGGTGTGGCGGGCATGGTGATGTCGGCCCTCTCGGCGCCGGTCTACGCGCGCTCGCTCCTCGACGCGGCCCTGCGCCGCAAGAGCAAGTTCGTGGTGACCCCCAAGGGCGATTCGGCGAGCCCCGACACCCTGTTCGGCACCTTCCGCATCCACCTGTTCTTCATCCTGGTCTTCGGCGCCTCGATGGCCGCCTCCTTCGTGTACGGGCACGCCCACCCGGCGATGATCACCTGGGCCACGTTCGCCCTCCTGATCACGGCGGCGCCGATCTTCGCGTGGCGCTGGGGCATGCGGCAGGACAAGAAGAAGCCCAGGCCCGACGCGGGCCCTGGGCCCTCGGGACCGCCGTCGGAGGCGGACCCGTCGGTACCGCTGCCGCGCGACGCCACGGCGCCCCTGCCGCAGACCCAGCCGCCGGTCCCCACGCACGGACGGCACGCCGCCCCGCACGCGCCACAGCAGAAGCCCAGCTGGGCATCGCCCGACCAGACCATGCAGATTTCCCTTGGGGGACGTAAGAAATGACAGACCGTTCCAGCCGCCGCCGCGCCCGCCGCATCGCGATAGGCGCGGCGGTCGTCCTCGCGCTGGCGGGGATGAACGGCCCGTGGCTGTGGCGCGTGGGCTCGGAGAAGTACCACGACTACAAGATCAACAAGCCGGAGTACAAGGCGGACAACGGCCACTGGGAGGTCGTGGACTTCCCCGAGGAGTACCGCCAGAACACGATCCACGCGGCCCTGCTGCACACCGGCAAGGTGCTTCTCGTCGCGGGGTCGGGCAACAACCAGAAGAACTTCGACGACAAGAAGTTCGACACCCGGCTCTGGGACCCGGTCAAGGGCACCATCAAGAAGATCCCGACGCCCACCGACCTGTTCTGCACGGGCCACACCCAGCTCGGCAACGGAAACCTGCTGATCGCGGGCGGCACGCAGCGCTACGAGAAGCTGAAGGGCGACATCACCAAGGCCGGCGGCCTGATGATCGTCCACAACGAGGACCCGGACGAGCCGAAGACGATCCCGGCGGGCACGAAGTTCACCGGCAAGAAGAACGGCAAGACCTTCGTCTCCAAGGACAACATCCTCGTCGAGAAGGCGAAGAAGGTCTTCGACAAGCAGACCGGCAGGTTCCTGCGGACCGAGCCGGGCCTCGGCCGGGTCTACGTCGAGGCGGCCAAGAGCGGCACCAAGCACGAGACGGGCACCCAGGACAACTACCGCATCCAGGGCATGAAGGGCTCCGACACCCGCAACGTCTACGGCATGGCGCAGAAGCTCGCCCTCGACAAGAAGGACTTCCAGGGCATCAAGGACTCCTTCGAGTTCGACCCGGTGGCCGAGCGGTACATCAAGGTCGACCCGATGAACGAGGCGCGCTGGTACCCCACGCTGACCACGCTCAGCGACGGCAAGGTCCTCTCCACCTCCGGCCTGGACGAGATCGGCCAGCTCGTCCCCGGCAAGAACGAGGTGTACGACCCGAAGACCAAGAAGTGGACGTACACCAAGGGCATCCGGCAGTTCCCGACGTACCCGGCGATCTTCCAGATGGCCAACGGCAAGCTGTTCTACTCCGGGTCGAACGCGGGCTACGGCCCCGACGACGTCGGCCGCAAGCCCGGCATCTGGGACCTGAAGACCAACAAGTGGCAGGGCATCCCGGGCCTGAGCGACGACAAGCTCCTGGAGACCTCCGGCACGGTGGAGCTGCCGCCCGCCCAGGACCAGAAGTACATGGTGGTCGGCGGCGGCGGTGTCGGCGAGTCCAAGGAGTCGAGCAACAAGACCCGGATCGTCGACCTGAAGGCGGACGACCCGAGGTTCACCGACGGCCCCGAGCTGGAGAAGGGCACGCGCTACCCGCAGATATCGACGCTGCCGGACGACACCGTGCTGATATCCGGCGGCTCCGAGGACTACCGCGGGCGCAGCGACTCCAACATCCACCAGGCCCGCATCTACGACGCCAAGACCGGCGAGATGCGGAAGGTCGCCGACCCGGAGGTGGGCCGCAACTACCACTCGGGTTCGGTGCTGCTGCCCGACGGGCGCGTGATGTTCTTCGGCTCCGACTCGCTCTACGCCGACGCGGCGAACACGAAGCCCGGCGTGTTCGAGCAGCGCATCGAGATCTACACGCCGCCGTACCTGTACCACGGCTCGCAGCCCTCGCTCGGCAAGGGCCCGAAGAACATCGAGCGGGGCGGCAGCGGGACGTTCCCGACGAAGCACTCCTCCGCCATCAAGTCGGCGCGCCTCATCAAGCCGAGCGCCTCCACGCACGTGACGGACATCGACCAGACGTCGATCGCGCTCGGCCTGAAGAAGTCACCCGGCAAGGTCACGGTCACGGTCCCGAAGAACCGCAGCCTGGTCGAGACGGGCTGGTACATGCTCTTCGTCACGGACGACCAGGGCACACCCAGCAAGGCCCAGTGGGTCCACGTGCCGTAGGCACCGCCCCGTAAGGGGCGCGGGGGCTGCGCGAGCGCGCAGCCCCCGCACTCTCAGTCGGAGGCCTTCGCGAGGCTGAGTGCGTACTCCGGCCACCACTCCCCGGCCTTCGGCCCGCCCCTGCACGTGCCGTCGGACTCACCGGGCCGCTTGATCCACAGGTAGGCGTCGATGAGCGGGTCGGAGGTCTTCGTGGTGGGCACCTCGCCCAGCGCGCGGCCCGGCGGGTTGCACCAGGAGTCCTTGCCCTTGGTGTAGGACCCGTTGCCGTTGCGGGCCGTGTCGATGACGAACGGCTTGCCGCCGATCTTCGCGGACAGCTTCTTGCCGAAGTCGGCGCTCGCCTCCGTCGTCTGGAAGTTGGAGACGTTCACCGAGAAGCCGTCGGCCTGCTCGACGCCGGACCACTTCAGGGGCTCCCAGAGCGAGTCGGGGTTCTTCCAGCCCGCGTTGCCCGCGTCCAGGTACACCTTGGTGTTCTTCAGGGACTTGAGCTTGCCGATGGCCCCCTTCAGGAGGTCGTAGCGCTCCTCGTGGAACTGCTCGGGCGTGCAGTTGTCGACCATGTGGAGCACGGCGTCCGGCTCCAGGATGACCGTGGCGCGGCGGTCGCCGATGCCCTTGGCCACCTGGTCGACGAAGGCCCGGTACGCGTTGCCGTCGGCCGC
This sequence comes from Streptomyces sp. NPDC046335, assembly GCF_055587985.1. Taxonomy (NCBI): domain Bacteria; kingdom Bacillati; phylum Actinomycetota; class Actinomycetes; order Kitasatosporales; family Streptomycetaceae; genus Streptomyces; species Streptomyces sp. NPDC046335. The sequence continues at coordinate 202,163 of NZ_JBVJFF010000001.1, read as the reverse complement.
GCCGCCGCCCGAGTACTGGCCGCAGTCGCGGTGCGGGATGTTGTAGAGGACGAGCAGGGCGTCGCGGTCGGCCTTGGTGGCGGCCTCGGTGAAGCCGCGCGCCTGTTCCTCCGCGTTCTCCGGGACGATCCACTCGGCGACGGGCTGCTCGGCGATCTTCCTTATCAGCTCGGCGTCTTCCTTCTTGCCGTCCTTCTCATAGGCGGCTACCTGCTTCGCCGCGTTTCCCTCCGGGTTGACCCAGTACGGGTCCTTGCCCTTGGGCTGCTGTTTCACCGGCGGACCCGAGTCGCTGCCCGGGTCGTCACCGGAGGAGGAGCATGCGGAAAGAAGCAGCGCGGCCCCCACCAGCGCCGCTCCCGTCCGCACCCCCCTGGCCGCGAAAACAAGTCCGCGGCCGGTGCCTTTGCGGTACATCCACTCCCCCTTGGGTGCACTGTCGGTCATTCAATCCTGACATACGCCTCCCCTGCCCACGAGGCCCGTCCGTCCTGCGGCGAGAGCTGTGGAAGAGCTGTTACCGAAGGCGTCTCCAGCGGGCGCCACCTGCGCTGATGCCGGAGTGACACAGGAGGCGCCCCGCCGCTGCCCGGGCCCGGCCACCCCGGGTCACGCGCGACGACCCCTAGGCCACCGGGCTCATTGGTCCTAGAGTTCGTCGCACGGCCCCAGCCCCCGGCCCGGTCGACCCTTCCGTACCGGAACACCCCGAGAACCTCCCGCGTGCCGCCGGGTTACTCCCGCAGCTCGTACGCGCGCGGTCGAGGAGCCGGTCCGGCCGGTGGCTCCAGGGGGAGCGGGCCGCCGACCGGACCCGGCGAGGCCCGCTGTGCCGCTGCCCGCCCTAGCGGCGGACCCCCGTGAGGTACGCCGAGACGATCACGTTGGCCGTGTACGTGTGGGCGGCCCTGTCGAAGGCGCCGCCGCAGGTGATCAGGCGCAGCTCCGCGCGGTCCTCCTCGTGCGGGCCGTAGGCCTTCGCGGCGTCGAAGCGCTCGCGGGTGACGACCTGGACGTCGTCGACAGTGAACTCCGCGGTCGTGCCGTCGTCGCGGGCCACCCGGACCTTCTGGCCGGGGCGCACCGCGCTGAGGTCGTAGAAGACCGCGGGCCGGGTCCTGGTGTCGACGTGGCCGACGAAGAGGGCCACTCCGGCGGCCCCCGGGCGGGTGCCGCCGCCGTACCAGCCGACGGTGTCGGACCGCTCGAAGGGCGGGGGGTCGATGGCGCCGTCGGGGTCGAGGCCGCGGGCGCTCACCGGAGCCTTGATGCCGAGGGCCGGCACGTCCACGCGGTGCGGTCGTGCGGGGGCCAGCGGCTCGTGGCCGCGCGGCAGTTCCACGCCGAGGGGGCGGCCGACCGCCGCCACGTCACCGGTCGCCGGTGCCGCGAGGCTGCCTCGCAGGTCGGAGAGGCCGCTGCCCCACAGCCCGAGGCCCGCGAGGAGGACCGCCCAGGCGATCCCGGTGAGGAGGCGTCCTGGCCCTGGTGAGTGTTCATCACCGGACATGCTCACGTCCGCCCGTCACTCGGGGCGGCGCCGTCGGACGCTGCGGAAGGCCACGGCGACGGCCGCCGCTCCGGCGAGGACCAGGCCCACCACGGCGTGCCGGGTGCCGGGTCCCGCCTCGGAGGCGTCGTCGGCCGCGTCGTCCGCCGCCGCGTCGGTGGCGTGCGCCGCGAGATCGGTGGTGCCGCCGCCACCGGCCTTGACCGGGGCCTCGGGCACCGGGTCGTGGCGTTCCACGACGACCTTGCCCACGCCCTGGTGCGGGTGGCCGTCACAGGTGACGGTGAGGTCGTACGTACCGGTCAGGCCCTCTTTGATCCTTGCGCTGCCGCTGAGCGTGTGGGAGTCGCCGCCGCGCCCGGTGAGCTCGGCGTCCTTCTCGAAGGCTCCGGCTCCGGCCGACCCCGTCGCGCCCTCGCAGCCCGAGACGCGCACCTCCACGGTGGCGCCGGGCGCGGTGGTCGCCGGGGTGACATCGGCCCGTACGGACTCCTGGTCGTGGGCCTGCGCCGCGCCGCCCGGCAGGACCATGGCCAGGGCCACGGCGGCCGGGGCGGCGCGCAGGGCTAGGGGACCTATGCACATCGTGAACCTCCTGATCCGAGGTTCACGCGCGGTGCGCCTCGCCGCACACCGGAGTGCGGCAAACGGGTCTCCCCCGGGTGCCTGTCCGTGCCTGTCCGTGCCTGTCCTGATGCGGTACGCGTGCCTAGACGCGGTCGACCAGGTCGGCGATGGAGTCCACGACGGTGGAGGGCCGGAAGGGGTACTGGTCGATGCCGTCGCGGGACGTCAGTCCGGTGAGGACGAGGAACGTCTCCATCCCGGCCTCAAGACCGGCCAGGACGTCGGTGTCCATGCGGTCGCCGATCATGGCGCTGGTCTCGGAGTGCGCCCCGATGGCGTTGAGCCCGGTCCGCATCATCAGCGGGTTCGGCTTGCCCGCGAAGTACGGGTTCTTGCCGGTCGCCTTGGTGATCAGCGCGGCGACGGCGCCCGTGGCGGGCAGCGGTCCCTCGGCGGAGGGCCCGGTCTCGTCGGGGTTGGTGCAGATGAAGCGGGCCCCGCCGTTGATGAGGCGCACGGCCTTGGTCATCGACTCGAAGGAATAGGTGCGGGTCTCGCCGAGGACCACGTAGTCCGGGTCGTGGTCGGTCAGGATGTACCCGATGTCGTGCAGCGCGGTGGTCAGGCCCGCCTCGCCGATGACGTAGGCGGTGCCGCCGGGGCGCTGGTCGTCCAGGAACTTCGCGGTGGCGAGCGCGGAGGTCCAGATGTTCTCGACGGGCACGTCCAGGCCCATGCGGTTCAGCCGGGCCTGGAGGTCGCGCGCGGTGTAGATGGAGTTGTTGGTCAGGACGAGGAACGGCTTGCCCGACTCGCGCAGCTTCTTTATGAAGGCGTCGGCACCCGGGATCGGGACTCCCTCGTGGATCAGCACGCCGTCCATGTCGGTGAGCCACGATTCGATGGGCTTGCGCTCTGCCATGGGGTGCACTCCTGCGGTCTGCGAGTTCTGCGGGGCGCCGGGACAGCGCTGTGCCGACGCCCCCAGCCTAAACAGGAAGCCGTGATCTTGACCCCGTCGATCTCGCCGATCTCGCCGATCTCGTCGATCTCGTCGATCTCGTCGATCTCGTCGGACTTGGTCACGCGCCGGTTCTGTCAGCTTCCTGTCGCCGCCTTCCAGTCCTCCACGTACGAGGTGAGGTTCTCGGAGATGTCCGTCCAGTCCGGCTCGAAGACCTCGACGCCCTCGACGATCCGGTCCAGGGCGATCGCGTCGGCGTCGGTGGCCTTGATGTCCTTGCGGGCCGCGAAGCCGCCGCCGACCGAGCTGACCTGGGCCTGTGCCTGCTGGCTGAGGAGGTGGTCGAGGAACTTCTTCGCGTTGGCGTTGTGGGGCGCCTTGGTGACCAGGCCCGCCGCGTACGGCAGCGCGAACGTCGTCGGCCTGCCGCCTTCCTTGGCGGGGAACCAGATGCCGAGGTTCGGCATGTCCTTGGACTGCGCGTAGTTCATCTGTACGTCGCCGTTGGCGGCCAGCAGCTCGCCCTTGTCGACCTTCGGCGCGAGCTTGCCCGTGGAGGCGGACGGGCCGACGTTGTTGCGCTGGAGCTTCTTCAGATACGCCATCGCCGGCTTCCTGCCGCCGAAGTCGTGCATGGCCTTGATGAGCACGGCCGTGCCGTCGCCCGCGACGCCGGGCGTGGAGTACTGCACCTTGTTCTTGTACGTGTCTTCGGTGAGGTCCTCCCAGGTCTTGGGCGCCTTGCCGCCCGGCAGTTCCTTCTTGTTGTGGATGAAGCCGAAGTAGTTGTTCACGACGGCGGTCCACTTGCCGTCGGCGTCCTTGGCGGAGCCGTCGACCTCCTCGGAGCCCTTGGGCTCGTAGGCCTGGAGGAGGCCCTTGTCGTCGGCCTGCTGGATGAAGGGGGGCAGCGTGATCAGGACGTCGGCCTGGGTGTTGGACTTCTCGCGGACGGCGCGCTGCACCATCTCCCCCGAGCCGCCCTCGACGTAGTTCACCTTGATGCCGGTCTTCTTCTCGAAGTCCTTGAAGACCTGGTCGTACCAGCCGTCGCCGTTCTCGCCCTTGAGGCCGTCGGCGCTGTAGACGGTGACGACGTCGTCGTCGGACGCGGCCGTACCGCCGCCGCACGCGGTGAGGGAGCCGGCGAGCACGAGGCAGCCGGTGACGGCGGCGAGCGTTCTGATCTGCGTGGCGCGGGACATGACGCGGGGTACTCCTTGCGAGGGCGGGGACATGGGTCAGCGGTAGGAAGCGCGGGTGCGGACGCGGGAGACGGCGAGGAGCACCAGCAGGGTCGCCGCCATCAGGACGACGGCGAGGGCGGCTCCGGTGAAGGTCGAGCCGCGGTCGGTGGCCGCGTAGATCCGCACGGGGAGCGGCGTCCAGTCGGGCGGGTAGAGCATCATCGTGGCGCTCAGCTCGCCCATGGAGAGCGCGAAGCAGAGCCCGGCCGCGGCGCTCAGGGAGGGCAGGAGCAGCGGCAGCCTCACCTTCCACAGGACGTACGAGGGCCGGGCCCCGAGCGAGGCGGCGGCCTGTTCGTACGCCGGGTCGAGCCGCGCGAGGGCGGCCGCGACCGACTGGTGGGCGAAGGCCGTGACGAGGACGGCGTGGGCGAGGACGACGATCCACCGGGTGCCGTTGAGGAGCATCGGCGGCTCGCTGAACGCCACGAGGACCGCGAGCCCGACGACGACCGAGGGCACGGCGACCGGCAGCACGAAGAGCGTGTCGAGCACCCTGCCCGCGAGGCGGGAGAGCCGTGGCCCCTTCTTCAGCGAGGCGGCGGCGAGCGCGGCCCAGGACCCGGCGGCGAGCGCGAGGAGACTCGCGGTGACGGCGGTGACCAGGCTGGTGGTGAGGGCCTGGAGGGACTCCCCGCGGGTGGCCGCCGCGTAGTGCCCGGTGGTGAGGCCGGACGGGAAGGCACCCGACCAGTGGGCGGAGAAGGAGGCCGCGAGGATCACCAGGAGCGGCAGCGCGAAGAGGGGCAGGAAGAGGACGGCGAAGAGGACCCAGGCGGCCCACCTGCCGCCGCGGCTATGCACCAGCACGTCGGCTCACCACCCGGTAGAGGCCGTAGAGGCCCACGGAGATCGCGATGTTGACGACGGCGACGACGCAGGCCGCAGGGTAGTCGGACTCCAGGATGGCCTTGCCGTAGACGAGCGTCGGCAGCGTGGTGACCCCTTTGGCGCCGGTGAAGAGGACGATGCCGAACTCGTTCAGGCACATGACGAGTACGAGGCTGCCGCCGGCGGCGAGCGCGGGCAGCGCCTCGGGCAGGATGACGCGGCGCACGATCCTGGCGGGCTTCGCGCCGAGGCTCGATGCCACTTCGAGCTGGGCCGTGTCGAGCTGCGAGAACGCGGCGAGCAGCGGCCGCAGCACGAACGGCGTGAAGTACGTGATCTCCGCGAGCAGCACGCCCCACGGTGTCGACAGGAACTGGAAGGGCCCCTCGGCGGCCCCGGTCGCGTCCGTCCAGATCCCGTTGGCCATGCCCTTGGTTCCGTAGACGAAGAGCAGGGCGAGGGTGATCAGGAAGGACGGGAAGGAGAGGAAGACGTCGATGAACCGGGAGACGGCCCTGGCGCCGGGGAACGGCACGAAGGCGATGACCAGCGCGAGCGCGAACCCGAGCACGAGACACCCGATGGTGGAGCCGAGCGCGAGCCACACGGTGGTGGCGAGGGCCTCACGGAAGGCCTCGGAGGCGAAGACGTCCGCGTAGGGCTGGAGGGAGGTCCCTCCGGTGTCCGGCCGCACGGACTGCTGGACGACGAGGGCGAGCGGGTAGAGGAAGACGAGTCCGAGCACGGCCACGGGCGGCAGGGCCCACACCCAGCCGGGCACGGCGCGGGGCGGTCGCACGGCGGGTGCGGCGCCGCTCATCACGGCGCTAGCCATCGGTCACCACCCCCGCGGTGAGCAGCACCGCGTCCTCGGGGGCGAAGTGCACGGTGACCTGGTCGTCGATGGCGGGCGGGGTGCGCAGTTCGCGGACGTCCGCCTTGATCCGCTCCCCGCCCACGTCGACGTACAGCCGGTGCGTGGCACCCCGCCACTGGACCTCGCTCACCCGGCCGGTGAGCGCGTTGGGCCCCTCGCCGAGGCCGACGAGGTGCGGGCGGACGCAGAGCGTGGCGGTCGCGCCGGGAGCGGCGTCGCCCGTGTCGACCTTCAGCTCGGCACCGTCGAGGGTGACGGTGCCCGCGCCCACGGTCACCGCGAGGAGGTTCGCGTTGCCGACGAACGAGGCCGTGAACTCCGTGCGGGGCGTCCGGTAGAGCTCCTGCGGGGTGCCGCAGTCCTGGAGCCTGGCCCGGTCCATGACGGCGATGCGGTCCGCCAGGGTCAGCGCTTCGACCTGGTCATGGGTGACGTACAGGATGGAGACGTCCGGCAGTTCGCGGTGCAGCCGGGCGAGTTCGGCCAGCATGCCCGACCGGAGCTGTGCGTCGAGCGCGGACAGCGGCTCGTCGAGCAGGAGCACGCCGGGCCGGATGGCCAGGGCCCGCGCGATGGCGACGCGCTGCTGCTGGCCGCCGGACAGCTCGCGCGGATACCGCTCGGCGTACGCGCCCATGCCCGTCATCTCCAGGGCCTCGGCGACCCGCCCCGGGATCTCGGCCTTGGCGGCCTTCTGCGCCCGCAGGCCGAAGGCCACGTTGTCCTTGACGCGCAGGTGCGGGAAGAGGGCGTACTGCTGGACGACCATGCCGATGCCCCGCCGGTGCGGCGGCAGCCCGGTGACATCGTGCCCGCCGATGAACACCCGCCCGGAGGCGGGCCGCACGAACCCCGCCACGGCCCGCAGCGCGGTCGTCTTGCCGGACCCGGAGGGCCCGAGCAGGGCCATGACCTCGCCGGGTTCGACGGTCAGGTCGAGCGAGTCGAGGACGGTGTTGCCGTCGTAGGCGACGGAGACCCGGTCGAAGCGGATGCCGCTGCTCATGTCCGCCCCCGGGCCGGCGGCGGAGACGACGCGAGCAGCGCGGGCAGTTCGGCGACCGAGGCGAGGACGTGGGTGGCGCCGTGCTCCCGCAGCCCGGCCTCGCCGTGGGCGCCGGTCAGCACGCCCGCGACGACCCCGGCCCCGGCCCGCACCCCGCTGGTCATGTCGTACGCGGTGTCGCCCACGACGGCGACCTCCCGCACGTCCGCCACGGCCCCGGTCCGCAGGAAGGCGCTGAGCACCATGTCCGGGTAGGGCCGGCCGCGGCCGCCCGCGTCGGCGGGGCACAGGGTCAGCTCGACGAGGCCGCGCCAGCCGAGCGCGTCCAGGATGGCGTCCTGCGTGACGCGGGCGAAGCCGGTGGTCAGGACCACCGTCAGGCCGTCCGCCCGCAACTGTTCGACGGCTTCCCGCGCTCCGGGGATCGGCGCGATCCGGCCGCCGTCGACCAGCTCTCCGTACGCCTTCTCGAAGGCGGTGTTGGCCCGCCGGGCGAGCGTCTCATCGCCGAACAGGTGCCGGAACACGGAGATCTTGGACTCGCCCATCGTGGCGCGTACGTAGGCCAGCTTCTCGGTGTGGTCCGCGGAGCCCGGCTCGACGCCGAGCTCTCCCGCGGCGGCGGAGAAGGCCTGTTCGACGAGGCCCCCGTCGGCGACGGTGGTCCCCGCCATGTCGAGCACGACGAGCCCGACGCGTCGCTGTCCCATGGTCACCTCTGTGGTCATCTCCCTGGTCACCTCTCTCACCAGCCCAACTCGTCCGCGGTCCGCTCGGCGATCGCCGGTGAACAGGTCATGCCGCGCCCGCCGGGCCCGGTGACCAGCCACACGCCCTCGCGCAGCTCCTGGCGGTGGACGACGCGGCTGGTGTCGACGCACTGCGCGTACACCCCGGCCCAGCGCCGCCTGATCTTCGGCAGCGGGCGTCCGAGGAAGCCCTCGACGACCTCGGTGAGGTGGTCGTAGGGCTCTTCGAGGGTGTCGAAGGCGAAGGGGTGCTCGTACTCGTGCGTGTCGCCGATGGTCAGGCCGCCGTCCGCACGCTGCACCATCAGGAGCTGCATCTTGTGCGCGGCGGCGGTGGGCGTCTGCGCCTGAGTGGCGTTGAGCGCGTCGAGGGCGTCCGACGTGTACGCCGGGTAGTACCGGAAGCTGTCCGCGTCCGCGACGGACGTCGTGAGCGCCTCGCCGAGCGGCTCGGTCTGCATCATCTGCAACCGGACCCGGCGCACGGGCAGGTCGGGCCCCGCCAGTTCGCGCACGAGGCCGCCGAGCCAGGCGCCGGTGGCGAGCACGACGACGTCGCCTCCGTGCACCTCCCCGTGGTCGTCCCGTACCGCGCCCGCGCCGATGACCTCGCGGACCTCTCGGTTCGGCACGAACGTGTAGCGGGGCGACTTCAGCAGCGCCTCCCGCAGCCGGAGCTGGGCGGTGCGGGGCTCCACGGCGGCGTCCCGCTCGCACCGCAGGGCCGCGAGGAAGTCGCCGCGCAGCGCCGGGTTGAGGGCGCGCGCCTCGTCGGCGGTGAGCAGCTCGTACCCACGGGCCGCCGCGTCGGTCCTGGCGAGCGCGGCCTCGGCGACCGCGCGCTCACGCTCGTCGCGTACGAGGGTCAGGGACCCGTTGGCCCGGAAGCCGAGGCCCGGCACGCGCTCGCCGATGCCCTCCCACAGCTCGCGGGCGCGCAGGGCGGTGTCGAGTTCCTCGCCGCCCGCGCGGCCGCTCACCCATATCTGTCCGAAGTTGCGCAGCGACGCCCCCCTGGCCTCGCTCTCGCGCTCGATCTGTACGACCTCGTGGCCGCGTTCCACTGCGTGCCAGGCGTGCATGGTTCCCACCACGCCGGCTCCTACGACGATGACTCTCACGGCGGCAACGCTCCTGCCGCCGGGTGGCGCGGGCGGGACCGAGCGGCAACGGGACGGTTAACGGGCCATCAATCTTGGACTAGACCCGTTATGTTTCCGTTACCTGAGTCGCCTACTTGTCGGTGCCCTCGCCGTCCGCGAGCCGGGTGGTGAAGGAGAAGCGGTCGCCGCGGTAGAGGGTGCGGACCCGCTCCAGGGGGCGGCCCGCCGTGTCGCGGGAGAACCGGTGGATGAGCAGCATGGGCAGCGCGGGCGGCGTCCCGATGAGCAGGGCCTCGCGCGGGGTGGCGAGCACCGTCTCGATCCGCTCGTCGGCGTCACCGAAGGCGATGCCGAGTTCGTCGCGGAGGTAGGCGTAGAAGGAGGAGTCCGGTGCGAAGTCGGCGTCGAGGCGGGGCACGCGGGCCACGGAGACGTACGTGCTCTCCAGGCCGACCCGTTCGTCGTCCGCGAGCAGTACGCGCTCCATGTGCCAGACCGGTTCGCCGGGTCCGGCCCCGATCTCGGCGGCGAGCGGGGGCGGGCACGGGAAGCGGTCGAGCGAGATGAGACCGCGGCCCGGCGTCCGCCCCTGCCGCCGTACGCCCTCGGTGTAGCTCGCGAGCGACAGCGGCTGCTCCAGCTTGGGCCCCGCGGCGACCGTGCCGCGCCCCTGCCTGCGCAGCCGCCCCTCCAGGAGCAGTTCGCGCAGCGCCTGGCGCACGGTCTCCCGCGCCACCTCGTACCGCACGGCGAGGTCCCGCTCGGTGGGCAGGGCCTGGCCCTCGACCAGCTCGTCCACGAGGGCGGAGATCCTGGCCTTGACGGCGTAGTACTTCGGGATGCGTCCGTGCTCGGGGATGCCGGAGCGGACGGGGGCGCCCGGCGCGTGGCCGAGCGGGCGGGCGGGGTTCGGTTGGTCCACCCGGGGATGTTCGCAGACGTACGTGAACGGCGGACTCAGCGGTTTTTGGTGGCGGTTCCGTTGCGGATGCGGCGGGCGCCCGCGATCACGGCGGCGCCGCCGAGCACGAGGATTCCGGCGGCGGCGCCGAGGGCGATCAGGAACCGCTCGCCCGTCTGCGCGAGCTGGTCGGCGGAGAGCGTGGTGGGGGTGTCGGGCGCGATGGCGAAGGCGTAGGGGTTGGACTCGCCGACCCAGTCGCCGTCGTTCTTCCTGCGCTGGACGAGCGCGGCGGTGGCGGTGACGCTGTCGGCGGCGGCCTCACCGGTGAAGCCCATCCGCACCTTGGCCGTGACGGTCTTGCCCGGCCCGACCGTGAAACCGCCGAACCCGTCGTCGAAGACGCCGACGTTCTCGTTCTGGTCGGTCCTGTGGAAGGCCACGGGGTGCCAGCGGGAGCCGTCGTGGAACTCCAGCCGGATGTGCTCGGGGCGCAGCGACCGCTCCTTGCCGACCAGGACGACGAGGGGGTGGACACGGCCGCAGGGCTCGCTGGTGGCGTTGGTGAGATCGATCGACCACTCGTGTTCGCCGCCGCCAGGACGGTAGGTGCGCGGACCCTCGTGGATGCGGGCGTCGATGGGGAATCCCGCGCGGTCGTCAGGGGCGCAGGTGGGTTCGTACGCGGCGATCGGGGTGGGGCGCGCCGGCGCCGGGGCCACGCTCTCCCCCGCCCGGGCGGGCGCCCCCGCGACGGCGAACGCGAGGGTGACGGCCAGGGCGAGAGCGAGGGCGACGGCGACGGCGGTGGCCACGCCGGAGGCGGGGGAACTGCACAGGCGCATGGAGGACCTTTGCGGGACGGACCGCCGAGCGCCTCCCGCCGGGTGTACGGGAGCGGCGCCGCGGACGGCGTTCGTACGGGCCACCGCCGGCCCGGCACAGTCGTGGCCCGGTTGCGCGGTGGCGGGGGCAGCGCCCTCTCGCATACCTGCCCCGCCGGCACCTTCCCGCCGCGCCCCGGGACCTGTTTGCCCCCGATCGGCCGCTGCCCGACCGCACGATCGGTCCAGCGCGGGGCACCGGGGCGCCCCCTTCGGACGCCGCCGGGGGCTTTGAGCCGCAGGGCGGGACGGGGCGGCTTCGACTGCGGGGCGGGGTCTTTCAGCCGCCGGGTGCGCTGAGTGGTTCTGCCGGTCGGCCGAAGAGGGGGGACAGGATCAGTTGGGCCGCTCCCTCCGCCACCGCGCGTTCGCCGCCGGGCGCCAGTGTGACGGGGACTTCCGCTCCGCCTCCGCCGCGGCGGACTCGTTCGGTCACGACGGTGCCCACATCTCGTACGAAAAGATCTCCGGCGGCGAACACCGTGCGGCCACCGAGCAGGACGCGGTCGATGTCGAGCAGCCCGACCAGGTTCGCCGCGGCCGTGCCGAGCACCCGCGCGGCCTCGGCGAGGTCGCCCGCCGCGACGGCCGCCAGGCAGAGCGCCTCGACGCAGCCGCGGTCCCCGCACTCGCAGGGCGGCCCGTCGAGCCGCAGCACCTGGTGCCCGAACTCCCCCGCCCCGGTGCGGGCCCCGCGGTGCAGGGAGCCGCCGAGTACGAGACCGGCGCCGAGCCCGGTGCCCAGATGCAGATACGCGAAGGAGTCCGCGTCGCCCGCCGTGGCCATGCCGAGGGCGGCGGCGTTGGTGTCCTTGTCCACGGCCACCGGCAGCCCGAGCCGCGCCGCCAGCGCGTCCCGCAGCGGAAACCCGTCCCACTCCGGGAACCCCGTCACCCGCCGCAGCACCCCGCCGGCATGGTCGAGCGGCCCGGGCAGAGCGACCCCGACCCCCGGCACGGGCACGCCTCCCGGCCCCGCGGCCACCTCGGGCCCGTCCGCGAGGAGGCTCCGCACCGCCCGCGCCGCCGCCTCGACCACGGCGTCCACGCCCGCCGCGAAGGCCAGCGGGGCGCGGTGTTCGGCCACCACCGCCCCGGTGAGGTCGACCAGGACCGCCGTCAGCTCGTCCCGGTCCAGGTGCAGGCCCACCGCGTGACCGGCCTCCGGCACCAGGCGCAGCACGGTGCGCGGCTTGCCGCCCGTCGAGGCCCGCCGCCCCGCCTCCGCGGCGAGCCCCTCGGCCCGCAGCCGCGCGGTGATCTTGCTGACCGCCTGCGGGGTGAGCCCGGTGCGCTCGGCGAGTTCGAGGCGGCTGATGCCCGCCTCACCCGCCGAGCGCAGCAGGTCGAGCACCAGCGCGGCGTTGTGGCCGCGCAGCACCGGCAGGTTCACCCCGGGGCTGATCCGGCTTCCATAGGACTTCACCAGGCCATTGTCCCGCCCGCTTGCACTTTGGCAACACCGTTGCTTAAGTGGAGGGCATGACTGGTACAGGCACCTCGCGCGTCGGCCTCATCGGGTACGGCCTCGCGGGCTCCGTCTTCCACGCCCCGCTGATCGCCGCCACCGAGGGCCTCGCGCTCGACACGGTCGTGACGTCGAACCCCGACCGGCAGGCGCAGGCCCGCGCCGAGTTCGGCGACTCCCTGCGCCTCGCGGCCTCGCCCGACGAGCTGTGGGACCGCGCGGACGAGCTCGACCTGGTCGTCATCGCGTCCCCGAACAAGACCCACGTGCCGCTCGCCACCGCCGCCCTCAAGGCGGGCCTGCCGGCCGTCGTCGACAAGCCGGTCGCGGGCACGGCCGCCGAGGCGCGCGAGCTCGCCTCCCTCGCGGACGAGCGCGGACTGCTCCTGTCCGTCTTCCAGAACCGCCGCTGGGACAACGACTTCCGCACGCTGCGCCAACTGCTCGCCGACGGCGGCCTCGGCGACGTATGGCGCTTCGAGTCCCGCTTCGAGCGCTGGCGCCCGCGCCCCAAGGGCGGCTGGCGCGAGTCCGGCGACCCGGAGGAGATCGGCGGGCTCCTCTACGACCTGGGCAGCCACGTCGTCGACCAGGCCCTGACGCTGTTCGGCCCGGCGGTGAGCGTGTACGCCGAATCGGACGTGCGCCGCCCCGGCGCCGAGGCGGACGACGACACGTTCATCGCGGTGACGCACGCCGACGGCGTCCGCTCGCACCTGTACGTGAGCGCCACCACCGCCCAGCTCGGCCCGCGCTTCCGCGTCCTCGGCTCCCGGGCCGGTTACGTGAAGTACGGCCTCGACCCCCAGGAGGCCGCCCTACGCGAGGGCCGGCGCCCCGCGGCGCCGGACCCCTGGGGCGTGGAGCCCGAGTCGATGTGGGGCACCGTCGGCTCCGGCGAGTCCCCGGCGACCGGCGGCGGCCGCCCGCTGCCGACGCTGCCGGGCGACTACCCCGCGTACTACGAGGCGGTCGCCGCCGCCCTGCGCGGCACCGGCGAGAACCCCGTGACCGCGTACGAGGCCGCCGCGGCCCTCGACGTCCTTGAGGCGGCCCGCCGCTCGGCCCGCGACGGCGTGACGGTGACGCTGTGACGGCGACACCCGGGAAGAGCCCGGCCCCCTCGATCGACGAACTGGAGGCCCAGGAGACCCGCCTGACCCTCCCCCGCTTCACGCACGACGACGCGTGGACGCTCGGCTCGCTCCTGGTGGAACTGGCCCGCGAGCGCGGCGCCCCGGTGGCCATCGACATCACCCGCGGCGGCCAGCAGCTCTTCCACGCGGCGCTGCCCGGCTCGACCCCGGACAACGACGCCTGGCTGGCCCGCAAGCGCCGCGTCGTCGAACGCTACGGCTGCTCGTCGTACCTGGTCGGCTCCCGCTTCCGCGCCAAGGGCACGACGTTCGAGGCCTCCTCCCGCCTGGCCCCGGACGTCTACGCGGCCCACGGCGGGGCCTTCCCGATCACGGTCGAGGGCGCGGGCGTGATCGGCGTGGCAGCGGTCTCGGGCCTCCCGCAGCTGGAGGACCACGCGTTGGTGGTGGAGGCGCTGGAGAGGTTCGCCGGGGCGTAGATCGGGGCTACGCGTCCTTCAGTTCCTGTCGCTGCCGCCCGAGGCCCTCGATCTCCAGCTCCACCACGTCGCCCGCCCGCAGATACGGCTTCGGCTCGGGGTGGCCCATCGCGACGCCCGCCGGCGTACCGGTGTTGATGACGTCACCCGGGTACAGCGTCATGAACTGGCTGACGTACCGCACGACCTCCGCCACCGGGAAGATCTGGTCGGCGGTCGTGCCGTCCTGCTTCAGCTCACCGTTGACCCAGAGTTTCAGGGACAGCTCCTGCGGGTCGGGTATGTCGTCGGCGGTGACCAGCCAGGGGCCCAGCGGGTTGAACGTCTCGCAGTTCTTGCCCTTGTCCCAGGTGCCGCCGCGCTCGATCTGGAACTCCCGCTCGGAGACGTCGTGCGCCACCGCGTACCCCGCCACGTGCGCGAGCGCGGCCTCGTGCGACTCCAGATAGCGGGCCGTACGTCCGATGACCACCGCCAGCTCCACCTCCCAGTCGGTCTTCACCGAGCGGCGCGGCACCAGCACGGTGTCGTCCGGACCGACCACCGTATCGGCCGCCTTGAAGAAGACGACGGGCTCGGCGGGCGGCTCGGCACCGGTCTCGCGGGCGTGGTCGTGGTAGTTCAGGCCGATGCACACGACCTTCCCGATCCGCCCCACCGGCGGCCCGACCCGCAGCCCCTCCGCGACAAGAACCGGCAGGTCACCGGCGTCGGCGGCGGCCCTGATCCGGTCGAGGGCCGCCGCGTCGGCGAGCACGCTCCCGTCGATGTCGGCGACGATCCCCGACAGGTCCCGCAGGGTTCCCCCGGCGTCGAGCAGCGCGGGGCGCTCCGCGCCCGCCGTACCGACTCGCAGCAGCTTCATCGTCTGACTCCCTTGGTCGAGCGTGACCTACGTGATCACGTGGCCAGGCCGATGGGTTGCGGCCATCGGAGGTTTGGTCGATCGTCCAAGGTCGGCGTCCGCTCCGCAATACCCCGTTCACGTACTGGACCTTTACGGCCCGGTAGCCACGGCTCAGACGGCGGTCGCCAGGCCCGCCGCCCCCGCGGGCACATCGCGGTACAGGAACGCCCGCTCCACCGCGCTCCAGGTCGTGCTCGTCACCACGTACAGCGCGGCGGCCAGCGGCACCACGGCCACGGTGAACAGAGTCATGAACGACATCAGCGGCATCACCTTCATCATCGCGCCCATGCCGGGCATCTGCGGGTCCCCGCTCCCCCCGGCCTGCGTGGACGCCGCCTGCTGGGTGGACGCCATCTGCTGCTTGGTGCGCCGGTAGTTGAAGGTCGCCACGGCCGCGACGATCGCGAACAGCACCAGGTAGACGAGCCCCTGCGCCCCGAAGACGCCACCCTCGGCCAGCGCGTCGGTCCACCGACCGCCCAGCGGCGCGGCGAAGAGGGTATGCCCGAGCAGCGCGTTCGCCTCGCCACCGATGCTGGAACTGGAGAACAGGTGGTAGAGCAGGAAGAACGCCGGCAACTGGAAGAGGCTCGGCAGGCACCCGGAGAGCGGCGACACCTTCTCCTTCCGGTGCAACTCCATGACTGCCTTCTGCAACCGCTCCGGATTCTTGGCGTGCTTCTTGCGCAACTCCGCGATCTGCGGCGAGAGCTTGGCGCGCGCCTTCTGGCCGCGGGCCGACGCCCGGGACAACGGGTGTACGAGCAGACGTACGCAGGCGGTGAAGAGCACGATCGCGGCGGCGGTCGCCGAGCCGTGGAAGAGCGGTTCGACGGCGTCGGCGATGTGCTCGACCAGACCGGCGAACACGGACATGAAGGAGGAGAAGAGGTCGGACATGGAGAAGCCCTCCGGGGATCTCGTCGTGCCGGGAGTGCCGACCAACCGAGCGGCGATCAACTGAGCAGTGATCGGCTGGATGGTGATCGGCTGAGCAGTGATCGGCAGAGTGCTGATCAGCTCGGCATGACGATCCGCGAGGGGCGTGCGCTCTACGGGAGGTGGCGTTCCCCTACGCGGCCGTCAGGAGGGGACGGCCGGGTGCTCGGGGGCGCCTGCGGCCCCTGGCGTCGGGGTCGCGCTGCGGCAGGAAGGCGGTGCGCCGCTCCCGGTCGCGGATGGCCGTGCGCACCCTGGTGCGGGGCACGGCGGGCGCGCAGCGCGCGGCGATCACCGAGCAGACGGTGAGCGCGGTGCCGACGGCGGCGGTCGCGGCGAGCGCGACGGCGGCCGTGAGGCTGCCGGTGTCGACGAGGACGACCTCGACGAGGAGGAACAGGAGAAGCAGGGCGGGGCGCAGGGCGGCTTTGCCGCCGCGGATCAGATCGCGCACCGTCACTCCTCCTCTCCGTCACCGTCACACGTGTGCGGCAGTAGTCATACTGCCGCACTGTCCTACGGTCCTACTGCCCCCGTTATACAGGATCGGTGTCGCTGGGCTGAAGGAGCCGGCGGACCCGGGCCCCCGTGGGCGGGACCTGAAGGCAGCCCTGTCAGGAGGAGGCGGCGGCGCGGACGTCTCGTTCGCTCCCGGCAGGCGGCGCCCCCAGCGGATCACTCGCCAGGACCTCCTCGTCCGGCCGCTCATCGGCCCGCCCCGCCGGACCCACGTACGACACGACAAGGGCCACGACGAGATTGACGGCGAGCGCGACGATCCCGGCGTTCACGCCGAACACGGGGTCGTGCTCGCTGAAGACGAGCGCGCACACGATCCCGACCCCCACGACGAGCCCGCTCAGCGCCCCCGCGAGGCTCAGCTTTCGCCAGACGAGGCCGATGAGCAGCATGGGGACGAGCTGGGCCATGCCCTCGTAGGAGATGAGGGAGAGCCGTACGAGGGTGTTGGGCGCCGCGTAGGTGAGGACGAGGGCGAGCGCGCCCGCGACGACGACCACGCCCTGCGAGGCCAGCTTCTGGCGCCGCGGACCGCGCCACCGGGGCAGCAGGGACAACACGCTGCTGCCCCACATCGTGCCGATGACCAGCATGAACACCGCCATCGGCACGATGGAGGAGAGGGCGGCGGCGACCCCGATGACACCGACGCCCCACGCGGGCAGCGAGTCGACCACCAGCTTGAAGAGAGCGAGGTTGGACTCCGCTCCGACAAGACCCGGCACGACGAAGAGCGCGGCCATGCCGAGGAGCATGGGGACGAAGAGCAGCACGTTGTAGGCGGGCAGCCAGATGGCGTTGCGCCGCAGCCCGTCGGCGCTGCGGGCGCCCAGGTACCCGGCGACGGTGGTGGGGAAGATGACGACGGTCAGGGCGTTGAGCAGCGAGGTCGTGGCGAACCAGGCCTCCCCGTAGGGGCTGCCGCCGCTCCCCGGCAACGTCAGCCAGTCGCTCTTCTCGCGCACCACGCGGTCGAGGAAGTCCCCGTAGCCGTCGAAGTAGTGGAGGGGTACGTAGACGGCGAGGAAGGCGAGCGTCGCGATGACGAGCACGTCTTTGAGCACGGAGACCCAGGCGCTGCCGCGCAGCCCGCTCACCACCACGAACCCGGTGGTGACGGCGAAGCCGATGAAGTACGCCCAGTTCAGGCTGATGGCGCCGTAGGAGATGGTGGAGACGACGACGCCCATGCCGGTGATCTGCAACTGGATGTAGGGCAGCAGGAAGACGGTCACGAGCAGGGCGACACCGGCGCCGAGCCACGGCCGCCCGTACCGGTGGGCGACCATGTCCGAGATGCTGACGAGCCCGTGCCGCCGGGCGTAGGCCCAGAGCATGGGGCCGACGACGTACCCGACGGCGTAGCCGCAGCTCATGTACGCGACGACGTACAGGACGGGCGCCCCGTAGTTGTACCCCCAGCCCGCGGCGCCCAGATAGCTGAAGCTGGTGTACCCCTCCCCCGCCATCAGCACCCAGATGAACACGGCCCCGAGGCTGCGCCCGCCCACGGACCACTCGGCGAGCCCGCCCTGCTTGCCGCGCCCGCGGACGGCGGCGAGCCCGAGGGCGACGGTGCCGGCCATGAAGACGGCGAAGATGGTGGTGGCAACGGCTCCGTCACTCATGCCCGGCCTCCCGTCTCCCGCGTCTCGCGTGCCTCCCGCGTCTCCCGCGTCTCCCGCGTCTCCCGCTCCTCGATCCGGCGGTCGCCGCGGTGGGCGAGCCACACGCACACGGGCGTGAGCACCGTCGCCGCGAGCAGCCAGAGAAAGAGAAACGGCACCCCGAACACGACGGGCCGCACCCGATTGACGAGCGGCAACGCTCCCAGATAGAGCACGAAGGGGGCGAGCAGCCACAGCAGGTGGGGGCGGGAGCGGGCGCGGACGCGGACGCCGGCGCGGTCGCCCGAAGGCGGACGGGGACTTCTGTCGATCACGGGAGGCGAGCCTAGCGGGGTGCCGGGGGCGGCCGGGGGCGGTGCCTGGCGTCGGCTGCGGGGCGGCGGCTGCCGGGGGCGTGGTCGGGGGCGGCGACCGGCCGGGGGGACGGCGGTGCCCGGACCGGGGTGACGGCGGTGCCCGACACCCAAGCCCCGATGGCCGAGCGGAGCCGGAAGGGCTGGCTCGGCGACGGGAGCCGGGAGGAGTGGCTGGCGACGAAAGCCGGAAGGGCTGACTCGGCGACGGGAGCGGAGAGGAGTGGCTCGGCGACGAGAGCCGGGAGGAGTGGCTGGCGACGGGAGCCGGGAGGGATGGCTGGCTCTGCGAGGGAGCCGAGGCATCCCGGGCCTCCTGCAAGGGGCCCGCTCGGCAGTACCGTGTCCCGTATGCGCCCCGAGAAGCCTGCTGCCGCCGACCACGTCGACACCGACCACATCGCCGAAGCCGCGCGCCTGGAGCGCACGGCCGGTCTGTACCCGGAGGACGCCGAGCACCTCCTCATCCAGGCCGCGGCCCACCTCGAACTGGCCGGCGCGCGCGACGACGCGACGACGCTCTACGACCGCCTGCTGTCGCCCTCCGCGCCGCGCCCCGCTTCCGCGCCCCTCCTGATCCGCGCCCTGAAGGCGTCGAACCTCTGGGAGTACGGACACGAGGCGGAGGCCCGCGCGATCATCACGGGAGTGCGCGCGGCGGCCCCGAGGGACCCGGCGCCGTGGGTGATCGTGGCGGAGTCCCTGGAGTCGCACGACGAGCTGGAACAGGCGCACGAGACGTTCACGGAGGCCGCGACGCTGCTCATCCCCGCGGAGACGCAGGACCCCCCGTACGCGACGCACCCGCTCCTCTTCGGCCGCCACCGCGTACGCCGCCTGCTCGGCGCGGAACACGACGCGTGGGACGCGCTGGCGGACCGGGTCTCCACGGCCCAGATCCCGCTGGACGAACTGCACGACCCGAAGCGGGTATGGTCCCTCGGCTCGGAGAACCCGGCGGAGCTGCGCGCGGAGATCGCCCGCATCCAGGCGGAACTGGGCTCCTACCGCCAGGCGCTGTCCCGCCCCTTCCCTGTGGCGATCCTGCGCTGGCCGTCCGAGGAGCTCACGGAACTCCTGACGGCGTACCCGTCCCTGACCTCGGAATACCCCTCGTACGAGGCCCACTTGGCGACCATAGAGTCCTCCCTGCGCGAACTCGCCGCCTCGGGCACCCCCAACCTGGGCATCGTCACCGCCACAGTCCCCTCCTACGAGGCCTTCGCAGCCTCAGAAGGCACAACCCCTGACCAGCCGGCCCTCCTCCCCCAGTACGCCACGACGCTCGCGGCAAGAGGCCGAGCGGTGGCTTGGCCGCCGGAGGCGTCGGCCGAATGCTGGTGCGGGTCCGGACGGGCGTACGGGGAGTGCCACGGGTAGGCCAGATGTCCAGTCATGAGAGAACGAGAGAGCCGTGAGTACCGCGAAGCCGTCCTCGCCCGGCGTCTCCGCCAGGATGAGCCGTCAGGCCAGCCGGGACACCGCACCCGAGGTGGCCGTGCGACGCCTGCTCCACGCCGAGGGCCATCGCTACCGTCTCAACGTACGCGTCCCGGACATGCCGCGGCGGACGATCGACATCGCCTTCAGCCGCGCCAAAGTCGCCGTGTTTCTCGACGGTTGCTTCTGGCACGGGTGTCCGGAGCACGCAACGCGGCCCAAGTCCAATGTCGAGTGGTGGCAGCAGAAACTCGACCGCAACATCGCGCGGGATCTGGAGACGAACAAACACCTGGCCGAAGCCGGATGGACCGTTCTACGGTTCTGGGAACATGAGGCGCCCGACAGGGTGGCGAAAAGCGTGGCAGCAGCCGTCGCGCGCCAGCGCCGGGAGAAGCGTCAGCGACGCGACGAGGGAGAGCAGTGAGCAGTTTACGGTTCGTGGATGTGTGCTCGGGTGGCGGCGGCCTGGCGTTGGGCCTGGAGCAGGCCGGCTTCGAACCGGTGCTACTGCTGGACGAGAAGCCTGTCGCACTGGAGACGCTCCGGGCGAACAGGCAGGCGTGGAACGTACTGCGGACGGACCTTCTGGACTTCGATCCGGTCGACCACCAGGAAACCTACGATGTGGACTTGCTGTCCGCCGGTCTCCCTCGGGTGAAGTCTTCAGCGACCGCGAAGCGTGTGGAGACCGGAATCGAGCTGGAGCTGCTCAAGGCCACGGTTCTCCTGGCCCACGCCGTGCAGCCGCGCGCCCTGGTGATCGAGAATGTGCCGGATCTCGTCGCAGGTGAGGCGTTCGGAGAGGTACGGGATTTCATCAAGGGAGAACTCGAGCACCTTGGCTATGGATTTCACTGGTTCGTTCTCAATGCGGCCGATTTCGGTGTCCCGCAGGAACGTAAGCAGGGAGTGCTTGTCGCGTTGAAACGGCAGTTCTTCGACAACTTCCAGGAGCCGGCGCCGACCGTGAACCGGCACATAACGGTGGGTGAGGCCCTTTACCCGTCAATGTCCGCACGGGGCTGGGCAGGCGCCGCCTCATGGGCGGCCCATGCGGATCAAGTGGCACCGACCCTGGTCGGGGGTTCGGAGAAGCGCGGAGGCGCCGACCTCGGACTGACCGGCACCAAAAAGGCATGGGCCCGAATGGGCATCAACGGAGGTGCACTCGCCGACGAAGTCCCCGGTCCGGACGGGGTTCAGGAGTCGGACACGTCCGGCTCCGCACTGAAGAAGATCACGGTGAAACAGGCCGCGCTCCTCCAGTCCTTTCCTGTCGACTGGGTCTTCGCGGGCAAGAAGACGGCCCGCTACCGTCAGATCGGCCATGCCTCACCACCGCCTGTCGGCAAGGCGCTGGGGATGGCAGTCGCCAAGGCGCTGGGGGCTTGACCGCCTGCCCGATGCCCCACTGATCGACTCGGACTACGGCCATGAGCACCACTGGCCGCCGGCTACACTTCGGTCCCATGACCCCCGCACATCCGAAGCCGCCCCAGCCTGCAGATTTTCGCATCGTGGACCTGTTCGCGGGGCCCGGTGGCCTCGATATCGCAGCCACGATCATGGGAGTGGAGAGCATCGGGGTCGAGTGGGACGACGCAACACGGGCCACACGTGCGGCAGCGCATCTGCTCACGACCGACGAGAAGGACGTTGCCGCACTGAGTCCCTGCGACGCCCAGGTCAAGGGCGCGAACGTGCTCACCGGGGGTCCGCCGTGCCAGACGTTCTCGGTCGCGGGGAACCGTGAGGGGCACAAGGCGCTGGAGGACGTGCAGCGCCTGGCCACCCGATTGGTGAGCGCCACGAATGCAGGGGCTTTCGAGGCCGTCTGGAAAGAGGTCAAGGACGAGACCGATGACATGTCGGACGACCGGACAGGTCTCGTGCTGCAACCACTGCGCTGGATCATGGAAGCCAAACTCAAGCGCCAGGATCCTTACAAGATCGTCGTCCTTGAGCAGGTGCCAACCGTCCTACCAGTGTGGAAGCACTATGCCTCGCTCCTCCGGACGGTCGGTTACGCCGCTGCCGCCCACGTCCTGCACGCCGAGGAATTCGGGGTCCCGCAGACCCGTCGGCGTGCCGTGTTGATCGCTCGATACGCCCCGGGGAACGAAGACATGGCTGTCGAGTTCCCTCAGCCCACTCATCAGCGCTACCGTCCGGGAGTAGACCGCCTCCCGGAACGGACACTGGAAAACGTGGATCAGGACCGGCAAGAGGCACTGTTCACCGACTCCGACAGCACGCAGCCGATCATCCGTTGGACGGCGATGCAGGATGTGCTTCATGAACGGCCACGGGACTTCGAAATTGTCTCCAATTACGGCTCGGGCGGTGACCCGAAGAAGCGCGGCCGCCGCACCTCCGAGGAGCCGGCGGCGACCGTCACCGGCAAAATTCGCCGCAACCGCGTTTTTCGCCTGAAAGAGACAAAATCAGGAACGAAGGAGATCGGAGAGGAGCTGGAACGGCTGACTCCGCAGGAAGCAGGCCTTCTCCAATCCTTTCCGGCGGCGTATCCCTGGCGATCGACCGATGTGGCCCAGCAGATCGGCAACGCTATTCCGCCGCGCCTGTCCCTTCACATCCTGAGCTGTGCGCTCGGATTCGGGAAGCCGGAGGAAGCACTTCTCCGTAAGCTCCAGGAGTGGCAACCCTCGTCGATCGACGAACCCGCCGAGGATGTCTGAAAGCCGGCGGGCCGGGAAGATCAGGAACTGCTGTCATCGACCGGCTCTTTCCCACGTACTGGCGCATCCGCGAAGAGTCCCGCAAAGTAATTGACCAGCACCTCGACTGAGCCATCGGGAACCTGCTCCTCGTCCGGACCTTCAGGGAGTGTCCGACGAGGCACCGCGGTAGCCGACCCGGAGGCCGCGATCCACTCGCGGAGGGGCCCCGCGTCGCGCTCGGCGTCCGGGGCAAGGGCGTCGTACATCAAAGTGGCCGCGGACGTGTTGATCGCACGAGCCAGTGCGTTGACATCACGGCCGGTGCTCACGGTGCCGCGCTCGATCAGACGCACCATCGCTTGGGCTGTGGGCCGATGGTCGATGACGTCCAGGCGCAGGGTCGTGTTGAGCATGTCCTGATTGGCGCAGGCGGTCACCGCAGGACTGTAGTCAGTGCCGTTCCTGAAGAGCTCGGCCGCCCACCACAGCCGAGCGAATGCTTGGGTGTAGTGCGCACCACGGAACCGGGTGGCCGCGACCTTCGACGTCTTCTTCTCCTCCTCCTTCGGTTCCAGCATGTGGCGCCACACGACATAGTCCGGGGCGACGCCGAGAGCCAGGTAGTTCCACAGCTTCCTGTCCGCAGCCTCCCGGCGGCTGAGCCTCAAGGTGGCATGGAGCCGGGGCGCCAGCCACGCGTCGGCCTGAGTTGGCTTGACCTCTCGAAATGCGTGCATCGCGTCGTCGATGAGGTCGCGTACGGGATGCAGCGCTGCCCGTGCTTCCTCCCCGGGCACAGGTTCGGCGACCTTGTTGAGCGCTATGGCGGGGACATCTTCCTTCCCGGTGAGCAGTCCTTCGGTGAGGTACTGGGCGGCGTTGAGGTCGGACAGCAGTGCCAAGCGTTCGGGCAGGTATGACGGTTTGTGGGTCATGCGTCGTTCCCCTGGTGAAGTCGGTCCAAGCCGCGAATGGTGGTGGACAGGGCCTTGGGAACTTCGGCCCTGCGAGTGGCTGCGAAGTGAATGCGGGGCTGAAGATCGATCCAGCCGGATGTTCCGGTGCGCCGCCGATGAACCTCGCGCAGTGCCTCTTCGAGGGGACGGTTGGGGACAACATCCGGGAGCATTTCGCGGAGTACTTCGCCCCGCCAGTCATGCGGAAAGAGTGGCGTACCGTCGTCCTCGATCTCCAGGTCTCCGATAGCGGTGTGGAAGACCGCTGTCCACACATCCGTGCACATCTGGGCGAGCACCAGTTCACGCACCAGGCCCTCAACGGAGGCCCCGTTACCGCCGACCAGTTCCGTGATGCCTTCGAAGTCGACATTCACGTGCACGGCAGGCAACTCGCCAGATGTGTCCACAATCCATGGCACGTCCCTGAAGGGCCGCAGCCACTCCGGCCCCTCACGGAAGCCGACTTCATTGACGTCGAGTTCACGTTGCCGCAACGGCACCTCGGACGCCAGGTCGACGATCCATTCCCTGTCCGACGTGGCGATCACACGTCCGGGCACTCCATCGACCGTGGCGATCACGTGAACGGACAGAACGGCACGGTCAAGATGGTCGGCACGCCACAGGTCCAGCGAGCCTACCCACTCCCGTCCGCCCTCCGTCCCCGACTCCAGCAGAACGGCCGTCCGCGCGTTGGTGGCCTTCTCGGTCAGTACTGCGAGGACCGATACATCGCACCAGTAGCCACTCGCTTCGGTAGCCTTGGCGGGAATAGTGGCCGACAACTTCAGACGGGCGCTCTCCCAGTCGTCGCGTTCGGCCTGACCCAGCGCAACCACCTGTTCGACGACCGAGAACGCCTTGGTGTCGAGTGGCTCGCGGCTCTCTCCCGGTGTCTTCAACTCCACGGCTGTCACGCGCAGCGACACGGCACCGGCCAGGCGCTTGTACGGGTAAGCCTTCACGCCTTGTCCCCCTTGTCCGTGCGCAGTTCGACCACCAGGCCGGTGAGAGTGGCTCGTACCGGATGGCTCGATACGTCGGTGACGCCGCTGAAGGTGGCTGTCCGCGCACCGGGGGTGAAGTGCAGCACTCCGTCGACGAATTCGCAGTTGCGCACGGCTACAAGCTCTGCCCACGCCACCACAGGGCGGGGCCCCGACCTCACGTCCAGTTTGGCGACCGGCGCAAGATGCCAGGCCTCGGCCCCGCGGGGTACCTTCACCTCGGCGGTGATGCGCCACGCACCGTCCGTTCCGACTTGGGCGTCCAGTTCGTCCAGTACGGGAAGGCCGGCCGCGACGGGGGGCCGAACCGTCCGCTTGCCACCGACTGCCAAGCGCTTACGCAGTCGATCGGTGTCCGTGCGTCGCGTCTCCTTGGGCACCGCCACAAGTTCACGTACGGCCTTGTTCGTTTCGCGTACCAGAGTGCCGATCCTTCGGTACGCCGAGGCCGAGTACCGCATACGCAACTCTTCCGTCTGTCCCCACTTGTCGTGCTCGGGGGGCTCTGAAGTGCGCAGAAACTCCTCGGCCTCCTCGGCGAAGGGGGCGTCCTGACCCGCGGCACGACCCGCGAGGAGCACCGCCTGGAATGGGTTGGTACCCAGCTCCAGGCCAGTGACCGAGCTCGTTCTGACCGTCATGCGGTTGCCCCGCATCATGGCCACGGTGTTGTGACGCTTGCCGTCGGCGTCTTCGGCCTCGGTCACCAAGAGGACCGCTCGATGCTCTCCCCCGCTTCTACGGCCCTCACGGCCGGGCACGTTCAGCGGTACCGTCGTCATGGCCACCTGCCCCGACTCCGTCAGGCGCTCCACCGTCGTACCTTCCAGAAAGGCACGAAGCGCCCGGGTGCGTGACGGTTCGGATGCGTGGGGATCGACCCGTTCCTCCTCGATGATCTCCATCCCATTACGCAGCGTTCGGACCGATGCCTCGAGCAGCGGGCGGCTGGTCCCGCCCGCAGTCATGGCAGCCCAGAAATTTCGCCCAAGGGCTTCGACGAGACGCTTGTGCATGCGATGCACGCTGTCGTCGTCCTCACTGTCACTTTCGGCCGTGGCGGTGGGGTCCGCGAGGCTGGCCACGTCATGGGCGCCCACGATCAGAAAAGAAGTGCCGGGTTCGTTGCTCTCCCGCGTGAGGTGCAGTCGTTGGACCGTCTCCTCGTCGGCCCACCACGAACGGGCGACATCCTCACCGGCCACGTCGGGGTCCGGCTGACCGAACCAAGCGGGACCTGCCCAAGGCCTGCCGTCGACCTCGCGCCACGGAAGGTCGAGTCGCCCGATGAGCCGTCGCTCGGTTCGGCCTTCGTGCGGCTGGGACAGAGTGGAGTTGATCAGCACGAGGCCGAGCCGACTGGTGGCCCAGAGAGTCGCCTTGCCCAGACCGTACGAACCACCGGCACCGCTTCCCGACTTGTGGCTGTCCAGCTGCCGCCTGACGACGGCGGCGAACCGGCCGGTCTCGTAGTCGTCCCCGGTCAGGCCAGAGGCGTTGTAGTCGTCGACCCGCAGCAGCACCAGCCGATCCCGCGTGTACATCTCATGCAGTCCGGCGGCAATGACCCTTCCGACCTTCTGGTCCTGGGTCGCCGCCGCCTCGTAGTGCGGAAACAGCTCGTCCCAGCGGATCGCCTCACGGAATCGGGCGAGGTTCTCGCCCGTCAGTTCTTCCAGCGTGTAGCGCACGCGGACCGGCTGGTCATGTTCGGTGAGGCGCTCGTCGAGACTGTTCTGGGTGGCCTCGCGAGCCAGTACCCCCACATCGGCTTCGAAGGCGAAGGCGGCGGCGTTGCCGAAATCTCGGCCACCATCGGCATACGCCGGTCGGTGGCACCACGTGAC
Organism: Streptomyces sp. NPDC046335; assembly: GCF_055587985.1. Taxonomy (NCBI): domain Bacteria; kingdom Bacillati; phylum Actinomycetota; class Actinomycetes; order Kitasatosporales; family Streptomycetaceae; genus Streptomyces; species Streptomyces sp. NPDC046335. Next base: position 176,194 of record NZ_JBVJFF010000001.1, on the reverse strand, counting down.
GGGCCGACCGACCAAGGTGTCCGTGGTGCGGCTATGGATCGTCCCCAAGTCCGTACCAAGAGCCTCCGCGATCTTCCTGATGGTCTCGTCACGGGGTGTGGCCCGGCCAGTGATCCAGGCCGAGACGGCAGCTCGGGTCACACCTACCGACTCCGCCAGCTCGGTCTGTGTCTTCCTGGCCCTCTTCAACTGACGGGCGAGCCAGGGCCCGAAGTCTTCTCCACCGTCCACGGCGTCCACTCCTCAGCTGAGCCAGCGTTCCGGAGCCCACCTTACCAGCCCTGTTTGACATGGAAGCCGTTTGTACAACACTGGTTGACACCCGGACGGGCAAGGGTGGAGGCTGTACCGGCGGGGCCAATCACCACCTTCGCACCAATCACCCTGTATGCCCACACACGTCCACATTGCCCTCGTTCGGATGCGCTACTACCCAAGGGCAATAGAGCGCCTAAACGGCACTCGTAGTTCCATTTCTTCAGGTGACGCCCGCCTATTGCGTAAGGCCAAGTTCGACCCTAGAGTTCGATTTCTCTCCACCAGTTTCAACTGCCCCGCAGGAACCATCTGCTAAGGGGGCTTTTCCCTCATGCCCTCCCCGTTGAAACTCCGCAATGCGCGCCACCTCAGCCGACCGCAACCAACACGTTTCAACGGAACGAGGATCCCTGTGCCCGAAAGCCCCGAAGTCGAGTCCGCCTTAGATCTCATGCGACGGATCGTCGCTCAGTACGACTCGCGCGAGACAGCGGAGAGCAAGGCGGAATTCCTGACCGGACGGGGGATCACCCTCGGGGTCATTCAGACATATCGGAAGTTGATCGAAATCATCGATCGCAGAAAGGTTTCCCCTCCGACCGACTCCCGCGCCACCGAAGCCCCTCGCCGCCACGGCCCCCGTCGCCGTGCCCGCCACATTCGGACCGGCCCGCCCGGGCATCCGGGCACAGGTAACCGGTCGGCCCGGAACCGGCGTACCCACACCCGCGTCACTGTCGTCATCATTGCCTTCGATCTGCCGTAATCCGCATCGCATTGCCGAACATTGGGTCTATCGTCTTCGGGAGTGCCGGTCGCGGCGTACAGCGTCGCGGCCGGCACTCCCGTACCCGCGCTTCTCCACCAGTCACAGAAACGGAAATGCCGTGAGCCACTTCAACTCGGCGGACACTACGGACTCATCACCCGTGATCAAGAAAGTCGTCGAGCAATCTGCACGGGTGCTGGAAACATACCGGGTCGACCCCGGACTTATCCAAGAGCACGCCAATGGTGAGCGACGGATCACCCAAGGCGGGTACGGAGACCGACAGCTCTTCGAGTTGATACAGAACGCGGCCGACGAAATCGCGAACGAGCCTGGCGGAACAGTTCACTCCGTTCTCACTGGGACTCATTTATACTGCGCGAACCAAGGAACACCAGTCACTCCCGACGGGGCCGAGACCATCCTCCGGATGAGTGTCTCCAAAAAACGTGGCGGTCAGATCGGACGCTTCGGTGTCGGCGTAAAGTCCATCCTCGCGATCACGGACACTCCCCAGTTCTTCAGCAGATCAGAAAGCGTCGAGTTCGGCTTCGGGTTCGATCGGGACTGGGCTTTTTCGCAGATCCGAGATGCGTGCGGGGCCGAGCCCGACGCGCGATTCGAGGCCCCGGTTCTCCGCATGGCACGCCCCCTCGACGTGGGCGAGGAGCGGAAGGGGGATTCTGTCCTTGATGAGCTGCTCGGCTGGGCAACCACAGTGGTTCGCCTTCCCCTGCTCAGCGGAGCCGCAGGGCGGCTTGCGGGGGACATGCACCAGGATTCCAAGGGGGGCGCGCAGACCGAGTTCCCTGCCCGGTTCCAACTCTTCTCCCACCATGTCGGGACCGTGGTTCTCGAGGACCGCCGCGTGATGCCTCCCGTACGCCGCACCATCAAGGTTGAGCACGAGGACTTCCGACACACGATCCATGAACAGCGCACCGGGCAGCAAGCCTCGCGCACCGACTGGAAAGTGTTCACGCACGCGCACCGCCCGACAGAGGCCGCCCGTCGCAGCGCCGGCGAAATGCATGATCGCGGAACCATCGATATTGCATGGGCCGTGTCCGAGTACACCGGTGACAAGTTGCTGTCCACCCCGCGTGGTCGCGGCGAGTTCTGGTCGTTCTTCCCGACCAAGTACCCCATGACCCTGAGCGGCGCCCTCAATGGTGCGTGGAAGACCAACGAGGACCGGCAGAACCTGCTCGACGCCAGTCCTTTCAACGAGGAAATCATCCAGGTCGCGGCCCGCTTGGTCGTGGACTCACTGCCACACCTCGCACCGGCGCAAGATCCGGGCGCCTACCTGCCCTTGCTCCCTGGTCGACCCAGGGAGTCCGAAACGCTCAACTGGGCCGATCAGCAACTGACCGAAAAGATCTGGGAGATGGCCGCTCAGCGTCCCTCACTCCCCGACCAGGACGGAGTCCTGCGCATTCCACGGGAACTCCGCCTCCATCCCGACATGGGCAAGCGTGGAAAACTTGAGTTGCAGTGGCTTGAGCGGTGGAACTCCTATGCGGGGCGCCCCTCGAACTGGGTCCATCCATCCGTCGAGGCGGCCGAAATACGGTCGGGCAAGGTCGAGCACATCATCTCGGCGGCCAAGCGGGAACGCGCCACGGTCCGCGAATGGCTGGAGGCCCTGGTGGCCGACGGATCGGCTGACGCCTCAGCCGTGGCGATACACATCCTCGCAGAGATGATCAAAGGATCCTCCGCCTTCGCCGACGAGGCCCGCACGGCGCGCATCGTACTGACCGAGGAGCACGGCATGGTGCCGCCGGTCGCGGGCAAGGTCTTCCGACGAACCGTCCAGGACGGCCTCAAGGATGATCTCGTCTATATCGACCCGAAGCTGTCGGAGGACGTGTCGCTGTTCCCCGCACTCAGCGTGATCGGAATCCGCGAGGCGGACGCCCGAGGTCGGTTCATCGGCGTACTGGACCAAGGGTTCGATCATTACTCCGCGCAGGATTGGACGCGGTTCTGGGAACTTTTCCACAGTGCGGGAGGAAGCCACGTCACCGCGGAAGTACGTGACCGAGTGCCGCAACCTCTGACGACCTTGTTCGTCCGAACCCAGGACGGTCGCTACCACCGCATGCGGGACTGCATGATCCCCGGCCCGGTGGTGCCGGCCGATGGCTCGCGCGACACCTCGGTGGCTGTGGACATGAACTTCCACTCCGACGACATGTCCGTCTTCCGCGAGTTCGGGCTTCTGGACCGCCCGACCGGCGGATGCCGTCCGGAGAGCGAGCCGTGGTTCGACGAATACCGCACGGCAATTTTCGACAGTTACTGCCGAACGCTCGACAGTAAGGCAGATCGCCCAAAGATCTACCGACTCAAACTCGAAGGCGCCGCGGTCGGCGGCCCACTGCACTTGCTCCCGCTGCTCTCGGACGAAGGCAAGGCCGCCTTCCTCAAAGCGCTACCGGACGACTCCGTCATCGATGTCTGGACCAGACAGTTCGGTGCGCAGGCCAACACGCGTAAAGCGGTCGCTTCCCCACTGCGCTGGATGGTGCGCGCCCATGGCCTCGTCACCACATCCAAGGGCATCGTGAAGCTCACGGACGCGGTCGGGCCGCAGCTCCGCGCCTACAGCGATGTGTTGTCCGTCGCCGATATCAGCCCGGAGAAGGCTCGCAAGCTGCGCCTTCCCGTGGTGGTGGACGACGTGCCCGAGGCTCAGTGGGAGCAGTTGATGCAAGAGCTGCTCCGAAGCGAGGACGACGTCTTCGTCGGCCACACCTACGTGATGCTGACTCGTCTCCAGGTCGGCTTCCCGGAGGACTCCCTCACCCGGTGTCGTGTCGGTAGCGAGTGGAGCACTCGGGAGGACGGCGAGATCGCGGTGGCCGCCACGACCGAGGAGTACAAGGCGCTACGAGCCGAGCAGCTTCCGGCCCTCCTCGCGGGCACTCCGGAGAACGCCGAGCTGATGATCGGCCAATGGGGCATGCTGCGCTACTCCGACGTCATCAGCAGGGAAACGCGGCACGTGGCTTCGGGAGAGCCCATCCCGTTCCGGGATGAGTTCCCCACCCTGCGCCAGAGGTTGGGCAGCTCCGTCAACAGCTATGAGTTGCAGCGCTGCTCGGAACTGGAAGAGGTTGTACGCACCCCGAACGGCATTCGGACCACCCCTCTAAAAAGCGCTCTGCACGACACCACGGTGCTCGTCCTCGCCCCTGACGACCGGCTCACCGCCCTAAGGGCGGCCGATCGGGAACTGCGGTGGGGCTTGGGGGAATCCGGCTGCCGAGCGGTGCTCGAAGCACAGCAACGGCAAGAGCAGGATCAGCAGCTCCAGGACTCTCTCCGCGCCGTACGTGAAGCGGAATCCGTTGTGGAGAAGCTGCGGTTGCTGATCGGTGCCGACTCACTACGGACGGGCCTCCCCGCCGGCCTGCTGGCGAGCGAGCAAGCGGACCTCGGGGGTGCCGAGCCCTCCGCGCAGCGCATCGCACAGATGGCGTACAACGCACATGGCGACGGCGTACTGCACGTACACGCCAAGGACCTGACAGCCGCCTATCCCAGCCATGCCCCCTCCTCCTTCACCGGCGCGACCCCGGCCGTGAAGTTCGTGTCCGATCTCGGCTTCCCCGATTCTTTCGCGGGTGTCCGCGCTCCCTCGTTGGCTCCTCGGATCGATGTCGAAGGCCCCACGGAGTTCCCGCGTCTCCACGGCTACCAAGAGCGCCTTGCCACCAGCGTCTTCACCATGCTCGACCGGCTTTCCCCGCAACGTGGCATGTTGTCCCTCCCCACCGGAGCGGGCAAGACACGGGTGGCCTCCGAAGCGGTCATCCGATGGATCAAGCAGAACGGGCAGCTCGACGGTCCGGTCCTGTGGATCAGCCAGACCGAGGAGCTGTGCGAACAAGCCGTTCAAAGCTGGATGTTCGTGTGGTCAAAGGTCGGCGCCGAGAGCCCCTTGGTCATCAGTAGGCTCTGGTCGACGAACGAGGCCGGCCCTGTCACTGACCACCCGCACCTCGTCGTGGCCACGGACGCCAAGCTGCGCACCTCCCTCGACACTCATGCCTACGCCTGGCTTCGCAAGGCCTCCCTGGTCATCGTGGACGAAGCTCACGTAGCCATCGCCCCTCAGTACACCGAGATCCTCGCGCTGCTGGGCCTGACTCACTCCCGCACCGATCGCCATCTGTTGGGCTTGACCGCCACCCCGTTCCGCAATACCAACGTCGACGAGACGAAACGACTGATCCAACGCTTCGGCGGCCGCCGCCTGGACGAGGGCATCTTCTCCTCCGGTGATCCCTATGGCGAGCTCCAGGAGCTGGGCATGTTGGCCCGCGTCACGCACAAGGAGCTTGCCGGTGGGTCCATCGAGTTGACGCGTGATGAGAAGGAACGAGCCGAACAACTGAGTGTCCTGTCCAAAGCCGCGGAACAACGTCTGGCCGACGACAACGACCGCAACCGGCGCATCATCGACGAAATCCACGCCATGCCGGCGGACTGGCCGGTCCTGGTCTTCGCCACGTCCGTCAGTCATGCCAAGTTCCTCGCGGCAAAGCTCAACGACAGAGCCATCACCGCCGCGGCCGTCGACTCCGCGACCACCTCCACCGAGCGTCGAAGGCGGATCGACTCCTTCCGACGAGGGCAGACCCGTGTGCTCACCAACTACGGCGTCCTCACTCAAGGGTTCGACGCTCCCGCAACCCGCGCTGTCGTCGTGGCCCGCCCCACATACAGCCCCAACGTCTACCAGCAGATGATCGGCCGCGGCCTCCGTGGGCCGCGTAACGGCGGCAAGGACACCTGCCTCATCCTCGATGTGCGGGACAACATCTCCAACTATCAAAAGGCTTTGGCGTTCACCCAGTTCGAGCACCTGTGGGGAGCCAAGTGAGCGGCATGTATGCAGACAGCCCCATGCTGACGGCTGAACAACAGGCTGTCGTCGATCAGCCCTGGGACGCGCGTGTCCTTGTCAGGGCCGGGGCGGGCACAGGCAAGACCCACACACTCGTACGGCGGCTCGACGCCTTGGTCAGTCGCGAGGAAGACGCCTTGGAGACCAGCGAGATCCTGGTGCTCAGCTTCTCCCGTGCTGCCGTACGTGAACTTCGTGAGCGCATCGCCGCCCACGGTCGCCGAGCCCGACGGGTCCGCGCCCAGACCTTCGACTCCTGGGCGTACACCCTGCTGCAAACTGCTTATCCGGACCAGGAGTGGAGTCGGTATACCTTCGACGAGCGGATTCAGGAGGCGGAGAAGGCGATCGCCGCAGGAGCGGTGGAGGCCGGAGAGCTCGGCGCACCGGCGCACGTGATCATCGACGAGGTCCAGGACCTCGTCGGCGATCGCCGGAACATGGTGCAGACGCTGCTGGACTGCTTCCAGGACAGCTGCGGTTTTACCGTGGTCGGTGACGGTGCCCAGGCCGTCTACGGTTTCCAGGTCTCCGACCTCGATGCCCGAGCCGCCGAAACCAACTACTTCTTCGACTGGCTGCGTGTGTCGTACGCCGACGATCTCGTTGAGCTGCGGCTGACGACCAACTTTCGCGCCCGGACCGACGAGTCACGTACGGCGCTATCTCTGGGGTCCACGCTCCAAGAGCTCCCTTCCCACACCGGCGAGGCCGCGACGGCGGGCACCGCCGTCTATCATGACCTGCGTCAACGGCTCCTCGCCTGCTCGGACTTCGGCGATCTGACCGCCGCCTACACCGTCGACTCGCTTCGCGACTACCCGGGTACGTGCGCGATCCTCTGTCGGGACAATCGCCAGGCGCTCGTCCTGTCGGAGACACTGTCCGAGCACGGCGTACATCATCGGGTTCGGCGTTCGCTGCAGGACCGCCCGGTTCCGTCATGGGTCGCGGCTCTGCTGAGGCACACGGGTTCCGCGACCCTCGGCGAAGAACGCTTCCACGAAATCCTCGCCGACGCCGGTGTTCTGCGTGGCACCGATCCCGCGCCTCTGTGGCGGTCCCTGCGCGGAGCCGCACGTGCTTCGCGCGGACTGCTGGACGTTGCCGCGGTACGCAGGCTCGTCACCGAAGGGCGCTTCCCCGACGAGTTGGCCGCAGTCGAGCCCGATCGCCTGGTCATCGCCACGGTGCACCGTGCGAAGGGGCTCGAGTTCGATCGGGTGATCGTCGTCGAACCCGCCACCATGGCCGCACTGAGCAAGCAGCACACGCACGTCGACCCCGCCGCTGAGGCGCGGGCACTGTACGTCGCGATGACACGCCCTCGGGACGATCTCTACCGGGCTGCCGCACCGCGCACGGAGCTGATCCGCCGCGACCGCGTCGTGGGCCGCTGGTACGCGGCGGGGTGGAAGGCATACGCGCGCTACGGCATCGAGGCCGGCGGGCTCGATGTCTGCCGCGAACACCCGCCGGGCACGGACGGTTTCGCATCCGACCCGGTAGCCGTGCAGAGGCACCTCGCCTGTACGACGCGCGCCGGTGACCCACTGGTCCTACGCCGTCTGCACGAATTGCAAGCCGCCGGTGATCAGAGTCCTCCCTACGCCGTGTACCACGAGGGCATGCCGGTCGGCGTGGTCTCGACGAAGTTCCGTCAGGACCTGTACGCGTCCCTCAAAATCAATCGCACCTGGGACATCAACTGGCCGGCGGAGATCGTGGGCTTCCGGGTCGACACCGTAGAGACCGTGGCAGGCAGCATCGCCTCCGGAGTGCGAGCCGGGATCGGGGAGTACGGGGTCTGGCTGGTGCCGCGTATGTCCGGACTGGGGCGCTACAAGTGGGGCGAGCACGCCCGGGGAGGTCACGACCGATGACGAACGACGCGAGAGACCATACGGAGCATTACGCCGTCCGTGACAGCCTGGTCTCGCAACTCCGGCGGGGTCTCTTGGGTCCTGGAACCCCCGACGAGGTCTTGACTCAGGATCCTCCGATCACGGCCTATCCGATCGGCGTGCTGTTCCCCCGAGCGACGGGTGAGGCGGCAGAGGAGGAGCGCGCCGCCAGGATCGCCGAACAAGGACTCGACGACACTCCCGTGCAGAAGCGGAGGGACATCGAGGACACGACCCTGGACCTCGGCATCTCCCTGGCCAATGACCGCAAACCGTCCTCCATGGGAATTACCTTCGCGGTCGACCCAGACGTGTCCCGCACGGTCGTCGTCATGACGGAGGCCGCCGCATACGACCCGGTCGACGCGGAGGGCCGTCCGATAACGGCCCAACGCTCGGAGGCTCGCAGCACCTCCGAACAGAACGAGCACTGGCGGCGTCGTCCGCTGGACTTCCGACCGATCACGGTGGATGTGACCAGTCCCGGCATGCAGCGCCCGGCCCCCGTGGCGGACGGGGTGAATATCCGCGCCCTCGTGCGGAAAGCAGCACCTGACGGCACGGTCACGGTGACGGTCACCCTGATCAACGATCAGCGGATCAGTGAACGTGAACTGCAGGACGCTTTCAGCCTGTTCCAGCCTCGACTGACCGTCAGCACCCCCACCGGGGCGCCGGCCTTCGTCGACAGGCAGCCCGCGTCCGAGGCCGCCGATCCGGAGCAGGCCGTCAGCAGGCTTCTCCACCGCCACGCCCCGACCTTCGCGACAGGCCATGGGTGCGCGGCCGACTGGGAGTGGACACCTCCGCCCATCGGCACCCGGTTCCTCGACCGCGCTGCCGTCGACCAGGTCCGGACCGAGTTCCTACCCGTCCATGAAGTACTGCTGACCGACTCGAACCCGGAGATCGATGCCTCGGCTCTCACCATGCACGGGCTGGCGACTCGTCCGGACTCCGAGGTTCTGTCCGCGCTCGAAGGACTGCTCGCCGGATATGGGGACTGGATCCAACGCAAGACGTCCGAGGCAGCGACGATGGCAGGCACCCCGTTCGAGGTACCGGCGCAGAAGCAGATCGAGGCGTGCGGCGTAGCGCTCGGCCGTATGCGGCGAGGTATCCGTCTGCTCTATGACCGTAGCCGACCGGAGATCATGCGAGCATTCAAGCTCGCCAACGAGGCAATGGCCCAGCAACGTGCACGCAGTCTGTGGGTGAAGAACGGGCGCACGGGCACACCCGACCTGGCGTCGGGGCGCTGGCGTCCGTTCCAGATCTCCTTCGTACTCCTCTGCCTGGAAGGGATCGTCGACCCCGGCCACGAGGATCGAGAGATCGCCGACCTGCTCTGGTTCCCGACGGGAGGCGGCAAGACCGAGGCCTACTTGGGCCTGATCGCCTTCACCACCTTCCTGCGCCGCATGCGCCTGGAGGCGCGCGGCGCCGGTGTGACCGTGCTGATGCGCTACACGTTGCGGCTGCTCACTCTTCAGCAGTTCGAGCGTGCCGCCATCCTCATCTGCGCGATGGAGCGCATGCGACTGGCCGACGAGGCGCTCCTCGGCGTCGAGCCGATCTCCATCGGGATGTGGGTCGGCCAGTCCGCCACCCCGAACAAATTGAACGTCGCCGCGGACAGTCTGGTGGAACTCCGCAAGGGCAGGTCCCTCCAGGAAAAGAACCCGGCCCAGCTCCACGCCTGCCCCTGGTGCGGTGCCCGACTCGACGCCCACCAGTACGAGGTGGATGAGGAGGCTCGGCGCATGCACGTGCGCTGCCCCAACCCCTCCTGTGACTTCCGCGATGGGCTGCCCGTGCACCTCGTCGACGATGCCGTGTACGACGCACGCCCCACCCTGGTGATCGCCACGGTGGACAAGTTCGCGTCCATGCCATGGCGGGAGAAGACCGCGGCGCTCTTCAACCGGGACCGTGCGGACCGCACGCCTCCCCCAGAGTTGATCGTCCAGGACGAGCTGCACCTGATCTCTGGGCCTCTCGGCACCCTCACCGGTTTGTACGAAACGGCTGTGGACATCCTCGCCGACCGGCCCAAGGTGATCGCCTCGACCGCGACGATCCGCAGGGCGGGCGCTCAGGGCAGAGCCCTGTTCGCCCGTGAGGTCTCTCAGTTCCCCCCGGCGGGGTTGGACAGCAGGGACTCCTGGTTCGCCGTGGAGACACCACGTGGGCGTAAGGCCAGTCGGCAGTACGTCGGCCTCCTCACCCCGAGCACCAGCCAGTCGACCCTGCTGATCCGCACCTACGCGACACTGCTGCACCAGGCGATGCGCGCAAACACCTCCCCAGAGGTACGTGACGCCTATTGGAGTCTGGTCGGCTACTTCAACAGCCTTCGGCTGCTCGCCGCCGCCGACCTCCAGGTCAGGGACGATGTCGAGGCCTATTTGGAGTATCTGGCCGAGCGCGACGGCACCGACAGGCGTCGTGTCCTGGAGATGACCGAGCTGACCAGCCGGGCCACCTCCAGCGAGATCCCGGCACGACTCAAGCAGATCGAGCGGCGGCTCCCGCACAAGGAGACGGTCGACGTACTGCTCGCCACGAACATGATCTCGGTCGGGGTCGATATCGACCGCCTCGGCCTAATGGCTGTCATGGGGCAGCCGCAGACGACCGCCGAGTACATCCAGGCCACCAGCCGCATCGGCCGTACCCATCCGGGCCTCGTCGCCGTAATGCTCAACTCGTCGCGCTCGAGGGACCGTTCCCACTACGAAAACTTCCTGCATTTCCATTCGGCGCTGTACCGCGAGGTCGAGTCGACCTCGGTAACCCCCTTCTCCTCCCGCTCCCGAGAACGCGGCCTGCACGCCGTGATTGTCGCGCTCGCTCGTATCCTCATTCCTGCCGCCCGCCCCAACGACGGCGCCGGCCGCATCGACGGGTTCCGCGACGAACTCGCGGGCCGGATCCGGCCCCTCCTGCTCGATCGCGTGCTGGACATCGACCGGGGTGAGTATGAGGCGACCGCCGACGCCTTCGACGAGTTCGTCGACAGGTGGGCGGATGCGGCAGAAGCTCAAGGCGGCCTCTACTACGAACCTGTACGCGGCAAGAGGTCCCCATCCCTGTTGTGCGGTTTCGACGACGAAACCGATAGCGACGCCTGGCCAACCCTGTGGAGTCTGCGTGACGTCGACGCGGAGACGGCCCTGTTCATGGAGGCATCCCGATGACCCCGCCCCCCGCCCGTCGCCGCCGGGGCGCAGGCGCTCCCGAACGCAGCTACCCACGGCGCGGCTCGGTCCGCCGCGCCCAGATGATCACGACGTACGGTGTCGGGTCGATGATCGCCGTCGAGAACGAGTCGTTCATGGTGGCCGGCACGGACTCCTGGAACGTCAAGGAAGCCCCTACGATCCACGAGCACCGGCTCGCCCGGATCCTCGGCGTACGGTCGTTCCGTCTGCCTCCCGCTTCGGACGACACCAGCAAGGACGGCGTACGAGTACGTCGCTTCCCGCTCTGGCACTCGTGCCCGACCTGTAACGCCCTTCAGCACGTGCGGGGTTTCAACTCCCCGCCCGGAAAGAACGAATGCGGTGACTGCCAGGAGAGCTTGGTTCCCTCTCGCTTCGTCATGGCCTGTGCCCACGGGCACATCGACGACTTCCCGTATTGGAAATGGGCACACCGCGACAACCGCGCGGAGGGCGCCTCGGGCCTCTGCGGTGGTGAGATGCGTCTGCGGACCACCGGCCGGACCGCATCCCTGCGCTCCATTCTCATCTCTTGCACCTGCGACATTCCGGAAGTCTCGATGGAGGGAGCCTTCCGGCGTACGGCCCTGACCAAGCTCAAGGTTCGATGCGAGGGCAGGCGACCATGGCTCAAGGACGCTCCCGCGGAATCCTGCTCCGAGCCGCCCCGCACGCTCCAACGCGGTTCATCTGCGGCATGGCATCCGATCGTCAGGTCCGCGCTGTCCATCCCGCCATGGAGCGACGGTCTGGCCGACCGTCTCGCGCCGTACTGGGATGAGCTCCGCAGCATCGACCGCTCGGAGATCCCGCTATACCTGAAAATCATTACGATGCGGGAAGGAAACGAGATCTCCGCGGATGCCGTCAGCGCTCTGCTCGACGCCGAACTGGGCGAGGACCCGGAGGGTGATCAGAGGCACGGCGCGGACAGGGCCTATCTCGCTCTGCGCTACCAGGAGTACAACCAACTGCGAAGCGGCAACGCGGAACGCGACGCGTCTCGTGAGGAGCAGTTCGTCTGTGAGCCACCAGGGACCCACTCACCGGATCTGACCCGCCTCGGCCTGGCCGGCCCGATGCTGGTCAAACGGTTGCGGGAGGTCCGGGCCCTCAAGGCGTTCTCCCGTGTGGAGGCTCCGGACAACAACGCCGAAGTTCACGAGGCCCGGTTGTCCGTCGACGATCTGAGTTGGCTGCCCGCCATGGAGGTCCAGGGTGAGGGGGTGTTCCTACGCCTCGACGAGGAGAAGATCGAGGCCTGGGCCCGCAGTACGGCCGTCGCGGCCCGAGTGGAACGCATGCGGAACAATCACCGTCGCCAGCTCCGCGAGCGAGCTTCGGATCCGATGGCCGCGCCCGAGTCCCCGGCCACGCCTCGCATGGTGCTGCTCCACACGCTGGCGCATGCACTGATCAATGAGTGGAGCCTTGACGGTGGCTATCCAGCTGCCGCGCTTCGAGAACGTCTCTACTCGGGCGACTCCATGTCAGGTCTGCTCATCTACACAGCGACCAGTGATTCGGCCGGCAGCCTCGGCGGCGTGGTCGCTCAGGGCGAGCCCGCGCGGCTGGCCGCCGCGCTACGGTCCGCCCTGCACCGTTCGGAGTGGTGCTCGGCCGACCCGCTGTGTATCGAGTCCGAGGCGAGCGGGGCGGGCAGCGTCAACCTCGCGGCCTGTCACGCCTGTGTCCTGCTACCCGAGACGAGTTGCGAGCAGAACAACGGATTGCTTGATCGCGCTCTGCTCGTGGGTACTCCGGAGGACCCGTCCATAGGGTTCTTCCACGGCACCTTCAATCACTGATCCATCACGCACTCCACCTCCTCCATCTCGGCTTCGAAGTGCACCTGGGCCCGATCAAGGGCTTCGTCCGGGTCGCACCCATGTGCTCGGAGCCAGTGGAGGAGGTCTGCGATCACGTCGATCGCGACCTCTTCCGCGACCGCGGTACTGAGTCGTGACAACTCGCCGTTCCGCGAAGTCCTGGCCTCTCCGTAGCCATGGATCACCTCCTCGGCTCGACGCGCCTCGGAACCACTCGAGTATCCGTCCCGAGGACCGTGCCCCGTGGCCAGCTCGCACCATGTGACCTTCGAGTCCGACTTCAGCTCGACGCCCCACCGTTCGGCTAGCGCATCCAACAGCGCGATGCCGCGGCCTCCTTCCGCGTCGTGGCCGGCAGCGACAAGAGTCGGCAGAGCACGCGCATCCGGATCTCGCACCTCAATGCGCACACATGGTTCGCGAAATGAGAGCAGCAGGACAGTCGGCGTCCCGGCACCCACGTGCTCGATGACGTTCGTCACGAGCTCGCCGACACACAGTTGCGCCACGTCGATCAGGTGAGGTAGCCCCCACTGCACCAGACGCAGTCGAACTATGCGGCGCAGCACTGACACCTCCTCCGGTTCGGCGAGGAAGGGCAACTCCCAACTACGCAGTGGCACTACACGCTGTTCGTCCGCCATGAGCATCCAGCCCTTGCTTCGTTACCAGTGTCGCGGGTCGCGATCAATCCGCTACACAGCGTGGCAGTGCAACTTCCAAAATGGAACTCTCACGGCGGCCTCACGGAAGCACGCCCTGGTCCCGCGCGCCCCCGGCGCGCGCAGTCTTGCTCTGCCGCCGCCGTGCGGGCACGCTCGTCCCGGACTACAAGAAGGGCCAGAACATGGCTGTGGGACCGACGACCCGCCGTCGCCAACTCGGCGCGGACCTCCGCCGTCTACGCGAACTCAAGGGGCTGACCCTGGAGGAAGCGGGAGCGCGCGTAGGTATCTCCAAAGCCACCTTGAGTCGCTATGAGACCAAGGAGGGTGTGGTCAAGTGGCCGGCCGTGGATGCGCTCTGCCGTGAGTACGAAGCGGCCGACGACGTGCGGCAGGCCCTGGTCGAGTTGGCGAAGGGCGCCCGGATTCAGGGGTGGTGGCGCTCGCTGGCCGACCCCATCCCCGAATCGATGAACCTCATGCTGACCCTTGAGGACGAGGTCGTTCGCGAGGACCACTACGCGTGTATGTACATCCCAGGCCTGTTCCAGACCCGGGGGTACGCGGAAGCCGTGCATCGCGCTTCCGAGGTGGGCTGCACCGAACGCGAAGTGCAGCACATGGTGGACATCCGCATGAAACGGCAGGAGCTCCTCCAGCGGACTGATCCACCTCGTATCTGCGCAATCGTCGACGAGGCCGCCGTGCATCGCGTCGTCGGTGGAGCCGATGTCATGCGGGAACAGCTTGAGCACCTCTTGGCCCTGTCAGAGGGCCCTCAGGTGACGGTCCAGATACTGCCGTTCTCCGCGGGCGCCCATGCCGCCGCCGTGGGCAGCTTCGTCCTCCTCCGAGGGCAGAGCCCGGCCCTGGACGTCGTCTACGTAGACCTGCTGGGCGGCGGGCTCTTCATGGAGAAGCAAGCCGAGCTCGAGCGCTACAAGTTGGCGTTCGATTACCTACGTGCACAGGCCCTGGATCTGAAATCATCCACTGAAGCCATTCGTCGAAGCCTCAGGGAGTTGTGATGGACCCCCGCCACCCAGTCCGCTGGTTCAAGTCGTCCTACAGCGGCGGTTCCGGAACCGAGTGCGTCGAGGTGGCGATGGTGACGCCGCAGGTCATGGTCCGTGACACGAAGTGCCCGGCCGATGGCCGGGTTCGCGTCGGAGCTGCCGCTTGGGCCGAGTTCGTGACGGCACTGCCCGGGATGCCTCGGCACTGACACCGCGCTCGGTTGGCAACTACCGCTGCCCCTGACACAGTTGTTCGCACATCGCAGGCGCGGGGAGCGGGGGCACACAGAGGTATGGGGCACACGCGTCGACGGGCGGCACTCGCGTTGGGCGCTCTGGGGCTTGTCGTCGCGGCGTGGGAGTGGCCGGTAGGGCAGGACGATGCCGTTGACGCCACTCAGTTCACCATCGCCTTCTTCGCCACGCTCCTCACCGGTGAAGCCGTGATTTTCGCGCTGTCCTTCTCTGCCGCCAGCTCATGGCCTTCCTTACGTGCGATTGACAGCCACATCGCCTTCCGGGAGTGGGTACTCGCCGGATGGGTTGCGGCCATGTTCACCGCGGGTGGGCTGCTGGGGCAGAGCGAACGGAGTACGACCTATGGAGCGCTGCTGTTCCTGCTCGCCAACTGTTTCGGGGTCTTCTCCTTCGCCCGGCTCTTCGGCCTCGCCAGCGTCGGCGGACGTAACCGCCTGTTGCGGCGGACCCTGGCGCGAGGGTTGTGCGAACTTCGCGCGCGGGACGCGAGTCTGGAAGAGGAGCTCAGCGATGACCCCGTCGTTGCCGCCTACCTAGGTGCGCTCGATCAAGTCATCAGTGGCAACGACCCCAACGGCATTCGTAACCTCGTCGCCCAGCTCACTGACGTGAACGTGCCCCCGCCGGCCAACGAGGACGCCGCCGCCCTCCACCTCGAAGTGCTGCACCGACTCTGTCGGGCCGCTCTGGTACGGGGAACAGACCCTGTCGTCGTAGTGGGGTGCGCGGACTCGATCATCGGCTCCCTGATACGTCACGTGCGGACACTTCCCGACCCGGCAGTCGCGCTCGGTGAGGCCAGTCGCTACCTGGCTTGGCTCGGCAGTACCGCGACTCTGATGTCCCAGCGGGGCATCGCTTCCAAGCGCGCCGCCCGTGAACTTGTCGCCGTGACCGTCGAGAGCCGCCGCCTCATTCTTCGACAAGTCGATCCTGACCCGGTTGCCGCCAGCGGCTCGGCCGACATGGGATCCGTGTGCGACAGTCCGGCTGCGATGCTGGTGTGGGCCCGGGACTTCACCGAGTTCCATGGGTCGGACCAGGCCGGTGCGTTCTACGGAGTGCACCAGTTCCTCACCGGGCAGAAGTTCATGGGGAACTACTGGGATGGAGCTTCCGTGCTGAGCGCTACGCGAGCGACGTTGTACGGCAGCGCGGAGAACAGTCCGGCCGGCACGCCGGAGGCCCGCGCCTCACGGGAGCTCTTCGGCGACCTCGCGGGGTTCGATCGCTTCTGGGCCCTGGTTTCGGTCAACGCTCTCGCGACGTTACGTGACGTGCGCGCCGAACACCCTGCCGAGCTCATTCGGCCCGAGTTCACGCCGGATCCGCAACTGCTCGGCGCGTATCTGCGGACATTCGCGAGCCACCGCTGGTTCAACACCGCCGCTCAAGCGAATACCGCACTGCTGTTCCTCATGGCACACACGGACGGCCCCGAATCGCCATGGGCTCAGGCCCGCGCCCGTACCGCACGTTCCGTCATTCGCACTCCCGCCCCACGCGGTGAACCCCAGGACCGGCCTGCTGCCATGGCTCTCGCTGTCGCCGCCCGGCTTGCTCCCCTTGCACCCGGCGAACCCGACCATGAACTTCGCGCGTTCGTGTCCGGCCTCTCCCCTTCGGCGCTTGCGGCCACCGCCCGGCTCGCCGCACGCGTCCTTCCAGGTGCGGCGGAAGCAGACGACCCTCGGGAAGCTGTCGTCATCGGTCTGAGAGTGTTGAGGCTCGTCGGTGCCCACACAAGGACCACCGCATGAGCGGCGAGGGCCAAGCGCAAGACTGGGCCGCCGCCCTGTCCTGCTTTGCGCGACCGAGCGTGGAAGCCATTCTCGTCGTCCAGTGCGGGCTCGACTGGCTCGCACCGCAGCAACTGGCCCTGCGCAACGCCATCGACGAGGCACTCATCAAAGCCAGTTGTTCAGTCGGTGCACCCCATATCACCCGCGTGCTGCTCCATAACCTTCCGGCCGGCGCACTCGAAGGTCCGGAAGGGGCGGCCATGGCACGGTCCTTCTCTGAATGGAACCACCGGCTCGCCGCTTCCGCCGCTTTGCTGTCCGCGCCCTCCCCGCACGTGCAGAGGCTCATCATCGACGGGGCCGAATCCGGTGCTTCCGTTCCCGATATGGTCAGTGTTCTGGAGTACGACCACTGGAGCCATGCGGAGCTCCGAGATCAGGTTCTCCGCATCGTCGAAAGCCCCGGCTCGACGACGCCGCTGACCATTTATGACGTCGACCTGGACGGGCCGTTCAGCGACGTAGATCCATCGGTTCATATGTGACACCGGTTGGAACGTGAGTCGCCTACGGATCGCGATACGTACGAGGAAAGGGAGTACCCGTTGCCTTACACGCCGGAAAACGAGCAGGACCGCAAATTCCTCGAACAAGCCATCGCCATCTCCCGGCACGCGCTCGACGACGAGGGGAAGACACCGTTCGGCGCCGTCATCGTCGTGGGTGGCCAGGTGGTGGGCACGGGTACAAGCTCAGTCGTCGAGTTGCATGACCCGACCGCTCACGCCGAGGTGATGGCTCTTCGTGACGCAGGACGGAGCCTCGGGCGCCACCTCATGGAAGACGGCGTGATGTATTCGAGCAGCGAGCCGTGCCCGATGTGTCTCACCGCGTGCTACTGGGCCCGGGTCCCTCGCCTCGTCTACGCCGCAAACAGCCACGACGTCGCCGTCAACGGATTTGAGGATCTGCAGTTCTATCGCGAGTTGGCACTGCCCAACGCCGAGCGTCAGCTGATGGCTGAGGTGGCCGTCGGAGGCGACCTACGCTCCACCGCGGCGGGCGCCCTCGGTGAATGGTCTGCCTCGCTACCGTTTCCGGTGGAACCGAAGCTCTGACACCAAGGCTCGCGAGGAAAGGAGCCCCGTTGCCCTACGCCCCCGAACAAGACCGAGACCGCAAGTTTCTCGACCTGGCCATCGAGAGCTCCCGCCGCTCCCTGTACCCCGACAGCACCGCCAAGCCCTTCGGGGCCGTCGTCGTTGTGGGTGGGGAAGTCGTGGGGGAAGGGGTCAATTCCGTCGTTGCCACCAACGATCCGACCGCGCATGCCGAGGTCATGGCCCTGCGGGAGGCGGGGCGGCGGCTTGGGCGGTATTCCATGGGGGACGCGGTGCTGTACGGCAGCAGCGAGCCTTGTCCCATGTGTCTCGTCGCCTGTTACTGGGCCGGGATTCCACGGGTCGTGTACGGGGCCACCACCCGCGACGCCGCCGCCAACGGGCACGAGGATCTGCGGTTCTACCGGGAGCTGGCCCTGCCCAACGCCGAGCGGCGGATGCTGGACGAAGTGGCCGTGGAGGGGGCGCCGCGGTCGGCCGCGGTGGAGGTTCTCGCCGCCTGGGCCGCCGCGCAGCCCGGGGTCGTCGAGCCGAAGCCCTGAGCCCGCCCCCGGCCCACCCGGTCCGCCCCCGGTCCGCCCCTCGATCCGCCCCCTCGATCCGCCCCCCCCGATCCACCCACCGACCCACCCCCCACTCACCCCGCGTTAACCTCTCACCAGAGGACATCACGGACGTATCAGCGAGAGGCAGGCCCGGCATGGCGAGGGTTTCCGGAGCAGTCGTAGCCGCCGGTGGGCTCGTCGGGGGGTATGCCGTCGCTCGGTTCACCGGGAGGCGGCCCCTCGGCGGAGCCGTGCTCGCCGGGGCCGGGGTCGTCGCCGCCCGGCAGTGGCGGGAGAGCGCCGGGAACAAGGCGGCCGCCGCGCTCAGCGCCGCGTACGTCGCCGGGTTCGCCGGCTCGCACCCCCTCGCCAAGAAGGTCGGCGCCTGGCCCGCCGTCCTCGGGGTCGCCGGCGCCGTCGGCCTCGCCTCCTGCGTCGTCGCCGACCGCCCCACCGCGGGCTGAGCACCGGACGTACCGCCCCGGCGTTGCACGTAAGTTCCGGCGACACGCCGTCCGCCTCGGCGTGTCGCCGGGACTTTTCCGCGACGCGCCGAGCCATCTAGCCGCCGGTCGGCCCGCCCCGGAACGTCGCCCGGTACGCGCCCGGCGGCACCCCCACCCCCAGCGCGAAGTGCTGCCGCAGGGACGCCCCCGTGCCGAAGCCCGCTTCCGCGGCGATGCGGTCCACCGTGTGGTCCGTCGTCTCCAGGAGTTGCCTGGCCCTGTCCAGCCTGCGCTGCGTCAGCCACTGCATCGGCGTCAGGGCCGTCTCCTCGCGGAAGCGGCGGCTGAACGTCCGCACGCTCATCGACTCCACCCCGGCCAGCTCCGCCAGCGTCAGCGGGTCCGCCAGGCGCTTCAGCGCGTAGGCGCGGGCCCGGCCCGTCGACGTCAAACCCGGTTCCGCCAGCGGGCGACGGATGTACTGGGCCTGGCCGCCCTCCCGGTGCGGGGGCACCACCGTGCGGCGGGCCACCTCCGCTGCCACCGCCGCGCCGTGGTCCTCGCGGATCAGGTGCAGGCAGAGGTCGATGCCCGCCGCCTCGCCCGCCGAGGTGAGCACCTCGCCCTCGTCCACGTACAGGACGTCCGCGTCCACCGTGACCTGGGGAAAGGCCTTCGCGAAGCGGTCCGCCGACATCCAGTGCGTCGTCGCCCTGCGGCCGTCGAGGAGGCCGGCCGCCGCCAGGACGAAGGAGCCGGTGCAGATCGAGGCCACCCTGCCGCGGCCGACCAGGGCGCGGGCCACCAGCGGGTCGAGTCCTCCCGGCTCCAGCGCCTCGTCGCTCTCGTGTGACGCCGGGACGATCACCGTGTCCGCCGCCGCGACCACGTCCAGGCCGTGTTCGGCGTAGACGGGGAAGTCGGCGTCCGTGCGGATCATGCCGGGGCGGGGCGCGCAGGTGCGTACGGAGTAGAGCGGGTCCCCGTCGGCCGAGCGTGCCGTGCCGAGCAGTTGGTGGACCAGGCCCAGTTCCATCGGCAGCACGCCGTCCCTGATCAGGACCGCCACCACGTGGGGCGCCACCGCGTGGGGCGCCACCACGTGGGACGTCGGCACCGTTGCGCGCCCGCCCGTCCGTCCGTCGGCATCCACGCCCAAGGCATCCAACGCCAGATCCATGGCCAGATCCTTTCACATGTCGGCCGTCTGGCCAGTCGTGGTGTCCGCGTCGTCCGCGCAGGCTCGTGGGCATGGAGATCGTCAGCGTCAAGAGCCGGGCCTGGGCCGTCGCCTCCGGAGCCGCCCTCGCCATCGTCGTCGCCGGGGCGTTCAGCACGCTCGCCGGGCTGCTCATCGGGCCGTTGCACGACGATCTGGGCTGGTCACGGTCGTCCGTCGGGCTCGGGTCGCTCGTCAACATGGTCGTGTACGGGGCGACCGCGCCGTTCGCCGCGGCGCTGATGGACCGGCTCGGGATGCGGCGCGTGGCGACGGGGGCGCTGCTGCTCGTGGGGGTGGGGGCCCTGCTCACCACGACCATGACCTCGCCCTGGCAGTTCGTGCTCTATTGGGGCGTGCTCGTCGGGCTCGGGACCGGAGCCACCGCCGCCACCTTCGCCGCCACCGTCAGCGAACGCTGGTTCACCGCGCGGCGCGGCCTCGTGACCGGGCTGCTCACGGCGGCGAGTGTGGTCGGACAGTTCGCCTTCCTGCCCTTGCTGTCGTGGATCGTCGAGTCGTACGAGTGGCGCGTCGCCGCCTACGTGCTCGCCGGCGCCGCCACGCTGTCCCTCCCGGCGGTCTGGGCCTCCGTACGCGACCCCGAAGCCATGGCCGCCCCCGGGGCCGCGCGGCCGCGGGCCCTCGCCGTCCTCGCCCGCGCCGCCCGCACCGGCCCCTTCTGGCTGCTCGCCGGGACCTTCGCGGTGTGCGGGGCCTCCACCAACGGTGTGATGTGGACGCACTTCGCGCCCGCCGCGCACGACCACGGGATGCCGGTGACCGTCGCCGCCTCGCTGCTCTCGGTCATCGGGTTCTGCAACGTCGCGGGGACCGTGGGGTCCGGGTGGGCCACCGACCGGTTCGATCCCCGGCGGCTGCTCACCGCGTACTACGCCCTGCGCGGGCTCTCGCTCTTCGCGCTGCCGCTGCTCCTGACGGCCACGGTCGATGTGCCGATCGTCGCGTTCGCCGTGCTGTTCGGGCTGCTCGATGTGGCGACCGTGCCGCCGACCGTCGCTCTGTGCCGGGCGCACTTCGGCGCCGATACCCCCGTGGTCTTCGGGTGGATCAGCGCCGCGCACCAGGTGGGGGCCGGGGCGGTGGCGTTCGCCGGGGGGCTCGCGCGGGACGCGTTCGGTTCGTACGACGTGATGTGGGTGGGGGTGGGCGTGCTGTGCGCCGTCGCCTCGCTCGTCGTCCTGACGGTGCGGGGGACCGGGCGGGCGTGTGAGTTGGTCGGCGCGTGAGCGTCGGCTACGGCTCCACCGAGGACAGCGGCTTCGCGATGTCCTCCAGTGAGCGGCGTTCCGCGTTGACCGCCAGTGCCGCGGCCACCAGGCCCGCCGCGCACATCAGGCCCGCGCCGATCTGGAAGGCCAGGACCGTGTCGCCGACGACGCCCGACTCGGTCAGCTTGGCGAAGATCAGCGGGCCGCTGATGCCGCCGGCGGCGGTGCCGATCGCGTAGAAGAAGGCGATGGCCATGGCGCGGGTCTCCATCGGGAAGATCTCCGAGACCGTCAGATAGGCGCTGCTGGCGCCCGCCGACGCGAAGAACAGGACCACGCACCAGCAGGCCGTCAGCGTCGTCGCGCTCAGCGAACCCCGGTCGAAGAGCCAGGCCGTGGCGAAGAGCAGGACGCCGGAGATCAGGTACGTGGAAGAAATCATGATGCGGCGGCCCACCGTGTCGAAGAGCTTGCCGAGGAGGAGCGGGCCCAGGAAGTTGCCCGCCGCGATGACGGCGAAGTAGTAGCCCGTGCTGCCCGAGGCGATGTCGAAGAACTGGGTGAGGATCGCGCCGAAGCCGAAGGTGATCGCGTTGTAGAGGAACGCCTGGCCGACGAAGAGGGACAGGCCGAGCACCGCGCGCCTGGGGTAGTCGCGGAAGACCGTTCTGGCGATGAGGCCGAAGCCGATGCTCTTGCGCTGGTGGATGGTGATCTCTTGTCCCGGGGGCGGCAGGCGCTCGCCCTTCTCCTCCTCGATCTCCCGTTCCACCGCCGTGACCAGGGCGTCCGCCTCCTCGCCGCGGCCGTGGATGAACTGCCAGCGCGGGCTCTCCGGCACATGGCGGCGCACCAGGAGGATGGCCAGGCCGAGGACGACGCCGAGGGCGAAGGTGAGCCGCCAGCCGAGGTCCTTGGGGAAGATGCTGGTGTTGAGCATGACGACGGAGAGCAGTGAGCCGCCGATCGCGCCAAGCCAGTAGCTGCCGTTGATGATCAGGTCGACGCGGCCGCGGTACTTGGACGGGATGAGTTCGTCGATGGCGGAGTTGATGGCCGCGTACTCGCCGCCGATGCCGAAGCCGGTGAGGAACCGGAAGGTGAAGAACCACCAGGCGTCGTACGAGAGTGCGGTGAGCGCGGTGGCGGCGAGGTACACCGCGAGGGTGACCATGAAGAGCTTTTTTCGGCCGAACTTGTCCGTGAGGTGACCGAAGAAGAGGGCGCCCGCGCAGGCGCCCGCCACATACAGGGCCGCCGCGATGCCGGTGACCTGGGCGGAGCTGATGGCGAGGCCGCTGCCCTCCTCGGAGAGGCGGCTCGCGATGTTGCCGACGGTGGTGACCTCAAGGCCGTCCAGGATCCAGACCGTGCCGAGGCCGATGACGATCATCCAGTGCCAGCGGGACCAGGGCAGCCGGTCGAGACGGGCGGGGACGGCCGTGGTGACGGTGCCGGTCCCGTACTCCGGTCGGTCCCGGTCCCGGTCCCGGTCCCGGTCCGGCGGCGGTGCGGGCGTGGACGACGCGGTCATGGCGGGCGGCTCCTTCCGCTGCTCCCACGTCACCCGGCCCGCGGCTTCACGAGGCCGGCCGCGCGCAGTTGCCCGCGTGACGCCGGCTGCGTGACGTCGGCCTCGCGAGGCCCTGGCGACGGTCCTCCCCGCTTCGGGAGAACGTCTCCAGAGTGCCCGGCAAACGCCTCCTCACGCGCGCCGGAGCCCGCCGGGCGCCCCCGCCCGCCCGCGCCGCCCGCCTACGCCCCCGCCAGCCGCGACACCGCGTAGATCACGAGCCCCGCCAGGGAGCCGACCACCGTGCCGTTGATCCGGATGAACTGGAGGTCACGGCCGATGTGCGCCTCGATCTTCTTCGAGGTGTGCTCCGCGTCCCAGCCCGCCACTGTGTCGGTGATGAGCGAGGTGATCTCGTCGCGGTACGTCGTCACCACGTACACCGCGGCGCCCTCCACCCAGCCGTCGACCTTCTGCTGGAGCCGCCCGTCCTCGGCCATCCGCGCGCCGAGCGAGAGCAGCGAGGCCCGCACCCTCAGCCGCAGTTCGCTGCGCTCGTCCTCGGCGGCGGCCACGATCATCGCGCGTACGGACGACCAGGCCGAGGCGATCAGGTCCTGCACCTCGCCGCGCGCCAGGATCTCCCGCTTGAGGCGCTCCACGCGCGCGCGGGTGTCGGAGTCCGACTGGAGGTCGGCGGCGAAGTCCGCGAGGAAGCGGTCGACGGCGCCGCGCGCGGGGTGCTCGGGCATGTCGCGCATCTCGGTGACGAAGCGCAGCAGTTCCTTGTAGACCCGCTCGCCGACCCTCTTGTCGACGAACCGCGGGGTCCAGCCGGGGGCGCCGCCCTGAACGGCGTCCATCACCGAGTCGCCGTGCTCGACCAGCCAGTCGTGGGCCCGTACGCAGACGAGGTCCACGACCCGCTTGTGGCCGCCGTCGGCGACGACCTTCTCCAGCGTCTTGCCGATGCCGGGCGCGATCTCCCGCGCGTCGGCGCGGCGCGTGATGGCCTCGCCGACGACCGCCTGCACATCGGAGTCGCGCAGGACGGTGAGGGCGCCGCGCAGCGCCGTCGCGAGCTCGGCGGTGACGCGGTCGGCGTGCGCGGGCTCGGCGAGCCAGGTGCCGAGGCGGCTGCCGATGCCGACCGAGTGCAGACGGGCGCGCACGACGTCGCCGGAGAGGAAGTTCTCCCCCACGAAGTCACCCAGGGACGCTCCCAGTTGGTCCTTCTTGTTCGGGATGATCGCGGTGTGCGGGATGGGTACGCCGAGCGGGTGCCTGAAGAGCGCGGTCACCGCGAACCAGTCGGCGAGCGCGCCGACCATGCCCGCCTCGGCCGCCGCCGCGACATAACCCGCCCAGGTGCCCGCGCCGGAGTGCTGCGCCCACTTGGCCAGCACATAGACGACCGCCACGAAGACGAGCAGCCCCGTGGCCATCGTCTTCATGCGGCGCACCCCGCGCCGCTTCTCCTCCTCGGCGGCGCTGTAGGAGAAGCCGCCGGGGGTCACCGGAGCGCCCGGTCCTGTTACGCCATCGGGGCGAGAGGGAGGCCCGTCGTCACTCTTGTCCGGTTCCGTCGCTTCCTCCGTGTTTGCGCGGTTCACTCACACCACCCGACCCGTCCGCCTCGTCCTCATCCGCATTGTCTCCGCGCCATGTGTTCTCCGTCCCTTCCTGACCTACTCCTGGAACGAACGACAAGTTCCCGGCGTCTGATATTGCGGAGGGGGGCACTGTCGGCCCGCTCACGGCCCATGCCGCATCATGGGGTGATCACATCGGAGCCTCGGGGCTCCCCCTGCCCGAGGAGAAAGATCCCGCATGACCAAGCGACACGGTTATGCCCTTCTCGCCGCGGTCCTCGCGGTCATAGTGGTGGTCTCCGCCGCCATATACATCGGTGTCGCGGGCACCGACGACGACTCACGGGACACCATCAACGCCGGTGGACGCACCCCGCGCAACTCCGCCGCACCCGCCTCTTCGGGCACCTGGGTCGGCTCCTGGTCCGCCTCCCCCGCCGGCGCCGAACCGGGCACCGAGCAGAAGGGGTTCGCGGGCCGCTCCATCCGTAACGTCGTGCACACCAGCGTCGGCGGAGCCAGCGCCCGCATCACCCTCTCGAACCTGTACGGGGCCACGCCGCTCAGCATCACGCACGCCTCCATCGCGGTGGCCTCCGCGACGAACGACCCGGCGGCCGCGGCGGGCACGCTGCGCCGCCTGACCTTCAACGGCAACACCTCGGTGGTCATCCCGCCGGGCGCCGAGGTGATGAGCGACGCGGCCAGGCTCCGCGTCCCGCACGACGCCGACCTGCTCGTCACCACGTACTCCCCCACCCCCTCGGGCCCGGTCACCTACCACCCCCACGCACGCCAGATCAGCTACGTGGCGGCGGGCGACCGCACCGAGGACCCGAACGCCGACGCGTACACCGAGCAGAGCCCGTACTGGCGCTACCTCACCGCGGTGGACGTGCTGAGCAACGAGACCGACGGCACCGTCGTCGTCCTCGGCGACTCCATCACCGACGGCATCTCCTCCACGATGGGCGCCAACCGCCGCTGGACCGACGTCCTCTCCGACCGCATGCGCGACGAGACGGGCGCGCCCCGCTACGGCGTCGTCAACCAGGGCATCAGCGGCAACCGCGTCCTGTCCGACGGCAACGGCCGGCCCGCGGTGAACCCGAGCGGCCTCTCCCGCTTCGACCGCGACGTCCTGGACCGCACGGGCGTCAAGGCCGTCGTCATAGCCCTCGGCGTCAACGACATCCTGCGCAACCCGCACGAGACCGACCCGGACCGCATCGTCGACGGCCTGCGCGAGCTGACCCGCCAGGCGCACACCCGCGGCCTGCGCGTCGTCGGCGCGACACTGATGCCCTTCGGCGGCCACCGCGGGTACGAACCGGGCCTCGAAGCGGTGCGCCAGGCGGTGAACGAACAGATCCGCTCCGGCGAGGTCTTCGACGACGTCGTCGACTTCGACCGCGCCCTGCGCGACCCGTACGACCCGCGCAGCCTGCGCGCCCAGTACGACTCGGGCGACCACCTGCACCCGTCCGACGCGGGCTACCGCAAGATGGCGCAGACGTTCAACCTCTCGCACCTGAAGGGCTCGGCCGCGGCGGAGCTGTAGCCCGCACCGCCGTCGGCACCTCCGGCGGCAGCGACCCCGGCGGCGGCCTCAGTCGCGCTCCCCGCGCTCCTCGCGGCGCTGCCGGTGCTCGTCCAGGATGTCCTCGTGCCGGCGTATCTGGAGCTCATGGCGCTTCTCGTGCTTGAGCCGGTGCTGCTCGGAGCGCTCCCAGTGCGCCGCGCGGCGCTCCTCACGGCGTTCGAGACGCTCCAGGCGGCGCTCCTCCTTCATGCGCAGCTTCTCGGCCCTGCGCAGCTTCCGCTCGACGCCGACGCCGCCCATCAGCGCGTAGCCCTTGACGACGACGCGCGGCGACCCCGGGGTGCCGAGGCCGGTCGCCTGGTCGTCGACGCCGCCCATGATGCCGAAGCCCTTGACGGTGACGTTCAGTTCGGGCGGCACGGTGACCTGGAGGCCGCCCATGATCGTGAAGCAGCGGATCTCCACGTCACGGTCGGTGAAGTAGGCGTCCCGCAGGTCGATCTCACCGCCGCCCCACATCGCGAACGCCGTGAACTGCCGCCCGATCGTCCAGCCGCCCTTGCGGCTGAACCCGCTCCAGAACGCGAAGCCGCCCGCCGACGTGGGAGCGCCGTCCACCATCCGCAGCGACCAGTCGACCGCGGCCGGGTCGTCGTCGCTCACCTGCCGCTTCACCATGGACACCTTGGCCACGTGCGAGGGCAGGTCGCTCGTGATCGGCTCCAGCTCGCGGTACGTACGGGCCTTGTACGCGGCGTCGAGCCGCTCCTCGAACTCCGTCATGTCCAGACGGCCCTCGGCCATCGCGTCCCGGAGTTGCTCGGCGACCCGCTCGCGGTCGGCGTCGGAGGCCCGCAGATCGGGCAGTTGGGGCCCTGAGGGCTCGCGGGGCGTGCCCCCGGAGGATGCAGCGTCACTCATGATGCGCAGCCTACGAGGTCGCCTTCTCCGCGTACATCTTGGCGATGACCGCTTCGATGTCCGGCTCCCTGACCGAGAGGTCGGCCAGCGGGTACTCCGCCGCGATCCGCGCCACGAGCGGAGCCGCCGACTCCGCGGCGGGGAACGCCAGCCACTGCCGCGGGCCCTCCACCTTCACCACCCGCGCCGAACCGACGTCGATGGGCGGAAGTTCACGCTCCAGATCCACCACGAGGGTGCGCTCGCTCTCGCCCACCTCGTGCAGCCCCGCGAGCGCCCCGTCGTACATCAAGCGCCCGTGGTCGATGACCATCACCCGCCGGCAGAGCTGCTCGATGTCGGTGAGGTCGTGCGTGGTGAGCAGCACCGTCGTGCCCGCCTCGGCGTTCAGGTCCCGCAGGAACCCCCGCACCTTGGCCTTGCTGACGACGTCGAGGCCGATCGTCGGCTCGTCCAGATAGAGCACCTCGGGGTCGTGCAGGAGCGCCGCCGCGATGTCGCCGCGCATCCGCTGCCCGAGCGAGAGCTGCCGCACGGGGACGTCCAACAGGGCGCCCAGTTCGAGCAGTTCCACGCACCGGTCGAGGTTCTCGCGGAAGCGGGCGTCGGGGATGCGGTACATGCGGTGCATCAGGCGGTAGGAGTCGATCAGCGGCAGGTCCCACCAGAGCGTGGTGCGCTGGCCGAACACCACGCCGATCCGCCGGGCGAGGCGGGTCCGCTCCCGCGAGGGGTCGATGCCCGCGACCCGCAGCCGGCCGCCGCTGGGCGTGAGGATGCCGGTCAGCATCTTGATCGTCGTCGACTTCCCTGCGCCGTTCGGCCCGATGTAGCCGACCATCTCCCCGCGCGGCACGGTGAAGGAGATCCCGTCGACGGCCCGCACCTGGTGCCGCTCGCGCCGCAGGAAGCCGGTCTTCCTGCGTACGTCGAAGACCTTCTCGACGCCGTCCAGCTCGATCAGGTTCTCTTCCATCGCGGTTCAGCTCCCTGTGCTGCGGTACGAACGAAGGCCCGTGCGCCAGGCGAGTCCCGCGAGCGCCAGACAGCCCACGGCCACCGGCGGCGGCATGAACGCCACCCACTCCGGCAGGTCAAGCGGATACGGCCGCCCAAGGACGTACAGCGCGGGCAGCCAGTTCACGAAGGCCAGCGGCAGGACGAAGGTGACGCCGCGCACCAGGTCCTTGGCGAAGACGGTCGGCGGGTACTGGAGCAGCGTGGTGCCCCCGTAGGTGAAGGCGTTCTGCACCTCGGCCGCGTCCTGCGCGAGGAACTGGAAGGCCCCGCCCGCCACGAACACGGACGCGAAGATCCCGGCGCCGCAGAGCAGCATCAGCGGGACCATCACCACCTTCAGCGGCGTCCAGTCGACGTCCACGACCACGAGGGCGTACGCGAGGACGAGCGCGCCCTGCGTCAGCCGCCCGACCCTGTGCAGCCCGAAGCGGTCCGCGGCGACCTGGGCGAGCACCGGGGCGGGCCGCACGAGCAGCGTGTCGAGCGTGCCGTCGCGCACCCGCCTGCCGAGCCGGTCCATGGACCCGATGAGGAGGTCCGCGAAGCCGAACGCGGTGCACGAGATCCCGTACAGGAAGGCGATCTCGGACAGTGAGTAGCCGCCGAGCCGGTCCACCTGGGAGAACATCAGCAGGATCGCCGCGAAGTCGAAGGCGGTCACCGCGAAGTTGCCGAACGCGGTCATCGCGAAGGACACGCGGTAGGCCATCAGGGAGCGGATCCACATGGCGGAGATCAGCCGGTAGGCCCGCAGCCCGTCGCGCAGCCGCGACGGTTCGGCCGCCTCGGACGCCCGTGCCGGTTCAGCCACCCTGGACCACCACCCTGCGTGTCGCGACCGCCTGGAGCAGCCGCCCTGCCGTGAGCAGCGCCACCGCCCAGCCGAGCTGGAAGGCGTACGTACCGATGAGGTCCGTGCCGCTGCTCGTGCCGAGGAAGACGTCGGCGGGGAGCTGGAGCAGCGCCGACCAGGGCAGCGCGCGGGCGACCTCGCCGAGCACGCCGGGGAAGACGTTCAGCGGCAGCAGCATCCCGGAGAAGAAGGTGCCCGCCAGCATCGCCACCTGCGTCACACCCGCCCCGTCCATCAGCCAGAACGCGGAGAGCGCCACCAGGAAGCGGATCGCGAAGCTGACCAGCACGCCGAGCACCACCGCCACCGCGAACGCCAGCCAGCGCAGCGGCTCCGTGGGCAGCGCCAGGTCGAAGACCAGCGCCCCGACCGCCATCGGCGCCACACCTCGTCCAAGGAGCTGGAACAGCCCCCGGCCCGCGTCGGTCGCCAGCCACCAGGCCTGGAGGTCGGCGGGGCGGTACAGGTCGACGGCGATGTCCCCGGTGCGGATCCGCTCGATCAGCTCCGCCTCGAAGCCGCCGCCCATCAGCGCCATCACCGTGAGCAGCGCCTGCCCCAGCCAGACGTACGTGACCGCCTGCGCCTGGTCGTACCCGCCGAGCCCCGGCCGCTCGTCCCAGAGCGCGATGTAGGTGTACGCCAGGATCAGCCCGAAGACCGTGTTGGTGAACACCCCCGCGGCGGTCGCGATCCGATACGTGGCGTATCTGCGGAAGGCCGATTGCGCGACAGCCGCGTACAAACGGAACCGTCCTGTACGCACGTGCATCCCTTCCACCGTGAGCCTCGCCCCCGAAATGGGCCAAAGCGCAGGATCGTAGTGTGAGGAGGACCACCCGTGCCAGGCATTTTTCGGCACGGGGGTGCGTGCCTTGGTCATCCGCGGACGCGGCGACAGTGTGCAATGGGTGTACGAGGCGTACTGGACGTACGACGCTAACCGGGAGTTCCGCGAGACATGAGCGACGAGCCGCAGCGGCAGGGCCCTGACGGGCACCAGGGCTGGGCGCCCAGGGAGCCGGAGGACGAGCTGCCGGGCAAGGCCGCGGCCGAACCCGGGACCGGGTCCGAGTCCGAGGCCGAGTCCGTCCCGGCCGAGTCCGCCCAGGCCGAGTCCGCCCAGGCCGACGCAGGTGGCACGGGTGCTGCGGGCGGCGCGGGTGCCGCGGGCGGCGGCGACGGCAAGAAGGGCAAGAAGCCCAAGCGGCCCAAGCGCAAGGGCTGGCGGCGGATCTTCCCCACCTGGCGCATGGTCCTCGGCGGCTTCATCATCGTCGTCCTGCTGCTCGTGGGCGCCTTCATGACCGGCTACTTCCTCGTCGAGATCCCCCCGGCCAACGCCGCCGCCACCAAACAGAGCAACGTCTACCTCTACGCCGACGGCACCGAGATCGCCCGCGACGGCAAGGTCAACCGCGAGAACGTGCGGCTCCAGCAGGTCCCGCTGACCGTCCAGCACGCCGTGCTCGCCGCCGAGGACCGCGACTTCTACAGCGAGTCCGCGGTCGACCCCAAGGCGATGATCCGCGCCGCCTTCAACACCGTCACCGGCAAGGGCAAGCAGTCCGGGTCCACGATCACCCAGCAGTACGTCAAGAACTACTACCTGGGCCAGGAGCAGACGGTCACCCGCAAGGCCAAGGAGTTCTTCATCTCCATCAAGCTGGACCGCGAGGTGAGCAAGGACGACATCCTCTCCGGCTACCTCAACACCAGCTACTTCGGCCGCAACGCCTACGGCATCCAGGCCGCCGCCCAGGCGTACTACGGCAAGGACGTCAGGAAGCTCACCACCGCCCAGGGCGCCTACCTCGCCACGCTCCTCAACTCCCCCAACGCCTACGACGTCGCCACGCACCCCGAGAACAAGCCGCGCGCGGCCGGACGCTGGAACTACGTCCTGGACGGCATGGTCAAGCAGGGCTGGCTGAGCAAGTCCGAGCGGGCGGGCATGAAGTTCCCGGTGCCGGACGAGGCCAAGGGCACTGCGGGCCTCTCCGGGCAGCGCGGCTACGTCGTCAAGGCCGTCGAGGACTACCTCACCAACAACAAGATCATCGACGAGGACCGGCTCGCCAAGGGCGGCTACCGCATCACCACGACCCTCCAGAAGGACCGTCAGGACGCCTTCAAGAAGGCCGTCGACGAGCAGGTGATGTCCAAGGTCGACAAGGACGCCCGCAAGGTCGACCGCAACGTCCGCGCGGGCGGCGCCTCCATCGACCCGGCCACCGGCAAGGTCGTCGCGATGTACGGCGGCATCGACTACACCAAGCAGTACGTCAACAACGCCACGCGCCGCGACTACCAGGTCGGCTCCACCTTCAAGCCGTTCGTCTTCACCTCCGCGGTGGAGAACGGCTCGGTGACCCAGGACGGCCGCCCCATCACGCCCAACACCGTCTACGACGGCACCAACAAGCGCCCGGTGCAGGGCTGGAGCGGTGGCGCCTACGCCCCCGAGAACGAGGACCAGGTCTCCTACGGCGAGACCACCGTCCGCGAGGCCACCGACAAGTCCGTGAACTCGGTGTACGCGCAGATGGCCGTCGACGTCGGCTCCGACAAGGTCAAGAAGACCGCCGTCGCCCTCGGCGTCCCGGAGAACACCCCCGACCTCACCGCGTCCCCGTCCATCGCGCTCGGCCCGTCCACCGCGAGCGTCCTGGACATGACCGAGGCGTACGCGACCCTCGCCAACCACGGCAAGCACGGCACCTACTCGATCGTCGAGGCGATCACCAAGGACGGCCAGAAGATAGAGCTGCCGGACCAGGACGCCACCGAACAGGCCGTGTCCCGCGAAGCCGCCGACACCACCACCTCCATCCTCCAGAGCGTCGTCGAGGGCGGCACCGGCACCGCCGCCCAGGGCGCGGGCCGCCCCGCCGCGGGCAAGACGGGCACCGCCGAGAACGACACCGCGGCCTGGTTCGCCGGCTACACCCCCGACCTCGCCACCGTCGTCGCCGTCATGGGCCAGAACCCCGACACGGGCGCGCACACCCCGCTGTACGGGGCGCTCGGCGAGGCCCGCATCAACGGCGGCGCCTACCCGGCCCGCGTCTGGGCGCAGTTCACCAGGGACGCCCTGGAGGGCGAGCCGGTCAAGGACTTCGACCTGGAGCTGGAGGACGGCGCGGACCTGCCGCTGCCCGACCCGACGGCCACGGGCGCCACCGGCGAACCGGACACCGACGGCGGCGCCACCGACGGGGGCACCACCGACGGCGGCCCCACGGACGGCGGCACGACCGACGGAGGGCCCACGACGGACGGCGGCACCACCGACGGGGGGCCCACGGACGGCGGCCAGACCGACGGCGGCCAGACCGGCGACCCGACGGGCGACCCGACCGACGGCGGCGCCACGGGCCCCGGAGGAACGGCGACCGACGGCGGCACGGTCGACGGAGGCGCCGCACAGGGCGGCCCGGCCAACGGCGGCACCACGGGCCCCGGAGGAACGGCGACCGACGGCGGCGCGGCCGACGGAGGCACCATCGGCGGCATGGACCCATAGCGCCCGGCCGCCCGGACGCCCGGCCGCCGGCGCCTCGGCCCTAGTGCCCCGAGGTGGCCTTCAGGCCGACCACGGCGACGAGCAGCAGACAGACGAAGAAGATCCGGGCGGCGGTGACGGGCTCACCGAGTATCACCATGCCGAGCACCGCCGCACCGGCCGCGCCGATGCCCACCCACACGCCGTACGCGGTACCGATGGGCAGCGTCTTCGCCGCGTACGACAGCAGCAGCATGCTCGCGACGATGCCCGCGCCGGTGCCGAGGCTCGGCCAGAGCCGGGTGAACCCCTCGGTGTACTTCATCCCGATGGACCAGCCCACTTCGAGCAGACCGGCGATGATCAACAGAACCCAGGCCATGACGGCACCTCCGACGAGTACGGACGCCGCTCGGCGTCCACTGATGGGGGTGCGTCGTCTTTGCGTAGCCCGGTACGGCGCGTCTCGTCGGGTGCTTTCCAAGGTAGCAAACCGCACGTGAAAGGGGCCGGTGACGATGGTCACCGGCCCGCTCCGCCGAAGGTACGGATCTACAGGTAGAGGTACGGGTCTACAGGTAGAGGCCCGTCGTGTCCTCGGACCCCTCGAACCGGTCCGCGGCCACCGCGTGCAGGTCGCGCTCGCGCATCAGGACGTACGCGACGCCCCGCACCTCGACCTCGGCGCGGTCCTCCGGGTCGTACAGGACGCGGTCGCCCGGCTCGACCGTGCGTACGTTCTGCCCGACCGCGACCACCTCGGCCCACGCGAGCCGCCGGCCCACGGCCGCCGTCGCGGGAATGAGGATGCCGCCGCCGGAACGGCGCTCGCCCTCGCTGGTGTCCTGCCGCACGAGCACGCGGTCGTGCAGCATACGGATGGGCAGCTTGTCGTCGTGGTGGGTCTTTGCGCTCACGCCCCGAACCTACCTGCCCCCGCGGCCTCCGTGGCCCCCGGGTGGCCGGGACATCAGCGCCCGCGCCGCCGCGATGTCACGACGAGGAGCCCCACCAGGCCCGCGGCCACCAGGGCCACCGGGACGATCCGCTCGATGCGGGGCGAACCGTCCGCCGACACGAGCTGGCCCCGCACGTCGGTGACGAATCGGTTCGCCCCCACGTACGCCCGGCCGAGTGAGTTGTCCACACTCGCCGCGACCTTCGCCTTCGCGTCGCCGACGATCGTCTTCGGGTGGACACGCACCCCGATCTCGTCGAGCGTATCGGCGAGCTGGTCGCGCCGGCGCTTGATGTCCGCCTCGATCTGCGCAGGGGTCCTGGCATCCGACACCGCGCTGCCTCCGTGGGTCGTATCGGTCGTTTCCGTCGTTTCGTCCGCGTTCGCGTCGCGTTCGAGAAACGATGAACGTCTGACCCACAGTCTGTCAGCTCCGGGCCCACCACACCCCACGGCACCCCTATTACGCTCGACTCCGTTCACCCCACCCGTTGCGAAGCACCCCGTTGCGCAGCACCCCCGCGAGGAGACCGAAGATGAGCGAGCGACTCCAGCCCGGCGACACCGCCCCCGCCTTCACCCTGCCCGACGCGGACGGCAAGGACGTCTCCCTGGCCGACCACAAGGGCCGCAAGGTCATCGTCTACTTCTACCCGGCCGCGCTCACCCCCGGCTGCACCAAGCAGGCCTGCGACTTCACCGACAACCTCGACGTGCTGGCCGCCGCCGGGTACGACGTCATCGGCGTGTCGCCGGACAAGCCGGAGAAGCTCGCGAAGTTCCGCGAGCAGGAGAACCTCAAGGTCACGCTGGTCGGCGACCCCTCCAAGGAGACCCTGGAGGCGTACGGCGCCTTCGGCGAGAAGAAGCTGTACGGCAAGACGGTGACCGGCGTCATCCGCTCCACCGTGGTGGTCGACGAGCAGGGCAAGGTCGAGCACGCCTTCTACAACGTGAAGGCGACCGGACACGTGGCGAAGATCATCAAGGACCTCGGCGTCTGAGACGGCTCCGGGCGCGCACGCCCGCCGAACTGTGACAAAGGCCCCCCTCACGGGGGGCTTTCGTTTGCTTCGGCGATGTTCGAGCAAGTGATCCAGGGGGAGCTTGCCCGAAGAACGAAAGGAACCACTCCATGACGGCCCACGAAGCCACAGAGGCCGATCACGAGGCGCTCAGACGCCACCGCACGCTGTTCCGGGCCGTGAAACGCCGCAGGAACCCGCCGCTCCGGCGCACCGACATCACGGTCACGGACGAAGCCGCGGTCAAGCGAGCGGTCAAGGCGGCCTCGCTCGGCAATGCCATGGAGTGGTTCGACTTCGGCATCTACAGCTATCTCGCCGTCACCATCGGCCACGTCTTCTTCCCGTCCGGGAACGACACGGTCCAGCTGATCTCGTCCTTCGCGACCTTCGCGGTGTCCTTCCTCGTCCGCCCCATCGGCGGCATGGTCTTCGGACCGATGGGCGACAAGATCGGCCGCAAGAAGGTCCTCGCCCTGACGATGATCATGATGGCCATCGGCACCCTCGCCATCGGCCTGATCCCGTCCTACGCCACCATCGGCTTCTGGGCCCCGGTCCTGCTGATCTTCTTCCGCCTGGTGCAGGGCTTCTCGACGGGCGGCGAGTACGGCGGCGCCTCCACGTTCATCGCCGAGTACGCCCCCGACAAGCGGCGCGGCTACTTCGGCAGCTTCCTGGAGCTCGGCACGCTCGCGGGCTACACCGGCGCGGCCGGCCTGGTCCTGATCCTCAACTCCGCGCTCGGCTCCGACACCATGGAGTCGTGGGGCTGGCGCATCCCGTTCCTGGTCGCGGGCCCGCTCGGCCTCGTCGGCCTCTACCTGCGGCTGAAGCTCGACGAGACGCCGGCCTTCCAGAAGCTGGAGGACCAGACCTTCCACTCCGCGTCCGAGGGCGCGTCCACCGTGGAGACCACGGCCAAGGGTGACCTCGCGA
Organism: Streptomyces sp. NPDC046335; assembly: GCF_055587985.1. Taxonomy (NCBI): domain Bacteria; kingdom Bacillati; phylum Actinomycetota; class Actinomycetes; order Kitasatosporales; family Streptomycetaceae; genus Streptomyces; species Streptomyces sp. NPDC046335. The sequence continues at coordinate 141,176 of NZ_JBVJFF010000001.1, read as the reverse complement.
AGATCTTCACCCAGTACTGGCCGACCCTGATCCTCTGCATCGCGCTGGTCGGCGCGTACAACGTCACGGACTACATGCTCCTGTCGTACATGCCGACGTACCTCTCGGACGAGCTCGGCTACGACGACTCGCACGGGCTGCTGATCCTCATCGGCACGATGATCGTCCTGATGCTGATCATCAGCCGGGTGGGCAAGCTGTCGGACCACTTCGGCCGCAAGCCCCTGCTCATGACGGGCATGGTGAGCTTCCTGGTCCTCTCCATCCCGGCGTTCCTCCTGATCAAGCAGGGCAGCCTGCTCGCGGTCTCCGGGGGCATGCTCCTGCTCGGCCTCTCCCTGGTCTGCCTCCTCGGCACGATGTCGGCGACGCTCCCGGCCCTCTTCCCCACCCCGGTCCGCTACGGCTCCCTCTCCGTCGGCTACAACCTCTCCGCCTCCCTCTTCGGCGGCACGGCCCCCCTGGTGATCACGTCCCTGATCAGCATCACGGGCACGGACATGGTCCCGGCGTACTACTCGATGGCGGCGGCGCTGGTCGGCATCATCGCGGTGGCCTGCATGAAGGAGACGGCCCAGAAGCCACTGTCCGGCTCACCGCCGTCGGTGGAGACGAAGGAGGAGGCGGCAGAAATGGTCGAGGCCCAGTCCCCGGCCCCCAGGTTCTGACCCCACCACCGCTCGCGTCCCGGGGAAACCTGCGATCACCGAGAGCCGACCGCCCGGTACCATGACAGGCGGTCGGCGGCGGTGGCGCAACGGCGACGCAGCAGACTTAGGATCTGTGGCCCTTGATCGGGCTTGAGGGTTCGAATCCCTTCCGCCGCACGGTGAACGGCTGAATGGCCTGCGAAGCAAAGGATTGCTTCGCAGGCCATTCCGTTGCGCGTCTCGCGTCTAGGCCAGCAGCTCCCGCACCACCGGAACCAGCGCCCGGAACGCCTTTCCGCGGTGGCTGATCGCGTTCTTTTCGGCGGCCGAGAGTTCCGCGCATGTGCGGGTCTCGCCGTCCGGCTGGAGGATCGGGTCGTAGCCGAAGCCGCCCGCGCCCGCGGGGGACGTGCGCAGGGTGCCGCGGAGGCGGCCCTCGACCACGCGTTCCGTGCCGTCGGGGAGGGCGAGGGCCGCCGCGCAGGCGAAGTGGGCCGCGCGGTGGGGGGCGGCGATGTCGCCGAGCTGGGCCAGGAGCAGATCCAGGTTGGCCCGGTCGTCGCCGTGGCGGCCGGCCCAGCGGGCGGAGAAGATGCCGGGTGCCCCGCCGAGGACGTCCACGCAGAGCCCGGAGTCGTCGGCGACGGCGGGCAGCCCGGTGGCCTGGGCGAGGGCGTGCGCCTTGAGCAGGGCGTTCTCGGCGAAGGTGACGCCGGTTTCCTTGACGTCGGGGATCTCGGGGTAGGCGTCGGCACCGACGAGCTCGTACGAGAGCCCCGCGTCGGCGAGGATCGCCCGCAGTTCGGTGATCTTGCCGGCGTTACGGGTGGCGAGGATGAGGCGGGTCATGCCGACCAGTATCCCCGTGGGGGTGGACCCGGCTCGGCGCGGGCTCCACCCTCGTACGGCGTCCCGTCGCGGAGGTCTGGGCCGCCGCCGCGCGGTATTCGCGCGGCGGCCGGGGTTCGCTGCGTGGTGGTCCGTCGGCCGTCGTCCCGCCGCGGCGACGGGCCCCGGCGAGTGCGGGGCCCGGCGGTTACGGCGTGCAGACCTTGGTCAGTTCGCCTGCCGCGTCCGTGACGGGGCTGACGTCCGGCGTGGAGTCGCCGTTCTTGATGGCCTCGCGGACGTTGTCGACGGCCTTGTCGAGATCGTCGACCGCCTTGTTGACGTCCGTGTCATCGGTCTTGTCGCCGATCTTGTCGAGGTTCTTGCCGATGTCGTCGAGGGCACGGTCCGCCTCGGCGGGGTTGTCGGCCGCGTTCTCGGCGGCCTGCTGGAGGTCGGTGACGCTGTCGGCGATCACGTCTGCGGTCTTGACGCAGTCCAGGGCCTTCGAGACGGCGTCACAGCCGACGAGGCCGACGCCTGCCGGTACGACGATGAGAGCTGTGGCGACAGCGGTGGCGATACGACGGTGGCGCGCGGCCATGGTTCGGTCCCTCCCCAGGGGTACGGACGGGCGCACGGTTCTGCCCGCGCGCCCGTACTCGTAAGAACGTCTGTCGAGGGGGTGTTGGTTGCCTCGCGTGACCGACGTCGCCCGATGTCCCCCGAAGTCGCCGGACGTCAGAGCTGAAGCGTGGCTTCGAGGGCCGCTCGCTGGTGGGCGGCGAGGTCGTCGCAGCCGGCCACGGCGAGGTCGAGGAGCGCGTTCAGTTCCTTGCGGTCGAAGGGCTCGGCCTCGGCGGTGCCCTGGATCTCGACGAAGCGGCCGTCGCCCGTGCAGACGACGTTCATGTCGGTGTCGGCCTTCACGTCCTCCTCGTAGCAGAGGTCGAGGAGCGGTTCGCCGCCGACGATGCCGACGGAGACGGCGCTGACGGTGCCGGTGAGGGGCTTGCGGCCGTGCTTGATGAGCTTCTTGCCCTGGGCCCAGGTGACGGCGTCGGCGAGGGCCACGTAGGCGCCGGTGATGGCGGCGGTGCGGGTGCCGCCGTCGGCCTGGAGGACGTCGCAGTCGAGGACGATGGTGTTCTCGCCGAGCGCCTTGTAGTCGATGACGGCGCGCAGCGAGCGGCCGATGAGCCGGCTGATCTCGTGGGTGCGGCCGCCGATCTTGCCGCGGACGGCCTCGCGGTCGCCGCGGGTGTTGGTGGAGCGGGGCAGCATCGAGTACTCCGCGGTGACCCAGCCCTCGCCGCTGCCCTTGCGCCAGCGGGGGACGCCTTCGGTGACGGAGGCGGTGCAGAAGACCTTGGTGTCGCCGAAGGAGATGAGGACGGAGCCCTCGGCGTGCTTGCTCCAGCCGCGTTCGATGGTGATCGGGCGGAGTTGTTCGGGGGTGCGGCCGTCAAATCGAGACATGCGGTGAGCCTAGCGTTTCGGTGGTCCACGGGATGCCGGCCGCCGTGGCTTCACCCTGGGCCCCGGGGGCCCGGCTCGATCTGCGCGAGAGGCCCCCGCCGCGGCTAGCGGTGGGGGCCTCTCGGGGGTGTGGGGTGGGGCGGTTACATCATGTCTTCGATGTCCGCGGCGATCGGGTCGGCGTCCGTGCCGATGACGACCTGGATCGCGGTGCCCATCTTGACCACGCCGTGGGCGCCGGCGGCCTTCAGGGCGGCGTCGTCGACCAGGCCCGCGTCCTTGACCTCGGTACGGAGGCGGGTGATGCAGCCCTCGACCTCTTCGATGTTGTCGATGCCGCCGAGCCCGGCAACGATCTTCTCAGCCTTGGTGGCCATGGTGTTTCTCCCTGAGTTGCTTGTGGCTTGGGCCCGGGGTCGCCCCGGGGAGCGCAGCCATAGGACGCGGCCTCGACGCACCGTAGGTCCGCGATGTCACGGTAACGCACGGTTGGACCATCTTCGCGGGCGGTTGCGGCGGTCGTGCCCAATGATGGCGGTCATGGTGTCCGCCTTACGGCACAGCACCAGCCCCCACCGCCCCCAACTGGTCTACACCAGTCTGCCACGACCGCCGACCTGGCCCGTCCGGGAGGACGCCGATGAGTTCCGACGCCGCCGCGCTGCCCGGGAAGAAGTGGTGGAGCGGCTTGTTCCAGGGGCTGCAGAAGATGGGCCGGAGCTTGCAGCTCCCCATCGCGGTGCTGCCGGCCGCCGGCATCCTGAACCGGCTCGGCCAGCCGGACGTCTTCGGCGAGGACGGCCTCGGCTGGACGAACGTCGCCAAGGTCTTCGCCGCCGCGGGCGGCTCACTTCTCGACTCCTCGCTCGGGCTGCCGCTGCTGTTCTGCATCGGCGTCGCGATCGGCATGGCGAAGAAGTCGGACGGTTCGACGGCACTGGCGGCCGTCACCGGGTTCCTCGTGTACTTCGCCGTTCTCCGCGCCTTCCCCGACGACTGCCCCAAGGACACGACGTTCGGCGCCGCCGGGATGTGGGGCGGGGTCTGCATCGCGGAGGACGGCACGGTCGCGCAGGCGGCGTACCAGAATCCGGGGGTGTTCGGCGGCATCGTGATGGGGCTGCTCGCCGCCTGGTTCTGGCAGCGCTTCCACCGGGTGAAGCTGGTGGACTGGCTCGGCTTCTTCAACGGCCGCCGTCTCGTGCCGATCATCATGGCCTTCGTCGGCCTCGTCTTCGCGGGGCTCTGCGTCTGGATCTGGCCGCCGATCGGTGACGCGCTGACCAGCTTCTCGAAGTGGCTGGTGGATCTGGGGTGGCTGGGCTCGGGCATCTTCGGTGTCGCCAACCGCGCGCTGCTGACCGTCGGGCTGCACCAGTTCCTGAATACGTTCGTGTGGTTCCAGTTCGGGGACTACACGAAGCCGGACGGCACCGTCGTGCACGGTGACATCAACCGGTTCCTCGCGGGCGACCCGACCGCGGGGCAGTTCACCTCGGGCTTCTTCCCGATCATGATGTTCGCGCTGCCCGCCGCGGCCCTCGCGATCACGCACTGCGCACGCCCGGAGCGGCGCAAGGTGGTCGGCGGCCTGATGCTCTCGGTCGGCCTGACGTCGTTCGTCACGGGCATCACCGAGCCGATCGAGTACTCGTTCCTCTTCATCGCTCCCCTGCTGTACGCGATCCACGCGGTGCTGACCGGCGTCTCGATGGCGGTGACGTGGGCGCTGGGCGTGAAGGACGGCTTCAGCTTCTCTGCGGGACTGATCGACTACGTCATCAACTGGAGTCTGGCGACCAAGCCCTGGCTGATCATTCCGATCGGGCTCTGTTTCGCGGTCGTCTACTACTTCCTCTTCCGGCTGGTGATCATCAAGTTCGACCTGCACACTCCGGGCCGCGAACCGGAGGAGGAAGCGGAGGCTGAGGACAGGGAGCAGACCAAGGCCTGATCCGGTGCTCCCGAGCCCCTGAGCGGGCGCCTGACATGACGTCCGCATGGCATGACAGCATGGGCGGGAGAGGCTCCCGGCCATAAGCGGAAGGCCCTCGACCCTTGGGTCCGGGGGCCTTTGGTCTGCCATGTCTGCATATGGCCGAGCCCACAGGAATCGCGGGTTCCTTACGTCACCTTCACCGTGCTACAACAGGTCTACACCATTAAGTGGTGTAGACCACCGGGGTGCTGTCCACCCCCAACTGTCCCCGACAGCACCCGCACATGGAGGAAGTCATGAGTACGGCCACCGCCAAGGCGGCGCCCGCGAAGAAGCGGGGCTCCGGCCTGTTCCAGGGCCTGCAGAAGGTGGGCCGCAGCCTGCAGCTGCCCATCGCCGTCCTGCCCGCCGCCGGCATCATGGTCAGGCTCGGGCAGGACGATGTCTTCGGCAAGGACGGCCTCGGCTGGGACAAGGTCGCCGCGGTCTTCAACAACGCCGGCGGCGCGATCACCGGCTCCCTGCCGCTCCTCTTCTGCATCGGCGTGGCCATCGGCTTCGCCAAGAAGTCGGACGGCTCGACCGCGCTCGCCGCCGTCGTCGGCTTCCTCGTCTACAGCAAGGTGCTCGAAGCCTTCCCGGTCACCGAAGCGGTGGTCAAGAAGGGTGCGGACGATCCGGCGGTCTACAACAACCCCGGTGTCCTCGGCGGCATCATCATGGGCCTGCTGGCCGCGGTGCTGTGGCAGAAGTACCACCGCACCAAGCTGGTCGACTGGCTCGGCTTCTTCAACGGCCGCCGTCTCGTGCCGATCATCATGGCCTTCGTCGGCATCCTCGTAGGCGTCTTCTTCGGCGTCGTCTGGGAGCCCATCGGCCACGGCATCGAGAACTTCGCCGAGTGGATGACCGGCCTCGGTGCCGGTGGCTCCGCGCTCTTCGGTGGCATCAACCGCGCGCTGATCCCGATCGGCATGCACCAGTTCGTCAACACCATCGCCTGGTTCCAGCTCGGTTCGTTCAACGACGGCGGCGAGATGGTCCACGGCGACATCGCCCGCTTCCTGGCCGGTGACCCGTCCGCCGGTCTGTACATGTCGGGCTTCTTCCCGATCATGATGTTCGGCCTCCCGGCCGCCGCGATCGCCATCGCGCACTGCGCCCGCCCCGAGCGCCGCAAGGTCGTGATGGGCATGATGGTGTCGCTGGCGCTGACCTCGTTCGTGACCGGTGTGACCGAGCCGATCGAGTTCACCTTCATGTTCATCGCCCCGGTCCTGTACGCGCTGCACATCGTGCTGACGGCCATATCCATGGCGGTGACCTGGGCGCTCGGTGTGCACGCCGGCTTCAACTTCTCGGCCGGCTTCATCGACTACGCGCTCAACTGGAGTCTGGCGACCAAGCCATGGCTGATCATCCCGATCGGTCTCGTCTTCGCGGCGCTGTACTACTTCGTCTTCCGGTTCGCGATCCTCAAGTTCAACCTCATGACCCCGGGCCGCGAGCCCGAGGAGGAGATCGAGGACCTCACGAAGGCGTAGCCCTCACGGCATCGCAGTGCGTCGCATCGCATGGGGAAGGCCCCGGAACCGGCTCGGTTCCGGGGCCTTCCCCATGTCTCAGACCTCGTACGTCGCGCCCGGCGCCGCGAGTGCCACAGGGCCGCCGTAGGCCGCCCGGGCGTCCGCCAGGTTCACCTGGGGGTCCGTCCACGGGGGGATGTGGGTGAGCAGGAGGCGGCCCGCACCGGCGCGCTGGGCGCATTCGCCCGCCTCGCGGCCGTTCAGGTGCAGGTCGGGGATGTTCTCCTTGCCGTCGGTGAACGCCGCCTCGCACAGGAACAGGTCGGTGCCCACCGCCAGTTCGTCCAGGCCTTCGCAGGTGCCGGTGTCCCCGGAGTACGTGAGGGACCTGCCGCCGTGCTCGACGCGGATGGCGTACGCCTCGACGGGGTGGTGCACCCTCTCGGTGCGCACCGAGAACGGGCCGAGCTCGAACGAGGCGGGCTTGACCGTGTGGAAGTCGAAGACCTCGCTCATCGAGGACGCCGAGGGCGTGTCGGCGTACGCCGTGGTGAGCCGCTGCTCGGTGCCTTCGGGGCCGTAGACCGGGATGGGGGCGCAGCGGCCGCCCTCGTGCCGGTAGTAGCGGGCCACGAAGTACGCGCACATGTCGATGCAGTGGTCGGCGTGCAGATGGCTGAGGAAGATCGCGTCGAGGTCGTAGAGACCGATGTGGCGTTGCAGCTCGCCGAGGGCGCCGTTGCCCATGTCGAGCAGCAACCGGAAGCCGTCGGCCTCGACGAGGTAGCTCGAGCAGGCCGAGTCCGCGGACGGAAACGACCCCGAGCAGCCGACGACGGTGAGCTTCATGAAGCTGGAACCTCCGCGCTGGCGTGGACTGACAAGGGGAGCCGGGGGGTGGGCGGTCCGTCGAGCGTAAGGCGCAAAAGGCCTGGTCGCTCCTCCGTCGCGGGCCGTTGTGGGCGAACTCACCTGCGGTGTCACCGGTTCGGCGGGCGTACGGACGCAGTGGGGCGGCGTGAAGCGCCCAGGCCGCTGTGGTGGCGGTCGGGCGGGTGTACGGGCCGGTGGCGGGGGTGGTGGGCGGTGCGTGGAGCGCGCCGGTACCGTCGGTGCCATGGACACGTCTTGGTGGCTCGCGCTGGCGGCGGTGGTGATGCTCGCCGTGGTCGCCACGGTGGTGGACGGCTGGGGGCGCGGGCCGCGGAAGCGGAGCGTCCGGCCGCCGGGGTCGTCGAGGCCGCCGCGTGGGCCCAGGGGGCCGCGTCTGCCGTTGCCCGCGCCGGAGCCGGCGGAGATCTGGTGGGCTCGGGTGCCTTACGAGGACGGGCCGGGCGGGAAGGACCGGCCCTGCCTGGTGCTGTCGGTCCGTGGCCGGCGGGCCCGCGTCGCGAAGATCACCAGCCGGTACCACGAGGAGCGGGCCGGCGTGATCCCGCTGCCGCCGGGCTCGGTGGGCGACGCGCAGGGCCGGCCGAGCTACCTGGAGACCGACGAGCTGAGGGACGTACCGCTCCGGGATTTCCGCCGCAGGGCCGGGACGGTGGATCCGGCGCTCTGGGACCAGGTGAAGTACCTGGTGCGGTGAGCCGGCTGCCGGACGCCGGCACCTGACACCGAACGCCGGGCGCCGGACGGGTGATGGAGATCAGCCCGCCCGGCGCCCGGCGTTCAGCGTTCAGCGTTCAGCGTTCAGCGTTCAGCGTTCGGAGACGCTCCGGCGGAGCCGGCGCCCCGGTGAGGAGCCTGCGGCCCGGCCGGTCCCGCGCCCGGCGGCGAGGTCACGCACCCTCCCCCGGGCGGTCAGGCCCAGAGCTGGCCCTGCAGCGTTTCGATGGCCGCTTCCGTCGTCTCGGCGGTGTAGACGCCCGTCGAGAGGTACTTCCAGCCGCCGTCGGCGACGACGAAGGCGATGTCCGCCGTCTCCCCCGCCTTGACCGCCTTCTGGCCGACGCCGATCGCCGCGTGCAGCGCCGCGCCCGTGGAGACGCCCGCGAAGATGCCCTCCTGCTGGAGGAGTTCGCGGGTGCGGGTGACCGCGTCGGCCGAGCCCACGGAGAAGCGGGTGGTGAGGACCGAGGCGTCGTACAGCTCGGGGACGAAGCCCTCGTCGAGGTTGCGCAGCCCGTAGACGAGATCGTCGTAGCGCGGCTCGGCGGCGACGATCTTGACGTCGGGGTTCTGCTCGCGCAGGTACCTGCCGACGCCCATGAGCGTGCCGGTGGTGCCGAGGCCCGCGACGAAGTGGGTGATGGAGGGGAGGTCCGCGAAGATCTCCGGGCCCGTCGTCGCGTAGTGGGCGCCCGCGTTGTCCGGGTTGCCGTACTGGTAGAGCATCACCCAGTCCGGGTGCTCGGCGGACAGCTCCTTGGCCACGCGGACCGCCGTGTTGGAGCCGCCCGCCGCGGGGGACGAGATGATCTCGGCGCCCCACATGGCGAGCAGGTCACGCCGCTCCTGGGAGGTGTTCTCCGGCATCACGCACACGATGCGGTAGCCCTTGAGCTTGGCCGCCATGGCGAGCGAGATGCCGGTGTTGCCGGAGGTCGGCTCCAGGATCGTGCAGCCGGGCGTCAACCGGCCGTCCTTCTCGGCCTGTTCGACCATGTGCAGGGCCGGCCGGTCCTTGATGGAGCCGGTCGGGTTGCGGTCCTCCAGCTTGGCCCAGATGCGGACGTCGTCCGATGGGGAGAGCCGCGGCAGGCGTACGAGCGGCGTGTTGCCGACCGCGGCGAGCGGGGAGTCGTATCGAGGCATCCGGGATCGGGCCTAGACCATGCCGCCGGCGACGGCCGGCAGGATCGTGACGCTGTCGCCGTCGGACAGCTTCGTGGTGATGCCGTCGAGGAAGCGGACGTCCTCGTCGTTCAGGTACACGTTCACGAAGCGGCGGAGCTTGCCGTCGTCGACGATGCGCGCGGCGATGCCCTCGTGCCGTGAGTCGAGGTCGGTGAGGAGCTCGGCGAGGGTGTCCCCGCTGCCCTGCACGGCCTTCTCGCCGTCGGTGTAGGTGCGGAGGATGGTCGGGATGCGGACCTCGATGGCCATGCTGAGGGCTCCTGTCGGGAGTCGAGAAGTACGGGTGACGGGCGCGCGCGTGCGGCGCTGATCAGTCGGGGTGCACGCGTGGCGCGGCGTGCGGCGGCGCGGCCCGGGGCCGTGCGGCGGAACGGTTCAGCGGGAACAGATCGCGCTGGCGAGGCGGCACAGGTCGACGTGCAGCCGCGCCACGAGCAGCGGTGCGCTCGGCGTCTCTTCGCTCACGTCATGGGGAACCATGCGGTCATCGTATCGATTCCCGGTCCGGGTTCCGGAATGTGATATCGCATGCTGGACGGATTGCGTTCAGCATGCGGACGAAGAGGCGTGCGCCCCTCAGTACGCCTCGACGACCCGCACGTCTTCCTCGGTGATCGTGCCGTCCACGATGCGGTACGAGCGGAACTGGAAGGGCCCCGCGCCGTCGGTGTCCGCCGTGGAGACGAGGACGTAGTGCGCGCCGGGCTCGTTCGCGTACGTGATGTCGGTGCGGGAGGGGTACGCCTCGGTCGCGGTGTGCGAGTGGTAGACGATCACCGGCTCCTCGTCCCTGTCGTCCATCTCGCGGTACAGCTTCAGGAGGTCGCCCGAGTCGAACTCGTAGAACGTGGGCGAGCGCGCGGCGTTCAGCATCGGGATGAACCGCTCGGGCCTGCCGGTGCCCGCCGGGCCCGCGACCACGCCGCACGCCTCGTCGGGGTGGTCCTGGCGCGCGTGCGCGACGATCTGGTCATGGAGGGCCTGTGTGATGGTCAGCATGGGAGCCAGGATAAGCAGAGGGCCCGTACGTACCGGTATGTGGTACGCACGGGCCCGAATGCTGGACATTGCCCCGAGGGGCCAAGAGTGGACAGTGGCTCCGGGGAGCCGCTTGTCAGACCTTGTCGACCGGCTCGTCACCGGAGGCGACGGCGGCGGTCTTGCGCTTGTTGAACGCGGCGGCCCGCGGGTCGCGATTCTTGAGGACCAGGTAGGAGATGCCGAGGATCGCGGCCCAGACCGGCGCGGCGTACAGCGAGATCCGCGCGTCCTTGTCGACGCCCATCATCACGATGACCATGCCGATGAAGAGCAGGGCGAACCAGCTCGTGTACGGGGCTCCGGGCGCCTTGAAGGTGGACTGCGGCAGCTCGCCGCGGTCGGCCTTGCGGCGGTAGCGGATCTGGCTGCACAGGATCATGATCCAGGCCCACATGCCGGAGATCGTGGCGAAGGAGACGACGTAGTTGAACGCCTTGCCCGGCCACTGGTAGTTGATCCAGACGCCGACCAGCATGAAGGCGGCGGAGGCCGTGGTGCCGATCAGCGGCAGGCCGTTCTTCGTGAGCTTGGTGAAGAACTTCGGGCCCTGGCCGTTGAGCGCCAGGTCGCGCAGCATGCGGCCGGTGGAGTACATGCCGGAGTTGCAGGAGGAGAGCGCGGCGGTGAGGACCACGAAGTTCACGATCGCGGCGCCGACGCCGAGCCCCATCTCCTCGAAGGCGGCGACGAACGGCGAGACGTCGGGCTTGAACGAGGTCCACGGGACGACCGAGAGGATCATGATGAGCGCGCCGACGTAGAAGACGGCGATGCGCCACGGCACGGTGTTGATGGCCTTGGGCAGGACGGTCTTCGGGTCCTTGGACTCGCCCGCGGTGACGCCGACCAGCTCGACGGCGAGGAAGGCGAACATCACGATCTGGAGCGTCATCAGCGTGGAGCCGATGCCGTTGGGGAAGAAACCGCCCTGGTTCCACAGGTGGGCCACGGAGGCGGTGTCGCCGGCGTCGGAGAAGCCGATGGTGAGGATGCCGACGCAGATCAGGATCATGCCGATGATGGCGGTCACCTTGACCATCGAGAACCAGAACTCCAGCTCGCCGAAGAGCTTCACGGAGATGAGGTTCGCGCCGTACAGGATGACGGTGAAGATCAGCGCGTAGGCCCATTGCGGGAATGAGTCATGTGTCCAGTACTGCATGTACTGGGCCGCGGCCGTGACTTCCGTGATGCCGGTGACGACCCAGAAGAGCCAGTACGTCCAGCCGGTGACGAAGCCGAAGAACGGGCCGAGGAACTCACGCGCGTACTCGGAGAAGGAGCCCGAGACCGGGCGGTACATGAGGAGCTCGCCGAGCGCCCGCATGATGAAGAAGATGACGAGGCCCGCGATGGCGTACGCGAGGATGAGGCTGGGCCCGGCCTTGTGGATGGCCTTGCCCGCGCCGAGGAAGAGGCCGGTGCCGATGGCTCCGCCGATGGCGATCATCTGGATCTGCCGGGCCCCGAGGCCGCGCTGGTAACCCTCGCCCTCGCCGGCGGGTCCCGCGCCCTGCACGACACCATTGCCGCCGTGCTCGTCGTGGTGCTCTTCGACCTGCACTGAGGTCATGGTGACGCCTTTCTCCATGCTGATCCGCGCCGCGTACCGCGGTGTGCCGCGGATCAGGTCCTGATCCCCCCGGATATGGATGGAGTGCTGCCGACGGTCTGCCGGCCCGAGCGCCCGCGGCGACATGGGTGGCGTCGCCGCGCGGTCGTGAAGATTTATCACGGTGACAGGAGTGAGGAAATCAGCCACGTGTGTCCGGGGCCACAAGGAAAACCGGACAAAAGGCATGGGGCGGCTACAAAAGCGGGCAATGATTTGACGTGATCGTTATCCGGATTTGAGCATCCGTTGAGCGAACAGCCCACTGCGTGAACAGAAGCTGTCCACTACAACAAATTTTGCTGCATTCTGCATCGAAATATGCGTCGAACCTAACCCATCAACGTCCCGACCAGCGTCTCCTGAAGTCCGCCCAGCCAGAGGTAGGCCATCACCATCGGCTTGCGGGGATCGGAATCGGGGAGCCGGTACAGCAGCTCGGCGTCGTCCTCGTCGGCGACTTCGAGCCGGGTGCCGATCGCGAGCCGGAGGTCGTTGAGGGCGCCGAGCCAGTGCCGGGACTCCTCGACCGTCAGTTTCAGGACAGTTTCGCCCCCGCCCGACGACGCCGCCGCGTCGAGCGAGCGGATCACCACGAGGGCGTCGTCACGCTTCTTCGCCCGCAGGTCGTTCTCCGTGAAGCGGCGGAATTCCGAGGAGTAGGCCCGCAGTTCGTCCTCGTCCCCCCGCTCGCTGCCCGGCCCGCCGTAGCCGTCGGGGAGCAGGCGGCGCATCACCGGATCGGCGGGCGGCTCGCTCGGGCCCTCCGCGAAGAGCTCAGCGAGCGGGTCGTCCGACGGCTCGCCGCCCGGCCCGGGGCCGATCAGCTCCAGGAGCTGCACGGCGAGGGAACGGATGATCGAGATCTCGACCTCGTCGAGCGCGACGGTCGCGCCGCCCCCGGGGATCGGTTCGAAGTGTCCTGGCATCAGATGCGTCGCTGCTTCCGGTCCGTCCGCCGCCGGCGGGCCCGCCGGTCCGCGGTCCCCGCCCTTGCGGCCCTCACTTGCGGTCCTGCTGAAGGGTGGCCCACAGGCCGTATCCGTGCATGGCCTGCACGTCGCGCTCCATCTCCTCGCGCGTACCGCTGGAGACGACGGCCCGGCCCTTGTGGTGCACATCCATCATCAGTTTGTCGGCCTTGCCCTTCGAGTACCCGAAATACGTCTGGAAGACGTACGACACGTAGCTCATCAGGTTGACCGGGTCGTTGTGCACGAGCGTGATCCAGGGGACGTCCGGTTCGGGGACGACATGCGCCTCTTGGTCCGATTCCGGGCGGGTGATCTCTGCGGGAGCCGTACTCACCTGGCCCATGCTGCCACTCCTGACGGGCCCCCGCACAAACGGGCCAGGAAATCGTCAGTGTGACGAGATGCGGGGTAGCATCCTTCACATGAACACAGCGGACCTTGGGCTGCCGGTGGATGTTCCGTCGACGGCGCTCTTCACGGACCAGTACGAGCTGACGATGCTGCAGGCGGCGCTGAAGGCCGGTACGGGCGACCGGCGCTCCGTCTTCGAGGTCTTCAGCCGCAGACTCCCCGAGGGACGTCGCTACGGCGTGGTGGCCGGAACGGGCCGGGTGCTCGACGCCGTCGAGAACTTCCGCTTCGACGCCCCCGTGCTCGGTTTCCTGCGCGAGCGCGGCATCGTCGACGAGGCGACGCTCGCGTGGCTCTCCGGCTACCGCTTCACGGGCGACATCTGGGGCTACCCCGAGGGCGAGGTCTACTTCCCGGGCTCGCCGGTCCTGCGGGTCGAGGGGTCCTTCGCGGAGTGCGTGCTCCTGGAGACCGTGATCCTCTCCATCCTCAACCACGACTCGGCGATCGCGGCCGCGGCCTCGCGGATGTCCTCGGCCGCCGGGGACCGCCCGCTGATCGAGATGGGCGCCCGCCGCACCCATGAGCTGGCCGCCGTGGCCGCCTCCCGCGCCGCCTACGTCGGCGGCTTCGCGACCACCTCCGACCTGGCCGCCGGGTTCCGCTACGGCATCCCGACCGTCGGCACCAGCGCCCACGCCTTCACCCTGCTGCACGACAACGAACGGGACGCCTTCCGTGCCCAGGTCGACTCGCTCGGCCGCGGCACGACCCTGCTCGTGGACACCTACGACGTGACCGAGGCCGTCCGGATGGCCGTCGAGGTCGCCGGGCCCGAGCTCGGTGCCGTGCGCATCGACTCCGGGGACCTGCTCCTCGTCGCCCACCGGGTGCGCCAGCAGCTCGACGACCTCGGGGCGACGGAGACGAAGATCGTCGTGACGTCCGACCTCGACGAGTACGCCATCGCCTCGCTCGCGGCGGCGCCCGTGGACGCGTACGGCGTGGGCACGCAGCTCGTCACGGGCTCCGGGCACCCCACCGCCTCGATGGTCTACAAACTGGTGGCCCGCGCCCACTCGGCCGACCCCGAGGCCCCGCTCGAACCCGTGGCGAAGAAGTCGCTGGGCGCCAAGAGCTCCGTGGGCGGCCGGAAGTGGGCCGCGCGGCGCGACGACGCGCACGGGGTGGCCGAGGCCGAGGTGATCGGCACCGGAGCCGTGCCGGCCGAGCTCGCCGAGCACCAGCTCCTCGTCGAGCTGGTCAAGGGCGGTGAGGTCGTCGCCCGTGAGCCGCTGGACGCGGTCCGCGACCGGCACGCCGCCGCGCGCGGCAGGCTGCCCCTCTCGGCGACGCAGCTCTCGCGGGGCGAGGCGGTCATCCCCACCGAGTACGTCTGAGCCCCTCTTCCCGCGGGGCACCCGCAGTCTCTACGCTCGTAGTCACTCCACCAGAAGGAATCCGCCATGCGCCGCGCACTGATCGTCGTAGACGTACAGAACGACTTCTGTGAAGGCGGCAGCCTCGCGGTGGCCGGGGGGTCCGACGTGGCCGCCGCCGTCACCGAGCTGATCGGCCAGGCCCCGGCCTGCTACCGGCACGTGGTGGCCACGCGTGACCACCACATCGACCCCGGCGCGCACTTCTCGGACCACCCGGACTACGTCGACTCCTGGCCGCCGCACTGTGTGGCGGGGACGGAGGGCGTCGGCTTCCACCCGAACTTCGCCCCCGCCGTCGCCTCCGGCGCCATCGACGCCGTCTTCGACAAGGGGGCGTACTCCGCCGCCTACAGCGGCTTCGAGGGCGTCGACGAGAACGGGGTCTCCCTGGCGGAGTGGCTGCGGACCAGGGAGATCACCGAGGTGGACGTGGTGGGCGTCGCCACGGACCACTGCGTGCGCGCCACCGCTGTGGACGCGGCCCGGGAGGGGTTCAGGACGACCGTCCTCCTTGACCTGACCGCGGGGGTCGCCGCGGCGACCACGGAAGCGGCCCTTGCCGAGCTGCGCGCCGCCGGGGTCGAGCTGACCGGGAAGCCGGTCGTCTGACCCGCGTCGTCCGACCCGCGTCGTCCGACCCGGGGCTCCGCCCGGACCCCGCTCCTCCTCAGACGCCGGAGGGGCTGGATCTCGCCTGCCGCTTCAGCGCCCGCACCGGGTGCCACAGTTCCCGTACGTCGTCCGGCGCCGTCCGCCATATCAGGCCGTCCGGGTGGTGCAGGACCGCCGTGACCTCGTCCGGCGTGGGGGGCTCGGCGTTGCCCCGGAGGTAGACCGCCCGCAGGCCCAGGTTGCGGACCCTGGTCAGGGCCCTGGCGCGGTTGACGGCGTGGACGATCACCCGGACCGCGCCGCCGCGCGGCGCCGGGCCCGGCAGGGTCAGCGCCACCACCACGCTGCCGTTCGGCAGCTTGCAGAAACCTCCTGCGGACATGCTTCGTCACACCCCCGTGAGACATCGTGCGGAGCCCGTGCCGGGCCCCGCGTCAATAAGAGAACCACACGACGCACCTAAACACGATCGGCCGCCGCCCGCTAGAGGGCGACGGCCGATCATGGTTTGACCTGCGGAAACGCTACTTACTTCTTGGAGGGGCCCACCTGGACCGTGATCGTCGAGCCGTCCTTGGGCTGCTTGATGATCTTGATCTGGGTGTTGGTGTCAGTGACCTTGACACTTCCCGTGGGGTTCTCCTTGTACCAGTAGGTGCCCTTGTGGTCGTCGAAGACCGAGACACCCTTGCGCTTCAGCAGCTTCAGCGACACGTCCGCGTTGTGGAGCGTGAACGAGTCGGTGCTGTACTTGCTGAACGGCGCGTCGTACGGCTGGATCTTGTTGCGGAGGAGCGTGCCGTCCTTCCACTTCATCGGCTTGGCGTGGGCGTCCACCGGAAGGATCAGACCCTGGCCCGGGTGGGCGCTGGTGTTGTTGTCCTTCTGCGAGGTGTCCCACTGCCAGACCATCAGGCCGGTCTGGTACGGGTAGTGCTCGACCCAGTCCGGACGGGACTTCGAGAAGCCGAAGTTGTACGGGCCGACCTCAAGGGTCTTGTCGTACGAGACGTACTGGCGGTTCTCGGCCAGGTAGTACTGGTCGTACTTCTTGGTGAAGGACTCGCCGATGCGCGAGAAGCCCTTCGCCGTCCAGCCGTTGTCGTCGCCCTCGGCGCCGTCCTCGAAGAGCTTCGTGCCGTCCGCGGTGACCGCGAGGGCGTCGGCCGTGAAGCCCTTGCCGCCCGCGCCGCCGTCCGTGGAGTAGCGGAAGCGGACGTCGATCTTCTTGCCCGCGTAGGCGTCGAGCGGGAAGACCAGCTTCTTGTACGCGCCCGAGACACCGGTCAACGCGGGCTTGTCGCCGGCGTCGCGGGTGATCGGCTTGCCGTCGGCGGTGCCGTCCACCGGCGTCCAGTTGGCGCCGTTGTCCGTCGAGACCTCGGTGTAGAGGTAGTCGTAGTTGGCCTCGATGTCCCACCAGCCCTGGAGCGAGAGGTCGGCCTTGGCCTTGCCGGTCAGGTCGACGGAGCGCGTCAGGGTGTTCTTGAGGTCGTCGCCCTGGTCGCTCCACCACTGCTTGGAGCCCTCGGTGGGCTTGGTGACCGTGGTGGTGACGGCCTTCTTGGGCAGGTCGACGACGAGCGCCTGACGGTGGCGCGTGTTGTACGCGGAGACGCCCAGCTTGTGCTCGGACTCCGTCGCGGCCTTCGCCTTGGCGTAGTCGAGCCAGCCCAGCTGGAACTTGTCCCAGGCGGTCATGTCGCCCGGCATGTCACCGATGGCGTCCTTGCCGGTGCCGAGCCAGGAACCGGCCGACATCAGCGACCAGAAGCCGACCGAGTTCTCGCCCTTGCCCGAGGTGTCGTACAGGTCGGGCAGACCGAGGTCGTGGCCGTACTCGTGGGCGAAGACGCCGAGGCCGCCGTTCTCCGGCTGCATCGTGTAGTCACCGACCCAGATGCCGGTGTCACCGATCTGGGTGCCGCCGGCCTTGTTCTTGCCGGGGCCGGTGCTGCCCGCGTCGTTGCCGTAGGCGTACCAGCGGTGCGCCCACAGGGCGTTCTCGCCCTCGGCGCCGCCGCCGGCCGACTCGTCCTCGCCCGCGTGGACGATCTGGAAGTGGTCGATGTAGCCGTCGGGCTCGTTGAACTCGCCGTCGTTGTCGAAGTCGTAGCGGTCCCAGAGGTCGTACTTGGCCAGGTCGGCCTTGATCTGAGCGTCCGTACGGCCGCGGGCCTTCTGGTCCTTGGCCCAGGAGGTCACGCCGTCCTTGACCGCGTCCCAGACGTTCGGGCAGTTGGTGTCGCCGCAGTAGTTCGAGCCGTAGCGGGCCTCGTTGTAGTCGACCTTGACCCAGTCGGAGACCTCACCGTCGACCGAGTAACGGCCGGACGAGGTCTTCTCGTAGTAGGTCTTCAGCGAGTGCTTCTGCTTGCCCTTGCTGTCCTTGCCCTCGCCGAAGTACAGGTCCTGGAAGTGCTTCTTGTTGTAGTCCTTCTGCCAGGCCGTGCTGTTGTCCTTCTTGCGGTCGGGCTTGGCTATCTTGTTGTGCAGGGGGCCGGGCTTGCCGCCGTACTTCTTGACCGGCGCCTCGGGGCCCTCGGGGCCGTCCGGGTCGTACATGGTCGTGTCGTCGACCTTGTCCCCGAACTCCACCAGGATGGTGAAGATCTTGTCGGTCTTCTCGCGGCCCAACTCGACGTACTTCTTGTCGTCGAGCTTGACGACCTTGGAGCCGCCCCGCTTCTGGACCTTGGCGTCGCCCGCGACGACCTGCTGGAGGGCCGCCTTGCGCTGCTGGGCCTGCTGCTTGCTGAACGGGCCTTCGAGGTCGTGGTCGACCTCCGCCTTGGCCCGCGACGGGTCCTGCCGGTCGATGGCCGGCGCCCCGCCCGGGGATCCGTCCCCGGCCGAGGCCGAGGCCGTGGCCGCCGAGTACGTGGCGGCGGCAGCGGCCATCGCCACGGCCACCGCCGTGGCTCTGAACGTCCGTGTTCTTGCTGTCACTTGATTCGGTTCCTCCCCACGCGCCCGCGCGAATGGCGGACCGTGATTCCGGTCGGAGGAGGTCCGCGCGCGATGTACGCGTCACAAGTGACGACATTCGACCGGAAGTACGGGAGAAAAGACAGACCTTGACTTGTGCAGGCCAAGTGCACTATGCAGGCCCGCACATCCGGTATCCGGACAGGACACGCCCCGTTCAGGCAAGGTCAACGGGCGCGCCCACTGTCCACCTGATGGACGTCATGAACCCGTGCGCCCCCCGTGCTCCGGCACCGTGGGTTAGGTCACGCTTACCGCCCGTTCCCGTCGGGCATGCAGCGTCATAGAGTCAATCGACGGTGCGCTACAGCGCTCGGCGGCACATCCCAAGTCGCCACCGTCGAGCACCCTTTGATTCGTATACAGCCGTACACACATCCGCATCCGCCCCCATCGTCAAAAGCCTGGGGGGATTCCTGCCGAGGACGGATCACGTCATGCCTCGTCCCATGCCACGTCCGACCACCGCACAGATCGCCTACGGTTCGCTGACCGTCGTCTTCTCCACCCTCGCCATGCTGCTGCTCTCCCGGACCGCATCGGGCGCCGGTGTCGCGGTGATAGCCGTGGCCGCGCTCGGCCTCGGCCTGCTGGTGGCGCTGACGGTCCCGCAGCCCGGTCCGGCCGCGCCCGCCGCGCGCGCCGTGCCCGGGTCCTCCCCCGCCCAGCGGCGCGTGCCCGCCCAGCACGCCGTGCTCACCGAATCCGTGCGCGAACCGGCGGGCCCGTAGTCCACGGGCCCGCCGGCCGGGCGTGCCACCGCCGAAGCGGACCTACGTCGGACCTACGTGCTGACCACCACCGTCTTCGCGGCCTTGTCGTGCAGGCCCTGTTTGTAGGGCTTGTCGAAGAAGCTCCAGCCGCCGCAGATCGCCGTCCAGACGCAGGCGCAGCAGAAGGCGAACGGCAGCCAGAGGACCGCCGCCCTGGCCAGCGCGGTCTGCATGCTCGGCGTGGCGCCGTCGTTGAGGTTCGCGACGCGCAGCCCGAGCAGCTTCTTGCCGAGCGTCTGCCCGGTCTTGGCGGTCATATAGGTGTCGTACGCGATGTAGAGCACGGCGGCCAGCAGCGACTGGCCGAACGAGCGGCCCGTGTTCACGCTGTCCGGGTCGATGTCGTACTCGGACGTGCCGAACGCCCAGGACAGCAGGCCGACGACGACGCCCACCAGAATCATGTCGACGATGCGGGCGAGCACACGCTTTCCGCTGTCGGCCAGGGGCGGCATTCCGGCGAGGGGGTCCTGACCGCCGTAGCCGCCCGGCCCTCCGCCGTAGGGCCCACCGCCGCCCGCCCCCGGGGGCACGCCTCCGTAAGGCGCGCCGCCGCCCGGTGGAGGGGTGTCGTACGGGGAGCCGCCGCCGGGAGGTGGCGGAGTGTCATACGGGGAGCCGCCGCCGGACGGTGGCTGGTGCGGCGGCTGTTTCCTGAACGGGTCGCTGTCGTCGTCCGGTGGCGGGTATTGCGGCGGTTCGGTGCTCATGGCCCGAGTCGACCGCTTCGGCCCCCGCTCCGCATCCGGCGAGCGGCTGACCGGGTTACCCGACATCCCGCGTACGGCCGGCCCACGATCGGCGTACCCGCCGCCCCGCGGATGACGCAGGCGCTCCGGCCGCGCCCGGGGGTCATCCCGCCACGAACGTTCCTGCCGCCTTGTCGTGCCAGCACTGCCGCCACGGGCGGTCGAAGAGGCACCACAGGACACCCACGACCCCGATGACCAGGACGCCCGGCACGCTGTACACCAGCCAGCGCCGGAGCGCCGCCCCGAACGTCGGTACCTCCAGCTCCTCGATGTCCCGCACCTCGATGCCGCACACCTTCTTGCCCAGGGTGCGGCCCCACTTGGCGGTGGGCAGCGCCTCGTACACCACGCCGAAGAGCAGCAGGACGGCGAGGACGATGCCGAGGTAGCCCGCGGTGGTGCCGTCGAGCAGCCAGACCGTGGTCTTCTCCCCCGAGAGCTTCGCCGCGTCGATCTTGCCGTCGACGTGGTCCACCGCCTCGGCGCCGAGCGGCAGCGCCGCCGCTCCGGTGACCGCGGCGAGGACGACGGTGTCGATGAGCCGCGCCGCGAAGCGCCTGCCGAGCCCGGCGGGCCTGGCCGACGCCTGGGCGCGCGCCGCCGCGAGGAAGGGGTCCTCGGTCACGGGCTTCCACGGCAGGACCGGCTGCGCCTCGCCCGGTGCGGCCGGTCCCGACGCGGCGAGCTGGTGCACCTGCTGCGCCCAGGAGGACGATCCGCCGCCGGGGCCCGAGGTGACGGGCGCCGGGGCGCCGCCCTGCTGCGGGACGTGCGGCTGCGGGGTGACGGGGGGCGGCTGCGGGGCCGACGCCTGGGGCGGTACGGGGGCCTGCGGGGCCGCTGCCCGCGGGGCCTCCGCCCGCGCGCCCGGCTGTGCCGAGCCGTGGCGGAGGGCGCGGATCGCCATGGTGCCCTCGATGCCCGGCGAAGGGGCGGGCGTGGGCCCGGCGGCCGGCCGCACCGGTCCCGACGGGCGGCGGAACGTCACTGTGCCTTCGCCGGTGGGCGGCGTCGAGGCGCCGGGCGCCGCGTCGCCCGGCTTCACGGCGCGGATGGTGACGGTCCCTGGGTTGCTCTCGTCCTCGCGCGGCTCCGGCTCCTCGCGCGGCTTCGGCTCCCCGGCGGGCGCGGGGGCCGCGTTCGGCGCCTCGGCGCGGGGCGCGGGTTCGCTCGGCACACGCGGGTCGGCCTGTCCGGGGGCGCCCCACGAGATGCGGTTCTCCTGCTCGGCGCCGAGGCCCGCCTGCCGCGTCGCGTCGGCCTGCCAGGCGGACGCGGGCTCGGGCCGCGCGCCGTGCCGGCCGGCCTCGGGGTCGGCCTGAGCGGGCGGGTCGTGCTGGGCGGGGGCCGCCGCGGGGTCCTCGTCGAAGAAGTGCGGTCCCGTCTCCTCGACGGGGGGCGCCACCGTGGCCGCCGCGCCGGGCGGGGCCGGCAGGGGTTCACCGTCGGACGGCGCGGGACGGCTCGTACCGGGCACCCAGGCGGCACCGTTCCAGTACCGGACATATCCGGGAATGGACGGGTCGGGGTAGTAGCCTTCGCGGGGCCTGTCGTCGCCTGGGGCCGGAGTTGGGGCGCTCATGTCCGTCGTCCCGTATCTGCTCGGGGGTCTGTTGAGGGGTCCACATCTATCAGACCCCGCTGTCCCCACGGGCGGCTCCCGCCCTACGGACCACTTTCCGGGCACGCTCCCCACACAACCCCCGCGAGCCCCGCGCCTCCCAACCCGTCACCTCTTCGGGCTCGTTCGGAGAAATTTCCCCGAACCCGCGTAACGCTTCGGCGATCTCGCGCTCTCCACTCGTACGGGTCCGCTCCAAGGACCCCGTACCGGGAAGGAAGCGCACCGACATGCACTCCGTGGTGGAACGCGAGCTCGAACTCAAACTGGTCGTGTCGCCGGAACGGGCCGTGCCCGTCCCGGCCCGGCTCACCTACCGCACCGACGACCCCTACGCCGTCCACATCGCCTTTCACATCGGCTCCGCGCGCCCCGTGCACTGGACGTTCGCCCGTGAGCTGCTCGTCGAGGGGGTGTTCCGGCCGTGCGGCCACGGTGACGTGCGGGTCTGGCCGGCGAAGGTGGACGGCCGCGGTGTCGTCATGATGGCGCTGAGCTCGCCGGACGGCGACGCCCTGCTGGAAGCTCCGGCGGCCGCGGTGTCCGCCTGGCTGGAGCGCACCCTGCGGGTGGTCCCTCCGGACTCCGAGGGTGAGCGGCTCGGCATCGACGACGGCCTCGCCGAGCTGCTCGCACCTACTTCTGGCCGCTTCGACGAGCCGTGGCCGCGCGACCCGTGGCCCTCGGACGAGTCCGCGGACGGCGAGTGAGCCCCGCCGCCGCGGGGGCGACGGGGACGGCACGACCAGCGGGGACGCCCGGCCCTGCGGGGGGTCTCAGAACAGCTTGCCGGGGTTGAGGAGCGAGTGGGGGTCGAAGGCCGCCTTGACGGCGCGCTGCATCTCCACTCCCACCGGGCCGATCTCGCGCGCCAGCCACTCCTTCTTCAGCACCCCGACGCCGTGCTCGCCGGTGATGGTGCCGCCGAGTTCCAGGCCGAGGGCCATGATCTCGTCGAAGGACTCGCGTGCGCGCCTGCCCTCGTCGGGGTCGGCCGCGTCGAAGCAGACGGTGGGGTGGGTGTTGCCGTCCCCCGCGTGCGCGCAGACCCCTATGGTCAGCCCGTACTTCTCGCCGATGCGTTCGACGCCGTCGAGCATCTCGGCGAGCTTCGAGCGCGGCACGCACACGTCGTCGATCATCGTGGTGCCCTTGACGGCTTCGAGTGCCGTGAGCGAGAGCCGCCGCGCCTGGAGCAGCAGTTCCGACTCCGCGGCGTCCTCCGCGGGGACCACCTGGGTGGCGCCGGCGGCCTCGCAGAGCGCGCCGACGGCGGCGAGGTCGGCCGTGGGGTCGGGGGTGTCGAAGGCGGCGAGCAGGAGCGCCTCGGTGGTCTCGGGCAGGCCCATGTTGGCCAGGGCGTTCACGGCCTTGACGGTCGTGCGGTCCATGAGTTCGAGCAGGGAGGGCACGTGGCCGCCCTCCATGATCTTGCAGATCGCGTCGCAGGCGGCCTTGGCCGAGCCGAACTCCGCCGCGAGGACGAGCTGCCGCGGCGGCTGCGGCTTCAGCGCGAGGACCGCGCGGACGACGATGCCGAGGCTGCCCTCGGAGCCGACGAAGAGGCGCGTGAGGTCGTAGCCCGCGACGCCTTTGGCGGTACGCCGTCCGGTGCTCATGAGCCGCCCGTCGGCGAGGACGACGTCGAGTCCGAGGACGTACTCGGCCGTGACGCCGTACTTGACGCAGCACAGGCCGCCGGACGCGGTGCCGATGTTCCCGCCGATGGTGCACGTCTCCCAGCTGGAGGGGTCCGGCGGGTAGTAGAGGCCGTGCTCGCCGACCGCGCGGGAGAGCGTGGCGTTGACGACGCCGGGCTCGACGACCGCGATGCGGTCGACGGGGCTGATCTCCAGGATGCGGTCCATCTTGACGAGGGACAGCACGATGCAGCCCTCGGAGGCGTTGGCCGCGCCGGACAGGCCGGTGCGGGCGCCCTGCGGCACGACGGGGACGCGCAGCTCGGTGGCGGTGCGCATGACGTGCTGCACCTGTTCGACAGTGCGCGGCAGCACCACGGCGGCGGGCACGCCCGCCTCGCAGAAGCTCGCCATGTCGTGGGAGTACGCGGACGTGACGTCCGGGTCCGTGAGGACCGCCTCGGCGGGCAGGCCCTCCTGGAGGAGTTCGATGAGGGTGCGGCTCATGATCACAGCCTCGCACTCGGGGCCATCGGTGTGAACCCGTGTGCGACGCCGATCCGCGTGCCGGGATGTGCTCTTCGTATTGACGCACAGTGACGTCATGAAGCTCTCGATGAAGCATGTGCTCGTGGCCTCCGTCGCGGGGAGTCTCGTGCTCGGCGGCGTCCTGGTGCTCTCGTGGCCCGACGGCGGCGGTCCGGCCCGGCCCGCGCTCGGCCCGTCGGGGCGCGCGATGGCGGCCGTGGGGGCGGGCGGTCCCGCCGCGCTGCGGGATCTGGCGGCGCTGATCGGGGAGCGCGAGACGCATCTGCGGGCGCATCCCGGCGATGTGCACTCGTGGGCGGTGCTCGGCTCGGCCTATGTGGCGCGGGGCGAGCGGACCGCCGACTTCCGGTACTACCCGAAGGCCGAGAAGGCGCTGCGGACCTCGCTGGAGGCGGGCCCCGAGAAGAACCCGGAGGCGCTGACGGGCCTCGCCACGCTCGCCAACGTCCGGCACGACTTCCGTACCGCGCGCGACTTCGGCGAGCGGGCGGCGCGGCAGGCGCCGAAGCGGTGGACGGTGTATCCGGCGCTGGTCGACGCCTACAGCGGGCTCGGCGACATCAAGGCCGCCGACAAGGCCCTGGACAAGCTGAAGGCGCTTGGCCCGCGCTCCGCCGTCAAGGTGCGCGCCGGGTGGTTCTACCGCGACCGCGGCTGGCGCGAGGACGCGAACTCCGCCCTCTCCTCGGCCGCGGCGCTCGCCGGCACCCCCGCCGAGCGGGCGGCGGCCTCGTACCGCGTCGGGCAGATGGCGTGGGAGCGGGGCGAGCCGCGCGTGGCCCTGCGGCACTACGAGGCCGCGCTCGACGCCGAAGCCGACCACCACCCCTCGCTCGCGGGCAAGGGCCGCGCGCTCGCGGCGCTCGGCCGCACCTCCCAGGCGCTGCACGCCTACCGCTCGGCGCTCACCAGGCAGCCGCTGCCCGAGTACGCCCTGGAGCTCGGTGAGCTGTACCAGTCGCTGAAGCTGCGGCCCGCGGCGCGGGCGCAGTACGCCGACCTGCGCAAGCGGGTGCGGGAGGTGAGCGCGGGCGGCGTCAACGAGCAGCGTGTCCTCGGCATCTACGAGGCGGACCACGGGGACCCGGAGATCGCGGTGCAGCGGCTCACGGCGGAGTACGCGGTGCACCGCAATCCGGAGACGGCGGACGCGCTCGGCTGGGCGCTGCACCGCTCCGGGGACAGCAAGGCGGGCCTGAAGTACGTCACCAAGGCGATCAAGAAGGGGCCGCGCAGCGCCCTCTTCGCCTACCACCGGGGCGAGATCGAACGGCAGCTCGGCGAGTACGGGGCGGCGCGCCGCCATCTCCGCGAGGCGCTCCAGATCAACCCCTACTTCTCGCCGCTGGCCGCGCCCGCCGCGAAGGCGGCCCTGGAGCGCCTCGGCGAGCCGTCGGCGGGCGGGCCCGACCAGGTCTACGCCCCGCCGGGCGAGAAGCCCGACCCCATGCCGAAGCCGAAACCCAAGCCGTCGAAGCGCAAGGCGGCTTCGGGCGACTCCGACTGACCTCAGGGGGCGGGCGGGCCCCACGGGGCTTCGAGGGCCGCGCGCAGGGCGTCGGCGAGGTCCTTGCCGATGCGTTCGGCGACGACCTCCTCCATCCGGTCGAGGACGGCGTGGGCCGTGCGGTGCGCGCGCTCGCCCTCCGCGGTGCGCCTGATGAGCCGCTGCCTGGCGGACGCGGGGTCGGGAACCTGCTCAAGGAGCCCGGCGGCGACGAGGCCGTGCACGGCCTGGTGCGCGGTCTGCCGGGTGACACCCATGCGGCGCGCCAGCTCGGAGACCGTGGTGCCCGCGTCGTCGAGCACGGCGAAGAGCTGCACCTGCGTGGGCGACACGGGGGCCGAGCCACCGGCCTCCATGGCGGCGAGCAGGCCTTCGTCGAACCAGCGGCGCGCGTCGCCGAGGAGCTGGGGGAGGTTGTGGCGGGTGGACGGCATGTTTCCTCACTGACTGCTGCGCCGAGGGTTGCCCGATCGGCCTCATGAATGTCAGGCTACCTGACGTTCACCGATCGAGGAGCAGCGATGACCATCGAGTACGCCACCCGCTACCGCACCACCTCCCGCATCCCCGCGGAACCCGGCAAGCCCTACTTCATCGAGAAGGGCGAGGGTGACCGCGCCCATCTGTTCGGCGACCTGATCACCGTCTACGCGGGCGGCGAGCAGACCGAGAACACCTTCAACTTCTTCACCGTCGAGGGCCCCAAGGGCGACCTCATCCCCGCCCACGTGCACGCCGACACCCACGAGGTCTTCTACATCACCCAGGGCGCGGTCCGGCTCTTCGTCGAGGACACCGAGGGCGTCCAGCAGGAGAAGCTGCTCACCCCCGGCGACTTCGGCTTCGTACCGAAGAACTGCCGCCACGCCTACCGCATGGAGCGCCACCACAGCCAGGTCGTCGGGGTCGCCGCGGGCCCCGGCGGCACCTTCGAGCGGTTCTTCGAGAACCTCGGCGCCCCCGCGGAGCAGCACGGCCTGCCGCACCGGCCGCTCGTCCCTGAGCCCGCCAAGTTCCGCAGCGTCCCCGAGCAGTACGACGTGCGCTTCCTCCCCGACCACCAGTGGCGCGCCCAGTGACCGCAGCCGCCGGGCCGTCCGTGCGGGCGCTCATCGCCGCGCCGCACCCCGACCACGCCCCGCTGCCGCCCCCGGCCCCGCGCGAGCCCGGCGTGCGCGAGCTGCGCGGGGTGCCGTACGCCGAGGTGGCGGGCGGCCGGCCGCTCGAACTCGACCTCTGGCTGCCCGCGTCCCGCCCCGCTCCCCTGGTGCTCTTCGTGCACGGCGGCGCCTGGCGCCGGGGGCGGCGCGACGACATGGGCCCGCGTACGAGGCACTGGGCGCCGAACCCCTTCGCGCGCATCGCGGCGGCGGGCCTCGCCGTGGCCTGCGTGGACTACCGGCTCAGCGGCGAGGCCGTCTTCCCCGCCCAGCTCGACGACCTGCGCGCCGCACTGCGCTGGCTCACCCTGCGCGCGGCGGAACTCGGCGTCGACACCGGCAAGGCCGTGGTCTGGGGCGAGTCCGCGGGCGGCCACCTGGCCTCGCACCTGGCCCTGGACACCGCCGGGCCGCCGCTTGCGGGCGCCGTGATCTGGTACGGGCCGAGCGACCTGACGGTCCCGCGGGGCCCCTTCGCCCCGGAGGACCCCGCCACCCCCGAGGCGCTCCTCCTCGGCGCGGCTCCCGCGACCGTCCCCGGCCTGGCCTCGGCGGGCAGCCCGCTGGCCCGCGTCCACCCGGGGGCGCCGCCGTTCCTGCTGGTCCACGGCGAGAGGGACACCATGGTGGACCACTCGCACAGCGCGTCGCTCGCGGCCGCCCTGCGGGACGCAGGGGCGCGCGCCGAGCTGTGGACCGTGCCGGAGGCGGACCACGGGTGGCTCGGCGCGCCGGAGGAGAGGGCCGAGGAGATCTTCACGTACTCGCTGGAGTTCGCGAGACGCCGGACGGGCGGGGACATCTGAGCCCGTCCGGCGTCCGAGGACGAGCCGGGGGCGGCCCCGGCGGGCGGTGACTACAGGTTGCCGCGCCGCTCCTGCTCCCGCTCGATCGCTTCGAAGAGCGCCTTGAAGTTGCCCTTGCCGAAGCCCATCGAGCCGTGCCGCTCGATCATCTCGAAGAAGACGGTCGGCCGGTCCTGGACCGGCTTGGTGAAGATCTGGAGCAGGTACCCGTCCTCGTCGCGGTCGACGAGGATCTTCAGCTCGCGCAGCGTCTCGACGGGCACGCGGGTCTCACCGGCCCACTCGCCGAGCGTGTCGTAGTACGAGTCGGGGGTGTCGAGGAACTGGACACCCGCCGCGCGCATGGTGCGCACGGACTCCACGATGTCGTTCGTGGCGAGCGCGATGTGCTGGACGCCTGCGCCGCCGTAGAACTCCAGGTACTCGTCGATCTGCGACTTCTTCTTGGCGATGGCGGGCTCGTTGATCGGGAACTTCACCTTCAGGGTCCCGTCGGCCACCACCTTCGACATCAGCGCGCTGTACTCGGTCGCGATGTCGTCGCCCACGAACTCCTTCATGTTCGTGAAGCCCATGACCTTGTTGTAGAAGGCGACCCACTCGTTCATCTTGCCGAGCTCGACGTTGCCCACGCAGTGGTCGATCGCCTGGAAGGTCCGCTTGGCCGGCGGCTCGACGATCGGCTTCGCGGCGACGAAACCGGGCAGGTATGGACCGTCGTAGTCGGTGCGCTGCACCAGCGTGTGCCGGGTCTTGCCGTACGTGGCGATGGCGGCGAGCACGACCGTGCCGTTGTCGTCCTTCACCTCGTACGGCTCGGTGATGCCGCTCGCGCCGTGCTCGACGGCGTAGGCGTACGCGGCGCGGGCGTCCGGCACCTCGATGGCGAGGTCGACGACGCCGTCGCCGTGCTCGGCCACGTGGGAGGCGAGGAAGTGGCCCCAGTCGCTGGAGGGCTTGATGACGGAGGTGAGGACGAAACGGGCGCCGCCGTTCGTGAGCACGTAACTGGCGGTCTCGCGGCTGCCGTTCTCCGGTCCGGAGTAGGCGACGAGCTTCATGCCGAAGGCCGTGCAGTAGTAGTGCGCGGCCTGCTTGGCGTTGCCCACGGCGAAGACGACCGCGTCCATTCCCTTGACCGGGAAGGGATCGGCCTCGCGCGCGGTCACGGGGGTGGTGTGAGTGGTTGTCTCAGTCATGGCCCGAGACTCCCGCCGATTTACAAGGTGCGCAATAGTTCGAGTTTTCAGTGGTCAAACTGCTCAGTGACGGACCAGGATGGCCGGGCTATCTGTACATCATGACCACCGCGGAGGCCGTATGGCGATCGATCATCTGGACGGCAGGCTCATCGTGCTCCTCGCGCGGGAGCCCCGCATCGGGGTCCTTGAGGCCTCGCGCAGGCTCGGCGTCGCGCGCGGCACGGTGCAGGCGCGCATGGACCGCCTTCAGTCCAATGGAGTCATCCGGGGCTTCGGCCCCGAGGTCGACCCCGCCGCGCTCGGCTACCCGGTCACGGCCTTCGCGACGCTGGAGATCAAACAAGGCCAGGGTGCGGATGTGCGCGCCCATTTGGCGGGCGTCGCCGAGGTCCTCGAACTGCACACCATCACCGGCCACGGCGACATGCTCTGCCGCCTCGTGGCCCGCTCGAACGCCGATCTCCAACGTGTGATCGACCGGGTCGTGGGTTTTGATGGCATCGTCCGGGCCTCCACCGCGATCGTCATGGAGAACCCCGTTCCGCTGCGGATCATCCCGCTGGTGGAGCAGGCGTCCGAAGACCCCTGAGTCCTCCGGAAGAACGAGGTGAGCACTTCAGTGAACTTCTGGGACTACCTCGGCAGCCGCCACCAGCAACTGCTGACCGACGCGTACCAGCACGCCAGCGCCGTCTTCCAGTGCATGGTCGTCGCCACCGTCATCGGCGTGGTGATCGGCGTCCTCACCTACCGCAGCGAGTGGGCGGGCAACGTGGCCACGACCGTCACCTCAACCATCCTCACCGTGCCCTCGCTCGCCATGATCGGCCTGCTCATCCCGGTCGTCGGTCTCGGCGTGGCGCCGACCGTCGTCGCCCTCACCCTGTACGGCCTGCTGCCGATCGTGCGCAACGCCATCGTGGGGCTGCGGGGCGTCGACCCGACGCTCGTCGACGCCGCGAAGGGCATCGGGATGTCCCGCTTCGCCCGGCTCTTCCGGGTGGAGCTGCCGATCGCCTGGCCGCCGATCCTGACCGGCATCCGGGTGTCCACGCAGATGCTGATGGGCATCGCGGCCATCGCCGCGTACGCGTCGGGGCCCGGCCTCGGCAACGAGATCTTCCGCGGCATCGGCTCGCTCGGCAGCAAGAACGCGCTCAACCAAGTGCTCGCGGGCACGCTCGGGATCGTCATCCTGGCGCTGCTCTTCGACGCCGTGTACGTCCTGATCGGCCGGCTGACGATCCCGAGGGGTATCCGTGTCTGAGACGTCCGAGACCACCGCCGGCGGCTCCGGCGCCACGGCGGACGATGCCGCCGGGCCCGCTTCCGCCGTCTCCGCCACTTCCGGGGCGACGATCGAGCTGGAGAACCTCACCAAGCGCTATCCAGGGAGCGCCGAACCGGCCGTCGACAGCGTCAGCATGGAGATCAAGGCGGGTGAGACGGTCATCTTCGTCGGCCCGTCCGGCTGCGGCAAGTCGACGACGCTGAAGATGATCAACCGCCTGATCGAGCCGACCGGCGGCCGCATCCGCATCAACGGCGAGGACGTCACCGACATCGACCCGGTGAAGCTGCGCCGCAAGGTCGGGTACGCGATCCAGTCGTCCGGCCTCTTCCCGCACATGACGGTCGCCCAGAACATCGCGCTCGTGCCGAAGATGATCGGCTGGGGCAAGACGCGGGTCAGACAGCGGGTGGAGGAGATGCTCGACCTGGTCGGCCTCGACCCGGCCGAGTTCCACGGCCGCTACCCCCGCCAGCTCTCCGGCGGCCAGCAGCAGCGGGTCGGTGTGGCCCGCGCCCTGGCGGCCGACCCGCCCGTCCTCCTCATGGACGAGCCGTTCGGCGCCGTCGACCCGATCACCCGCGACCACCTCCAGGACGAGCTGATCCGGCTCCAGCGGGAGCTGCACAAGACCATCGTCTTCGTCACGCACGACTTCGACGAGGCGATCAAGCTGGGCGACCGCATCGCCGTCCTGCGGGAGCACTCGCACATCGCGCAGTTCGACACCCCGGAGGCGATCCTCACCAACCCCGCGGACGACTTCGTCTCCGGCTTCGTCGGCGCGGGCGCGGCGCTCAAGCGGCTGAACCTGACCCGCGTACGCGACGTGGAGATCGCCGACATCCC
Source organism: Streptomyces sp. NPDC046335 (assembly GCF_055587985.1). Classification (NCBI taxonomy): domain Bacteria; kingdom Bacillati; phylum Actinomycetota; class Actinomycetes; order Kitasatosporales; family Streptomycetaceae; genus Streptomyces; species Streptomyces sp. NPDC046335. The sequence continues at coordinate 110,785 of NZ_JBVJFF010000001.1, read as the reverse complement.
GACGGTGACCGTCGACACCCCGCTCCAGGACATCTTCGACGCCCTGCGCGCCCACGGCACCAACGAACTGCTCCTGCTCGACAAGCGGCGCCGCCCCTACAAGTGGCTGCGGCGCGGCGACCTGATGCGCGCCAGGGGTTCGCTGGCCCGCGCGGGCACCCTCGTGCACGACACGGTGACCCGTGACGCCACGCTGCGCGACGCCCTTGAAGCGGTCCTCACGGACAACGCGGGGCGGGTCGCGGTGACCGGTCGGCGCGGTGAGTACACGGGCGTGGTCGACATGGAGACGCTGATGAACTCCGTGCACGAGATGCTGGAGGCCGACCGCTTCGACGCCATCGAGCACCAGCACGAACTGGAGGAGCAGCGGGCCCAGGTGACGCACCAGGCCCAGGAGGGCACCCCGGGGGAGTCGAAGGCATGAGGCCCCACGAACACCGCCCCGAGGGCGAGCACGAGGTCAAGGGCCTCGCCTTCCGCGACATCGGCGAGGGCGAGCAGGAGGCCCCGCCGCCACCGGCACCGCGGGGGCAGCCGCGGCGGGTCACCTGGCAGAAGCTCACGTTCCTGCCCGCGGTGCTCGCGGTGGTCCTGCTGCTGACCTGGTTGTGGTTCCAGCAGGCGGACCTGGACTCGATCTCGCGGAACGCGCTGGCCGACGGCAACGTTTGGCTCCGCCTGCGCCAGCACATCGAACTGACGGTGATCTCCACCTTCTTCGTACTGATCATCGCCATCCCGCTCGGCATCCTGCTGACCCGCAGGAAGCTGCGGAAGGCGGCCCCGGGGGCGATGGCCCTGGCCAACATGGGCCAGGCGACCCCGGCGATCGGCCTGCTGGCGCTGCTCGTGATCTGGATCGGCATCGGCAAGAGGGCGGCGCTGATCGGCATCATCATCTACGCGGTCCTGCCGGTCCTCTCCAACACCATCGCGGGCCTGAAGGCGAACGACCCCACGCTCCTGGAGGCCGCGCGCGGCATCGGCATGTCGCCGATGGGCGTCCTGACCAAGGTGGAACTCCCCCTGGCGGTCCCGCTGATCCTGGCGGGCGTACGGACGGCACTCGTCCTCAACGTCGGCACGGCCACCCTCGCCACGTTCGGCGGTGGCGGCGGCCTCGGCGACCTGATCACCACCGGGATGACGAACCAGCGCATGCCGGTCCTGATGCTCGGCTCGATCCTGACGATCGCGCTGGCGCTGCTGGTGGACTGGCTGGCCTCCGTGGCCGAACTGTTCCTGCGCCCACGCGGTCTGGAGGTGCGGACATGAGGGTCACGACGCGTACGACGGCGGTCGCCGTGGTGGCGGGCGCCCTGCTCGTGAGCTGCGGTCTCACCAGCGGCAGCCCGATGGTGGACGACGTGCGGCCCGGCTCCGTCGGCAAGGGCCTCCCCCTGAAGGGCGTCGATCTCACGGTCACGTCCAAGGAGTTCACCGAGCAGCTCATCCTCGGCGCGATCATGGGCATCGTCTTCAAGGCGGCCGGAGCGGACGTGCTCGACCGCACGGGCATCCAGGGCTCGATCGGCGCGCGCGAGGCGGTGAAGAGCGGGGACGCGGACGCCATGTACGAGTACACGGGCACGGCATGGATCACGTACCAGGGCAACACGGACCCGATCACGGACCCGCACGAGCAGTGGCGGGCCGTACGGGACGCGGACCTGAAGAACGGCGTCACATGGCTGGCCCCGGCGACCCTGAACAACACCTACGCCCTGGCGATGAACGCGAAGAACGCGGCGAAGTACGGCACGAAGACCCTCTCGGACGTGACGGCACTGTCGAAGAAGGACCCGGGGGCCGTGACGCTCTGCGTGGAGAGCGAGTTCGCGTCCCGCGACGACGGACTGCCGGGCATGCAGAAGGAGTACGGGATGAGCATCCCCTCCTCCAACATCACCAAGATGGACACCGGGATCATCTACACCCAGGCGTCGAAGGGGAAGTGCGTCTACGGCGAGGTCTTCACCACGGACGGCCGCATCAAGGCGATGAACCTGACGACGATGGAGGACGACAAGCACTTCTTCCCCAACTACAACGCGGCCCCGGAGATCAACACCAAGTCCCTCGAGAAGCACCCCCAGATCGCGGACATCCTGGCCCCCATCACGGCGAAGCTGAACAACACGGTGGCCCGTGACCTCAATTCGAAGGTGGACGTGGACGGCAGGGACCCGCACGAGGTGGCGAAGGACTGGCTGGTCGAGGAGGGTTTCGTGAAGGAGTAGGACGACCGGGCTCCATGGGAGAACGAGAGTTACAAAGACTTAGTTGCAAAGAATCCGTTGCAACGAAGTCTCTGCATCTCTACGCTCACTGTCATGACGGAACAGCCCGAGCCCCGGAAGCTCCACACGCTCAACCCCCGTACGCTGCGCGGGCTCGCCCATCCGCTGCGGGTGCGGCTGCTCGCTTCGCTGCGGCTCGACGGCCCCGCGACCGCGTCCCAACTTGCCGAGCGCCTGGGCGAGTCCAGCGGCGCCACCAGCTACCACCTGCGCCAGCTCGCCGCGTACGGCTTCGTCGAGGACGACCCCGAGCGCGGCAAGGGACGCGAACGCTGGTGGCGCTCCAGCCACCAGGGCACCTACTTCGACGAGTCGCTGCGCCACGACCCGGACCCCGCCGTCCGTGGCGCCGCCGACTTCTACCTCCACGAGAACGCGACGCTGCACGCCCAGGAGCTGTCCACCTGGCTCGGCACGATGCGCGAGTGGCCGAAGGAGTGGACCGAGAGCGCGGACATGAGCGACTACAGCCTGCGGCTGACGCCGGAGCTGACCGCCGAGCTGAACCAGAAGCTGAGTGCGCTCATCGAGAGTTACCGCCCGCTTGCGGTGGACCCGGACACCCCGGACTCCGCCAGGGTCCGGCTGCACACGCACGTCTTCCCGACCCGTTCCACCGAGTGAGAGGACCCAGCCATGCACTCCGACATACACCTGCTGCTGCACCACGCCCGCTCCGCCGACCTACGGCGAGCGGCGCCCTTACGGAAACGGCGCCCCCGGCTCCGTACGCGAGTGGGCTGGACCATGGTCGAACTGGGCCTGCGGCTGGTCAGCAGCTCGGGACGTCGCCGTTCTTCTTCAGGGCTCGCAGTGCGTCGACCGTCCCCTTCAGCGTGGTGATCGGGATCAGGCGCAGCCCCTTCGGCTTCTCCGCCTCGGCGTCCGCGCACTCGTCCTTCGGGACCAGGAAGACCGTGGCTCCGTCGCGGCGGGCCGCCTGGGTCTTCAGGGCCACGCCGCCGACCGCGCCCACCTCGCCTGAGGCGGTGATCGTGCCGGTGCCCGCGATGGTGCGGCCGCCCGTCAGGTCACTGCCGCTGCCGTCGCCGTCGCCGTCCAGCTTGTCGATGATGCCGAGCGAGAGGAACAGGCCCGCGCTGGGGCCGCCGATCTTGCCGAGGTCGGCCTCGACCTTCACCTTGCCGGTGTTGTCGACGCCGTTCGCCTTGAGGTAGGCGAGCGCCGCCTCCGTGGCGTCGTCCTGCGACTTCTTCATGTCGCCGAGGTTGTGCTTCTCGACTTCCTTCACGTTGTCCCCGGTCGGGTAGACCGAGTCCTTCGGCATCACCGCGCGGTCCGTGCGGAACCACCCGTCGATCACGTCGCCGAGCCGCACGTCCATCTGCGGCCCCGTGGCCACGATCGTCGTCATGCGCAGCGCGCCCTCGGTCTTACGGGTGGGCACCCCGGTGATGGTGAGCACCGGCTTCCCCTCATGCTTCCCCAGGACGTTCGTGGTCCCCCCCGGCTGAGCCACGGCGAACGGCAACGGCGCGAGCCCCGCGACAGCGAGCAGAGCCACCACGGGCAGCGCGCAAACGGCGAGAACCTGGGGACGCGTGAGACGAGAGAGGGAGAACAGCACGGGATCAATCTAACGCGACCCGCACAACCGCCGACGCCTGAGCCCGCCCGGACGAAGATTGAGCCCGTCAGGCCAGGGATTGAGCCCGTCCGGCGATTGAGGACAAGCTCGGCGCAGCCGGCGAAGACCAAGCCCGTCCGGCGATTGAGGACGAGCTCGGCGCAGCCGGCGATGGACCGAGCCAAGAGAAACCGCTCAAACCGCGCGGTCAGCGCAACGCGTCGGCGACCTCCCGCGCCGCGTCCACCACCCGCGGCCCCACCCGCTCCGGCACGGAGTCCGCCAGCATCACCACGCCCACGCTGCCCTCTATCCCCGTCACGCCGACCAGCGGCGCCGCGGCCCCGCTCGCGCCGGCCTCCAGTTCGCCGTGGGTGAGCGCGTACCCCGGGTCGGTGACCAGGTTCTGCCGGGCGGCGAGGATGGCGCGTCCGGCGGCGCCCCGGTCCAGCGGGTGACGGAAACCCGTCCGGTAGGCGACGTGGTAGTCCGTCCACGTCGGCTCGACCACGGCGACCGCGAGGGCCTCCGTACCGTCGACGAGGGTCAGGTGGGCCGTCGCCCCTATGTCCTCCGCGAGCGAGCGCAGCGCGGGCAGCGCGGCCTCGCGCACCAGCGGATGCACCTGGCGGCCGAGCCTCAGCACCCCGAGCCCGACGCGGGCACGGCCGCCGAGGTCACGACGGACCAGGGCATGCTGTTCGAGCGTGGCGAGCAGGCGGTACACCACGGTGCGGTTCACGCCGAGCTTGTTGGAGAGCTCGGTGACCGTGAGGCCATGGTCGGTGTCGGCCAGCAGCTTGAGGACACGCAGTCCTCGGTCGAGCGTCTGGGAAGTCTCCGCGGTCACGACGCCCACTCCTTAAGTGAGGACGGCGACCCCCTTACGCGGCGGTTGCGCCGCCGGTCCCGTGGGCGACGCGCGTCAGAGGCCGCCGGTCGGAACACCGGCTGCGCTCCGCGGCGGCGCTGCCACGGGGCGTGTGCGTAGCTCGGGACATTAGCGAGGCCGTCCCGCTCAGCGGAAGACTCCGTCCAGAATCCGGGCACGGAGACGCCCCTAGCGCCCCCCATTGCCCCGTTACGCGGGGGGCGCAACAAAAACACCAGGCGCCTCACGCGTCACTTCATGCGCGTGGCCCACTCCTGTACCTTCTCGATGCGCTGCCTGAGCTGCCCGGCCGTGGCCTCGGCGCTCGGCGGTCCGCCGCAGGTGCGCCGCAGCTCCGTGTGGATGACGCCGTGCGGCTTGCCGCTCTGGTGCACGTACGCGCCGACCATCGTGTTCAGCTGCTTCCGCAGCCCGAGGAGTTCCTTGTGGGAGACCACCGGGCGCCGCTCGGCGGGCATTTCGAGGAGGTCGGCCTCCTCGTCCGGCTTCTTCCTGCTGTGGGCGATCTGCCGGGCCTGCCGCTTCTGGAGCAGCATCTGCACCTGGTCGGGTTCGAGGAGCCCGGGGATGCCGAGGTAGTCCTGCTCCTCCTCGCTGCCCGGGTGCGCCTGCATGCCGAACTCCGCGCCGTCGAAGAGCACGCGGTCGAAGACGGCCTCGGACTCCAGCGCCTCGAAGGAGAACTGCTCCTGCTCGCCGGTGTCCTCGTCCTGCTCCTTGTTCGCCTCGTCCATCTCCTTCTCGGACTCGGCGTAGGGGTCCTCCTCCCCTTCCTTCTTCGGCTTGTCGAGGGCGTGGTCGCGCTCGACCTCCATCTCGTTGGCGAAGGTGAGCAGGTCGGGGACGGTCGGCAGGAAGACGGAGGCGGTCTCGCCGCGCCGCCTGGACCGTACGAAACGGCCGACGGCCTGCGCGAAGAAGAGCGGCGTGGAGATGGTGGTGGCGTACACGCCGACGGCGAGGCGCGGCACGTCGACGCCCTCGGACACCATGCGGACCGCGACCATCCACCGGTCGTTGCTCGCGCTGAAGTCATCGATGCGGTTGGAGGCGCCCGTGTCGTCGGACAGCACGACGGTCGCCTTCGCCCCGGTGATCTCCCGGATCAGCTTGGCGTAGGCGCGCGCGGAGTCCTGGTCGGAGGCGATGACGAGGCCGCCGGCGTCGGGGATGGCCTTCCTGACCTCGGTGAGCCGCTTGTCGGCGGCCTTGAGGACGTTCGGCATCCAGTCGCCGCGGGGGTCGAGGGCGGTGCGCCAGGCCTGGCTGACGGCGTCCTTGGTCATCGGCTCGCCGAGCCGCGCGGCGATCTCGTCACCGGCCTTGGTGCGCCAGCGCATGTTGCCGCTGTAGGAGAGGAAGATGACGGGCCGCACGACGCCGTCGCCGAGGGCGCTTCCGTAGCCGTAGGTGTAGTCGGCGGATGAGCGCCGGATGCCGTCGTTCCCCTCCTCGTACGTGACGAAGGGGATCGGGTTGGTGTCGGACCGGAACGGTGTACCGGTCAGCGCGAGCCGCCGCGTCGCCGGCTCGAACGCCTCGAGGCAGGCCTCGCCCCAGGACTTGCTGTCGCCCGCGTGGTGGATCTCGTCGAGGATGACGAGCGTCTTGCGCTGCTCGGAGCGGTTGCGGTGCAGCATGGGGCGCACGCCCACACCGGCGTACGTGACGGCGACCCCGTGGTACTCCTTGCTGAGCGGGCCCGCGCTGTACTCCGGGTCCAGTTTGATGCCGATACGGGCGGCGGCCTCCGCCCACTGCTTCTTCAGGTGCTCGGTGGGCGCGACCACGGTGACCTGCTGCACGACGTGGTGGTGCAGCAGCCAGGACGCGAGGGTGAGCGCGAACGTCGTCTTGCCGGCGCCGGGGGTGGCGACGGCGAGGAAGTCTCGCGGCTGTTCCTGGAGGTACCGCTCCATCGCGCCCTGCTGCCAGGCACGCAGCTTGTTGGCGGTGCCCCAGGGGGCGCGGCCGGGGAAGGCGGGCGAGAGGTGGTGGGAGGAGTTGGCGGCGGCGCTGGTGGTAGTCACGGTCTCCGCGTTTGACTGCTCGGGTACGTACGACAACCGGGCCACCCTACCGGTGCCGCGTTGACACCTCCCCTGGCCGACGAGGCCGCGGGGCTCCGGTGCGACAGGCATCACATGGCGCCGCCGGGCGACCGCGGTACCGCTCCGCGAAGCCCCGGCGGCGCCCCGGCGGCGCCCCCCGTCAGGCGTCGGGCGTCCGCGCCCGCAGCCGGGTGCCGACCCAGGCGCCCACCAGCGCGACCGCCGCCATCGGCAGGAAGACCGCCACGAACGCGGCCGGGTGGGAGCCCGCGACGCCGTCCGTTCCGTGGCCCGCGCCCACCGTGCCGCCGCCCAGCGCGGCGAAGGCCGCGCCGCCCGCGGCCAGCAGGAGGACGTTGGAGAGGCCGTCGGAGATCTGGAGGGCCGCCGAGTTGGCGCCGGCGTCCTTCGGGGGCGAGAGCTTGAGCAGCAGCACGCTCGTGGAGGCGATGACCATGCCCATGCCGAAGCAGCCGAACGCCCACGCGACGGCGACGACCCACACCGGCACGGCCTCGGCGAGGACGGTCGGCGCCGCGAGGATCGAGGCGGCCACCAGGAGCATGCCGGTGACCATGAGCCGCGCGCGGTGGGGCTCCATGCGGGGCCGCGACTGTACGTACGATCCGAGCGCCCACGTCGCCCCGCCCACCGCCAGCGAGAGTCCGGCCATGGTCGGGCTGAGCCCCCGCTGCGTGACGAGCATCAGCGGCACGAAGGACTCGGCGGCGATGAAGGACCCCGCGGCGACACCGCGCAGCAGCACCACGGACGGCAGCCCGCGGGCGGCCCGGTACGTGCCGCGGGGCAGCAGTCCGAGCACGGCGGGCACGAGGACGACCGCCCCCAGCACGGCGGGCAGCACCGAGAGCCAGTGCAGGTCCTGGGCGGCGTACTGGAGGAGGGCCGCCCCCAGCGAGATCCCCAGCGCGAGGCGGATGCGGTGCCGGTCGTAGGGGGCGACGGGCGCCGACGGGTCGACGGGCCCCGCGGCGGTCCGCCGTATCGCGGGCAGCGCGAGGACGAGCGGCGCGACGACGAGGACGGGGATGCCGACGAAGACCCAGCGCCACCCGAGGTGTTCGGTGACGGTCCCCGCGATGAGCGGACCCACGACGGACGGCACGACCCAGCTCGCCGCGAACGCCGCCATGATGGAGGGGCGCAGGTGTTCGGGGTAGGCCCGGCTGACGACCACGTACAGCGCGACGATGACGAGCCCGCCGCCGAGCCCCTGCACGGCCCGCCCCGCGATGAACAGCCACATCGTCCCGGCGGTCCCGCTCAGCAGCAGCCCCGCCGCGAACAGCGAGATCCCGGCGGCGAGCGGCCCGAGCGGCCCCCGCCGGTCGGCCCACTGCCCGCTGAACACCATGCCGAAGAGGCTGGTGGTGAAGTACCCGGAGAAGGCGAAGGCGTACAGCGAGACCCCGTCCAGCTCCCGCGCGGCCACGGGCATCGCCGTCCCCACGGCGGTCGCCTCGAAGGCGATGAGGAGAACGACGGAGACGATGCCGATGCTCAGCGCGCGGTAGGGCTTGCGCAGGACGCCGGGGTTCTCCCGGCTCGGCGGGGCCTTGGGTGCGGCGGTGACGCCGGTGTCGGGGGCGGTGTCGGTCATGGACGCCAGGGTAAGTGGCGTCCGAGTTGTTCACCCCTGTCGAGGGGCGGGACTTCGGGGGTCCCTTAGTCGTAGGTCTCTCCCGAGGAACGTGACTCAGCCCATGCTGAGGGCGCCGTCCAGGGACTCGCGGATGATGTCGGCGTGCCCCGCGTGCTGCGCGGTCTCGCCGATGATGTGCAGCAGCGTCCGGCGGGCCGTCCACGACCCGCCGGGCTCCCACCACGGGGCCTCCGGGAGGGGGTGGGACACGTCCAGGTGGGGCAGGCCGCGCACCACGTCCTCGGTGCGGGCGGCGACTTCCTCGTAGGCGTCCAGTACGCCCGCGAGCGTCTCGCCGGGCTGCATCCGGAACTCGTCCGCCCGCTGGGCCCAGTCGTCGTCGGTCATGTCGGTGACGGCGCCGAGGGCCGGCAGGCCCTCCTGGATGAACGCGGTCCACACCTTCTCGACCGAGGTGACGTGCTTGATGATGCCGCCGACGCACAGTTCGCTCGCGGTGGTGCGCAGGCCGGCCTGCTCGTCGGTGAGGTCACGGGCCGTGTGGCGCAGCATGGTCCGGTGCTGGGCCAGCGTCTCCAGCAGGTCGGCGCGCTCGCCGGTGACCGTCGGCTGGTCGAGGCTCGTGGTGTCGGGCATGGTGGCCGCCTTCCGTTGGTACCGCTCCTTCGGACAAGCAGCACGTTAGAACCCAACTAGGTCAAGGTTTGGCCTAGTTGACGCCCCACGCATGCGGGCTCCCTTCGTGAACGGCGCATGGCAGTCCCGTTGCGGCACGCGGTGATTCCTTGAGCGTGCCGCCCGGCCGCCGCTACGTTCGAGGAGTCAAGGTGACGACTTGGCCGTGTGCCCGAGTGGCTGAGGGGCTGGACTGCAAATCCAGTAACGCGGGTTCGATTCCCGCCACGGCCTCTGGCGGCGCGGGGCGGCACGGAGGGCCGTGCCGCCCCGGCCCGTGTCCAACTTCCGTGCGTATCTCGCCGGTTACCCCCGCCCCCGCGCCCTCCCGACGCCACAATGGCGTCGGCGAACGTGAGCGGCCACGGGCGAGAGGTACGGGGTGGAGGCTGGGGACTACATCACGGCGGCGAACTCCGCCGTGGCCGGCGGCGCCGTGGCCGTCGCGTGGTGGCAGGTCAGGGTGTCGAAGCTGTCGGCCGTGGCCCAGACGGAACAGTTGCGCGAGCAGACGACACGGGCCCGGGACGAGCGGGACAGGGCCGACTGCCCGCAGTTCATCCTGGTGGAGAGCGACGTCCACGCCGGTGACGACGCCCCTGAAGTCGTCGCCGTCATCAAGCAGACCGCCGGTTCCGACCTCGACGAGGCCAAGGTCACCGTCCATCTGAACCACCGGCCCGCCCCCATCATCGGGGGCGCCGACGACGGCACCCTGCTCTGGCCGCACACCGGCCCCACCGCGATGAGGCGGCTGCGCCTCCCGGCGCCGGACGGGCACCGGGGAGTCCTGGAGATCCGCGCCGATCTGGTGTGCCGCGAGGCGGGCGGCGGCGGACGGACGTGGGCGTGCCGTGTCTTCGGCTATCCGAGCGTCGAGTGGGAGCAGATCCTCGACGAGGCGGCTCTCACGCCACCGCCGCCACCCTCGCCCCCACCGCTCCCGCGTCTCTCCGCGATCCGCCCCGCTTCCCCCGGCCGCTCGGCCGACGCGGCGGTGCTCGGCCGCCGGGGAGACCCGCCCATGATGCACTGGCGGGCCGCCCTGCCTCTCGTGGCCGACCGCCCCCGCCGGCTCCCGGCGCCCGAGGTCGTCCTCCCGACCCTGGTCCACCCCGAGGACGTCGGCCTGCTGGCCGTGACCCCGGTCCTGACGAGTACCGCCGGTCGGCGCACCTGAGGCGGCGCCAGGGTCACGCCACCCGCGCCGTCTCCCGCTCCGTGAGGATCGCGTCGATCGTCTCCTCCACCGACATCTCCGAGCTGTCCAGCCACAGCCCGATCCGCGGCGTGGTCTCGCGCATGCCGGTGTCGAGGTCCTCCACCGTCCACGCGCCGTAGCCGGTCTTGCCGCGGCCCGCCTCGCGGGCGGCGACCACGTCGGGGCGCGGGGCGAGCACGACGACGTACAGGGGGCGGGTGCGGACCAGCTCCGCGTACGTCTTCAACTCCTCGCCCAGGATGACGTCCTGGACGACCGCGGTGAAACCGGCGTCCGCGTACGCGTCCGCCGTCGACGCCGAGAGGCGGTACCGCAGGCGCAGTTGGGCCTCGGCCTCGGCGCCCGCGCCCGGCTCGTAGTCCAGGCCGCCGGAGACCATCATCCGCCGGTAGACGTCACCCCGTACGTGCGCGGCCTTGGGCAGCCGCTCGGCGAGTGCCTGCGCCACCGTGGACTTTCCGGAGGCCATGATGCCGGTGATGACGACGACACCGGAGAGGGCGGGCGCGGGGGCGGAGGCGGAGGTGGGGTCAGAGGTGGTCATGCGGCCCATGGTGCCACCGGCCGCCCACGCGGGGCCCGCGATTATTGGGCGACGGCCGCCTGCGGCCGGATCGGGAGGCGGTTGACCGGGCGGCCCGTCGCGGCGCGGACCGCCGAGGCGATGGCCGCCGGGGACGTCACGACCGGGACCGCGCTCGCCGCCTTCGCGCCGAAGGGGGCGACGACGTCCCGCTCCTCCACCAGTTTCACGATGCGGATGTCGGGGGCGTCCAGGGCGGTGGGGAGGGCGTAGCCGGTCAGGTCCGGGTGGCGGACGATGCCGCGCGGAGTGCGGAGGTTCTCCGTGAGCGCCGCGCCCACGCCCTGCGTGACGCCCGCCTCGATGCGGGTCCTGAGCTGGGCGGGGTTGAGGATGCGGCCGACGTCCTGGGCGACGGCGAGCTCCACCACCCGTACGGACCCCATCTCGACGTCGACGTCGACGACCGCGCGGATCGCGCAGAACGCCATGCCGACGAAGGCGTCGCCCTGCCCGGACTCGTCGAGCGGCTCGGTCGGATGCGGGCGGCACTGGGCGGTGGCCCAGAGCTCCTTGCCCTCAAGGGCCTCCGTGACCGTCGTGGACAGCACGCCGTCGTACGAGGTGATCTTGCCGTCGGTGATCTGGAGCAGCTCGGTGGACATCCCGAACTTGTGGGCCAGCGGCTGGAGGAGCTGGGTGCGCACCATCTTCGCCGCGCGCTCCACGGCACCGCCCGACACCCACGTGTGACGGCCGCGGCAGCTCGGGCCCGCGGGCGGCTGGTCGGTGTCCACGGGCGCGACGCGGACGTCGTCGATGCCGAGCGTCTCCTGGACGATCTGCCGGGCCAGCGTGGTGAAGCCCTGGCCGGTCTCGACGGCCGCGCAGATCACGGTCGCCGCGCCGTCGTGGACCTTCACCGTGGCGGTGGAGACCTCGTCGGTGCCCTCGGCGCCGAGGAGCTGGACCATGCCGAGGCCGTAGCCGACGCCCCGCCGGACGGCGGCCGGTTCGCCCGCGCCCTCGGGGCCGCCGGGCAGCAGCCACCCGCTCTCGGGGCTGTCCTTGGGCAGGTCGGGCAGGGGGAAGTCCCTGACCGCGCCGAGGAGTTCGGCGACCGGGGCGGGGCAGGTCACCGTCTGTCCGGTGGGCAGGATGTCGCCGGTCGCCATGGCGTTGCGCAGCCGCAGCTCGGCCGGGTCGGTCCCCAGCTTCTTGGCGATCTTGTCCATCTGGGCCTCGTACGCGGCGCACACCTGCATGGCGCCCTCGCCGCGGACGTGCCCGGAGGGCGGGTTGTTCGTACGGACGGCCCAGCCCTCGATGAAGGCGTTCGGCACCACGTAGGGGCCGCAGGCGAAGGAGACGGCCGCGGCGAGGGCGTCCGACGAGGTGTCCGCGTAGGCCCCTGCGTCGAGCAGGATCTGCGCCTCGACCTTGACGAGGCGGCCCTCGGCGTCCGCGTGGTGGCGGTAGCGCAGGAGCGTGGGGTGGCGGTGGGCGTGGCCGAGGAAGGACTCCTCGCGGGTCGCCGTCAGCTTGACCGGGCACCCCGTGCGCAGGGCGAGCAGTCCGAGGGGAAGCTGGAAGCTCGCGTCCTCGCGGTCGGCGGTCGCGCCGGGCACGCCGGTGACGACGACCTTCACGCGCTCGGGCGGAATGCCGTAGCAGGCGGCGGCGCGGTCGCGGTCGGCGTGCGGGTCGGTGGAGGCGATGTAGAGCTCCACTCCCCCATCCGGACGCGGCACCGCGAGGCCAGCCTCCGCGCCGATCGGCGCCGGGTCCTGGCGGCCGATGCGGTAGAGACCCTCGACGACGAGTTCGCCCGCGGCCTCGGGGTCGCCGTGCCGCAGCGGGATGTGCCGGATCAGGTTGCCGTCGGGGTGCAGCGGCTCGGCCTCGAACGCCTTCTCGGGGTCCGTGACCGGTTCGAGCACCTCGTACTCGACGATGACGGCGGCGGCGGCCATCCGCGCGGTGTCGGGGTGGTCGGCGGCGACCGCGGCGATGGCCTCGCCGTGGTGGCGCACGACGTCGGAGGCGAAGACCGGCCGGTCCGCCGTCCTGCGGCCGTGCAGCGATTCGCCCGGCACGTCCTCGTGCGTGATGACGGTGTGCACGCCCGGCATCTCCAGGGCGTGGCTGGTGTCGATGGAGACGATGCGCGCGTGCGCGTGCGGGGAGCGCAGGACCGCCGCCCACAGCAGGCCCTCGGCCCACAGGTCGGCGGCGTAGGGGAAGGTGCCCTCCGTCTTGGCGCGGCTCTCCGCCGACGCCAGGGACGCGCCGATGCCCTGCGTCGGCTCGGCGTCCCGCCCGTCGGCGGGATCGGCCGTGGTGATGGTCTCGCCGCTCACGCCCGGCCTCCGTCCCGGCCGTACGGCCCCTGTGGTCCTTCGGGTCCTTCGTACGGGTGGGGCGCCTCGTAGGGGCCGCCTGGGGCGCCGCCGTACGTCGCGTCGTACCCGTTCTCGTACGGGCCCTCGTGCTGGTGGTGGACACCGCCCGCGCCCGGTCCCGCCTGGTGCGGGATGCGGCCCTCGGCGGTGTGCTCATCGGGCGCCGGGGCCTGCTCGGCAGCGGCGGAGGCCTGGCGCTCGGCGACGACCTCGCGCACGGCGTCGAGCACACCGCGGTAGCCCGAGCAGCGGCAGAGGTTGCCGCAGAGCGCGCGGCGGGTCTCCAGATCGGTGGGAGCGGGGTTGCCCTCAAGGAGGTCGTGCACGGTCATGGCCATGCCCGGTACACAGAAGCCGCACTGCACCGCGCCGCAGGCCCCGAGGGCGCGCTGCACGTCGGAGGGCTGCCCGTCGACGGCCAGGCCCTCGACGGTACGGACCTCGCTGCCCGCGGTGGTCGCGGCGGGCACCAGGCAGGAGGCAACGAGCCGCCCGTCGACCTGGACGTTGCACGCGCCGCACTCGCCCTGCGAGCAGCCGTCCTTGGCGCCCGCGAGGCCGAGCCGCTCCCGGAGGACGTAGAGCAGGGACTCGCCGATCCAGGCGTCGGTGACGGGACGGTCGGTGCCGTTCACGCGCAGGACGTAGGAGAGGAGGGGGTGGTCGTCGTGGAGGGGGGCGGCCGGGGGCTCGGCGGATTCGTCCGCCTCGCCCGCCTCTTCGGGGCCTGCGGCCTCGGGGTCCGGGCCGTCGGCGGCTTCGTCCTGCTCCGGGGCCGAGGCGGCGGCTTCCGGCTCGACGGAACCGCCCGGATGGCCCGCATCGCCCGCATCGCCCGGGCCGACCGGATCGCCCTGCTCGCCTGGATCGCCCTGATCGGCGGGCTCGAAGGCCCCGGCAGGTTCGACCGGCTCGGCCTGCTCGGCCTGTTCGGTCCGCTCGGCCTGTTCAGTCTGCTCGGGCCGCTCGGTCTCCGTGGAGCCGATCGGCTCCTCGGGGCCCGCCTGCTCGACGGGCTCGTCCGGCTCGATGTCCTCGAAGGGCTCGGCGGGCTCCGCGGTCGGGTCCTGCTGAGGGCGCGCGTCGAAGGGCGCCATGGCGTCGGCGGCCGGTTCGGCGGCCTCCGGGTGCCCCGGCGCCCCGACGGACCGGCCGGAGCCACGGTCGGAGGCCGGCCTTTCGACCTCGGGCACGCTGATCGCCCTCAGCAGCGTCGTCCGCTCGAACGGGTTCTCCCCGTCCGGGTGGCCCGCGCCCGCCGGAGCCGTCTGTTCCGGGGCCTCCCGAAGCTGCGGCCCTGCGTCCTGCGCCGGTGCTGGTGCCTGTGCCTGCGCGCCCCACGGCGCACCGGCCCCCGCGCCCGTCGCCCACGGCGCGGGCGCGCCGCCCGGCAGGGTCGCGGGAGGCGTGCCGCCGCCCGTCCAGGCGTTGAACCGCGTCGCCTCCGGGGTGGCTCCGTCCGCCGTCAGCGCCGATGCGGAGTACTCGCCGGACTCGTCCGGCAGGTCGCCGCCCGCGACGGGGATCGACCACTGCCCCGTGACGTCGTGCCCGGTGCCGTCGTGGCCGGTGCCGCCCTGCCCGTACTGCTGCTCGTAACCCTGGGCGTAGCCCTGGTGGCCGTCGTGGCCCTGGTGGTGTCCGTAGTCCTGCCCGTACGGCTGCTGTTCGGCCGCTTCCTGCTCGGTGAAGCTCCACTGGCCGGTGGCCCGGGGGTCGTAGCCGTGGTGCTCCGCGTGGTGCGGCTCGGGTTCCTGGGCCGTGCCGGCCTCCGGCCAGCGCACCGCGCCGGCCGCCCCCGTCAGCTCGGGCGGCATGACCCACGTGCCCGTGGCCGCCGGGTCGGTGGCGTCCGCGGTGGCGGGGGTGACCGTTATCGGCGGTGGTACATAGCCGTGCCCGGGCGCGGCGAGCGGCGCGTCCAGCATGCCTTCGGGGAGCTGCACGAACGCCGTGGCGTCCGAGTCGTACTCGCCCTGGGGATGCGGCTGCCAGCCGCCGCCCTCGTTGCTCCGGTCGTCGCTCACGACAGTGCCCTCCCCAGTGCTCGTCGGGCCAGCGCGGCGACGGTGCGCCGCAGGTGCAGTACGGCGGGCGACAGCGGCTGTTCGGTGCCGTCGGCCGCCGGTGGCTGGTCCGGGATACAGGCGGATGCCACGTACTCACCGAAGGCGGTGACCGCCTCCGGCACGAGGCTGCCGCGCCCGCCGTCCCAGTCGATCAGGGAGGCGACCCACTCCTCGGCCTCCAGGGGCCGCAGCGGCATCGGCGCGATGGCGCCGACCGCGCACCGCACGCCGCGTCGCGCGGGGTCGAGGACCAGCGCCACGGAGGCCGTCGCGCGGCCCGGTCCGGTGCGTCCGGTCGCCTTGAGGAAGACCTGGGGGGCGTGCAGCAGCGGCACGCGCACGAAACCGATGAGCTCGCCGGGGCGGAGCATCTCCATGCCCGCGAGCAGGTGCGACACGGGGATCTCACGGCGGTTGCCGCCGGGCCCCGCGATGATCAGGACGGCTTCGAGCGCGGCCAGCACGGGCAGCGCGTCGCCCGTGGGCGCGGCCGAGGCGATGTTGCCGCCGAGGGTGCCCGCGTTGCGGATCTGGGGCGGCCCCGCGGCGCGCGCGGCGGCGGCCAGGGCGGGGATCAGGGCGGCGAAGTCGGGACGGCCCATGCGGGCGTGGGTGAGTCCCGCGCCGAGGAGCGCGTGGCCGTCCTGGTACTGCCAGCCGCGGATCTCGCTGATGCGCCCCAGGCCGACGAGGGCGGCGGGGCGGAGCTGCCCGGAGTTGACCGAGGCCATCAGGTCGGTGCCGCCGGCGACGGGCACGGCGGCGGGCATGGCGGCGAGCGCCGCCACTGCCTCATCGAGCGTGGCGGGCAGCTTCACCGACTGCGGTGCCTGTGCCGCCCGCGGTGCGTGCGTGGTCAAAACCGGCTGCCCCTTCCCGATGCCCGGCCGCGTCCCTCACGTACGACACGTACGTGAAGTGCTCGCCGTTCGCGACGTGTCACCGTTACGCCTGCTCCGCCGTACGGTACGTGCTCACAACCCGGACGTGGCAACTCTGGCACATCTTCACCGGGGCCCGACGCGGGGGTCCGCTAGGAGGCATTCGTCCGTAGACCAGGGGGATATGCCGTTTTCGTACTCCGTTGACGGTCGGGGCGATTCGCCCCTCTCCGGTGGCACTTGGGAGCCTTGCGCCGACTGCCGCCACGGGGTCCCCGCCGGGGTTCCCGGCAGCCGCGCGTGCGCGCGAGCCGCCGGGAACGGGCGTGCGGCGACCGCCTCACACGTTCGGGGGCGGCCCCTCGATCGGGCGGCCGAGCACACCGGGCCGCTGCTGGTGCGGCAACGGTCCGTTCGGCGGCCGGTAGTCGACGCCGAGTGCGTCAAGTCGCGCGTAATGGGCCGTCATCCGCCGCTCGAAACCGGCGAAGTCGCGCTCGGCGGGCGCGGGCAGCCTGCCCCAGGCGACCTCGCTGAAGGCGGCGAGGCGCGGGAACACCTGGTAGTCGACGCGGCCCTGGTTTTCCATCACCTCGGTCCAGACGTTGGCCTGGGCGCCGATGACGTGCGCGGCCTCCTCCTCGGTGAGTTCGGCGGGAACGGGTTCGAAGCGGTAGACGTCCTCAAGAGTGCGGATGAAGCCGATGGGCATCGGCTCGTCGGGACCGCCGTGCTGCCGGTGGTCCAAGTACACGTGCTGCTCGGGGCACATGATGACGTCGTGGCCCGAGCGGGCCGCGGCGATGCCGCCCCGGTAGCCGCGCCAGGAGGAGACGGTGGCGCCTTCGGCGAGGCCGCCCTCCAGGATCTCGTCCCAGCCGACGAGCCGCCGCCCGCGTGCCGTGAGCCACCGGTCGAAGTGGCGGATGAACCAGCTCTGGAGGCCGTCCTCGCCGTCGACCCCGAGCTCCTTGATGCGGGCCTGCGCGGTGGCCGAGGCCTTCCACTGGTCCTTGGGGCACTCGTCGCCGCCGACGTGGATGAAGGTGGAGGGGAAGAGGTCGAGGACCTCCTCGAAGACGCCCTCGTAGAAGCGGATCACTTCTTCGGTGGGGGCGAGCACGTTGGGGTTGACGCCCCAGGTGTCCCAGACGGTCAGCGCCCCGGTGTCGACGACGTCCGTGTTGCCGAGGTGCGGGTAGGCGCTGATGGCCGCCTGCGAGTGGCCGGGGATCTCGATCTCGGGGACGACGGCGATGTGCAGGGAGTCGGCGTAGGCGACGATCTCTCGGATGTCGTCCTGCGTGTAGTAGCCGCCGTGCGGGCGCTCCTCCCAGAGAGGGGAGGCGCGGTGTCCCCACTTGGAGCGGGCCCGCCAGGAGCCGGTCTCGGTCAGCTTCGGGTGGCGCTTGATCTCGACGCGCCACCCCTGGTCGTCGGTGAGGTGGAAGTGGAAGACGTTGAGCTTGTGGGCGGCGAGCAGGTCGAGGTAGCGCAGGACGCCGTCCTTCGGCATGAAGTGCCGGGAGACGTCGAGCATCATGCCGCGCCAGCGGAACCGCGGGGCGTCCTCGATGGCCACCGTGGGGACCGACCACGCGCGCGTGGGGTCGAGCGGCGCGCGCCGGAAGGCGTCGGGCCCCAGGAGCTGGCGGAAGGTCTGGGCGCCCCAGAAGACGCCCGCGGCCGCGCCGCCCTCGATGCGGACCGTGCCGTCCTCCGCGGTGAGGCGGTACGCCTCGGCCGCGAGGCTTCCGTCGATCCGCAGCACGATGCCGCCGCGGCCTTCGCCACCCTGCGCCTCCCCGTCCTCCGGGGCGTCGGGGAGGCGGAGTCCTGTCGCGGCGCCGACCGTGGCGCGCAGCCACCGCGCGACGCCCTCGGTGCCGGGCCCCGCGCGGAGCACGGTGTCGTCGTCGAGCGGGAGGGAACCTGGGGTGGGAGCCACCCAGCGGGCGCTGTTCGGCGCCGGGATCAGCTGCTCAAAGGTCATGCCACAGAAGGCTGTCACGCGATTGCGCAACGCAAAAGGGGCGTTGCGGCAGGCGCAACGCCCCTTCCGTTCAGAGCGGAGTACAGCGGTAGAACAAGCCCCCGGAAGGGCTACGAAGAACTACGAAGGACTAGGAAGGCCTAGGAAGGCCTACGAAGGACAGGACTACTTCTTGCCGTCCTTGCCGCCCTTGTCCTTGTCACCGCCGGCGTTCATGGACTCGTAGATCTCCTTGCACATGGGGCAGACGGGATACTTCTTCGGGTCGCGGCCGGGGACCCACACCTTGCCGCAGAGCGCGACGACGGGGGTGCCGTCGAGCGCGCTCGCCATGATCTTGTCCTTCTGGACGTAGTGCGCATAGCGCTCGTGGTCGCCGTCACCGTGCGACACCTGGGGTGCCGGCTCTACGAGGGTCCCCGTACCTGCCCCGCGCTCGGGCTCGGGCTCGGGCTCAAGAGTGCTCATGGTTGCCAAGGGTACTCACGCGCGCGGCGTCCTGGCAGCGACCGGCTCCCGGAGCCTTCCGCGAAGGCGCCGTCACGAGGTGCAGCACGAGCCCCGCCCCCGCCACCGCGGCCGCCGCCCACGGCAGATGGCGTGGCGCGAGCCCCGCGGAGAGGGCGATTCCCGCCAGGCCGGAGCCGACCGCGCTGCCCAGGTAGAGCGCGGAGTTGTTGAGCGCGAGGGCGACCGTGCCGCGTTCGGCGCGCGGGGCAAGGAGCCGGTGCTGCTGCGGGACCTGGAGCGCCCAGCCGGCGGCGCCCCACAGGACCAGCGCGGGGTACGCGGCGGCGCCGAGCGGCGGGAGCACGCCCACGGCGACGGCGAGGGCGGCCATGATCCCGCCCACCAGCACGGCCGCCCTGCCCGTACGGTCCACCAGCGGCCCCGCGACCACGCTGCCGAGGACCCCGCCGATGCCCCAGGCCCAGAGATAGGGGGCGAGGTCGCTCTCGGCCACGCCGCCCGCCGAGCCGAGGACCGGGGCGAGGTAGGTGTAGAGGCCGAGGCTCGCGACCGCGGCGAGGAAGGAGACGCCGACGACGGGGACGACACCCCGGTCGGTGAGGGCCGCGAGCCGCGTCCGGGCGGGCACCGGGGGGTCGGCGGGCACGGCGGGCAGCCACACCGCGAGCCCGGCGAGGGCGAGCGCCCCCAGCGCGGTCACCACCCACATGGTGGCGCGCCACCCGGCGTGGTCTGCGAGCAGCACACCCAGCGGCACCCCGAGGACCGTGCCGGAGCTCATCCCGCCCATCACCAGCGCGAGCGCCCGGCCGCGCCGCTCCTCCGGTACGAGCGTGGCCGCGGCCGCGGTGGAGAGCGCGGAGTACACCCCGGCCCCGGCGCCCGCCACGGCCCGGGACAGGAGCAGCACCGCGAGTCCTGGCGCCAGGGCGGTCAGGGCGTTGCCCAGGGTGAAGACGCCGAGCGCGCCGATGATGAGGACGCGGGGGCTCGGCCCGGCGGCCGCTCCCGCGACGAGGGGCGCGCTCACCGCGTAGGCGAGCGTGAAGACGGTGACCATCTGCCCCGCGAGCGAGACGGTGGTCCCCAGATCCCCGGCGACGACCGGCAGCAGCCCGGCCATCACATAGGCATCGAGCCCCAGCGTGAAGGCCCCCAGCATCAGCAGCCATACCTTGCGCACGGCGTTCAACTCCCTCTGTCTCCGGGCCGCTAAGCGCGGCGGAACGGAAACGTAGGCACCCTCCGCATCCCGGGGGAAATGCCGACGGAGCCCATTTATGCTGGGGCGGCATGGATCACGTACGGGATGAGGGCGGCGTGCGGGATACGGGTGCGGGGCGCGAGGTGGCGGGGCGCGAGGTGGCGGGGCGTGAGGTGGCGGGGCACGCGGGGGCAGGGCATGCGGGCGATGAGCATGCGGGGGCGGGGCACGAGGGCGCGGAACGCGAGGCGGCAGGCCACGAAGGGGCAGGGCACGCAGGGGCAGGCCACAAAGACGCGGAACGCGAGGCGGCACGCCACGAAGGGGCGGGGCACTCTGGGGCAGGCCACGGAGGGGCGGGACGCGAGGCGGCAGGCCACGAACAGGCGGGACGCGAGGCGGCAGGCCACGGAGGGGCGGAGCACGCGGCGGCGGGGCTCGCGGGGGCAGGGCGCGCGGGGGCGGATGCCCTTCTCGGTGTTGAGTTGCGGCATCTGCGGGGGTTTCTCGCCGTGGCCGGCGAGCTGAGCTTCACGCACGCCGCCGACCGGCTCCGCGTCGGGCAGCCCGCGCTCACCCGGACCGTGCGGGCCCTGGAGGAGAGCCTCGGGACGCGGCTGCTCGACCGGACCACGCGGCGCGTCGCCCTCACCGAGGCGGGCCAACGGCTGCGCGACGGCCTCGGCCCCCTGCTCGGCCGCCTGGACGCCACCCTCCGCACCGCCGCGGGCACCGAGCCGCCGCTCCTGCGGCTCGGCTTCACCTCGCTGCTGCCCGAGGCCTGCGCCACGCTCAACGCCGCGTTCGAGGCGGCCACCGGCGCCGGCGTCCGCCTGGTCCGGCGCGACGCGCCCCTCGCGGGCCTCAAGTCGGGGGCGTGCGACGTGGCGGTCGTACGGGGCGACATCGCACCCGGCAGCCCGGTGCGCTCACACGTACTGCTGCACGAACCCCGCGTCGCGGTCGTCGCCCGCGGCGCGGCCGAGCTCGCGGGCCGCCGCGTCGTGGACTGGTCGGAGCTCGCGGAGCTGCCCCTGGTCGTGAACACGGTCACCGGCACGACCCGGCCCGACCTGTGGCCCGAGCACCGCCGCCCGCGCCTCGCCTGCACCGCCGACAACTTCGACGAGTGGCTGGAAGCGGTCGCCGCGGGCCATGGAGTCGGCGTGGCCCCCGAGCCGGTGGCCCGCAGACACTCCCACCCCGCGCTGCGCTACGTACGCCTGAAGAACGCCCCGCCCGTCGCCGTGCGCCTGGCGGTCCCCGCGCGGGACGCGCACCCCCTGGCCGAGCGCTATCTCGCTCAGTTCATCGAGGCGTCGTCCGGATAGGTCGCCACCATCGCCAGTTCACTGCGCTGGCGTCTGAGGACCGCGCGCCACAGCCGCTCCGGGTCCGGGGACGAGACGTCGCCGGGCTCGGACTCGACCACGTACCAGGCGCCGTCCGCCAGCTCGATCTCCAGCTGGCCGGGGCCCCACCCCGAGTACCCGGCGAAGATCCGCAGGCTGCCCAGGGCCGGGGAGAGCAGCTCGGGCGGGGCCTCCAGGTCGACCAGGCCGATCGCGCCGTGCACTCTGCGGAAGCCCACGGGATCACCGCCGCCCCCGCGGAACCTGGAGCCCGCGGCGGACGCCTCGTCGCCGGGGACCACGGCGATGCCCAGTGCCGAGTCCAGCGAGACGGGGCCGCCCTGGAAGACGACGCCCGGGGCTCCCGCCAGGTCGCCCCAGCCCTCCAGGATGTCGGCGACGTCGACCGGCGTGGGGCGGTTCAGGACCACGCCGAGCGAGCCCTCCTCGTCGTGGTCGAGGAGCAGCACCACCGCGCGGTCGAAGTTCGGGTCCGCCAGGGCCGGTGTGGCCACGAGCAGCCGCCCTGTGAGGGAGGACACCTCGGTCATGAACGACATGATCCCGCATCTTCCCCCCGCACGGGGAGGCTATGGGCGTACGTGAGTGAATGCAGCTCAGGGCGCAAGGAGGCGGACGGAGCGCACACGGCGGGCAGTGACCCAGAGCGTCCGGATACGTACGGTTCGTGTTGTCACGAACTCCTGACCTGATCTGGACGCCCTCACCCTTACGGAACGGGGGTACGCGGCCATTACGCTTGCCCTTTGGTCCCCCCGTCCATTCAATCGGAACGCGAGATTCATGACCGTCACCGACGATGTCCTGCTTGTCCACGGCGGAACCCCGCTTGAGGGCGAGATCCGTGTCCGCGGCGCGAAGAACCTCGTGCCCAAGGCCATGGTCGCCGCGCTGCTCGGCAGCGCGCCGAGCCGGCTGCGCAATGTCCCCGACATCCGCGACGTCCGTGTCGTACGCGGCCTGCTGCAGCTGCACGGCGTGACGGTCCGCCCCGGCGAGGAACCGGGCGAACTCGTCATGGACCCGTCGCACGTGGAAAGCGCGAATGTCGCCGACATCGACGCCCACGCGGGCTCGTCGCGCATTCCGATCCTCTTCTGCGGCCCGCTCCTGCACCGCCTCGGGCACGCCTTCATCCCCGGCCTCGGCGGCTGCGACATCGGCGGCCGGCCGATCGACTTCCACTTCGAGGTGCTCCGCCAGTTCGGCGCGACCATCGAGAAGCGCGAGGGCGGCCAGTACCTGGAGGCCCCGCAGCGGCTGCGCGGCACGAAGATCAAGCTGCCGTACCCGTCCGTGGGCGCCACCGAGCAGGTCCTGCTCACCGCCGTGCTCGCGGAGGGCGTGACCGAGCTCTCGAACGCCGCGGTCGAGCCGGAGATCGAGGACCTCATCTGCGTCCTGCAGAAAATGGGCGCGATCATCGCCATGGACACCGACCGGACCATCCGGATCACCGGTGTCGACAGCCTCGGCGGCTACAACCACCACGCCCTCTCGGACCGCCTGGAGGCCGCCTCCTGGGCTTCCGCGGCCCTGGCGACCGAAGGCAACATCTACGTCCGCGGCGCCCAGCAGCGCTCGATGATGACGTTCCTGAACACCTACCGGAAGGTGGGCGGTGCCTTCGAGATCGACGACGAGGGCATCCGCTTCTGGCACCCGGGCGGCTCGCTCGACGCGATCGCCCTGGAGACGGACGTCCACCCGGGCTTCCAGACGGACTGGCAGCAGCCGCTCGTCGTCGCCCTGACGCAGGCCGCGGGCCTCTCGATCGTCCACGAGACGGTCTACGAGTCGCGGCTCGGCTTCACCTCCGCGCTCAACCAGATGGGCGCGCACATCCAGCTCTACCGCGAGTGCCTCGGCGGCTCCCACTGCCGCTTCGGCCAGCGCAACTTCCTGCACTCGGCGGTCGTCAGCGGCCCCACGAAGCTCCAGGGCGCCGATCTGGTCATTCCCGACCTGCGCGGCGGCTTCTCGTACCTCATCGCGGCCCTCGCGGCGCAGGGCACGTCCCGCGTCCACGGCATCGACCTGATCAACCGGGGCTACGAGAACTTCATGGACAAGCTGGTGGAACTGGGCGCGAAGGTCGAGCTCCCCGGCAAGGCGGCGCTGTAACGGCGTCAGCCCGGCCGGCGTTTGAGGCCATTCTTTAGACGGCAACCCAAAGGGGCGGCCACCCGCAACGGGTGACCGCCCCTTTGAAGCTGCTCGAGGCTACTTGCCCTTAGCCGCTTCCTTCAGCTTGGAACCAGCCGAAACCTTGACGCTGTAGCCGGCCGGGATGTTGATCGGCTCGCCGGTCTGCGGGTTCCGGGCGGTGCGAGCGGCACGGTGGGTGCGCTCGAAGGTCAGGAAGCCGGGGATGGTGACCTTCTCGTCGCCCTTGGCAACGATCTCGCCGACGGTCTCGGCGAACGCGGCCAGCACGGCGTCGGCGTCCTTGCGGGTCACCTCTGCGCGGTCGGCCAGCGCGGCCACCAGCTCACTGCGGTTCATGTTTGTACTCCCGTGTTCTTTTGCCGTTGAGGCGTGCCACGCGGCAGAGCCGCATGATGGGCACAGCGAAGACGATGCTGCCAGGGTCCTCGGACAGTCCCCGGACCCGGGTCCTGAGTCAGACCCTCGCGCCCGATTACGCATCCTGCCCCCACCTGCGGCGGTAAAGCCAATCCGGCGCCCTCAGGGGTCACACGGAAAGCGTCCGCCGTCCCCGGAAGTGGGGCGTGGGAGGCCTGCTGCCAAGCCACCCTAGAGGGGGCCCGTGGGGGCAGGGTCCCGCGACGCGCCGTTGGACTAGACCGTGGGGCCTGTCACAGCGGCCCCCGCGGCCTTGGCGGCGGTGCGCACCGCTCCGGCCACCGCGCCCGCGACCTTGTCGTTGAAGACGCTGGGGATGATGTAGTTCCGGTTCAGCTCGTCCTCGGCGACGACGTCGGCGAGGGCGCCCGCGGCGGCCAGCATCATCTCCGTGTTGACCGTACGCGACTGGGCGTCGAGCAGGCCGCGGAAGACGCCGGGGAAGACCAGGACGTTGTTGATCTGGTTCGGGAAGTCCGAGCGTCCCGTGGCCACGACTGCCGCCGTCTGGCGCGCGATGGCCGGGTCGACCTCGGGGTCCGGATTCGCGAGCGCGAACACGATGGCGTCGTCGGCCATGGCGGCGACGTCGTCGCCGTTCAGGACGTTCGGGGCCGACACGCCGATGAAGACGTCGGCGTCGACGACGGCCTCCTTGAGCGTGCCGGTGAGACCCTCGGGGTTGGTGTTGTCGGCGATCCAGCGCAGCGGCGAGTCCACCTCGGTGCCGACGAGGTCCTCGCGGCCGGCGTGCACGACGCCGTGGATGTCGGCCACGACGGCGTTCTTGACGCCCGCGGCGAGCAGCAGCTTCAGGATGGCCGTGCCCGCCGCGCCCGCGCCGGACATGACCACGCGCACGTCGCCGACGTTCTTGTTGACCACGCGCAGGGCGTTGGTGAGGGCCGCGAGGACGACGATGGCCGTGCCGTGCTGGTCGTCGTGGAAGACGGGGATGTCGAGGGCCTCGCGCAGCCTGGCCTCGATCTCGAAGCAGCGGGGCGCGGAGATGTCCTCCAGGTTGATGCCCGCGAAGCCGGGGGCGATGGCCTTGACGATCTCGACGATGGCGTCGGTGTCCTGGGTGTCCAGGCAGAGCGGCCAGGCGTCGATGCCCGCGAAGCGCTTGAAGAGGGCCGCCTTGCCCTCCATGACCGGCAGCGCGGCCTTCGGGCCGATATTGCCGAGGCCGAGCACCGCGGAGCCGTCCGTTACGACCGCAACGGAGTTCCGCTTGATGGTGAGGCGGCGGGCGTCCTCGGGGTTCTCCGCGATGGCCATGCAGACCCGGGCGACGCCCGGGGTGTAGATCATCGAGAGGTCGTCACGGTTCCGGATGGGGTGCTTGGACGCCATCTCGATCTTGCCGCCGAGGTGCATCAGGAACGTACGGTCGGAGACCTTGCCGAGGGTGACGCCCTCGATGGTCCTGAGCTGCTCGACGATCTCGTCGGCGTGCGTGGTGGAGGACGCCGCGATCGTCACGTCGATCCGCAGCATCTCGTGGCCGGAGGCCGTGACGTCGAGGCCGGTGACCGAGCCCCCGGATGACTCGACGGCCGTGGTGAGCTGGGAGACCGCGGTTCCGCTCGCGGGCACCTCCAGCCGGACCGTCATCGAGTAGGAGACGCTGGGCGCCGTTGCCATGGCCGACTTCCTCTGCTTTCACCTTGTAGCTCTTGCCGTCCGATGGTCGCACCTACCGCTGAGTACGTGGTAGCCGCCCCGGATTGAGAACGTTTTGTTCATCGGCCGCTGGGGTTCAGTGGGGCTTCATTTTCGGAAACTTGTTTCCACCATACGAGAAGTGGCCGGAAACAGAAAGAGGCCCACGCCACCATGTGACGTGGGCCTCTCTACGTTCATGACACCGACCCGCCATGCTCGCCTCGCGGCAAGTGGTCGCTCGTAGCGACGATGGTTGGGCCCGGGGGCTTGGATCGAGCCGGTGCCACATCCAAGGTAACACCGCACCACCCGGAGGGAAGACCCTCAGGCCCCCCTCATGCCGCCTCGTGCCGCCTCATGCCCGTGAGGCGAATCCAGCCCCTAGGGTCTGTCGTTTGGATCAGGTCGGCTGTAGGGGCGGTGCCTTTGAGCCTGGCCGGAGCGGGGTCTGGTGCGTGCAGCTGCAAGGCGGAGGAGGGCGACAACGCGATGGGGGTGCCCCCTGCTCGAGCGGAGCCGAGAGCTTGGGGGAGTTGGCAACCGACGACAACGCCGGTGGGGGTCCCCCCGCGCCGTTCAGGCGTGGGGGAGTGCGTGCCAGACCCCGCGACGCCGAGATGACCAAACGACAGGCCCTAGTCCCGCAGCAGATCCGGCACGCCCTGCGCGTCCGGGTCGTCGCGCTCGCCCGACAGGACCGTCAGCTGCTGGGTCGCGCGCGTCAGCGCCACGTACAGGACACGCAGGCCCGCCGGGGACTCGTCGGCGATCTCCGCGGGCGAGACGACGAGCGTCGCGTCGTACTCCAGGCCCTTGGCCTCCAGGCTACCGAGCGCCACCACGCGGTCGCCGAGCCCGGCGAGCCAGCGGGCGGCCTGCTCGCGGCGGTTCATCGCCACGACCACGCCGACCGTGCCGTCGACCCGGTCCAGGAGCCGCGCGGCCTCCTCGCGCACCGAGGCGGCGAGGTCCCCGCCCCGTACGACGGCGAAGCGGGGCTCCACGCCGGTGGAGCGGACCGCCGACGGCGACGCGGCGCCCGGCATCGCCAGGGCGAGGACCTTGGCGGCGAGCTCCGCGATCTCGGCGGGGTTGCGGTAGTTGACCGTGAGCGTGAAGCGCCGGCGCGGGCGGGAGCCCAGCGCCTCGTCACGGGCTTCGGCGGCCTCGTCCGGGTCGGACCAGGAGGACTGCGCCGGGTCGCCCACCACCGTCCAGGTGGCGTGCCGCCCGCGGCGGCCGACCATGCGCCACTGCATGGGCGTGAGGTCCTGCGCCTCGTCGACGATGACGTGGGCGTACTCGGTGCGCTCCGCCGCCAGGCGTTCGGCGCGCTCGCGCTGGGTCTCCTCGCGATGCGGCATCAGCTCTTCGAGGCCGGTGAGCAGGTCGAGCGGGTCCAGGTCGCGCTTCTTCCTCGGCCGGTGCGGCGTGCCGAGGATCGCCTGGAGCTCGTCGAGCAGCGCGACGTCGTGCACGGACAGGCCCTCGCGCCGCAGCGAGCGGGCGACCTTGCGGGTCTCGCCGGAGTTGAGGACCCGGCGGGCCCAGCGGCCGAGGCGCCGCTCGTCGCCCATGGCGGCCAGGACGCCGCGGGGCGTCAGCTCCGGCCACCAGGCGTCGAGGAACGAGATGAAGTCGTCCTCGGAGGTGATGTCCTCGTCGAAGGAGGAGCGCAGCTCGGCGGCGAGCTCGGGATCGCTGTGGCGCCCCGCAGCCCCGGACTGCGACCACAGGGCGTCCAGGAGCAGCTTGCGGGCGCGGGGGCGCAGCAGGTTGACCGGGGCGGTACCGCCCAGGGCGTTGTGGCGGATGCGGTTGAGCTGGTCGGCTTCCAGTTCGAGCCGGCGCCCGAAGGCGACGACGCGCAGGCGGGTGGGGACGCCTTGGACGTCCCTTCTCGCCCCGCCTTCGGCATCGTCCTCCTCCTCGCCGAAGGCGAGCTGCTGGTTGACCGCCGTTCGCGTCTGTCCGTCCGCTCGCGGCTCCAGCCCCTGTTCGAGCGCCCCCCGCGCCGCCTTCCGCAGCACCTTCAGCATGCGCGACGAGCCCTTGACGCGGGCCACCGCGGGCGAGTCGTAGACCGTGGCCTCGGCGCCGTCGACCAGCGAGCCGACCGCGCGGATCGCCACCTGGCCCTCCTCGCCCAGGGAGGGCAGCACGCCCTCGGTGTAGGCGACGAGGAGCGGGGTCGGCGAGACGATGAGGATGCCGCCCGCGTACCGGCGACGGTCCTGGTAGAGCAGGAAGGCCGCGCGGTGCAGCGCCACGGCCGTCTTGCCGGTGCCGGGGCCGCCCTCCACGTACGTCACCGAGGCGGCGGGCGCCCGGATCACCATGTCCTGCTCGGCCTGGATCGACGCCACGATGTCCCGCATCGAGTGGCTGCGGGCCTGGCCGAGCGCGGCCATCAGGGCGCCGTCGCCGATCACCGGGAGTTCCTCGCCGTCGAGGCGGGCGGTGATCTCCGGGCGCATCAGGTCGTCCTCGACGCCGAGGACCCTGCGGCCCTTGGAGCGGATGACGCGGCGGCGCACGACCCGGCCCGGGTCGACCGGGGTCGAGCGGTAGAAGGGCGCGGCGGCGGGCGCGCGCCAGTCGATGACCAGCGGCGAGTAGTCGGAGTCCAGGACGCCGATGCGGCCGATGTGCAGCGTCTCGGCGATGTCCGCGTGCTTGCCGGTCTCGTCCTCCCTGATCGTGCCCTCCGCCGGCTCGACCGCCGTGTAGGCGCCGTCGGGGCCCTTCTTGCCGTCCTTGCCCCTGAGCAGGTCGATGCGGCCGAAGAGGAAGTCCTCGAACTCGTTGTTCAGCCGGTTCAGGTGCACCCCGGCCCTGAAGACCTGGGCGTCGCGCTCGGCGAGCGCGCCCGGCGTGCCGACCTGACCGCGCTGGGCCGCGTCGTTCATCAGGAACTCGGCCTCGTGGATCTTCTCCTCGAGGCGCCGGTAAACCTGGTCGAGATGGTCCTGCTCGACCTCGATCTCGCGGTCGCGTGTGCCTGACGGCATTACTGCGTTGACGTCGGCCACCGGGGCCCCTTTCAAGACGGCTGCTCACCGAACCGAGCAGCCGTCCACCGTACGCGAAAGGGGCCCTGCTTGTGCACCCGGAAGCGCTTACACGTCGACCTTGACCAGGCGTTCGCCGTCCAGCGTGGTCACCTCGAAGTGGTCGATGTCGTTGCGGTCCATGGCGGCGCCCCCGTGCACGTACAGCGGGCCGCGCGCCCATTTGTTGGGGCTGTCCTTGATTCCGTAGCCCCACTTCGGCACCGACCAGGTGGTGACCGTCTCCTTCTCACCGTCCTTGCCGACTGCGACCAGGGAGCATTTCAGCGGGCCCTTGACGTTCTTCAGCTCCAGGACGGCGTGTGTGCCCCAGGCCTTCTCCTCGGTGCCGACCGTGGCGCTGACCTTCGTCGCCGCGTCCGTGCCCCGCGACTTCTCCGTCATGTGGTGGAAGAAGGCGTCCTCGGCGGGGCTGGTGGGGTGCGGCTCGGCCACGGCGTCGCGTGAACCGCCGTCGTCGCCGCTCACCGGGAGGACCGCGAGCGGCCCGCCGACGATCAGCACGGCCGCCGCCGCGACGAGGAGCAGCGTCCTGCGGCGCCCGCGCCGCCGCTCGGCGGACACCTCGCCGGCCAGGCGTTCGGCCAGGCGCGGCCCGGGGCGCGCGGCGAGCCGCTCGCCGATCTCCGGTGCGCCGTGCCCGGCGGGGAAGTCGGCGAGGGCCGCCAGCATGGGCGCCATGCCGGAGAACTCCTCCAACTGGTGCGCGCAGTACTCGCACCCGGCGAGGTGCGCCTCGAACCGGGTCGCCTCGGACGCGTCCAGTACGCCGAGGGCGTAGGCGCCGACGGTCTCGTGGATGTTCTCCTCCTGCCACCCGCCGTGGTGGCCGTAGGACCCGGTCATACCGTCACCCCCCGCTCCTCGAGCGCCAGCTTCATCGAGCGGAGCGCGTAGAAGACCCGCGAGCGGACCGTCCCGCTGGGTATGCCCAGGGTCTGTGCCGCCTCATTGACCGTACGCCCCTTGAAGTAGGTCTCGACAAGTACCTCACGGTGCGCGGGAGTCAGGTCCTCCAGCGCGTCGGACAGTGTCATCAGCCACAGCGCCTTATCGATCTCGTCCTCCGCGGGGATGACCTCCAGCGGCGACGGATCGACCTCCTGCGGCCGGGCCTGCCGGCTGCGGTGGCCGTCGATGACGATGCGCCGTGCGACCGTCACCAGCCAGGGGCGTACCGAACCGGTGGCCCTGTTGAGCTGACCGGCGTTCTTCCAGGCACGGATGAGCGTCTCCTGCACGACATCCTCGGCGCGCTGCCGGTCGCCCGCCACGAGGCGGAGCACATAGGCGAGGAGCGCTCCCGCGTGCTCGCGGTAGAGCGCGCGCATCAACTCCTCGTCGGGTCCCGGTGGCTGGCGCGAGCGGTGCCGGGGCGACGGCGGGCGTTCATCGGCCACGGCGGAATCCTTGCGCACGGCTGCCTCCGGTGTCCGCGGTTCGGGCGGTCTCACGACGGAGGTACGTAGATGAGGCGGATGGTGTTCAACGCCGCGGGCGACGCGTCGCGGGCCCGGGGCCGCTCACGTACGGGCGAGCGCGGCCCTGCGGCGGTGCCTCGCGACGCGTTCGCGGTTGCCGCAGACCTCGCTGGAGCACCAGCGGCGGCGGCGGCCCCGGGAGGTGTCCAGGTACACGAGCGGGCAGTTGTCGCCCTCGCAGCGGCGGAGCAGGACGCGGGCCGCGGGGTCGGTGAGCAGGTCGACGGCGTCCCTGGCCACGGCGGCGACGAGCGCGGCGCAGCCCGGTTCCTCGCGCAGGGTGCGCACCAGGGTGCCGTCGGCGGCGCGTACGGCGTACGGGGCGGGGGGCGCGGCGGCGGCCAGCGCGTTGACGCGCTCCAGCGCGCCGGGCGCGGGCCGCCGGTCGATCTCCCCGCCGACCAGCTCCGCGATCCGCGCGCGCAACTCCCGGAAGTGGTCGAGCCACTGGGGGCTCGCCGCGGCCGGCCGCGTGTCCGGCGGTACGAGGCCGACGCCCGCGAGCCAGGCGCGCAGCGCCGTCACGGAGTCGAGCCGTTCCACGGGGTGGTCCGTCGCCACGAGGTCGAGGCAGCTGCGCCCCGAGTCGAATCGCGGCTCGTACGGAGCCGGGGCCATGCCCAACGCCATGCGTCTGTCACCGCCTTGGGGATCACGGTCACCGGTGAGGAATGCCGTTGCGTACCCCTACAGTGCCCGTCCCCCGCCGGGTCCGGAACCCCTGCCACCGGGCGAGACTCCCGCTCATGGCTCCCGGGCGCCGGTCAGTCCGCGTACTTGGAGTCCGCCGCCGGGTCGACGGCGAGGCGGTAGCCCCGTTTGACGACCGTCTGGATCAGCTTGGGGGCGCCGAGTGCCGTGCGCAGGCGGGCCATCGCCGTCTCCACCGCGTGCTCGTCGCGGCCCGTGCCCGGCAGCGCCCGCAGCAGTTCCGCGCGGGCCACCACCCAGCCGGGCCTGCGGACGAGGGCCCGCAGCAGGGCCATGCCCGCGGGCGGCACGGCCCGCAGCTCCTCGTCGACCACGACCGCGTGCCCCCGGATCTCCACGCGGTGCCCGGCGATGGGCAGTACCCGCGCGCGGGAGGGCAGTTCCTGGCAGAGGAGCTGTACGAGGGGGCCGAGCCGGAAGCGCTCGGGCCGCACGGTGTCCACGCCCCGCGACTGGAGCGGCAGCGCGGTCACCGGCCCCACGCACGCGGCGAGCACGTCATGGCCGAGGGCGGCGAGGAACTCGTCCGCCATGCCCCGCTCCTCCGCCCGCGAGAGCAGCGACGCGGCGGCGGGCGCGCTGGTGAACGCCAGGGCGTCGACGCCCCGCCCGACCGTCGCGTCGAGCAGCCGGTCCACCGGCCCGAGGTCCTCCGGCGGCAGCCACCGGTAGACGGGCACCCCGACGACCTCCGCTCCCCCGGCCCGCAGCGACTCGACGAAGCCGGGCAGCGGCTCCCCGTGCAGTTGCAGGGCGATGCGCCGCCCGGCGACGCCTTCGCCGAGCAGCCGGTCGAGCACCTCCGCCATGGACTCGGACGAGGGTGACCACTCCTCGGTGAGCCCGGCGGCCCGTACGGCACCCTTCACCTTCGGACCGCGGGCCAGCAGTTCGCTGCCTCGCAGGCAGCGCAGGAGCGCCTCGCCGTGTCCCCATCCCTCGGCGGCCTCGATCCAGCCGCGGAACCCGATGGCGGTGGTGGCGATCACGACGTCCGGGGCGTGGTCGATGAGCCCCTTCGTCGCCGACAGCAGTTCGCTGTCGTCGGCGAGCGGCACGATGCGCAGCGCGGGCGCGTGCAGCACGGTGGCGCCACGCCGCTGGAGGAGCGCGCCGAGCTCGTCGGCGCGCCGGGCCGCGGTCACGCCGACGGTGAACCCGGCGAGGGGCCCGTGCTCCGCCTTCGCGGCCGGGCTCGGGTCGTTCGATGGAGTGGCGTGCATGGGGTCCGTCTCGTCTGAATCCCGCGGGGCTGGTGGCTGGTGGGGAAGGTCCGTCCTGGGCGGCGGACAGGGCCGTCGTCCGTGCCCGAGCGTGCCAACGGTGCGTGACGGGCCCGGTTCACGGTGATGTCCGCCGTGTTACGTCACACTTCGGTGTAGCTGAGCTGCGGCTTCGCCTCCGTGTCCGTACCGGGAACCCTACGGCCGGCCGCGGGCCTCCGGCGAAGGTATACGGCCCAGGTGACGACCGCGCACACACCGTAGAAGGCGAGGAAGGCGACGTACGCCCCCGTCCCGGACCCCACCGTTTGGAAGGACTGGCGCAGGGCGAGGTTGATGCCGAGCCCGCCGACCGCGCCGACCGCGCCGATGAGCCCCATGGAGGCCCCGGAGAGCCGCCGTCCGTAGGCCGCGGCCTCCTCCCCCGTCAGCCCGAGCGCTTCGCCCTTGGCCTGGAAGATGCCCGGGATCATCTTGTACGTGGAGCCGTTGCCGAGCCCGGTGAGCACGAACAGCGCGATGAAGGCGCCGACGAACAGCGGCAGCGACTCCTTCACGGAGGCGATGACGACGACGCCGGTCGCGGCCCCCATGGCGAGGAAGTTCCCGAGGGTGATGCGGGCCCCGCCGAACCGGTCGGCGAGCCGCCCGCCCACGGGGCGGATCAGCGAGCCGAGCAGCGGTCCGATGAAGGTGAGCTGGGCGGCCTCCAGCGGCGTACGCCCGAACTGCGTCTGGAGGACGAGCCCGAAGGCGAAGCTGTACCCGATGAACGACCCGAACGTCCCCACGTACAGAAGCGCCATGACCCACGTGTGCCGCTCCCGCACGGCAGCCTTGGCGGCGCCGGTGTCGTTGCGTACGGAGGAGATGCTGTCCATGTAGCGCGCGGCGCACAGCACGGACAGCAGGATGAACGGGATGTAGATCCCAAGGACCACACGCGGCCCGCCGCTCGCCCCGACGACGGCGAGTCCGACGAGCTGCACGACGGGCACGCCGATGTTGCCGCCCCCGGCGTTCAGGCCGAGCGCCCATCCCTTCTTCCGCAGCGGGAAGAAGGAGTTGATGTTGGTCATGCTGGACGCGAAGTTGCCGCCACCGACACCGGTGAGCAGCGCGCACACCATGAAGGTGGTGTACGAGGTGCCGGGCTCCATCACCACGAAGGCGGCGACGGTGGGCACGAGCAGCAGCGAGGCGGCGATGACCGTCCAGGCACGGCCTCCGAAGCGGGCCACGGCGAAGGTGTAGGGGACGCGCACGACGCCCCCGACGAGCGTCGCCATCGACACGAGGAAGAACTTCCCCGCGGCGTCGATCCCGTACTCAGGACCCATGAACAGCACCATCACGGACCAGAGGCTCCACACGGAGAACCCGATGTGCTCGGACAGCACGGAGAACGCCAGGTTCCGCCGGGCGACCCGCTCCCCGCCCTCCTCCTTCCAGAACCTCTCGTCCTCGGGCTCCCACCGTTCGATCCACATCCCAGCCTCCACACCGTCGGCCAACACCGGTTCCCGAAGGTAGGAAGCCCCCATTTCAGCGCTGTGGCCCCCAGTGACCACGGGGGAACGTTGCTCTCACTCGGGGTGGGGCGGGGTGGTGAGGGCGATCCCTGCGGGCCTCGGCCCAGGTGCGTGTCGTCCAGGGACACCAGCAGCCTGCGCCGGCCTGAGCCGCCGGCTCAGGCCGTGGTGATCAGGGGGTTCTCGAAGGTGACGAGGCGGGCCATGCGGTCGAGGACCGCGCGGTACTGCGCGCGCCGGGCGACGGCGGCCGTCGTCAGCGCGAGGACCGCCGTCCGCTCTCCCTCGGGGTGCGGGAGGTGGGCTCGGACCTGCAACAGCGGCTGGCGCAGCCCGGGTTCCTCGGCGGGAGTGCGCAGGACTTCGCTGAACGTGGCGGGGCCGCACGGCATGTCGCGGTGCTCCACGCGCGTGTGCCGCTCGGCGCCCGCCTCGGCACGGGCCGCGGCGGTCGCCCGCGGCGGCCCCGCGATGTCCTGCCAGGACACGGTGAAGAGGCAGAGCAACGGCCTCCCCCGGCCCCCGGAGCCGTCCCGGTGCAGGCCCAGCGAGCAGTGCACGACGCCGGTCTCGCGCAGGGAGAGCAGCAGCCGTTGGGCCGCCGGTAGCTCCCCGATGAACAGCTCACGGGGCGTGCCCTTCGGCATGGCCCCGACCATCGACCCGAGCACGGCCCCGAGCCGCCGCGCGGCGGACGAACCGGGGGCCGCGCCCAGCACGTCGAGGGGCAACTCCGTGAAGCCGGAGGGGAGGGCGAACCAGATGTCGGCGCGGGGGTCACGGGCGGAGTCTTCGACGATGTAGCGGGGTGCGGACATGTCCCGTCTCTCTTTCCGGATCTCTCGGAAGTGAGCAAGGGAAGCTATCGGCGCCGAGTGGGGCGTGCCAGTGGCATGTTCGGGCGGACGGCCGGGCATACCGCGCATATCAACCGACCCGCAGAGGCGGCGCATGGCCCACCCCGCCGCCTGGGGCCCGGTCAGCGCCCGCCGGAACAGCCGGTGGCGGCCGGTGAGCGGAGCAACGGTTGCATCGGCGTTCGAGGGGCGCGCCCCGGCCCCCACACGCCACCCACCCGCCGGACACGCCGCCCCGTCAAGGCGCCACCCCTCAAGGCGCCACTCCTCAAGGCGCCGCCCGGCAAAGGGAAATGGCCGCGCATCGTCACCATCCGACGCACGGCCATCCGTCCCGTGAACCCGCCGTCCCGCGGCGGGGCACGGCTACTTCGCGGGGAACTTCCAGATCAGCGGCTCGTTCTCGCTGTCCTCCGGCGACCAGTGGACCTCAAGGGCCTTGGTGCCGGTGGGGACCAGGTAGGTCTGGCAGAGCACGTGGCTCTCGCCCTTCTTCCAGCCCTCGAGCTCCAGCTCGTCCTCGCAGCCCGCGGCGTCCTCGGAGGCGCCGATCAGGAGGCCGCCGCGGGCGCCGTCCGCGTAGACCTCCGCGCCGTCGCCGACGTCCGGGACGTCCGTGAGCGTGGCGCCCGCCTTGTGCGTGTACTTCACGTGGGCGACGGCGGCGACCAGGCCCTTGGCCTTCTTCGGGTCGGAGACCAGCTTCGCGGTCTCCGCCTCCGTGCTGAGGTCGACCTTCTGGGCGGCGATGTCGTACGTGACCATGGCGTCGCCCTCCTTGGTCTTGCCCGTGGTGCTCTCGCCGGGCTTCAGCGCGGAGGGCGCCTTGGCCTCGGAGTTGGCCGAGTCCGAGTTGGCCGAGTCGGACTTGGGCGCGTCCGCCTTCTTGTCCTCGGACTTCTTGTCGTCACCGCCGCCGCAGGCGGTCAGGGCGAGGGCGAGTACAGCGACGGGCGCGGCGAAACGCAGCGCGGTCTTCTTGCGAAGCAAAACGAACTCCCGGCAGGTGTGGGGCCCCGCCGCCTGACGCGTGATCCGTCCGCACTTGCAACGCGCGTGATCAGCACGCGTGTTGCGGCCGGTTGAGAAGTCCACCCTAGGAGGTGGTCACGTATCGCGTCGAGTCAGTTACGGGACCTGGCACGCGGCTCGTTAGCGCCTGCCAACTGTCATGCCCATATCCGCCCGTACACACGGCGTACAGCCATTCGCCCGAGCGAAGTTCCGCCGTCCGCGCGGCGGGTGCGGTCGTCCTGGCGCCGTGCACGGGCACCCGAACTACCCCTCCATGCGGGGATATTTCCACGCCCCTCGGGGGCCCGCCGGCACCCGTCGCGCCGATAACGGTTGCACAACTCGTCGTCACGCGCCGTTCGGCCACAGGCGCGGACGGCGCTTCGCCGCCAGGTCCTCGACCCAGCCGACGGCCACCACCATCAGCCCGATCAGCGGCCAGACCAGCAAGGTCATCCACAGCATGTACGTGGTGTCCAGCGCCGAGCTCCAGCGCTCGTCCTCCATGAACGGCAGGTCGTACGCCAGGTCGATGACCGGCACCGTCGCCATGATCAAGAGGTTGTGCCAGAGGTAGATCGTGACGGCCCTGTTGTTGGCGAGCGTCACCAGCTTGTCCCACCTCGCCAGCTTGCCCGGCAGCTCCTGCCAGGACGGCGCGTACTGGAGAAGGACCACGACGAACCCGAAGGACCACGCGGCCTGGGCCAGCGGGATGTCGTTCAGGTCCCAGCCGTCGGGGCCCAGGTGGCCCGAGGCCCACCACAGGCCGAAGGCCATGATCAGCGTCGCGGCCGACACCGCCAGATAGCGCGGGACGCGGGCCAGCGAGCCGTTCTGGTGGGCGAAGCCGAGCACCCAGCAGCTCCCGTACTGCGCGAAGTCCGTGACCGCGTTGCCCGTCTCGCCCGGGATCGTGACAAGGCCCGTACCGACCACCGCCGTCAGGGCGAGCGGGGCGATCAGCGTCACCCACGGGGCCCTGCGGAACGCCCACAGCAGGAGCGGCGACGCGATGACGAACCACAGGTACGCGCGGAGGTACCAGAGCGGGCCCGCGGCCTGCGCCGGCCAGGTGTCCTCCAGGAGGCCCGCCTTGTCGCCCAGGTGCCAGGGGAAGGGCGGGGCGCCCACCGGGAACACGTAGTTGGCCATGCTCACCAGGCCCCACGTGCCCCCGTGGTCGGGGTCCTCGCTCACACTCCAGCCACCGGCGAAGAGGAGGAAGAGGACCGCGGCGCTGAAGACCCACATGGGCGGCAGGAGCCGGCGTATCCGGCCCCTGACCACACCCCACGCGGGACGCTTCAGGGAGCGCGCCATCAGGGAGCCCGCCAGCGCGAACATCACGCCCATGGAGGGGAAGACGATCGTCAGCCAGGCCCAGCCGAACAGGTGGTAGATGACGACGCGGACGAGCGCGAGCGAGCGCAGCAGGTCCAGATAGCGGTCCCTGCCCGGCTTCACGGGAGCGGCCGGGGTGTCGGGAGCGGCGGGCGGCGTGGCCGGCGGCGTCGGCGGGTGGCCGGGTGCGTAGGCGTGGCTCATGCGACGGGCCTCCGATCATGGCTGCCCGACCGCTGTCGCGGGATGGTGCCGGGCGCCTCGAGAACTCCCGTGCGCCGGAGCTTCTGCCAGCGCAGACGGCCTCCGGTGAGAGCGGTTATCCAGGACTGGAGCAGCACCACGTACATGAGCTGCCGGTAGAGGATCTGCTGGAGCGGCAGCGAGATCAGATGGGTCATGCGCTCGCGGTCGAGCCGGAAGGCGTACGCGGCGCAGACCGCCTGCACGGCGAGTACGCCGAGCCAGGCCACGACGGTCTTCCCGGTGGGGCCGAAGATCAGGCCGTAGAGGAGGAAGACGTCGATGAGCGGGGCCAGGAGCGGGGCCAGGACCATGAAGAGCGACACCAGGGGCAGCCCGACACGGCCGAAGCGGCCCGAGGGACCCGACTCGACGACCGCGCGGCGGTGCTTCCAGATCGCCTGCATCGTGCCGTACGACCAGCGGTAGCGCTGGGACCAGAGCTGCTGGACGGACTCGGGCGCCTCGGTCCAGGCGCGCGCCTTCTCCGCGTACACGACGCGCCAGCCGTCGCGGTGCAGGGCCATGGTGATGTCGGTGTCCTCGGCGAGCGTGTCGTCGCTCATGCCGCCGACCCGCTCCAGGGCGGAGCGCCGGAACGCGCCGACCGCGCCCGGAATGGTCGGCATGCAGCGCAGCATGTCGTACATCCTGCGGTCGAGGTTGAAGCCCATCACGTACTCGATGTGCTGCCAGGCGCCGATCAGCGAGTCCCTGTTGCCGACCTTCGCGTTGCCCGCGACGGCGCCCACGCGCGGGTCGC
Organism: Streptomyces sp. NPDC046335; assembly: GCF_055587985.1. Classification (NCBI taxonomy): domain Bacteria; kingdom Bacillati; phylum Actinomycetota; class Actinomycetes; order Kitasatosporales; family Streptomycetaceae; genus Streptomyces; species Streptomyces sp. NPDC046335. The sequence continues at coordinate 73,021 of NZ_JBVJFF010000001.1, read as the reverse complement.
CGAAGGGCTGCACCAGTTCGCGGACGGTGGCCTCCTCGAAGACCGTGTCGCCGTCCATCATCACGACGATGTCGTGCCGTGCGTTGGCGAGGCCGCGGTTGAGTGCGGCGGGCTTGCCCGCGTTGAGCTGGCGCACCACGCGTACGTTCGGCAGGCGCAGGCCCTCGACGATGCGGGCCGTGCCGTCCGAGGAACCGTCGTCGATGACGACGACCTCGATGGGGTGGTCGCTCGCCATCAGGGAACGGACCGTCGCCTCGATGCACTTGGCCTCGTTGTACGCGGGGACCAGGACCGACACCGGCTCGGTGACCGGCGGGCCCCAGCGGAAGTCGCGCCGCCGCACCCTCCGGGCGTGCACCCCGGAGAGCAGCAGCATCAGGCCGAAGCGGGTGAAGACCAGGACGCCGATGACGGCGAGGGCGACGACGAGGCCGTCGGTGATGTGCTCGGAGGCGCCGACCAGGAAGACCCAGGACTTGCCCTTCCACAGCTCGACGCCGCTGACCTTCGTGTGCGCGCTGGGCGCGTCGAGCGCCTCGGTGAGGTTCCCGAACTCGTAGCCCTGCTTCTGGAGCGTGGGCAGGAAGCGGTCGAGGGCGGCGACGGTCTGCGAGCGGTCGCCGCCGGAGTCGTGCATGAGGACGATGGCGCCCTTGCCGCCCTTGGGCGTGGCGCGGCGGATGATCTCGTCGACGCCGGGACGCTTCCAGTCCTCGCTGTCGGTGTTGTTGACGACCGTGAGGTAGCCGCGGCTGCCTATGTACCGCGCCACCGGGTACGACTTGTCGTCCATCGCGTCGGCGAACGAGGAGTACGGCGGGCGGAAGAGCGAGGTGCGGATGCCCGCGGCCCCGGCGAGCGCGAGCTGGTTCTGCGAGAGCTCCCGGTCGATGCGGCTGTGCGACTGGTACGAGAGGTCGGGGTGGTTGAAGGTGTGCAGGCCGACCTCGTGGCCCTCGTCGACCATGCGCTGGACGAGGTCGGGGTAGCGCGAGGCCATGGTGCCGGTGACGAAGAAGACGCCGTGCGCGCGGTGTTCCTTGAGGACGTCGAGGACCTTGGGGGTCCACTCCGGGTCCGGGCCGTCGTCGAAGGTCAGCACGAGCCGGTGGTCGGGCACGCTCAGGGTCGCCTCACGGCCGCCCCGGGTGTCGATGACCGGGCCGCCCTCCAGGATCTTCTCCGGTACGTGGTCCGTGGGCGCCGGCGGCCGGACGCGGTGGTCGGCGGCGATCTCGCTGTGCACGTATCCGCGCAGCATCAGCATGGCGAGCACCGCCACGAGCAGCAGCGAGGGCAGCAGGTAGCGCAAGGGCAGGCGGCGGCGCCGGGCGGGGGCCGCCTTGCCTCGGCGGCCCTTGCCGCGGCGTCCCTTGGGCCGGTCGGTCCGGGGAGTGTGGCCGGCCTGGGCGCGGTGACTGGAGTGGACGTTGCTGTTCAGGGCGGGGCCGTTCTGGGGGTGGCTGTGCGGAGCCGGAGCGTTCTGGGGGTGGCCGTTGCGGGGGCGGGGGAATCCGCCCCTGTTGGTGCCGGGGTTCATCGCGGTGCCGCCTCCGGGGGCAGCCGGGTGTCCGCGGGGCGCTGCCGGCCGGGCGGGGTGTAGGCGACGGGGACTTCGGCGCCGTCGCCCGCGCCCGCCGTGTCGCCGCCGGGGTCCGCCGACCGCGTGGGCGGGCCGGTGGGCTCCTCGGCCGGTTCGGTGGGCTCGGTCACGGGGCCTTCGTCGTCCCCGGACGGTTCCTGGCCGGGGCCGTCGCCCGAGGAGCCGGTGCCGGGGTCCGGCCGGGCGTCGCCGTCCGCGGGGACGGGGGCGGGCGCGGTGCCGGACCTGCCGGGGCCGTCGCCTCCGCGGGAGGGCGCGGGGCCGTCCGGGTCGCCGGGCCCGAACCCGTCCGCCCCGTCCGTCGCGCCGGGCGAGGCGGACGCGTCCGACGGGGCGGACGGGTTCGGGGCGTCCGCGGGGCGGCCCGGGGTCTCCACCTTGGTCGCGGGTCTGCCGTCCTTGGGGTCCTCTATCGGCACCCAGGGCGCGCTGGAGTTGCCGGAGAGGAGCGTGGCGACGATGGCCACGGCGTAGACCGCGCAGAGGAGGGCGACGAACATGCCTATGCGGCGGTACCTCCGGCCGCGGCGGCCCGTCTCGTCGACGAAGACCGGCCCGTCGGCCGCCCCTTCGGGCGACTCGGGAACCAGGTCCGCCAGGTGACGCCCCACTCCGTCGATCTGAACGGTGACTTCGTTCGGATCATGGGTGTGTCCTGGCAGGGCGTTTTCTCGCCACTTTTCCATGCGTACGCACAACCCCCCACTCAATGGACCGGGTGCGCGCACGACTTGGGGCACTTGCCCACCGGACCGGGCCCCCACCCGTTCCGAGCGCTCCCCCTATCACATCGCACCCGAGCGATGAATGTAGCGCACCGGAGTGACAAGCGTTGTTCTCGGTCAGTTTTGCCCCGTCATGACGCGTGCGTCCATGGCTGGAACCCAGCTGTTCTCGGGCTTCCGCAGCCACCCTTCGGCGGCCGACAGCTCCGCGGCGGCGGTCCGCAGCGCCGTCACACCCGGATGAATCAGCCCCTTTCGCCACACCAGTGACAGTGGTGACAGCGGAACGGGGTCGACCAGTGGCCGCAGCTCGGCACCCGGCATGGCCGGAAAGTCCACGACTGCCAAGACTGGATTTCGCTTCTTCGCCATAATCCGCCCGAATTCTTCCGGTCCTACGGCGAGTGGCGCCGGTTCTGCCACGCTGATGCCACGCCCCTCGAAGAGCCGGTGCGCGAGATCGGTCCACTCCGGCGTCCGATGGTTTCCGGCCCCCGCGTACACGGTCTCCCCCGCGAGCGCCGCCAGCGGCACCGCGTCGAGCCCCGTCAGCGGATGCCCCTCCGGCAGCAGCACCGCCATCGGTTCGTACCGCACGGGCTGGTGGGCGAGGGCGGAGCGCAGAGCGGGGTCAAGGCCCGCGTACCTCCCGAAGGAGACGTCGAGGCGCCCGGCGATCATGTCGGCGGCGGCGCCGGTGAGGCCGCTCTCGTAGCGGGCCATGAGTTCGCACTCCGGGGCGAGCTCGCGGGCCCGCTCCAGAATCCGTCCGCAGACGAGGCCGGGGCTGTTCAGATCGACGAGCAGCGGGCGCTCGGCCCCGGTGAACGCGGCGACCAGTTCGTCCTGCGCCGCGAGGACACGCCGCGCGTGCGGCAGGAGCCGCTCCCCGTCGGCGGTCAGCGTGACCTGCCGGGTCGTGCGCGAGAAGAGCTCCGCGCCCAGCTCCCGTTCGAGACGGCGCACATCACGGCTCAGCGCCTGCTGTGCCACGTACAGCCGGGCGGCGGCCCGCGTGAAGTGCAGCTCCTCCGCCACGGCGAGAAAGGCGCGCAGCAGCCGGGGGTCGATGTCGCCCCGCCGGGGGCCTGATGGTCGTATCACCGGAACCGGAATCACCGGAGGAACTTACAACGCCAGTGCGTGAATCGGTACGGAGAAGGTGTTGGACCCCGGCACGGGCCCCCGGCCAGGGTGAGACCCATGCCGAAGCTTCTCTCCCGCCGAAGAGGCGTGCCCACCGGCGGCCCGCCCCGCGGCCCCCGCAACCCCTACGCCGCCCTCTTCGCGATACCCGGGGCCACCGCCTTCACCGCGGGCAACCTCATCGCCCGGCTGCCCATGGGCATGTTCAGCGTGAGCGCCGTCATCATGATCTCCGGGGCCCGCGGTTCGTACGCCCTGGCCGGTGCCGTCACCGCGACCGGCCTCGCGGCGACCGCCGTGGTCGCGCCCTGGACGGCACGGCTCGTCGACCGGTACGGACAGGCGCGCGTCGCCGTGCCCGCCACCGTGATCGCCGCGCTCGGCTCGCTCTCACTGCTGCTCTGTGTGCGCTACGGAGCGCCCGACTGGACGCTCTTCGCCTCGTACGCGGCCACAGCCACCACCCCGAACACGGGCGGCATGTCCCGGGCCCGCTGGGCCCACCTCCTCAAGGGCGACACCGCGGCCGCGCACACCGCCAACTCCTTCGAACAGGCCGCCGACGAGCTCTGCTTCATGCTCGGCCCCGTCCTCGCCGCCTTCCTCTGCGGTGCGCTCTTTCCGCAGGCGGGCACCTTGGTCGGCGTGGTCCTGCTGGTGACCGGGGTGCTCGTCTTCGCCGCCCAGCGGGCGACGGAACCTCCGCCGCGAGGGCGTACGGACGCCGCCGACAGCACACGATCGCCCCTCCGCGCGCGCGGGATGCCCGCCCTCCTGGTCGCCTTCCTCGCCACCGGTGCCGTGTTCGGCTCCCTGGAGGTCGTCACGATCGCCTTCGCCGACGCGCAGGGGAACAAGGCCGCCGCGGGTGTCGTCCTCGCCCTCCAGGCCGCGGGCTCCTGCGCGGCGGGGCTCGTCTACGGGGCCGCGAAACCGCGTGGCCCGCTGGTGCGCAGGCACCTGCTGTGCGGCGCGGCGATGGCGGCCCTGATGACGCTGCCGCTGCTCGCGGTGACCGTCACGGACTCGCTGATCGTCCTCTCCCTGGCCCTGCTCGTCGCGGGCATGGCCACGGCTCCCACGATGGTCACCGGTATGACGCTGGTCCAGCGCCGCACCCCCGAGGGGCGGCTCAACGAAGGCATGACCCTCGCCGTGACCGGCCTCCTCGGGGGCATCGCGTGCGGTGCCTCGGGCGGCGGCTGGGCCGTGGAGCGGTTCGGCCCCGCCGCGGGCTACTGGGTGCCGGTGGCCGCCGCCTGCACCGCCCTGCTGCTCAGCAGCGCGCAGGCTTGCGCCACGAGCACTCCACGTCGCCGTTCTCCTCGGCCGCGCGTACCGAGCGGGGTCTGACCGGCTCGGCCCTGTCCGCGGTCGAGGAGGCCAGGGTCACGACGATCGCGTCCTCCAGGGCCTTCACCGAGGAGGGAAGGTAGTTGTTGAGGATGATGCTGAAGACCAGTTCGCGCCCGTCCTTGTCCTTCACGTAGCCGGACAGCGCGGACGCCCCCGTCAGCGAGCCGGTCTTGGCGTGGACGTTGAGGGCCGCCGGGGTCCCGCACATCCGCGAGCGCAGCGTGCCGCCGCCGGTCTTGCCGGGCGCGCACGCCACCGGCAGGGACTTGTACCAGTCGTCGAACCAGGGCTCGCCCTTCACCGAACGCAGCAGTCCGATGTACTGCTCCGCCGCGACGTTGTCCTTGCGCGAGAGCCCGGAGCCGTCCACCTGGCGGATCTTGCCGGGGTCGACACCGGCGGTCTTCAGATAGCCGCCGATCGCGGCGATCCCGTCGCCCCAGCTGCCCGGCCGCCCGGTCGCCTCGTACCCCATCGCCTTGGTCAGGGACTCCGCGTGCATGTTGTTGGACAGCTTCATGAAGGGGATCATGAGGTCCTTGACCGGCATGGAGTCGTGCGAGGCGAGCCTCTTGGCCCCCTTGGGCGCGGCGGTCCCGGTCCTGGTCGGGCCGCTCACCTTCACGCCGTGCGCGGCGAGCGCGTCGCGGAAGACGGCGGCGGCGTACCCGGTCGGCTCCCAGACGGTCACCCACTCCTTGGTGGTGTCCCCGCCGGCCGGCACCGTGCCGCTGACGGTGATGGTGTTCTCGCCGTGCCGCCGCTCCACGGCGATGGTGTCGTCGCCGCCCGCGGCGACGGTGGCCGCCCGCAGGTCGATGTCCACGTAGTCCGTCTTCGGCGTGACGCTCACGCGCGGCTTCGCCCCCGCCTTCGCCCCCGGCGAGACCTCGACGATGACGGTCCCGGTGTCGTAGTCCGTGTCGGGGGCGACACTGAGCGCGCTGATCTGCGCCGCGTAGTACGCGGACTCGTCGTCGCCGCCCCACGTGTCGCCGACGCGCTGGGCGTCGAAGCGGGTGTCGTCGGCGACCAGGCGCCCCGAGACCCGCCTGATCCCGGAGTCCGCGATCTTCGCGGCGAGGCCGTCGTAGTCCTTGGCGAGCGTCGTCGGATCGCCTGTGCCGCGCAGATACAGGTCTCCATGGAGCACGTTCCCGCGCCGCGGGCCGTCGGAGAGGACGTCGGTGGTGAAGCGGTGGTCGGGTCCGAGCAGCTCCATGGCGGCGGCCGAGGTGAGCAGCTTGGTGTTGGAGGCGGGCATGAGGCGCCCGCTGGGCAGGTGCTGGTAGAGGGTGTCGCCGGACGCGGCGTCGGCGACCACGACACTGGCCGTGCCGCCCTCCATGCGGGGGTCGCCGAGGATGGTGTCGATGGCTTCGGGGAGCCCGGACCGGTCGGAGTCGGCCCCGGCCGGCGGCCCGAAGGAGAGGCCGGCCGCCGCGACGGCGAGCACGGCGGGCCAGATCCAGTGGCGCATGCGGTTGTTGACGCGTCTCACGGGTCTACTCATGACCCTGGAGCATCCCCGACCCGGTCGCGTCGCGACAGACCCCGCTCCGTACGGAACGGGAAACGGCACCGGAAACAGCACGGAAAGAGCCCCCTGGTCCGGGGACCAGGGGGCTCTTTCCTCACATGGGAATTGTGGAGATGGCGGGAATCGAACCCGCGTCCAACGGTGCAGAATCAGGGCTTCTCCGTGTGCAGTTCGCTGCGATTTTCTCGGCCCCGGCGATCACGCGAACAAGTCGCCGACGGGCCCAGTCACTGTTTGATTTCCTTCCAGGTCCCGTGACCGGGCCTAGAAGTTTAGTTCCCTAGCTGATGCCAGGATCCGGGTCGGGAACAGCCCCGGGCTGACACTTCGCAAGTCGCTACTTAGGCAGCGAGGGCGAAGGAATCGCGCTTGGTGTTGGCGATTATTTTTTGCGACATATGGTTTACGAGATCATTGCCGCTTCCTCGACACGCTTCCCCTGCTTCGACATCCGCTGTCGAAACCGATCATCCCCATGTTGATTTTTCAAAGTGGATCTCTGGTCCGCCTCGCAGTGGACCTTCGATCCCGCTCGCCCCGTCACCAGCGGAGCAAGCCCCATCGTACGTGACCAACGCACGACCGTGCCAGCCTATTCCCGCGGACGGCGGACCGGCGGCCCCGACGGGCCCGCGGCCGGCTGCTAGCCGATGCCCTGGCGCCGGCGCACCGCCGAGACCTCGCGGTTCGTCTCGCGCGTGTCCTGCTTCTCGCGGAGCGTCTGCCGCTTGTCGTACTCCTTCTTGCCCTTGGCCAGGGCGATCTCCACCTTGACCCGGCTGTCCTTGAAGTACAGGGCGAGCGGCACGATCGTGTGCCCCGTCTCCTTCGACTTCGACTCCAGCTTGTCGATCTCCGCGCGGTGCAGCAGGAGCTTGCGCTTCCGCGTGGCGGAGTGGTTGGTCCAGGTGCCCTGCACGTACTCCGGCACGTGGATGTTGTGCAGCCACGCCTCGCCGTGGTCGATGTGCACGAAGCCGTCCACGAGGGAGGCCCTGCCCATGCGCAGCGACTTGACCTCGGTGCCCATCAGGACCAGGCCGCACTCGTAGGTGTCCAGGATGTGATAGTCGTGCCGCGCCTTCTTGTTCTGCGCGACCATCTTGCGGGCGGGAGCCTTCTCAGCGGCCTTCGCGGCCTTGCGCTTTACCTTTTCCTTCGCCATAGTCCGGCTATTTTCGCACTACGAGGGGGGTCCGAGGCCAGTCAATACTGTCTCGGCCCGCTCTTTGGCCCCGTGCTCGGCCTCCAGGTCCGGCGTGATGCCCCTGCCGTCCACCGCCCGCCCCGACGGAGTGCGGTACTCCCCGACGGTCAGCTCGGCCACGGAGCCGTCGGGGAGGCGGCTCGGCATCTGGACCGAGCCCTTGCCGAAGGTCCGCGTGCCCACCACGACCGCGCGCCCGCGGTCCTGCAAGGCGCCCGTGAGCAGCTCGGCCGCGCTCATCGTGCCGCCGTCGACGAGCGCGACCACCGGTCTGCCGGTGTCACCGCCGCGCTCGGCGTGCAGGGCCTTCTGCTCGCCCCGTACGTCGTACGTCGCCACGAGACCGCCGTCGACCAGGGCGGACGCGGCGGTGACCGCCTCCGCCACCAGGCCGCCCGAGTTCCCGCGCAGGTCAAGAAGGATGCCCGCGCCGTCGGGTGCCTCGCGCACCGCGTCCCGCACGGCCTCGCCCGAGCCCTTGGTGAACGCGTCGACCTTGATCAGCGTCGCGCCGCCGGACAGCTCGGTGACCGTGACGGAGTCCGTGGAGAGCCGGGCCCTGCGCAGCGTCTCGCTCCACGCGCGCGTGCCACGCTCCAGGCCGAGCTTCACCGGTGTGCCCGCGCGGTCGCCGCGCAGCAGGGAGACGGTCTCCGTGACGGGGCGGCCCGTGACGCGGCGGCCGTCGACGGAGCGCAGCCGGTCGCCCGCGCGGATGCCGGCCAGGGCCGCGGGGCCGCCCTCGCGCACCCGGGAGACCTCGATGTGCCCGTCGGCCGCGCGGCGCGCCCACAGGCCGACGCCGGTGTAGGCGCCGTCGAGTGCCTGCTCGAACTTCTGGAACTCCCCGTGCGAGTACACCGAACCCCAGCGGTCCCCGCTGCGGCTGACGGCCTCCTCGGCGGCCTCCTTGGCGGACTTGCCGTCGGCCATGGCCTCGGCGGCGGCGTCGGCCGCGTCGTCGGCGGTGCCGTCGAGCGGGGCCGCGGCGTCCGAACGTACCGAAGGAGAGGGCGTTTTCCGGCCGTCGCCGGCCTCGTCGCTCCAGGACCCGGTGGCGGCCCCGGTGACGAGAACACTCGCGAACACCAACGTCAGGGTCGCCCCGCGGCGGACACGGCGGGGCGGTGAGAACCGGTCCACGAACCGGTCGAGGCCTGACATGCCGGTGAGTCTAGGACAACCGGGGGCGCCGCACGGTTGGTTGAACCGTGCGGCGCCCCGTTTCGCTGTGCGTGTCCGTCACACCTTGAGGTACTTGCGCAACGCGAAGAACGCGGCGAGCGCGGGCATCAGCAGGCCGATCGCGAGGACCAGCGGCAGCTTCGCGAGAACCGCGTCCCAGCCGATGAAGTTGATGAGGTTGATCTTCTCGGAGAGCGCGAGACCGTGGTCGATCATGAAGTAGCGGCCCACGACGAGCATTCCGCAGGCGAGACCGCCGCCGATGAGTCCGGCGACCGCGGCCTCCATGATGAACGGCATCTGGATGTAGAAGCTGGACGCGCCGACGAGACGCATGATGCCCGTCTCCCGTCTGCGGCTGAACGCCGAGACGCGCACGGTGTTGACGATCAGCATCAGCGCCACGACGAGCATGAGCGCCATCACGGCGACCGCCGCCCAGTTCATGCCGTTGAGCAGCTCGAAGAGGTTGTCCAGATAGTCCTTCTGGTCCTGCACCGACTGCACGCCGTCACGGCCGGAGAAGGCGGTGGCGACCACCTGGTACTTCTCCGGGTCCTTCAGCTTGACGCGGAACGACTCCTGCATCTGGTCCGGCGTCAGGGAGCTGGCCAGCGGGGAGTCGCCGAACTGCTCCTTGTAGTGCTTGTACGCCTCGTCCGCCGACTCGTGCTGGACGGTGTCCACGACCGGCATCTTCTTCAGATCACCGAGGATCTGGTCCTTCTGCTCGTTCGTGACGGCACCCTTGGCGCACTTGGGGTCCTGCTCGGCGTCCGCCTTGTTGCAGAGGTAGATCGAGACGTTGACCTTGTCGTACCAGTAGCCCTTCATCGTGCTCACCTGGTCACGCATGAGCAGCGAGCCGCCGAACAGGGCGAGCGAGAGCGCTACGGAGACGATCACCGCGAAGGTCATCGTGAGATTCCGGCGGAGACCGACGCCGATCTCCGACAGGACGAACTGGGCGCGCATGACGGCCTTTCAGTGGATCAGGTGGATCAGGTGAATCAAGTGGGTCAGTGCTGGTACCCGTACACGCCGCGCGACTGGTCGCGGACGAGACGGCCCTTCTCCAGCTCGATGACACGCTTGCGCATCTGGTCCACGATCTGCTGGTCGTGGGTGGCCATCACGACGGTGGTGCCGGTCCGGTTGATCCGGTCGAGCAGCTTCATGATGCCGACGGAGGTCTGCGGGTCGAGGTTGCCGGTCGGCTCGTCGGCGATCAGCAGCTTGGGGCGGTTGACGAACGCGCGCGCGATCGCCACTCGCTGCTGCTCACCTCCGGAGAGCTCGCCGGGCATCCGGTCCTCCTTGCCGCCGAGGCCCACGAGATCGAGCACCTGGGGAACGGACTTGCGGATCTCGCCGCGGGACTTGCCGATGACCTCCTGCGCGAAGGCGACGTTCTCGCCGACGGTCTTGTTGGGCAGGAGGCGGAAGTCCTGGAAGACGGTGCCCAGCTGGCGGCGCATGTGCGGCACCTTGAAGTTGGACAGGCGCGCGAGGTCCTTGCCGAGGACGTGCACCTGGCCGTGGCTGGTGCGCTCCTCGCGCAGGACGAGCCGCAGGAAGGTGGACTTTCCGGAGCCGGAGGACCCGACCAGGAAGACGAACTCGCCCTTCTCGATCTCGAGGGAGACGTCCCTCAGTGCGGGGCGGGTCTGCTTCGGGTAGGCCTTGGAGACGTTGTCGAATCGGATCACGGATGCACCACGGGTTGCCGGGGGTAGGTGAGCGTGACCATACGCGAAGCCGGTGGGCGAGCGCAGTCGGCGTCCTGAGTTGCACGATTTGTCACCGCGCAGTCGGGGAACAAATGGGGTAATGCCCTGGCGGGGCGGTGACGCGTCGATCGGTCGGAAACCGTCGGAATGCGGCGGGCCGCGCCGAAATCCGCGGAAGCTGGCACAGTGGTAGGGGGAACGATCGGGTTCCCCGTAGCGTTGGGCAGGCTGAGACTGTGCGGGAGGAGAAGCGCATGACCCTGGATCGGTTGGTATGCGCGAACTGCGCAGCGCCCGTGAGTGAAGGCCGCTGCCCCGTGTGCCGGGCCAGTCGCGAGCGACTGCAGCAGGACGGCCCCTTCGCGGGGCTCAATCCCGCGGCTCTGATAGCGCTGCTCGTGGTGCTGATCGCGGCGGTCGCGCTGCTGGCGCACCAGTCCGCGTAGCGACAGGTCGCACGCGGCGTGGAGACAGAGACAAGGCGCATGAGGAAGGGCCCGGAACTCGCGAGAGTTCCGGGCCCTTCCTCGTGTCGTGCGCCGCGCGCGTCGCCGTACGTGGCTACACCGTCACCGTCAGGCAGTGGCGCCGCGGTTGCCGACGAGGCGCGGCAGGAGGCGGAAGCCGATGCCGCCGGCGATCATCGTCGCGGCACCGATCAGCAGGAAGGTGGTCTCGGCGGCGCCGGTCTCGGCCAGCTCGCCCTTCTCACCCTTGTCGGCGTTGCTGCCGCCCTGCTCGACCGGCTTGGAGCCGGTGTCGGTCAGGCTGTCCTTGCCCTGGCCCTGCTCGACCGGGTTGGAGCCGCCGTCGGGGTCGGTGTCGTTGCCGCCACCGCCGGTGCCGCCACCGTTGTCGTTGCCGCCGCCGTTGCCGCCGCCGGTGTTGCCGCCGTTGCCGCCGTTGCCACCGCCGGTGCCGTTCCCGTCACCCGGGGCGGTCGGGTCGGAGGTGGGCGGGTCGTTGGGGTTCGGGTTCGTGGGCTCGCTGGTGGGCGGGTCCGTGGGGTCCTGGGTGGGCGGGTCCGTCGGCTCCTGCGTGGGCGGAACCGTCGGGTCCTGGGTGGGCTCGGTCGGGATCACGGTGGGCGGGTCCGTCGGCTCTTCGTCGTCCGGGCCCGGCAGGTCCACGTCCACACCGACGCCGCTCTCGTCCGCGTGGGCGCCCGCGCCCACACCGCCGAGGTCGACGCCGACGTCGAGTGCTGAGGCGGCACCCGCGGCGGTCAGCGAGGCACCGGCGGCGATCACCGCACCGGCGGCTATCCGCGCGACACGGATCCGCGTCTTCTTCGTCATCTGGCTGCTACCCCCAGTAGCTAATCGTCAATGAGGCAGCGTCCGGGGCGGCGACCGCCGGGGCGCTCGATCGGCCCCCACAGATCCCACACGCCCCACGAATACGCATGCCGCGCGCCAGCCTTTCCACTTTTCCCAGCAGCGTCAAGGTCGTTGCGGGCGCGATGTCCGATATCGAGGCAGTTGACCGTCGTACGGAGATACGACTGTGACGCAAAAGGCAACTGCCGCCTTTGTGGCGGCAGTTGCCTTGTCGATAAAGCCGCTCAGGGCGGTTGCTACTTCTCCTGCTGCTTGCGCCAGCGAATTCCGGCTTCGAGGAAACCGTCGATCTCGCCGTTGAACACGGACTCGGGGTTGCCGACCTCGCAGTCCGTACGGAGGTCCTTGACCATCTGGTATGGGTGCAGGACGTACGAACGCATCTGGTTGCCCCAGGAGTTGCCGCCGTCGCCCTTGAGGGCGTTCATCTTCGCCTGTTCCTCCTGGCGGCGGCGCTCGAGGAGCTTCGCCTGGAGGACGTTCATCGCGGTCGCCTTGTTCTGGATCTGCGAGCGCTCGTTCTGACAGGAGACGACGATGCCGGTCGGGATGTGCGTCAGGCGGACCGCGGAGTCGGTCGTGTTGACGCCCTGGCCGCCGGGGCCCGACGAGCGGTACACGTCGACGCGCAGCTCACTCTCGTCGATCTCGATGTGGTCGGTCTGCTCCACCACGGGGAGGATCTCGACGCCGGCGAAGGAGGTCTGGCGGCGGCCCTGGTTGTCGAAGGGCGAGATGCGCACGAGGCGGTGGGTGCCCTGCTCCACGGAGAGCGTGCCGTAGGCGTACGGGACGTTGACGGCGAAGGTGGTCGACTTGATGCCGGCCTCTTCCGCGTACGACGTCTCGTAGAGCTCCGTCTTGTAGCCGTGGCGCTCGGCCCAGCGCAGGTACATGCGCTGGAGCTTCTCGGCGAAGTCGGAGGCGTCGACGCCGCCGGCCTCGGCACGGATGGTGACGACGGCCTCACGGGAGTCGTACTCACCGGAGAGGAGGGTGCGGACCTCCATCTCGTCCAGCGCCTTCTTGACGGCCGTGAGCTCGGTCTCGGCCTCGGCGCGGGTGTCCGGGTCGTCCTCCTCCTCGGCCATCTCGAACAGCACGCTGAGGTCGTCGATGCGACCGCGCAGCGCCTCCGCCTTGCGGACCTCCGCCTGGAGGTGGCTCAGCTTGCTGGTGATCTTCTGCGCCGCCTCGGGGTCGTCCCAGAGGGACGGGGCGGCCGCCTGCTCCTCGAGCACGGCGATATCGGCCCTCATCTTGTCGAGGTCCAGGACGGCCTCGATCGACTCCATGGTCGAGGAGAGGGACTTGAGCTCTTCGGATACATCGACGACTGCCACGACTCCAGCGTAACGGCTGCGGCAACCGTTTCCCTCCGGGGTGCTCAGCGGTCATCGCCGCGCCGCCCGGGGCCCCGCTAGGGGGCCGGAGGGGCCGAGGTGCTGCTGTCCGGGGGTGCGGACTCGCCGTCGGACGTGGCCGCCCACGTGCCCGCGGCGGCCGCGGCGACCAGCACCGCCCCCGCCACGCCGAGCGTGATCCGGCGGCGCCGTGCCGACGCCCGGTGCTTCGCCGAGCCCGGCCGTGCCGCCCCCGAGGCCCGCGGGGCGCGCGCCGTGCCGCGGGCGCCGCCGGCCAGCTCGTCGGGTCCCGGCACCCGCATGGAGGTGTGCGTGTCGCGGTTGGAGTCGGCGGGCGCCGCCCCCGGCACCAGGGGGACCGCGCCCCGCCGGGGAGCGGCCTCGCGCGGCTCCGGGTCGGACTCCTCGTGCGCCTCCTCGGCCGGGGAGTCCTCCGTGTCCGGCTCGTCGACGTCCAGCGGCGGCATCCCCGCGACCAGCGGCAGCAGCTCCCGCAGGCGCGCGGCCAGCTCGGAGGCGCGCAGCCGCGAGGCGGGGGCCTTGGCGAGGCACTGGACGAGGAGCTGCCAGAGCTCCTCGGGGATGCCGGGCAGGGGGACGACCGTCTCGGTGACGTGGCGCCGCAGGATCGCCCCGGGATGGCCGCCGCCGAAGGGGGTGAAGCCGGCGAGGAGCTCGTAGAGGACCGTGGCCAGGGCGTAGATGTCGACGGCGGCGCGCGGCGGCAGGCCCTCGATGATCTCGGGGGCGAGATAGTCCGGGGTGCCGATGATCTTCGTGGCGCGGGTCCTGCGCGGTGAGTCGATCAGCTTGGCGACGCCGAAGTCGGTGAGCAGGGCGGGGTGCGAACCGCCGGGTCCGAGCGGGCCCTGCATGTCCAGGAGGACGTTCTCGGGCTTGACGTCCCGGTGCACGATGCCCGCGGCGTGGGCGGCGGCGAGCCCGTCGGCGACGTCCGCGACGATGGCCACGGCCGCCTCGGGGGCCATGCGCCGCTCGCGGTCGAGGCGGGTGCGCAGGTCCGTGCCGCGTACGAGGTCCATGACGAGGGCCAGGTCGTTGCCGTCGACCACGAGGTCGTGGACGCCCACCACGCGCGCGTGGTCGAGGCTGAGCAGGGCCGTGCGCTCCTGGACGAAGCGGCCGACGAGTTCCTGGTCGGAGGCCAGGTCCTCGCGCAGCAGCTTGATGGCGACGGGGCCTTCGGGCCCCTCGCCGAGCCACACCGTGCCGGCACTGCCACGGCCCAGGATCTGGTGGGCGGTGTACCGGCTGCCGATCTTGCGCGTCAAGACTGCTCCTACGGATGCGTGTTGGCGACAAAACTACGCGGCCTTGCCGCCAACCTTCACTCCGGGAGCAGAAATCACTCTGCGGGTGTCGACAAATCCCCAGAGTCGGCCAGGAATTGCGCCGAGGCGGCCAGGAATGGCGCCGGCCGGGGATTGTCGCTCCGGTGCCCGCCCGCTATTTGCCGCCGAGATCCCCGGCCCAGCCGCTGACCGTGTCGTACCAGTCCGTGAGCTGCTCCCAGTAGCCCTTCGTCGTCCCGATCCACTCCTGGAGCGGGCTGAACTCCCAGACCAGCCAGCTCACGACGAAGAGGATGACGATCGTGAACAGGCAGCCCTTGAGGCAGCCGAGGCCCGGGATCTTCATCGGGCTGGCACTGCGCTGCCTCGGCTCACGCGGCTCGCGCGCGGGGCGCGGGACGGGCTGCTGGGGCGGCGGAGCCTGCGGGGGCGCCGCGTACTGCTGGGGCTGCTGCTGCGGCTGGTGCTGCTGCGGCGCGGGGGCGTACTGCTGCGGGCGCTGCCCGCGGGGCTGCTGCGGCGCGTACTGCTGGGGGCGCTGCTGCGGCGGCTGCTGCTGGGGCCTGGCCACCTGACGCTGGGGGCGGCGGCGCAGCGGGTCCTGGCCGGGGTCGAGGTACGACTGGACCTGCGTCTGTTCGTTGCGGTCGCGGGCCGCGCGCATCTGGTTCTGCCAGGGGTGCGGATCGTTCGGGTCCGCCCCGGGGTCGTTCGACGGTACGGGCGGCATGACCGAGGTCGGGTCGGCGTCGCCGGGGCCCGGTCCGTGGCCGGTGCTCCGCATGACGCTGGTCGCCGCGTTCGGGTCGTACGAGCCCGCGTTGCTCGGCAGCACCTGCGTGGGGTCGGCCGCGCCGGGGGCGTCGGGGACGGGGGCGGGTGCCGGGTCCGGCATCAGCAGGGCGCCCACGCCCTCCGCGGCGGCGATCTGCGCCGGGGTGGAGTGCACGCCGATGCCCTCGGCGACCGTACGCAGGCCGCGGGCGAGGTTCTCCGCACTGGGGCGGCCGTCGGGGTTCTTGTCCAGGCAGCGCTCGATGACCGTCCACAGCGGGTCGGGCACGGTGGAGGGGCGGCGCGGCTCGGCGCTGAGGTGCTGGTGCAGGACTTCGAGCGCCGAGTCGCCGCTGAACGGCGGGCGGCCCGTGACCAGCTCGTACAGCAGGATGCCCGCGCCGTAGACGTCGACGGCGCTGGTCTGCGGGCGGCCCTCGGCGGACTCGGGAGCCACGTACGCGGGCGTGCCGACGAACTCGTGGGTCCGGGTCAGCCCCGGAGAGTCCGCGAGGCGCGCGATGCCGAAGTCCGTGAGCATCGGGTGCATGCCCTCGCCGTCCTGCTTGAGCAGGACGTTGGCGGGCTTCAGGTCCCGGTGCACGACGCCGTCGGCGTGGCTGGCGGCGAGCGCGTCGGCGATCTGGGCGGTCAGGAGGGCCGCGGCGACGGGCGTGAACGGTCCGTTGTCCCGCAGGTAGCGGTGCAGGTCCGGGCCCTCGACGAGGTCCATGACCAGGGCGAGGAGGTCTCCCTCGACGACCAGGTCACGCGTCCTGACGATGTTCTGGTGCGTGAGCCTGAGCAGGACGGAGCGCTCCCGCAGAAAGCGCATCACGACGTCCGCGTCGTTGGCGAGCTCTTCCTTGAGGACCTTGATCGCGACGGTCTCGCCGGGCTGGCCGGGAACGGCCGCCTCGGCACCCGCCGTCTCCCGCTGGCGGGCTCGCCAGACGGTGCCCGTGGCGCCGCGCCCGAGCGGCTCCTCGAGCAGGTACTTGCTGCCTACCGGCCGCACGTCATGCGCTCCCTGCTGGTCTGGCTGGTCCCGTCCGGGCGGGGGTGCCGCCCGGGGGTCTGTCCGAAGGTGTTCCGACCCACTGTAGTGCCGTCGAACAGGGCACCGGCCGGTCGGATTCCGCCCGGCCTCTTCTTTCCCCGGCGTTCCGGATCGTCGTCCGGTGGATAGACGCCCGCCCGTGGCCATTGGTTGCCGAGTGGTCCCGGATCGGCCCGCATCCGAGAACGACCGGAGATAACCGCAACGGTCCAAGCAGGCACTTTTCCGAGCAGAGCCGACCATTCAAGATCACAAACGTGTGGCCGCCGGGCGTGTTGTCAGTGGCAGGTGACAGGATGCCTCCAGTACTGGCCGACGTGCCCGTGTGCGGTGGGGGGAATCACAGCGCAAGTCCCCGTGCCGGGCGCCCAGCGCAGAAGGGACCGCTGACGGCGATGCAGATCCGGCTGACCGTCCTCGGGCCGCGCAGCGGCCGGACCGAGCAGCAAGGCCGCCCCACGGCGGCGACCGGGGCGCAGGGCGCCTGTGACGTCCTGGTCACCGCGCCCGCGGGGACCGCGCTCGCCGCGGTGGCCTCGGGCCTCGCCACGGCCGTCGCGGGCGCCGAGAGCCCCCTCGTGCTGTACGCGGGCCCGGAGCGCCTCGACGCCCAGCGGTGCACGCTCGGCGAGCCTCCCCTGATCGACGGCGCGGTGCTCTCCCTGGGCGCCCCCGGCGAGCCCGGCCCCGAGCTGGCCGAGGCCGCGGCCCAGCTGCACGTGGTGGCGGGCCCCGACGCCGGCGGTGTCCATCTGCTGCACGGCGGCCAGATCCGCGTCGGCCGGTCCGCGGAGGCGGACGTCCCGCTGGACGACCCCGACGTCTCCCGGCTGCACTGCGCGGTCACCCTCACCGCGGACGGCCGTGTCACCGTCGCGGACCTCGGCTCGACGAACGGCACATCGGTGGACGGCAGGGAGGTCACCGACCGCCCCGTGCCGGTCTCCCCCGGCTCCCTGCTCCGGATCGGCGAGTCGGCGCTGCGCCTCACGGACGGCGCCCTCGGCCCGGCCGCCGGGACGGGCGGGGCCCCGACGACGGCCCCCGACGGCGAGGGGCACGTGCGCGTGCGGCCGCCCGAGCAGCCGCAGCCCGCCTTCCGTGCGCCGTCCCGGACCCCGGAGGGCGCCAGCCACCACGCTTACGGCTCGGCGAGCTGGGGGGCGGCCGGTGACGGCGGCGCGGCCATGGGGGCGCACGACAGACCGGGGCAGCCCGGCACCCACGAGGCATATGGCCCCCCGGAGCCGTACGGAAGCGGTGCGTTCGGCCCGGCGGGACAGGACCCGGCCGCCGTGCCCGCGCAGGGCGGCCTGCCCGGCACCGACCGGTCCCGCACGGGGACGCCCCCGCGCGGCACGACGGTGCCGCGCTCCCTGCGCAGGCGCGGCGGCCTCTCCGCCTGGGCCCGGCGCCTGACCGGGGCCAGGGACGGCGAGCAGGACCGGACCGACGCCGCGACCCCCGGCAGGTACGAGGACGAGGGCTACGACGGCTTCGCCGACGAGGAGTACGCCGCCGTTCCCGAGCCCACCCCGGAGGAGCTGGCGGTGGCCGCCGCCGCCAGGACCCCGGAGTCCTGGCCCGACCCCGCGGCCCTGCTGCTCACGGCGCTCGGCCCGGGCCCCCGCCTCTGGGAGCGCGGCCCCGGCCACCCGGAGGCCCTGGCGGTGCGGCTCGGCACGGTCGACCGGATCGGCCCCGGCGACCGGGGGCCGCTGCCCGCCGTGCCCGTCACGGTCAGCCTGCGGGAGGCGGGCGCGCTCGGCCTCGCCGGGCCCCGTGAGCGGCTGAGCGGCCTGGCCAGAGCCGTCGTCGCACAGCTCGGCGCACTGCACTCCCCCGACACGCTGGAGATCGTGCTGATCAGCACGGACCGGGGCCGCCCCACCGCGCGGCGCACCGCCGAGTGGGCCTGGCTCGGCTGGCTCCCCCATCTGCGGCCCACGCACGGCCAGGACTGCCGGCTCCTCCTCGCCTACGACCGCGAGCAGGCCGGGGCCCGCACGGACGAGCTCCTGCGCCGCCTGGACGACCGCCTCGCCGACGAGGCCGGGGCCGGGGTGGCGGACGCGGCCGGTGCGGGGGCCGGGGCGCCCGAATCGCTCACGGTCGTCATCGTCGACGGCGACCCGGGAGCCGCCGGGCTGCGGGAGGCCACCACCCGCCTCGCCGGGGAGGGCGCCCGCGCCGGGATACACGTGGTCTGCCTCGCCGAGACCGAGGCCGCCTCGCCCGCGTCACCGGTCCTGGAGACGTACGAGGCGGCCTGCGCGGTCTCACCGGCCTTTCGCGCGTGCGGAGCCGTGGCGCTCCTCAGCGGGGACGTGGCGACCGCGCTGCGGCTGATGCGGACGGCGGGCGGCAGCCCCGCGGGGCACGGCACCGTCGCCGCGGTGGACGCCGTGTCGGCCGCCTGGGCCGAGCGGTTCGCGCGGGCCCTGGCGCCGCTGCGCTCGGACGGCGCACCCGGCGAGGGGCACACGCGCGTGTCCGCGCCCCTGCCCCAGGCCGCGCGGCTCCTCGACGAGCTGGGGCTCGCGCGGGCCACACCCGCCTCGCTGATGGCGCGCTGGGCGGCGGCGGCCGACGACCCCGAGGCGCTCGGCGGCCGTGCCCTCGCGGTGCTCGGGGCGGGACCGCGCGGCCCCGTCGTCGCGGACCTCGCCGCCGACGGGCCGCATCTGCTCGCCGAGGGCCCGCCGGGCAGCGGGCGTACCGAGCTGCTGCGCTCCCTGGCCGCGTCCCTCGCCGCCGCCGAGCGGCCCGACCGGCTCGGCATCGTCCTCGTCGACGGACGGGACAGCGGCGGCTCGGGCGGGACCGCAGGACGGCAGGGCGCGGGCCTCGGGGTCTGCACCGACCTGCCGCACGTCACGACGCATGTGGTGGCCAACGACCCCGTACGCATGCGGGAGTTCGCCCAGTCCCTCGCCGCCGAGCTGAAGCGGCGCTCGGAGCTCCTCGGCAGGCTCGGCTTCGCCGAGTGGCACACGCAGCGGGAGGTGTCGGGGCGGATGGTGGCCCAGCGGTCGCAGTCGTCCTCCGGCACCGGAGCCTTCAGGACGTCCGCGGCCAGGGCGTCCGGTGCGGCGGGCGGCTCGGGGACCGCCGGAGCCGCCGGGTCCGCCGGAGCCGCCAGGGCGCCGGGCGCGTACGACGCCTCCGGCGCGGCGGGCCTCGCCGGGGCTTCCGCGGCGCCCGGTGCCGGGGCTCCCGGAGCGCCCGCCGACGCCTCGCCCGGCACGGCCGACGCCCCCGCCACCCCCTCCGTACCGCCCCAGACGGCCGGCGGTGACATAGACGCGCCGCCCAGTGCCACGATGCGGCTGCGGCCCGCCGCCGCGCACCGGCGTGTGGAGCCGGGGCCGCCGCTGCCCCGGCTCGTCGTGCTCGTCGACGACTTCGACGCGCTGCTCTCGCCCGCCCTGGGTTCACCCGGGCGGCCCGCGGCCGGGTCCGTCGTCCGCGCGCTGGAGGCCGTGGCGCGCGACGGGGAGCGGCTCGGGGTGCATCTCGTGGCGTCCACCGGCCGCAGCGAGCGGATGCCGGAGACCGAGCTCGGGCAGCGGGCCTCGTTGCGCGTGGCCCTCGACGCGGTGACCGCTGGTCCCGAGGAACCGGCCCCCGGGCGGGGCGAGCTGCGCTCACCGGACGGCCGGGCCACGCCCTTCCAGGCGGGGCGGGTCACGGGACGCATTCCCCGTACGGCGACGCTGCGGCCCACGGTCGTGCCGCTGGAGTGGGAGCGGATGGGCGATCCGCCGGCCAGGCGGCCCGTGCGCGAGCTGGGCAACGGCCCGACGGACCTCGCCCTGCTCGCGAGCGCCCTGGAGCGCGCCGCGCGTTCCGTGTCGGCGGAGCAGGTGCCGTCTTTACTCTGAGCGGGACCGCCGCCGGCCGCTCCCGGCGGCTCCACGCCCGCTCGGCGCCGTCGGCGGCACCCTCGCGCCCCGTGGTGACTATCCGCACCCGTAGTGCGAAAAGACCGCTTCTCCAGGCATGACGGCACGTCACAACGCCATTACGATCAGCGAGTTGACAGCGCAGGCCATCTTGCCGCCCCTCCCCGCGCGGGCGTAGACCAGACCGCGACGGGACTCGCCAGGGAAGAGAACGGGGCAGTGATGCGCAGCACTCTTCGTACACGCAGGGCTTCGCAACATCGGCGTACCACCGCCAGGATCGCCGCGGCCGTCGTCGCGGGCGCCCTCGCGCTGACCGTCACCGCGTGCGGTGGCGACGACAAGGGCGACGACGACGGGGACAAGAGCGGGGGCAAGGACACCGGGACGGCGCTGAAACTGCCGAAGCTGGACGGGGAGAACGTCTCCGTGGCAGCCGTGTGGGGCGGCACGGAACGCAAGGTCTTCCTCAAGGTCCTCGACGAGTTCGAGAAGAGGACGGGTGCCAACGTCTCCTTCGTGCCCGCGCAGGACCCCATCATCAGCTTCCTGGAGTCGAAGGTGGCGGGCGGGCAGCCGCCGGACGTCGCGATGCTGCCGCAGGTCGGCGCGATCGAGCAGGCCGTGGCGAACAAGTGGGCCAAGCCGGTCGGTCCTGAGGCGCGGAAGCAGTTGGAGAAGAACTACGCGAAGGGCTGGCAGGACCTCGGCGCGGTCGACGGCAAGCAGTACGGCGTGTACTTCAAGGCCGCCAACAAGTCGCTGGTCTGGTACAACACGAAGGTCTTCGAGAACGCGGGCGTCAGCGTGCCCAAGACCTGGGACGACTTCATGAAGACGGCCCAGATGATCTACGACTCGGGTGTGCCGCCGGTATCGGTGGCGGGCGCCGACGCGTGGACCCTCACCGACTGGTTCGAGAACATCTACCTCTCGCAGGCGGGCCCCGAGAAGTACGACCAGCTCGCCCAGCACAAGATCAAGTGGACGGACCCGTCCGTCAAGGACGCGCTGACCACGCTGGGTGAGCTGGTCGGCAAGAAGGGCTTCGTCGCGGGCGGCGCGACCGGTGCGCTCCAGACCGAGTTCCCGGCGTCCGTGAAGCAGACCTTCAAGAGCGGCGACCAGCCCGACGCGGGCATGGTCTTCGAGGGCGACATGGTCTCGCTGGCGATCTCGGAGACCAAGGCGAAGGTGGGGACGGACGCCAAGGTGTTCCCCTTCCCCGCGGTCGGTGACGAGTCGCCCGCCGTGGTCGCCGGTGACGCGGCCGTGGCGCTGAAGGACAGCAAGGGCGCGCAGGCGCTGCTCACGTTCCTGGCCTCGCCCGAGTCGGCGAAGATCTGGGCCGAGGCGGGCGGTTTCCTCTCGCCGAACAAGAACCTGGACACGGCGGCGTACCCGAACGACGTGCAGCGCAACATCGCCAAGAACCTGATCGCGGCCGGTGACGACATCCGCTTCGACATGTCCGACCAGACCCCGCAGGCCTTCGGCGGCACGCCGGGCAAGGGCGAGTGGAAGGCGCTCCAGGACTTCCTGAAGAACCCGAAGGACGTGGCGGGCACCCAGAAGGTGCTGGAGACCGCCGCCGCCAAGGCCTACAAGGACTGACGCGGTGACGACCGCGAAGGCCGGTGGCAGCCCCGAGGTGGCGCCACCGGCCCCGACCCCGCGCAAGAGCGTGACCGGCACCCGCAAGTCGATGGCACTTCTGTTCCTGCTGCCGGCCCTGGTGCTGCTCGGCGCGCTCGTCCTCTACCCCATCGGGTACTCGCTGTTCCGCAGCTTCTTCGACGACTCGGGCGACTTCACGGCGTTCGGCAACTACAAGACGCTGTTCACGGACGACAGCATCCGGACCGCCATCAAGAACAACGCGATCTGGGTGGTCGTGGCGCCCACCGTCGCGACCGCGCTCGGCCTGATCTTCGCCGTGCTCACCGAACGGGTGCGCTGGGGCACGGCGTTCAAGCTCGTCATCTTCATGCCGATGGCGATCTCCATGCTCGCGGCGGGCATCATCTTCCGGCTCGTGTACGAGTCGGACCCCGACCGGGGCGTCGCCAACGCGGTGGCGGTGAGCGTGCACGACACGTTCGCCGAGTCCTCCGCGTTCCCCCAGGCGCACCCCAGCATGAAGTCGCCCATGAAGAACGCCGGCGGCGGTGCCTTCATCACCCGTGAGCCGGTACGGGCGGGCACCCCGGTGGTGCTTCCGCTGGTCGGCGTGGCGCCGGGGACCATGCCGGACGGCGCGAAGCCGGCGAAGCCCGCGCAGGCCGACCCCGACCAGGTCACCGGGACGGCCTGGCAGGACTTCACGCGCGGCAAGGGCCGGGGGGAGATCAACGCCCCCGACACCGCCGAACTCGGCTACGACGGCATCAGGATCGAGGCGGTCAGGAACGGCGAGGTCGTCGCCTCCACGGAGGCGAACGCCGACGGCACGTTCGCCCTGCCGAAGGCTGCGGACGGGGCGCAACTGCGCTACCCGGCATCGAACTTCCGCGAGCCGTACAACGGCATCGAGTGGCTCGGCCCGACGCTGATCACGCCCTCGATCATCGGCTCCTACCTGTGGATGTGGGCGGGCTTCGCGATGGTCCTGATCGCGGCGGGCCTGGCGAGCGTGCCGCGTGAACTCCTGGAGGCGGCACGCGTGGACGGCGCCAACGAGTGGCAGGTGTTCCGCCGGGTGACGGTGCCGCTGCTCGCCCCGGTCCTCGCCGTGGTGCTGGTCACGCTCATGATCAACGTACTGAAGATCTTCGACCTGGTCTTCGTGATCCCGCCGGGCTCCTCGAAGGACGAGGCGAACGTGCTGGCGGTCCAGCTCTACAACTCGGCGTTCCTCGACAAGGACTCGGGGGTGGCGAGCGCCATCGCGATGCTGCTGTTCCTCCTGGTCATCCCGGTGATGCTGTTCAACATCCGGCGCATGCGGCGGGAGGCCAGGCGATGACCGCCCAGACCGAGACAGTCAAGGCCAAGCAGTCCCTGGGCGGGCGCGTGGCGTCCGTGCTGGGCAGCACGGCGCTGCGGGTGTTCCTGGTGCTCGTGGGCCTCTTCTGGCTGGTGCCGACGATCGGCCTGCTGATCGGCTCGTTCCGCACGCCGTCGGACATGAGCGAGAGCGGCTGGTGGAAGGTGTTCTCCGCGCCTTCGAAGATGACGCTGGAGAACTACAGCAACCTCCTCAAGGACGAGACGATCACCGACTCGATCCTGTCCAGCGTCATGATCACCGTCCCGGCGACGCTGCTCGTGGTGATCATCGGCTCGCTCGCCGGCTACGCCTTCGCGTGGATGGAGTTCCCGGGCCGTGACTGGTGGTTCCTCGGGGTCGTCAGTCTTCTCGTGGTGCCCGTGCAGGTGGCGCTGGTGCCGATCGCCGACCTCTTCGGCAAGGTCGGCATCTTCGAGACGACGATCGGCGTCATCACCTTCCATGTGGCGTTCGGCCTGCCGTTCGCGATCTTCCTCCTGCGGAACTTCTTCGCGGAGATCCCGCGTGAGCTCCTGGAGGCGGCGCGTCTGGACGGCGCGGGGGAACTGCGGCTGTTCTTCCGGGTCGTGATGCCGCTGGGGGCGCCGGCGATCGCCTCGCTCGGCATCTTCCAGTTCCTCTGGGTCTGGAACGACATGCTGATCGCGCTGATCTTCGCCGACTCCAAGAACCCGCCGATCACGGTCGCGCTCCAGCAGCAGGTGCGGTTCTTCGGCGACAACGTGCAGGTCCTGGCGCCCGGCGCGTTCATCTCGATGGTGATCCCGCTGGCCGTGTTCTTCGCCTTCCAGCGGCAGTTCGTGTCCGGTGTGATGGCGGGCGCCGTGAAGTAGTCACCGCGGCGGGACATTCGTCCGAACGGAGCCTTGCTGTTCCTCTTTTCCGACAACACGCCCGGTGAGCGAGGGGGCGACCGGCAGGCGCGGGGCAAAGTGGGCAAATGCACCGCATTGGGTTCACCCCGCGCCGGCTGCGCGCCGCCACGCGAAGCACGCGGTTCCGCATCGAGCGGGCCGCCGCCGGGCGGACGCGCGGCCGGACCTCGCGGCCCGAGCCGCTCCTCGCGCCCGTGCACCTCTCGCTGCGGGACAGCAGGACGCTCAACGTCGCCCTCGACGCCTCGGCCGCCGACGCCACGGACCGCGCCCGGCTGCTCATCACCCGCGGCCCGCGCAGGCTCGCCGTCCCCCTCGCCCACGAACCGGACACCGCGGGCACGCCGCTGCTCACCGCCACGGTCACCCTGCGGGACATGCGGGACGGGGTGTGGCGGCTCGCCGTCGAGACGCGGGGCGCCGACGGCCGCGTACGGCGCCGGGGTCTCACGCCCGCCGGTGACGCCGCCCCGCTCGCCACGCCGACCCTGCCGCACGCCCCCGACCCGCTGACCGGCACCCTCGTGCGGATCGTCAGGTGCCGCGGCGGGCGGGCCGCGCTCCAGGCCACGCGGTCGCTGCCGCGCGCGGAACTGGTGCGGTTCGAGCCGCGCGGGGACGGGATCACCGTGCGCGGACGGCTGGTGGGCGCTGCGCCCGGGGAGCGGTACGGGGAGGCCGTGCGGCGCAGGGACAAGGTGACCGTCCCCGTCGACGTGGAGTGGTCGGGCGCGGAGTTCACGCTGCGGGTGCCGCTCGCCGCGATGACCGGGGCCGGGGCGGGCCAGTGGGTGTGGGACCTCAGGGTGAGCGGTCTGCCGCTCGGGCGGTGGCTGTCCGACGTGCGGGACCCCTCCGCGGCCTGCCCCACGCCCTTCCGCGTCTTCGCGCTGCCGGACGGGGCGCTGGTGCGGGCGCACGCCCACTTCACCGGGACCGGCGCCTTCGCGGTGACGTGCTGGGACATCACCGGCCTCACCCGGGAGCACCCGGAACGCCCCCGCACGCCGCGGACCACCACCCGGGAGCGCACCAAGGAGACCTCATGAAGATCACGTACCTGCTCGGCTGGGGCGACGAGATGGGCGGCACCGAGCTGGCCACGTACACCCAGGCCAAGCACCTCGCCGAGCGCCCGGACGTCGAGGTCGAGGTCATCTCGGTCTTCCGCACCCGCGACGAGCCGTTCTTCGCCGAGGCGCGCGCCCTGCCCGTCCGCTACCTGGTGGACCGCACGCTCACCCCCGAGCGCCCGGTGCGCGCATCGGAGCTCGACGACGGAGCGTGCCGCACGCTGGCCGCGCTCCCCAGCGAGCTGATCAGGCCCGCCTGGGAGGACGCCTTCGACCGGCTCTCGGACATCGAGATGGCCGACGCCTTCGCGGGCCTGGACACCGACGTCCTGGTCACCACCACGCCCGCGCTGCTCGCCGCCGCCGTGACGCTCGTCCCCGCCCGGGTCGTCACCGTCCACCAGGAGCACCGCCCCACCCAGCGGCGCGGCACCTCCGGCGAGCCGCTGCTCCTGCACGCGCCGCGCCTGGACGCCCTCGTCACGCTGACCGGCCGCACCCGGGACTGGATCGCGGAGTCCCTCGGGCCCACCGCGCCCGAGCTCACCGTCATCCCCAACGCCGTGCCGGACGGCTTCAGGCCGCGCGCCGACGGCGAGGGCAAGGTCATCGTGATGGCGGCGCGGCTGACCGGCGAGAAGCGCGTCGACCACGCCGTGCGGGCCTTCGCCGAGGTCGCCGACGCGCACCCGGAGTGGACCCTGCGGATCTTCGGCGGCGGCCACCGCGAGCAGCATCTGCGGCGCCTGGTCGACGGCTTCGGCCTGCACGACCGCGTCGAACTGCTCGGCCCCTGCCAGGACATGGCCGCCGAGTGGGCGAAGGCCGGGCTCAGCCTGATGACCGCGGGGCACAACGAGGCGTTCCCGCTGGTCCTCCTCGAAGCGCTGGCCGCCGGGGTGCCGGTGGTCGCGTACGACGTGCTGACGGGGCCCGCGGAGATCGTGCGGCACCGCGTCGACGGGCTCCTGGTGCCGCCGGGGCAGATCACCGAGCTGGCCGTGGCCATGGACGAGCTGATGGGGGACGCGGCGAAGCGGCGCGGCTACGCCCGTGCCGCGCGCGAGGGCGTCTACGCGCGCTTCTCCTCGGCCGCGGTCACCGCCCGCTGGGAGGAGCTGTACCGGCGGCTCGTGGCGGGGCGCGGCCGTCCCGGGCGGCTGCGGGAGCGCGCCGACCGCGTGGCGCTCGGCGTCGCGTCCGGCGGCTGCGGGTTCCGGCCCACCGCCCCGCACACCTTCGACGCCGCGGCGGCGGCCGGCGAGCACTCCCGCGAGGACGAGATCATCGCCGCGGACACCACGGGCCGCGTCATCCGCTCGGTGGGCCGCCTCGCCGAACGCCGCGACGACGTCCTCGCCCCCCGCATGGCGGACTGGAACCTCGAACTGACCGCGGACGCCCTCGCGTCGCACGACGTCCCCTACATCAAGGTCCGCACCGTCGACGGCACGGCCCACACCCTCGCCGTGGCCGCCGAACACCGGGACCAGGCGCTCAAGGCCCTCGCCGGGGCGCTCGCCGGGCAGCCTGTCTACGCCGAGCTGGTCAACCCGCGCGACGCGGCGCCGGGCGCGGTCCTCGCCGAACGCCTCGACGCCATCGGCGAGGTGGCGGGCGTCAGGGTCTTCAAGCCGGTGACGACGACCACGCTGTCACTGCGGCACGGCACGGGCCAGGCCTGCACGGTGGCGTTCTGGCCGCGGACCGAGGGCGGCCCGCTGGGCACGGAGGGCTTCCGGGCGCCGTTCGGCGCGACGCTGGCCGGGGCGGAGCTGCCCTCGCTCACGCCGACGGCGACCCTGCGCGTGGCGGAGCGGGACCATCCCACCGTGGGCGTGTTCACCGAACTCCTCGTCAAGGACATCGACTTCCCCATCGACGCCGTCTACACCTGGGTCGACGACTCCGACCCCGAGTGGCGGGCCCTGCGCGACGCGGCGCGGGGCGGGGCGAGGGAGACCGCGGACGACGGCGCGGTGCGCTTCCGCAACCGCGACGAGCTGCGGTACTCGCTGCGCTCCCTCGCGATGTACGCGCCGTGGATCCGCCACGTCCACCTCGTCACGGCGGGCCAGCGCCCCGACTGGCTCGACGAGGACCATCCGGGCCTGACGGTCGTGGACCACCGCGACCTCTTCGCCGACCCGGGGGCGTGCCTGCCGACCTTCAACTCGCACTCCATCGAGTCCCAGCTCCACCGCATCGAGGGCCTGTCGGAGCACTTCCTCTACTTCAACGACGACATGTTCCTCGGCCGCCCCACCAACCCCGACACGTTCTTCCACAGCAACGGCATCGCCCGCTTCTTCTGGTCGTCGGCGTCCGTGCCCGACCTGCCGGTCTCCCCGGACGACGAGGGCTACCTGGGGGCCGCGAAGAACAACCGGGAACTGCTGCGCCGCGAGTTCGGCAGGACGACGACGCACAGCTTCTTCCACGTGCCGTACGCGCTGCGCCGCAGCATCCTCGCGGAGATCGCCGAACGGTTCCCCGAGGAGTGGCGGGCCACGTCCCGCAGCCGCTTCCGCTCGACCGCCGACCTCGCCGTCGTCTCGTCCCTGCACCACCACTACGCGTACCTCACCGGACGGGCCGTGCCCAGCGGCATCTCGTACGACTTCGTGGACATCGGGGACCGCAAGGACCACGCCCGGCTCGGGCGGCTGCTCCAGAACCGGGACCGGACGGCGTTCTGCATCGGCGAGTCGCACGACAGCGGCATGGCCGACGAGGAGATGGCGCTCGCCGTCCGGTCCTTCCTGACGGCGTACTTCCCGGTGCGCTCGCCCTACGAACGGCCGGGAGCCGTCACGGACGCGCCGTGAGGAACAGTTCGCGGACCACCCGCTCGGCGGCTCCCCCGTCGTCGTACGGGCAGAAACGGGCCCGGAAGGCGGAGCGCAGCGCCGCCGCCTCCGGGGAGTCCCAGCTCCCGTCCCTGAAGAGGTCCACCAGGGCGTCCTCGGTGGTGGCCGTCGCGCCGGGGGTCTCGCCGGGGCGCCCGGAGAGCACGTCGAAGTAGGTGCCGCGGGCCAGCCGGTAGGCCTGCCAGTCCGGGGCGTACGTCACGATCGGGCGGTCCAGGCAGGCGTAGTCGAACATCAGCGAGGAGTAGTCCGTGACGAGGGCGTCGGCGGCCAGGCAGAGGTCCTCCACGCGCGCGTGGCCCGTGACGTCGACGAGCTGCGGATGCCGGTCGAGCCCGGCGGCGGCGCCGTAGAAGTAGTGGGCGCGCACGAGCACGACGTACGAGGGTCCCAGCCGCTCGGCGAAGCGCGCGAGGTCCAGACGGGGCTGGAAGCCCTTCTGGTAGTCGCGGTGGGTGGGCGCGTAGAGCAGCACGGTCCGCCCGTCGCCGACGCCGAGCCCGGCGCGGATACGGGCGATCTCCTCGTCGCCCGTCGTGAAGTACACGTCGTTGCGGGGGTAGCCCGCTTCGAGCGGCCGGTAGGCGGCGGAGGGGTAGACCCGCTCCCAGACCTCCGTGGAGTGCGGGTTGGCGGAGAGGCTGAGGTCCCACTGGTCGGTGTGGTCGAGGACCTTCTGGAAGCTGATGCCGTGCGTGCCCGCGGGGTAGCGCCGCTGGTCCAGGCCCATCGTCTTCAGCGGCGTGCCGTGGTGGGTCTGGAGGTAGACCTGTCCGGGGCGCTTGGTGAAGCCGCCGGGGAAGCTGGAGTTGTTGACGAGGTACGTCGCTCTCGCCATCGCCTCCCAGTAGCCGCGGGAGCCCTCGATGACGTACTCCACGCCCGCGGGCACCTTGTGCTTGTTGCGGCTGGAGACCACCCACACGCCCCTGATGTGCGGGGCGAGTTCACGGGCCTTGGCGTGGATGGCGGCCGGGTTGCAGGAGACCCCGCGGTTCCAGTAGGCCCCGTAGACCGCGAGGTGGGGGTCGAGGGAGCGGTGCAGGTCGGCGCGGTAGACGGCGCGCATGGCGAGGGCGCGCAGCTTCTTCTTGCGCCGCTTGAGCTCCCTGGTGAGGCGCAGCCGCCGGGTGCCGGCCTCGCGGAGGCCCGCGTACGCGGCGTAGGAGGCGGCGGCGAGCGCCTTCTCCTCGGGGCCCCGGGGATGGCTTCGGGGCTCCCCGGGCTCCTCGGGCCCTTCGGCCGCGTACGTCCGGTACACCCGCGCCGCCTCGCGGAAGAAGTCGCGCCGGTCGGCCGCGCGGACGCGCCCCGGGTCGTCGAGGACGGCGATGAGGTGCGCGGCGGCGTGCGGCAGGAGCCGGGCGCGGTCGGCGGGTTCCGCGGCGTCGAGCAGCTCCTCGTACCGCTCGACGACGGCGAAGTGCTGCCCGCCCGGCGTCTTGGAGAAGCTGCCGCCGCGCCGCTCGCGCCAGCGCACGCACGGCCGGTCGAGGACGGCGACGCGGTCCCCGGCCCGCAGGGTCGCGGTGTGGACGGGCACCACGTCCTCGTAGGGCCCTTCGGAGAACGCGAGTTTCCGCTCGTGCCAGAAGGCGCGCCGGAAGAGGCGGTTCCAGGCGGCCGGGGTGTGGGCGAGCGGGTCGCCGGTGAGGCGGTCGCCGCCTGGCCGCACGTGTTCCCACCAGTCGACGCGGTCGTGCGCGAAGAGCAGGACGTCCGGCTCGCCGTGCTCGGCGGCGGCGGCGTCCAGGGCGTCGAGTGCGCCCGGCAGGAGCAGGTCGTCGCCATCGAGGAAGAGCAGGTGTTCGCCGGTGGCGCGGTCGGCGCCGGTGTTGCGGGCGGCGCCCGTCCCCGACCGCTCGGGCAGCCGTACGAGTTGCACGCGCGGGTCGCGCTCCGCATACTCCCCGGCGATCGCCGCACAGGCGTCCGGCGAGGCGTCGTCGACGACGATCAGCTCGACGTCGGCGAAGGACTGTCCGAGCACGGAGTCGAGGCATCCCCGCAGGTAGCCCTGGACGCGGTGGGCGGGGACGACGACCGAGAAGCGCGACATGACAACTGACCGTAGCCAGCCGGACACCGCCTGTCGAAGACCTGGCGTCACTCATCCGGGTGGAAGGCGGCGAAGTGGCTGACCAGCGCGAGCGAGCAGCGGGCAAAGGGGATAAATATGCCCGTACTCTCACGAAAGGCCGGTCGCCGTGCAGCCCCGTCTCAGCGTCGTCGTGCCCATCTACAACGTCGAGGAGTTCCTTCAGGAGTGCCTTGAGTCGATCGCCCGGCAGACCATCGGCGGCCATGGCCGGCCGGGCGGACCCGAGGGCTCGGGTGGCCTCGACGGCTCGGGGGGCCTCGAATGCATCCTCGTCGACGACGGCTCGACGGACGGCAGCCCGCGCATCGCCCGCGAGTTCGCCGCGAAGGACCCGCGTTTCGTCTACGTCCGCCGGCGCAACGCCGGGCTGAGCGCCGCCCGCAACACCGGCGTGCGCGAGGCGTCCCCCACCGCGGAGTTCCTCACGTTCGTCGACAGCGACGACGTCGTGCCGCACGACGCGTACGAGCGGATGATCGCGAGCCTCGACGCCACGGGGTCCGACTTCGCCAGCGGCAACGTCTGGCGGCTGACCGAGCGCGGCCGCTCCCAGGCCTGGCAGTACAAGTGGCTGACCGAGCCCCGCACCCGTACGCACATCACGCGCGACCTGGACCTCCTCGCCGACCGCGTGGCCTGGAACAAGGTCTTCCGGCGCTCCTTCTGGGACCGCCACCGCTTCGCCTTCCCCGAGGGCAAGCTCTACGAGGACACCCCCGTGATGATCCCGGCGCACTTCCTCGCCGGGTCCGTGGACGTGCTCAGCGACCACGTCTACTACTGGCGGGTGCGCGAGGGCTCCATCACCCGGCGGCGCACCGACGTCAAGGGCGTGCGCGACCGCATCGCCGCGTGCGCCCACGTCAGCGGCTTCCTCGCCACCCACGCGCCCCGGCTGAAGAAGACGTACGACGCGTCCTGCCTGCGCGACGACTTCGTGTACTTCCTGGAGGGGCTGCCGATGGGCGGCCCCGAGTACCGCGCCGCCTTCATGACGGACACCGCCGCCTTCCTGCGCCGCGCCGATCCGTCCGTCATCGCGGGGCTCCCCGTCGACCTGCGGGTCAAGTGGCACCTCGTACGGGAGACGCGCACCGCAGAACTCATCGACCTGCTCGCCTTCGAGCGGGCCAACGGCACCGCCTTCCACGTGCGTGGCACGGTGCGGCGCCGCGCCGTCCTCCCTGGCGTCGGCCCCATCCCGGAGAAGCTGGCGCGGCTCGGCAAGCACGAGCTGCCGGTGGTGGCCCGCGTCGGCGAGACCCGGTGGGGCGACGACGGCAAGCTGCGGATCAGCGGCTACGCCTACGTGCGCAACCTGGAGGCCACGCGGCCCGGCCACTCCATCAAGACCGGCCTGCTCAGATCGACGGCCGGCAGGCGGCAGCTCCGCCGGGTGCCGACCCGGACCGTCACCGCGCCGCAGGCCACCGAGCAGTCACGGCAGCAACTGCACTGCTACGACCTCTCCGGCTTCGAGATGACCGTCGACCCCGAGCAGCTCAAGACCGGCGGACGCTGGCGGCCCGGCAACTGGCTGCTCGGCGTGGTCGTCGCGGGCCACGGCTCGGTGCGCCGCGCGGCCGTCCGCGCCGCCGACGGGCCCGCCGCGCAGACCCTGGTGCGCGAGCTCGGCGACGGGCTGCGCCTGGCCGTCGGCTACAGCAAGGGGCGGCTCGTGCTGCGCGTCCAGGAGTACGCGGCGCGCGTGGACGCCCACCGGCTCGACGGGTGCGACGTCGTCCTGAGCGGCAGCCTGCCCGGCGGTCTGCGCCCCGAGTCGCTGCGCCTCACCCACAAGCACTCCGGGGCCCACTTCGACTACCCGCTGCACCTCACGGGGAGCCGCTTCGAGGTCCGCGTGCGCCTCGCGGACCTGACGGGGGTGGCGCCCGTGCCGCACCTCGCGCCCAAGGAGGTCGAACCGCCGCACGGCGACCGCTGGCAGGCCAACCTGGTGCTGCCCGACGGCACCCTGAAGTCCCTCGCCGCCACGCTCGGCCTGGCGCCGGGACGCTACCCCGCGGGCCCCGGCCGGGACCTGTGCGCCACCGCCAACGACCAGGGCGCCCTGGTCGTCGAGCTGACCCGGCAGCCGGTCGCCGACCGCGTCGAGTGGGGCGCGGACGGCACGCTGACCGTCGAGGGCGTGGCCACGGCCGCCTGCTGGCCCGAGGCCGAACTCGTCCTGCGGCACAGCGGCCGCGACGAGGAACTGACGGTCCCCGCCGAACGCACCGGCGACCGCTTCCGCGCGGTGCTCACGCCGGGCGGCGGGGCGCTGCGGGAGGGGCGGTGGTACGCGTTCCTGCGGGAGACGGGCTCTCCCGGCCCCGGGGCGGCGGCTCACGTCCGCGACGGCATGCCCGTGCGGCTGCTCGCCTCCGTCTCCGCGGGGATGCCCCTGCGTCAGGCCGTCCAGGGGCGGGACTTCGCCGCCGACCGGCGGTTCGGTGACCGGCTGCTCGTCGAGGCGGGGCCCGTGCTCGCACGCTCCGAACGCGGCGCGTACCGGCAGCACAGGCTGCGCACCGCCCACTACCCGAGCTGCCGCGAACGGCCGCTGACCGACGCCGTCCTGTACTTCGACGGGGACTCCCCGCGCGCCGTCCACGAGGAGCTGGTGCGGCGCGGCGCCGACGTCACGCACCTCTGGGTCACGCACGACCAGCAGACCCGCGTTCCCGCCGGCGCCGAGGGCGTGGAGGAGCACAGCGCCGCCTGGTACGAGGCGCTGGCGCGCTGCCGCCGCATCGTCACCTCGGGACATCTGCCGGACTTCTTCGAGCGCCGCGAGGGCCAGACCGTCGTACAGACCTGGAACGGCGCCCCGCTCAAGCGCATCGGCACCGACCTCACCGACACGCTCTACGCCGACCACGGCCACCTCGACGCCCTGCCGAGGCTGTCCCGCCAGTGGGACGTCCTCGTCTCGCCCAACCGCTTCTCCACCCCGCATCTGGGCCGCGCCCTCGCCTACGACGGTGAGGTGCTCGAAGCGGGCTCGCCCCGCAACGACGTGCTGTTCGGCGACGACCGCGGCAAGGTCGCCGACCGGGTTCGCCGCGAACTCGGCATCCTGCCGGACAAGCGGGTCGTGCTCTACGCGCCGACGTACCGGGACCACCTCGCGTACCGCCCCGGCCGGTTCCGCTACGAGCCCGCACTCGACTTCGGCGCCGCCGAGTCCGCGCTCGGCGACGACCACGTCCTGCTCGTCCGCAAGCACCCGCTGACGGCGGGCCGGCTGCCGGGCGCCCGGCCGCCCTTCGTGCACGACGTGTCGGCGCACCCGAGGGCCGCGGAACTCCTGCTGATCGCGGACGTCCTGGTCACGGACTACTCCTCCCTGATGTTCGACTTCGCGCACACCGGGCGCCCGATGCTCTTCCACGCGTACGACCTGGAGCACTACCGCGACACCGTGCGCGGCTTCTACCTCGACTTCGAGACCAGCGCGCCGGGGCCGCTGCTCACCTCCACCGGCGAGGTCGTCGAAGCCCTGTGCGACCTGGACGCGATCGCGGCCCGGCACGCGGAGGCGTACGCGGCGTTCCGCGAGGCCTACTGCGACCTCGACGACGGCGGTGCGGCGGCCCGCGTGGCGGAGAGGCTCATGCGGTGACCGGCACGCTCGTCACCCGCAGGACCCCCAACGGCGCCACGGCGCTGTACGGCGGCGGCCGGTGGCGCCCCTCCCCGTACGCCGTCTTCGGCGGCCTCTTCTGGCTGGTGATGTCGCTGGCCTTCTGGCGGGTCCCGATGTGCTGCGACTTCGGGCAGCACGCGGCGGTGGTCGAGCGCCTCAAGGACGACCTCCTGCACCCCGCCCACCCCATGGCGGACCTGCCGGGCGAGGGCAGCCCGTACTACTCCCCGTACGCGGTGGCCCAGGGCCTGTTCGCCGAGCTGACGGGAACGGCGGGCCGCCAGGTCGTGAAGCTGACCGGCCCGGTCAACCTGCTCGTCCTCCTGACCGGCATCGGCCGCTTCGTGCGCGTCCTCACCCCCCGCCCCTGGGCGCCGGTCCTCGCGCTGGCCGCGATGGTGCTGCTCTGGGGCACGCGGATGGCGTGGTGGAGCGGCTACCTGGGCCTGATGTCGATGACGGGCAATCTCGGCTACCCGTCGACGTTCGCGATCGGCCTCGCCTTCTGGGCCTGGGCGTGGGCGGGCACGCTGGCCCGCGAACCACGCCGCGGCCTCTGGCCGTACGTGGGGCTCGGCGCCCTGTGCGGCCTGATCCTGCTCATCCATCCGATCTCCTCGGTGGCGGCGGTGATCGGCGTGGCCGCGTTCGCGGCCCCAGCGGTGAGTGTCGGCCGGGCGGTGAGTTCCCGCTGGGCGGTGAGTCTCCGCTGGGCGGTGAGTCTCCGCTGGGCGGTGACCGCGCTGACGGCGGTGGTGGTCGCCTCGGTGTGGCCGTACTACAGCGTGTTCTCCCTGGTCGGTGACGAGTCCGTCGACTGGATCCACCGCCAGCTCTACACCGATATGCCGCAGCGCTTCTGGCTCGCGCTGCTCGGCCTGCCCGCCCTGTGGCTGCGCTTCCGCAGGGACCGGCGTGATCCGCTGGTACTGATGTTCGCCCTGGAGTGCCTGGTCGTCGCGTACGGCTGGTTCAGCGGCCACTACACCTACGGGCGCATCCTCGGCCTCACGCTGGTGCCGCTTCAGTTCGCCCTCGCCATCGAGCTGGCGGCGCCGCGCACCTGGGGGTGGCGGCGCGGGGCGCTCGCCGGAGCGGTGGCGCTCGGGGCGGGCGTCGGGTTCTTCCAGATCCAGGCCGGTGCGGTCGTGCCGCGCGCGCTCGACCCCATCGGCTTCGACCAGCCGCCGCGCTGGCCTGACTACGGCTGGGCGGTCGGCCACATGCGCCACGGCGACATCGTCCTGACCAACGGCTACCGGCCCACGCGGTCCGTCCCCGGCTACGGGGCCAACCTCGTCGCGCCCGCCTGGCCGGACGCCTCACTCGACGAACGGGTGCGCAACCGCCGCCTCGACGCCGTGCGCGCCTACCTCGCTCCCGGCTCCACCCGCGCGGAACGGGCGGCGATCGTACGCAGGTACGACGTGCGGTGGCTGCTCCTGACGCGGGACCAGAAGATGCCGCCGGAGGCGGTGGTCGTGGACTGGAGCAGGGGAACGGGGGAGGTGCTGGCGCGGGTCGGGGGACGGGGGTAGTGGGACGGGGGGGAGTGGGACTGGGAGGCCGGGGGTGGGGGGATTCGTCACGCCCGTATCGGGTACGCGGAAGCCACGAATGCTCACCTAATCGGATAATTACCAATAACCACTAAAATCCCCACCGTGGACCGCACCCTGTCTCAGCCACCTGCCCAGAACCGCCCGTCCCACAACCCCCACGCCCCCCACGCCCCCCACGCGCAGGTCTCCGTCGTCGTGATCGGCTACAACGACGCGGCGCACATCACCCACGCGGTGCGTTCCGCGCTGGCCCAGGGCCCGGTGGTCGGCGAGGTGATCGCCGTCGACGACTGTTCGACGGACGGCAGCGGTGAGCTCCTGGCCGCCCTCGCCGAGCGCGAGGGCCGCGTACGGGTGATCCGCCGCCCCACCAACAGCGGCGGCTGCGGCACCCCCCGCAACGACGGGATCGACGCCGCGGCCTCCCCGTACGTGATGTTCCTCGACAGCGACGACGTGCTGCCGCCCGGCGCGGCCGGCGCCCTGCACGCCGCGGCCTCCGCGCAGGACGCCGAGGTCAGCGCCGGACTGTGCGTGCGCCGCGAGCTGCCATCGGGGCGCGAGGTGCCCTGGCAGCCCGAGCTCTACGCCAAGGCACGGCTCGTCCCCCGCCCCGAGCTGCGCACCCGCCTGGTCCACGACACGCTCTGCGTCGACAAGCTGTACCGCACGGACTTCCTCCGCGAACACGGCGTCCGCTTCCCCGAAGGCCGCTTCATCTACGAGGACTTCGTCTTCGCCGCGCGCGTGCTCGCCGCGGCCCCGCGCATCGCGCTGATCCCCGACACGGTGTACGTGTGGCACGTGCGCCGCGCCGCCACCAAGCTGTCCATCTCCCTCGACCGGTCCGGGGTCGCCAACTGGCAGGCCCGCATGGAGGCCCACCGGCGGTCCGTGGAGATCCTGCGGGACGCGCCGGGCGCCGGCGGCAAGCGGCTCGCGCGGGCGGCCCGCGCCAAGTTCATCGACCACGAGCTGCGGATGTACGTCCGCGAGCTGACCGCGCGGGGCAGCGAGTACCGGCGCGAGTGGTGGTCCCTCACGCGCGCGTACCTGGCGGCGTTCGACGCCGCCGACCTCGACGCGGCGCCCGCCCCCGGCCGCGTCATCGCGCGCGTCATCCTCGCCTCGGAGCGGCCGCGCGACCTGACGCGCCTGAAGGAGGTGGCGGCGCGCCCTGCCCGGCTCTCGCCGCCGTACCCGAGGGCGGCCGACGCCACGCCCATCTGGGCGGACGACCTCCCCCAGGTCACCCTGGAGCACCTGCTCGCACGTCCGGTGCGCCTGCTGCCCCTGGCCGTGGACGGCGAGCTGCGCCCCTGCGCGGGCAGCACCCGGCTGACGCTGCGGCTGCGCGAACTGTACGGACGGGTGGCGGACGCGGGCCCCGCCACGGTCGACGTCGATCTGATCGACCGGGAGAGCGGTCTCCCCGGGCAGCGCCGCACGGCCGCGTTCGGCGCGGCCCGCCCCGACGGCACCTGGACCGCCACCGTCCTGCTGGACCTCGGGGCGCTGGAGGGCGGCGTCTGGGATGTCCGGCTGCGGCTGCACTTCGCGGACGGAACGGCGCGCGAGGCGACCGCGCGCGCCGTCGCGGGCCCGGGTCTGCTGCGCCGCACGGTGGTGCCGGCCGGACGGCGCGGAATCCTCCTCGTCCAGCCCTACGCAACCCAGGCGGGCAACCTCTCACTCCGGCTCGCCTCTGGCGTACGGGGCGTCGCGGAGGTCGCGAAGCGGCGCCTGACACGCCTGACACGGACGGCCACGGACCCGACGGACCGCTGACGCACGCCGTACAGGACCTCTGGAACACTGCACCTCCAACGGAATCAAGCTGACGGCTGACGGCTAATGGCCGACAGTTGACGACTGATGACTGCGACGACGAGAAGGGGACAAGACACGCCCATGACCTGGCTGATCACCGGCGGTGCCGGATACATCGGAGCGCATGTGGTCCGTGCCATGACGGAGGCGGGCGAGCGGGCCGTGGTCTACGACGACCTGTCCACGGGCATCGCGGGCCGTGTCCCCGACGGAGTACCGCTGGTGGTCGGCTCGGTCCTCGACGCCGACCTGCTGCGGCGCACGTTCGCGGAGCACGCGGTGACAGGCGTCGTCCACTTGGCGGGAAAGAAGCAGGTCGCGGAGTCGGTGGAGCGGCCGCTGCACTACTACCACGAGAACGTGGAGGGCTTGCGGACCCTGCTCGAAGCCGTGCGCTCGCCGTCGTCGGGCGTGCGCCACTTC
The DNA here is from genome assembly GCF_055587985.1 of Streptomyces sp. NPDC046335. Lineage (NCBI taxonomy): Bacteria > Bacillati > Actinomycetota > Actinomycetes > Kitasatosporales > Streptomycetaceae > Streptomyces > Streptomyces sp. NPDC046335. Next base: position 35,377 of record NZ_JBVJFF010000001.1, on the reverse strand, counting down.
GTCTTCTCCTCCTCCGCCTCGGTGTACGGCATGCCCGACGTCGACCTGGTGACCGAGGAGACGCCGTGCCTGCCGATGAGCCCGTACGGCGAGACGAAGCTGGCCGGCGAGTGGCTGGTGCGCGCCACGGGCCGGGCGCACGGCCTGGCGACGGCGTCCCTGCGGTACTTCAACGTGGCGGGGGCGGCGTCGCCGGAGCTGGCGGACACCGGCGTCTTCAACCTCGTCCCGATGGTCTTCGAGAAGCTGGCGGACGGCGAGGCGCCCCGCATCTTCGGCGCGGACTACGCCACGCCCGACGGAACCTGCGTACGGGACTACATCCACGTAGCGGATGTCGCCGAAGCCCACGTGGCGACGGCCCGCGCCCTCGCCTCCTCGGCACCCGGCACCGACCTGACGCTCAACGTCGGCCGGGGTGAGGGCGTGTCCGTCCGCGAGATGACGGACCTGATCAATGAGGTGACGGCCCACGACACCCCACCGACCGTCACGTCCCGCCGCCCCGGCGACCCCGCGAGGGTGGTGGCCTCGGCGAAGCGCATCGAAACAGAACTGGGCTGGGCGGCGAAGCGGGACGTAAGGGAGATGGTGACGTCGGCATGGGAGGGCTGGCAGCGAAGGCCCTCGGGGGCGGGGCGGGAGTAGGGCGGGGCCAGTGGCGTTGCTTGCTTACCGGGGCCGCCCGGTTCTCCGGAAGTGTGGCGGTTCCGCCCCACCAGTAAAGGGCGCTCCCTACGGTCGCGTCGGCTCCGCCGATTCCGCTCCGCTCCACCCTTGACTGCCGCGCCTCCACCGCAGAGGGATTGCTGACCGGGCGGCCACGAGGTGGGGCGACGGGAACGGTTGGGTGGGCGGCGAGGTGTGAGTGCCGGGTGCGGACTGGTTCGTCGCAGCCTCGCCGAGGCCGAGAATGCTCGGCCGGGCGGGGCGGTTCCGGTCCGGTGGGGGTGTCGGGCACCGCTGCCGGGTGCGGACCGGCCCATACGGGGCGCGGGCGACACGAGGCGGGCTCGGCTTGTTCTTCTGCCGCCAGCACGGAGCGGCGAGGGCAGCGGCCAGGGCCGGCCGCAGCTGAGTTCGGCTTTCCGACTCGGGCCCACCGTCGCAGATACGCAGTACGTGGCACGCGGGGGCGCAGGCGGTATGCCGTTCGGGGCGTGCTGGCCAGGTGGTGCAGGAAAGTCCCGCTGCCGGGCCTGGCCGCCTGCCTCTGACTTGCTGCTTCTCTGGCGCGGATGGGGACTTTTCTGCAATCCCTGCGTGTCACATCCGGGGCGGCCCGGGATGCCCTCGTGGAGCCGCAGGGGCAGGGGCGATGGGCGGGGAGTTGGGGGCGTTACACCCTCCGGCCGCACGGGCCGCACGGGCCGCACAGGCGTCGGGCTGTCGGGCTGGCGGGCCGCACAGGCTGGCGGGCCGGCGGGCCGGCGGGCCGGCGGGCCGGCGGGCTGGCGGGCTGGCGGGCTGGCGGGGACCAACTTTGCGGACAGCGCACTCGCCGCCGCGTGCGCCCCCTGATGGTCGAAACGCAACTTACGCAAAGTAGGTGCCCGTCCCCCACCCAGAGGGGGCGACCGCCACGCTCGCCAGCGCACATTCCCTGACCCGCCCCGCCCCCAGCCGTCACAGCTGACCCACCCACCCGGTCGAGCGCTGCCCCGCGCCCCGTATGGGCCGGTCCGCGCCCGGCCGCGATGCCCGACACCCCCACCGGACCGGAACCGACCCGCCCGACCGAGCATCCCCGGCCTCGGCGAGGCTGCGACGAACCAGTCCGCACCCGGCGGTGAGACTGGATGGCCCGACCCGAGGCGCCGACCCACTGCGGGCCAACCCTGCCCCTAGGCGCCCGCACCAGAAGAACCAGTCCGCACCCGGCAGTGAAACCCGATGACCCGACCGGAGAAGCCGGTGGCCCCGGCCGGCTCTGCCCCTTGGCGCCGGCGACAGAAGGACTAGTCCGCAGCCGGCAGGCAACCCGCACCGCCCACCAACCGTCCCCGTCGCCCCACCCCGTGGCCGCCCGGCCAGCAAAACCCCTGCGGTGCAGGCCCGGCAGTCAAGGGTGGAGCGGAGCGGAATCGGCGGAGCCGACGCGACCGTAGGGAGCGCCCTTTACTGGCGGGGCGGAACCGCCACACTCCCGGAGAACCGGGCGGCCCCGGCAAGCAAGCAACGCCCCCGGCCCAGACCCGGACCCACCCCCGGAACCCCGAGCTCAACCCACAGCACCTTCCCTCCCCTGCCGAACAGGTCATCCCCCAGCGGAAACCCACCCCACGCGTCCGCCCACTCCCACACCATGCGCAGACCCCGCCCTCCCTCGCCCTCCACCGGCACGGGCCGCAGCGGTGCGTGCCGTGCCGGTGGCTTGTCGAAGGGCGGGGGGATGTGCGGGTCGGTGTCCCATACGCCGACCCGTACGCCACGCCCACCGTCCAGGCCACGCAGCCGCAACGCCGCGGGGCCCTTCGTATGGCTGTACGCGTTGGTGACCATCTCCGACGCCAACAGCTCTGCCGAGTCCGCCAGTTCCGCCATGCCGTGCCCGGTGAGCACGGCCCGCACGGTCTTGCGGGCGACCCGGGGCGCGCGGGGGTCGTGGGGCAGGTGAAGCGCGTACGACCAGACCCCGGGCGGGGCTACGGTGACCATGATGCCTCCTTGGCACAAAGGGGTTCATCCGCTCGACAGTCGTTCTTCAGCGGTGGCTGTGCCGTGCCTTCCCCAGGCGCCGGTGCGCTTCCGCGTTGCGGGAACGGCCAGTTGGGCGGATTCCTCACACCGTAGGCTGCGGAACCTGAAGGTTTTGCACGATGCGGCAAAACCTTCAGTGATTGCCCTCGTGTGGGTGATGATCCCGCCAGGTGTACGGAACGGAGAGGCCATGGCACCCAGGAGCGCGCCCCGAAGCGCACCGACAGCGCGCCGCCTTCGCATCGGCATCGAGCTGCGACGGCTGCGCGAGCGCGCGGGCATGACCGCCGCCGAGGCGGCACGGGCGCTGGGCACCACTCAGGCCCAGATGAGCAACATCGAGGCCAATCGCTTCGGGATCAGCGCCGAGCGCGTGCAGACGCTGGCCCACATCTATTGCTGCACCGACCAGCCACTGGTCGACGCCCTCGCCGCCATGGCGGCCGACCGCACCCGCGGATGGTGGGAGGAGTACCGCGAAACGATGCCCTCACCCCTGCTGGACCTGGCCGAGATGGAGCACCACGCGACAGCGCTCCGCGTGGCGCAGGTCATCAACATCCCCGGACTGCTCCAGACCCCGGAGCACGCACGCGCGCTCTTCCGCGAAGCCGTGACCGCGCTGCGCCCCCACGAGATCGAACACCGCGTATCCCACCGCGTGAAACGCCAGGCGGCCATCTTCCGCGACCGCCCCGTGCCCTACACGGCGATCATCCATGAGGCCGCGCTACGCATGCAGTTCGGTGGCCGCGAGGTGGCCAGGGCTCAGCTCACGCATCTGGCCGAGGTCAGCCACGCACGGCACATCACGCTGCGCGTCATCCCGTTCGACGGCACGTCGTTCCCGACGGCGGGCCAGGGGTTGGACTACGCGTACGGGCCGGTGACGCCCCTCGACACCGCTCAGCTGGACACCACGCACGGCAGCGAATTCATCGATGCGGCCGGGCAGTTGGAGACGTACCGGCTCGTGCTCGACCGCATGGAGCACGTCGCCCTCGCGCCCGCCGCGTCCCGCGACCTCATTCACAGCATCGCCAAGAGCACCTGACGACGCCGACAAGGAGTGATCCGTGACAGAACTCGACTGGCAGAAGTCCACCTACAGCGAGGTGGCCTCCTCCTGCATCTACATAGCCACCGACACCGCCCCCCAAGCCCACGCCCAACCCCCCATCCACCTCCGCGAGAGCGACACCCCCCAAACCATCCTCACCACCACCCCCGCCCCCCTCGCCGCCCTGATCTCCGCCCTCAAAGGAGCCGCCTCGTGAGCAGCGCCGCCAGCGCCGCAGCGTTGTGGGAGCCCTCGGCGGTCGGTGTTCTCCGGCTGCCCTCCGGGCGGCTTCTGCGGGGGCGGGGGCTTCGGCGGCCCCTTCCCGAGGGGCCCGCGCCGCGCTTCGGCGTTTACCTTCTCGGCAAGGAGCCCGAACCGCTCCCCTGGGAGCACGTCTGGCTGCGTTGGCCGGACTTCCGGCTGCCCAGTGATCATGCGCGGGCCAGGGACGTGTTGCGCGACGCCTGGTCACGGGCGGAGGACGAGCGCGTCGAGATCGCCTGCGGCGGCGGACGCGGGCGGACCGGGACCGCCCTCGCCTGCATCGCCGTACTGGACGGCGTACCGGCGGCCGAAGCCGTGGCCTACGTACGAGCGAAGTACGACCGGCGCGCGGTGGAGACACCCTGGCAGCGGCGGTACGTGGCACGGTTCGCGGGCCGGGGCTGACAGCCACGGCCAACTGCTCAGCCCGCGGCCGAGCCCATGCCGCGGGCCGAGCCCGCCCGCGTGATCACCGACGTCAGCCGATGCACGTCCCGCGCCGTGCCCGTCACGCCCGACAGGAACCCCTGCGCCCGGGGCGAAGCCGTCTCCGTGAGCCAGGACGGGTCGATGTCGCAGACCGCCACCTTGACCTCCGTGCCCGCGAGGGCGAGCGGCAGGGTGTGGACCACCGTCGAGGGGAAGCTGAGGACCGTGCGGCCGATGGGGCCGCGGCGGGCGATGAGTTCCAGGGGGAGGTCGGGGCGTACGACCTGGAGGCCCGTCTCGACCGCCAGGCGGTGGAGCTTTTCGGAGCTCTCGCGGCGGTGGGCGAAGTAGCGGGTCGCGCCATGGGTGCGGGAGAGTGCCTGGACCGCTTCCACGTAGCGGTCTGGGTCGACCACGCCCGTCTCGACGAGGGACGTGCCGACCAGGTCGGCGCCGCGCGTGATGCGGGGCGGCCCGAAGCGTTCGCGGGTCCAGGAGAAGGCGTTGACGGAGATCGTCACGCCGTCCGGTGCCGAGTCGATCGGCATGGAGGAGAAGACCTCCACCCGCCGCGCGCCGCCCGGCGTGAGGCGGCGTCTCGCCGCGGCCGAGACCGGGGCGAACAGGAGGTCCCGGGGGCCGGGGCGGCCGCCCTTGCGGTGCCAGCGCACCAGGCGCTCGCCGCGGGCCAGCTGGGAGATGAACTCCATGGTGGCCGTGCCGTCGTCTACCACGACCAGGGAGCGGGCCCTGGTGATGGTGAGGAGCAGCTGTACGTAGCGGGAGAACGGGTCGCCGATCACGATCCGATCGGCCCTGCGCAGCGCGCCCGCGAGGCCGCCGATGGTGTGGAAGGGAGCAGTCGCGCCGCCGCGCGCCTCCTCCCAGCGGACCTCGACGCCCTCGTCGCGGGCGAGCTGTGACATGCGGCGCAACTGGCCGCGGGTCATGGGGTCGTTGGGCGAGAGGACGACGACGGTGAGGCCCCCGGCCGGTCCGGTCGCGGCCGCGGCGTGCGCCCACTCCAGGACGTTGAGCAGCTGGACGGGGCTCTCCACGAAGGCGAGTGTGGTGAGCGGGGGTGCTGCTGCCGCGGTGTCCGGGGAGTTCGCGGTGCGGCCGGCTCGGGGGCTCATCGTCGTATGTCCGTTTCCCGGTAAGGCGGGCCGGGTGCTCAGACCGCGACCGGCTCGGCGGCGGACGAGGACTCCGACTCGGCCACGACGCCCGCGACGCGGCGCAGCTTCTTCATCGGGCCGAGCTCCGACTCGTAGACCTTCTTGACGCCGTCACCGAGGGAGGCCTCGATGGTGCGGATGTCGCGGACGAGGCGCGTGAGGCCCTGGGGCTCCACCGACGCCGCCTGGTCCGAGCCCCACATGGCGCGGTCAAGGGTGATGTGGCGCTCGACGAACGTGGCGCCGAGGGCGACCGCGGCCAGCGTGGTCTGGAGGCCCGTCTCGTGGCCGGAGTAGCCGATCGGGACGTTGGGGTACTCGGCCTGGAGGGTGTTGATGACGCGGAGGTTGAGCTCCTCGGCCTGCGCCGGGTACGTCGACGTGGCGTGGCACATCAGGATGTTGTCGCTGCCGAGGACCTCGACCGCGTGGCGGATCTGCTTCGGGGTCGACATGCCGGTGGAGAGGATGACCGTGCGGCCCGTGGCGCGCAGGGCGCGGAGCAGCTCGTCGTCCGTGAGGGACGCGGAGGCGACCTTGTGGGCGGGCAGGTCGAACTTCTCCAGGAAGGCGACGGCCTCGGTGTCCCACGGGGAGGCGAACCAGTCGATGCCGCGCTTGGCGCAGTGCTCGCTGATGGCCTGGTACTCGGACTCGCCGAACTCCACGCGGTGGCGGTAGTCGATGTACGTCATGCGGCCCCAGGGGGTGTCGCGCTCGATGTCCCACTGGTCGCGCGGGGTGCAGATCTCCGGCGTGCGCTTCTGGAACTTCACCGCGTCGCAGCCGGCGTCGGCGGCCACGTCGATCAGCGCGAACGCGTTCTCCAGGTCACCGTTGTGGTTGATGCCGATCTCGCCGGTGATGTACACGGGCTGGCCGGGACCGGCCGTCTTCGAACCGAACTGGCGCAGACGGGAGTTGGCGCCGATGGGGGTGATGTTGCTCATGGCAGGAACAGTCCTTAACTGTGGAGGGAATCGAGAGAGGGGCCGAGGATCCAGGTGGCGATCTCTCGGATCGCGCCTTCACCGCCGGGGGTGGTGGTGACCGCGCGGGCTGCGCCGCGTACGACGTCGTGGGCGCTGGCGACCGCCACCGGCCAGCCGACGAGGGCCAGGCAGGGGAGGTCGTTGACGTCGTTGCCGACGTAGAGCACGCGCTCGGGCGCGATGCCCTTTTCCTCGCACCACTGCTTCAGTGCGAGGTCTTTCCGGTCGATGCCGTGCAGCACGGGGAGCCGGAGCTTCCTGGCGCGTGCGGCGACGACCGGGTTCTGTTCCGTGGACAGGATCAGCAGCGGGATGCCCGCGTCACGCAGGGCGGCGATGCCGAGTCCGTCTCCGCGGTGCACGGAGACGTATTCGCGTCCTTCGGAGTCGATCAGCACCCTGTCGTCGGTCTGGGTGCCGTCGAAGTCGAGGATGACCGCGTCGATGTCGGCGGCGGTCGGGAGGGCGGCGGCGCTTCGCGGGCCTGCCGCGTCGAAGAGCGGGGCGAGCGCGCGGGCGCGGGCCAGGTCGTGCGGGTCGTCGACCTCCAGGACACGGGCGGGGTCGGTGCGGACCGGCTCGGTGTGTCCGAAGAAGCGGTGCTTGTGGGTACGGAAGCCCGCCGCGTCCATCGCGTAGGCGGCGCCGGTCTCCAGGAGGTCCTGGGGGCGGTCCTGGCGGCGGGGGCGGAAGGACTTGTCGTGGTTGACGCCGTAGCCGCCGCGGGTGCTGGTGGACGAGGTGGCGAGGGTCGCGGTGCCGCCGGCGGTGTCGGTGCGCCGGGCGGGGACCTCGGCGGCGCCCCCGGTGGCGTCGTCGGCCGCGTCGCGCCAGATGAAGCCGTGGAAGGGCGCGACGGTGACGGCGGTGTCGGCGCCGTTCTCCACGACGGCCGCGGCCACCCCGTCGATGTCCTCGCGGGTCAGGAAGGGGCTGGTGCACTGCACGAGCAGGACGGCGTCCAGGCGGGCGCCGTGCAGCGCCTCGTGGGCGTCCATGGCGTGCAGGACCGCGGCTTCGCTGGTGGCGGTGTCGCCGGCGATGGCGGCGGGGCGCAGGACGACCTCGGCTCCGGCGGCGCGGGCGGCCTCGGCGATGACGTGGTCGTCGGTGGAGACGACGACGTCGGTGACGAGCCGCGCGGCGAGGCACTCGCGGATGGCGCGGCCCACCAGAGGCACGCCGCCGACCGGGGCGAGGTTCTTGGCGGGCACGCCCTTGGAGCCGCCGCGGGCGGGGATGACGGCGAGGACGCGGTGGTCCGGCGTGCTCGCTCGGCCGGGGTCGGGCATGGGGGCTCCTCGGTCGGGGTGGGGGATCTGGGCTCGTCCGGTGTTCACAGCTCGCCCATCCGCCGTATGACGGGGGCCACGCGCTGCACGCCGTGGCGGTAGGCGCCGCGGGCGGCACGGCGCACGATCTGCCGTACGGGGCCGGGGTCGCGGTCGGCCGCGGGGGCGCCCGGCAGCGGGGTGCCGTCGGGGCCGAGGTGGTGGCGGGCCAGGACGGCGGGCAGGTAGCCGCGGGCGGTGGTGAGGCTGTAGTAGGGGTCGATGGGCGCGAGGCGGCCGTCGGCGGCTTCGCCGAGGAGGTCGGTGACGCGCTGCCGTGCCGTGTCGAAGGCCCGCTCGTACGTCCCTCCCCCAGAGGGGGTGCCCCCAGCGGCGACGCCCTGCCGGGAGAGCCAGCGCTCGTCGGGCTCGGGCAGGTGCCCGGCGTCGAGCTGGTCGAAGGAGGCGAGGCAGCCGGACCCGGTGAAGTGGTGGTTGCCGAGCGCTTCGCGCACCCCGAGGTCGGTGAGGATCGCGGTGGGGATGCGCCGGTGCAGGGCTTCGAGGGCCGCGGTGGAGCTGACGGTGACCAGGAGGTCGGTGCGGTCGAGGACCTCCCCCATATGTCCGTAGACGAGGCGGAGGTTGTCCGGCAGCCCGCCGTCGAGGCGCTGCGTCAGCTTCTGGTAGGGCAGTTCCTCGATGTGCGTGGTGTGTTCGCCGGGCTTGCTGCGGAGCTTGAGCAGGACCTCGCGGTCGGGGTGGAGCCTGGCGTGCTCGGCGAGGCGGCGCAGCAGGTAGGTGCGGTGCGCGGCGGTCTCCGGCACGGACGGCTGGGCGGCGAAGACGACGGTGTAGGGGACGTTCTCCGCGCGGAGGTCTTTCTGCGCGTAGGGCGCGCCGCCGAGGAACGGCAGTGCGGCCTCCGTGACGGATGACGCGTCGGCGCCGACACCCTCGTACACGGCGCGGAAGCGTTCGGCGTCCTGGCGGGAGTTGGCGAGGACGATGTCCGCGCCGTGCCGCAGGAGGAGGCCGTCGGCGAGCTTCTCGTAGACGACGCCGACGTAGCCGGTGACGACGACGGGGCGCTTGGTGGGGGCGCCGGTGAGGCGGGCGTCGGCCGTGACGCGGGCGAGTCCGTGCAGCATCGCCTGGACCGCGCCGCCCACGAGGGCGAGGACGATCACGTCGGGCGCGTCCCGCTCCATCTCCCGCAGGAACTCGACGGCGGTGACCTCGCGCAGGGAGTCCGCGCGGACACCGACCTCTTCGAGCTGCCGGGGGGTGGGGGTGGCCCGGCCTCGGAGCAGGAACCCGCTGAGGCGGTGGCCGTCGGTCCGGTTCCCCGTGACGATGCGGTCCGCCGTGAGGGCGCCCCATTTCCATCGCGTGTCGGAATCGGCGAGAACGGCCACCCGGAGCGGGTTTCGGTTACTTGCTGGCACGTCTCAGACGCTAGGAAGGCATTGCGATTCGCGGCCCAACTCAGGTGCAACAAACGGTTAACAGCATGCCGACGAATGGCGAATCGGCCCCGGGAATGCCGGTGGGGCGGTCTGGTTAACCATTCCGCCACGCGTCGTTCACCTTCCGGCCCACCACGGGTCGACACGAATGCCGGGCCGACACCTAACGTCACCCGCGTGGTTAAGCTCTCCGTCATCGTGCCGTTCTACAACGTGCAGCAATACGCGCCCGACACCTTGAAGAGTCTGCGTGCGAACGCGCGGGACGACTTCGAATTCATTCTCGTCGACGACTGTTCGCGCGACGAGACCCCGGACATCCTGGAGCGCGCCGAGCGCGAACTCCCCGGTGCCGTGCTGCTCAGACATGAGCGGAACGGCGGGCTCGCGACGGCCCGCAACACCGGGCTCGACGCGGCGCGGGGCGAGTACCTCACCTTCCTGGACGGTGACGACTGGCTCGCGCCCGGCTATTACGAGCGGCTCCTGGCCGCCATCGAGGGTCTGGGGTGCGATTTCGTACGAACCGATCATGTGCAGTGCACCGCGCGGGCCCGCACCGTGCACCGGGTGCCGCACGGCAGGCGCGGGGTCGTGATGAGCCCGCGGGAGGTGATCCTGCCCGCGGACCGCTCGACGTCCGTCGACTACGCGTACGCCTGGGCCGGCGTCTACCACCGGCGTCTTGCCGACAAGGGCCTCCTGCATTTCACCGACGGTCTGCGCACGGCGGAGGACCGGCCGTGGATCTGGCGGCTGCACCGGGAGGCCGAGTCGTTCGCCGCGGTGAGTCTGCTCGGCGTGTTCTACCGGCGCGGGGTCGCCTCGTCGCTCACCCAGATCGGTGACGTGCGCCAGCTGGATTTCATCAAGGCATTCGACCAGGTGGTACGGGAAACCGCCGCGGACAGGGATGCGGCGGAACTGCTGCCGAAAGCCGTGCGCACCTACTGCGCGATCATCTCCCATCATTTGGGTTCCATCGAAAGGTTCGAGCCATCCGTGGCCCGCAAATTGAAGTCGATGAGTGCGGCCGCGCTGAAGCGGATGCCGCAGGACGTTCTTGAGCAGGCGCTCGACTCCATGGACGTCCAGCGGGCGACCAGGCTGCGCAGGCTGCGCCGCCGCCCGGTCTCCGCGGAGGTGGCCGCGTAATGCCGACGCAGATCTTCCTGGCGTCCACGCTGTACGGAGCGGCGACGCTCGCCGCGGCCCTGGACGCCGACCGCTTCGACCCCGCCGACCGGCGCATCCTGCTGGTCAGCAACAACGCGGCGACCCCGGAGACGGCGACACCGCTCGACGCGATGCCCGGCTTCGAGCTGCTGCGCGGCCGCTTCGACGAGGTACGGTCCTGGAACGAGGCGATCTTCCCGTTCCACCCCGGCGGCTGGTCGCCGCGCGGCGACGACGTGACGCTGTGGGAGCGCTACGTCCGCATGCTGTGGGACCTCGGCGACGACGAGATCGAGCTGGCCGTGGAGTCGATCCAGGTCAACCCGGCCCTCGCGCTGGCGCAGATCTTCACCGGTGCGCCCGTGGACGTCTACGCCGACGGCCTGATGAGCTACGGCCCGACCCGCAACAAGATCGACCCGCTGGTCGGCACCCGGGTGCGGCGCCTGCTCCACCTGGACCTGGTGCCCGGCCTCACGCCGCTGCTCCTCACCGAGTTCGGCGTCGAGCCGGAGATCGTGCCGACGGAAACGTTCCTGAAGGTCCTGGCCGAGCTGGGCGAACCTGGCGCGGAAGCCCCGGAGTTGCCAGCGCTCGACGCACCGGCGCTCGTCCTCGGCCAGTACCTCTCCGCCCTCTCCATCCTCACCCCCGAGGAAGAGGAGGCGCTGCACGTGCGCATGGTGCGGGGAGCCGCCGAACTGGGCCACACCCAGGTGGTGTTCAAGCCCCACCCGACGGCCCCGGCCCGCTGGTCGCGCACCCTGGAGAAGGAGGCGCGGGCGATCGGCGTCGAGCTGACGGTGCTCGACAGCCCCGTACTCGCCGAGGTGCTGTACCAGCGGATGCGGCCCGCGCTCGTCATCGGCTGCTTCTCCACGGCCCTGCTCACGGCGTCCGCGCTCTACGGCCTGCCCGTCGCCCGCACCGGCACGGACCTCCTCCTTGAGCGCCTCGCGCCCTACCAGAACAGCAACCGCGTCCCGGTCACGATCGTCGACGCGCTGCTGCCGGAGCTCTCCGACCACGCGGCGGTCAGGGACGCCCGCGCCGACATGGGCACGGGCGAGCTGACGAACCTCCTCAAGGCCGTCGGCTTCGCGATGCAGCCGCAGATCTACCCGGGGCTGCGGGCCGACGCCGAGCGCTACCTCGCGCGCAACCTGACCACCCGCACGTGGCGCTACTTCAAGCGGCGGCGCCTCACCGCGCTCGCCCTGCCGGGCGCGGTGCCCTCGCAGCTCGCGTTCATCCCGCGCAACGCGGCGGTGCGGCGGGTGGCCCGCCGGGCGCGTTCGGTGCAGCGCTCGCTCAAGCGGACCGCGCTCGGATGACCGCCCCCGCAGCCACGCTCCCGGAGTCGCGCCCGGGAGCGGGCGCCTCCTCCGGCATACCCCCGGCCGCCGCGGTGCCCGCGCGCGCGAAGCCACGGCTCCGCGCGCTCGACGGGCTGCGTCTGGTCGCCGCCCTCATGGTGGCGGCCTACCACTACGGCGGCCGTGACGGCGAGATAACAGAGGCCTGGGGCAGCTCGCCCAAGCTCCAGTTCCCCACCGCGTCCGAGTGGTTCGCGTACGGCTGTCTCGGCGTACAGATCTTCTTCGTGATCAGCGGCTTCGTCATCTGCATGAGCGGCTGGGGCAGGCCCCTGCGCTCGTTCTTCGCGTCCCGCGCGTCCCGGCTCCTGCCCTCCTACTGGGCGGCGATCCTGCTGGTCACGGCGGTCTTCGCGCTGCCCGTCGTCGCGTACGAGGCGGTCTCCCCCAGCGACGCGCTGGTGAACCTCAGCATGCTCCAGCAGCCGCTCGGCGCGGACCGCGTGCTCGGGGTCTGCTGGACGCTCTGGGCCGAGCTGCGCTTCTACGCGCTGTTCGCGCTCTGCGTGGTCCTGCCGGGCGCGAGCCGCGCGCGGGTGGTGCTGTTCTGCGCGGTGTGGACCCTGGCGGCGGCACTCACGGAGGCCGCGGACCAGCCGCTGCTCGAACTGATCCTCATGCCGGAGTACGCGCCGTTCTTCATCGGCGGCATCGGCATCTACCTCCTGCACCGCGACCGCCGCGACCTCACGGCGTGGGGCATCGTGGGCGTGAGCTGGCTGATCGGCCAGCACTACGCGGTCGACCGGCTGTGGCACGCGCCGAACCCGGACTTCTTCTCGTACCGGTCCTCGACGGTGATCATCGCGGTCGTGACGGCGGGCTTCGCCGCCGTGCTCCTGATCGCGCTCGGATACCTGGACCGCGTCAACTGGCGCTGGCTGACCGTCGCGGGCGCCCTCACGTACCCCTTCTACCTGGTGCACGAGCACCTGGGCTGGGTGGCGGTGGAGGCGCTGCACCGGGGCCTCGGCCTGCCCTCGTACGCGACGCTCGGCCTGACGGTGGCCGCGATGCTGGTACTGGCGTGGCTCCTGAACCGGTACGTGGAGGAGTGGCTGACCCCGGCGATCCGCAAGGGACTGCTGACGGCGCGGAGCCGCCCCTGAGCGGTTGCGGGGCCGTCCCTAGGTCGGCTCCGGGGCGGCGAGCGTCGCCCCGATGCCGGCGACGACGGCTGCCAGGCCCGCCTCGAAGCCGCGGTCGTGGGCGCGGAAGATCTCCTCGCCCGCGGCCGCGGCGAGCGGGTACGCGGCGAGCCGTTCGGCGCGCGCCGCCAGGGTCCGGGTGGCCTCCTCGCCGTCGGGGCCCATGGCCTGTTCCTCGATGACGTGTCCGATGGTGAAGCTGTACGCGGTGGACCACGCGCGCGCCGCGGCCGACGGCGTGAACCCCGCCTCGGTGAGCGTGCGCAGGTGGGCCTCCATGGGCGCGGCGTAGGACAGGTCCGTGAAGTGGGTGCCGCTGTAGACCCTGGCGCCGTCGCGGTAGCGCAGCAGGTGCTCGCGCAGCCCCCGCATCGAGCCGGCGAGCGCCGTGCGCCAGTCGGGGTCGGGCGCGGCCAGGAAGTCGGCGCTCATGCGGCGCATCATCTCGGTCGCCATCTCGTCGAGCAGCGCCTGCTTGTCCTTGAAGTGCCAGTACAGAGCGGGCGCCTTGACGTCCAGCTCCTTGGCGATCGCGCGCAGGGTCAGCCCTTCGAGCCCGTTCCGGTTCAGCAGATCGAGCGCGGTGCGGGCGACTTTGGTCCGGTCGAGTCGTGTCGTGGCCACCTTGACAATTTAACACCGTTAAGCGCACCCTCTGAGCCATGACACCACTTAACAGCGTTAAGGAAGCGGTGGCTCGGACCGCCGACGTACTCGTCGTGGGCGCCGGGCCGACCGGCCTTGCCCTCGCCTGCGACCTCACGCGGCACGGCGTGCGCGCCCTGGTCGTCGAACGGTCGGGCCCGCCGTCCCCCGCCCTCCCCGGCTCCCGCGGCAAGGGCGTCCAGCCGCGCACCATGGAGGTCCTCGACGACCTCGGCGTGATCGACGCGTTCCTCGCGGTGGGCGGGGACATCCCGGTCGGGATGGTCTGGCGGAACGGTGAGCGGCAGGGCGAGCACCGCATGTCCGACATCCCCGCGGTGACGCCCACCGCCCCCTACACCGGCCGGGTCGTCCCCCAGTGGCACACCCAGCAACTGCTGCTCGCCCGGCTGCGGGAACTCGGCGGCGACGTCACCTTCGGCACGGCCGTGACGGAGCTGACGCAGGACGCGGACGGGGTCACCGCCGCGCTGTCGACGGGCGGCACGGTCCGCGCGGCGTACGCGGTGGCGGCGAACGGCGGCCGCTCCACCCTGCGGCAGGCGCTCGGCATCACCATGACGGGCGAGACGGTCGACCCGAAGCCGGTCCTGGTGGCCGACGTGTGCGTGCCCGCGCTGGACCGCGACAACTGGCACATGTTCCCGCCCGCCGAAGAGGGCGACCTCTTCGCGGCGCTCTGCCCGCTGCCGGGCACGGACGTCTTCCAGCTCGCCGCCCAGCTCCCCGAGGAGGACCCGGTCACCGGCGGGCTGCCGATCGCCGACGGAGTACCGGCCACCGGCGGGGGGACGGCCACCGACACCTCACTCGACGGCGTACGCGCCACCGTCGCCGCCCGCACCCATCTCGCCCCCGAGGACGTCACCGAGGTGCGCTGGGTCTCCGCCTTCCGGCCGCGCGCGGCGCTCGCGGACCGCTTCCGCGAAGGCCGCGTCTTCCTCGCCGGGGACGCGGCCCACGTCCACTCGCCCGCGGGCGGGCAGGGCCTGAACACGAGCATCCAGGACGCGTACAACCTCGGCTGGAAGCTCGGCGCGGTCCTGCGGCACGGCGCGCCCAAGGCCCTGCTCGACACCTACGAGGAGGAGCGGCTGCCCAACGCCGCCCAGATGCTCGGCCTGTCCACCCGCATCCACCGCGGCGAGGCCCAGCGGGGCGCCGCCACCCGGCAGCTCGGCATCGGCTACCGCGGCTCGTCGCTCGCGGTGGACGCCCGCGAAGGGCTCCCGGAGGAGGCGCTGCGGGCGGGCGACCGCGCGCCGGACGGACCGTTCGGCTCCAGGACGCTGTTCGACGCGTTCCGGGGCCCGCACTTCACGCTCCTCGCGGTGGGCGTGGACGGGGAGCTCCCGCGACCGGCCGGCGACCTGGTCCACGTACACCGGCTGCCCGCTTACGAGCCGTACGGCAAGGGCTTCTTCCTGGTCCGGCCTGACGGGTACGTGGGCTGGGCGGGCGAGGACGCGGAGGGTCTGCGGGAGTACGTGGGGACGTGGCTCGGCGCCCGGCTTCCGCCCCTTGACCTGAAGTCTGCTTGAGGTCCTACGTTCGTCTCCATGACGACCTTCACGTACTCCCACTCCGACACCGACCTCGTCAACCAGCCGATCGGCTACTGGAGTTCGGCCGCGGGCTCCGCCGTGGTGCACCACATCCGCACCATGCTGGCCGAGATGGGCCTCACCCAGCCGCAGTGGTGGATCCTGAACCAGCTCACCGACGCGCCGGAAGGCCGTGCCCGCGAGGAGGTGGTGACGGTCCTGCGGGGCTACCTCGACACCGGCGACGGCGCCCTGCTGCACGACATCAGCGCCCTGCACGACCGCGGCCTGATCACCGAGGACGCGGCGGGCCGCGTCGCGCTCACCGAGGAGGGGCGCGCGCTGCGGGCCCGCACGGCCGCGCGTCAGGCGGGGGTGCGCGCGGAGATCCACGAGGGCATCACGGACGAGGAGTACACACGGACGCTCAAAGTCCTTCAGCGCATGATCCACAACGTGGGCGGCACGGCCTGGCACCACTGAGTTCTCATTGCCGGTGCCGTGGACGCGGCCGCTCAGACACTGCTGAGCGACAGCTTCACCGCGAACCCGAGGAACAGCGCCCCCGCCGCCGACGTGGCGCCCGCCGAGAACCGCTTACGGCGGCGGAAGGCCGCGGCGAGGCGGGTGCCGCTGAAGATCAGGGCGGTGAGGTAGAGGAAGCTGGCGGCCTGCGCGAAGGCGCCGAGTACGACGAAGGAGAGGGCGGGATAGGCGTACCCGGGGTCGACGAACTGCACGAAGAAGGCGATGAAGAAGAGGATGGCCTTCGGGTTGAGCAGACTGATCACCAGGGCCCTGCGGAACGGCCGCTCGGCGGCCTGCTCACTGCCGGCCCCCTCCGCGCCCGCCCCCGCGCCGCGCTCGTGCCGCGACCGCCACATCGCGACGGCGGCCCGCAACATCCCGAACGCGAGCCAGGTCAGATACCCGGCGCCCGCGTACTTCACGATCCCGAAGAGCACGGCGTTGGCCTGAAGCAGCGAGGCCACACCTGCGGCGGAGAGCGTCATCAGCACGGTGTCACCGCACCAGACGCCCGCGGCGGCGGTATAGCCGGTGCGTATGCCCCTCCGCGCGGCGACGGAGAGCACGTACAGCGAGTTCGGCCCCGGCAGCAGAACGATGAGGACGAGGCCCACGAGATAGGTCGGAAGATCGGTGACACCCAGCATGGCGGGAGTCTCGCACGACCGCCCGACACGGGGCACGGGGCGTCCGGACGGCGGACGGGGCGGCTGCCGCTACCGGGGGTCGGCCCCTCAGTCGCCGTCCAGAAGCGTGTCCACGGAGAGGTCGAGGCGCACACCGACGCAACGGGGGACCTCGAAACTCTCGCCCCGCTTGTAGCGGGAGCGCGTCACGTACTCGCCCTCCTTGGGGTTCTCGTGGACCAGCACCTCGCCGTGCTTGCGGTCGGCGACGACATAGACGGGAACGCCCGCCTGCGCGTAGCTCTCGACCTTCGTGCCGAGGCCGTCCGACCAGTTCGACGACGTCACTTCGAGTACGAGACGGAAGACGTTCGGGGCGTAGCAGCTCTTCCGGACCAGAGCATCCCGGAAATCCTCGTCGACGACGGAGAAGTCGGGGATGGCGAAGTCGTCCGGCAGGGCGGGGAGCCAGAGGCCGATGCCCTGGACGTATTCGAGCCCGGCCTCATCCAGCCTGGCCCGGTCGAACGCCCGGCCCAGCTTTGTCAGCGACAGCGCATGCGAGCCGTCCGGCGGTGGTGTCACAGTGAGCCTCCCCTGGAGAATCTCCACGCGGTGCCCAGGCATTGCACGGGAGAGCAGGTCGGCGGCTTCGCCCAACGTCAGCTTGTGTTGCAGTACAGCCACGGCATCCTCCTTTTCGGGGCTCACTCTTCACGAGAATAACCGGCTGTTCCCTCCTTCCGCCCGCACTCACCCGAACGGGTGTCTTCGCAGGTCAGCGGTGTCGCTCGGCTCGAACGGTTCCGGCTCGTGCGGAATGCCTTCAGCTCGCGCCCGCCGTATGGAAGCGTCACCCCCGGCAGAGCGGGAAACACTTTCAGAGGTAGTTGTCCGGTGACCCGGGGGGGCGTGATGGGCGAGGGAACGGTCGGTAGGGGTGCGGTCGGCGGGGCTGCGGCTGCCGTGGCTGTGTTGGTGCTGGTCGGGGGCTGCAAGGCGGTGGCCGTCGATACGGAGGGCGGAGGGACGGAGGGTGCGCGGCCGGGGGCGGCGGCGTCCGGGGACGGGAAGCCCGGGGCGTCGGCGTCCGGAGGCGGGAAGCCCGAGGCGGCGGCGTCCGGGGGCGGGAAGCCTGAGGCGGCGGTATCCGGGGAGAGGGAGCCGGGGGCGGCGGCCGCTCCCGGCTCACCCGAGTCCCCCGAGGCTTCGGCGGCCCGGGTCACGCCTGCTCCCAGGACCCTCATGGCGCCGGGCGCCCGGGGCAAACAGGTGCGGGAGCTCCAGGCCAGGCTGCGGCAGATCGCCTGGTTCCACGTCGACCCGTCGGAGCACTACGGCCCGGTCACGGCCGCGGCGGTCAGAGGGTTCCAGGCCAAGCGCGGGCTGCCCGTCACCGGCAGGACGGACACCGTCACCTGGCAGCGGCTGCTCGCCATGACGCGCGAGCCGACGCGGCAGGAGCTGTACTCGGGCGGCGGCATGCCGGCCGCGAAGCCGGACCCGCGCTGTATGACGGGCCGCGTCCTGTGTCTCGCCAAGAGCAGCCGCACGCTGACGTGGATGGTCGACGGCAAGGTCATGTCCACGATGGACGTCCGCTTCGGCTCCCAGTACACGCCGACGCGCGAGGGCACCTTCAAGGTCTACTGGAAGTCCCGCCACCACGTCTCGACGCTCTACGACACGGCGATGCCGTACGCGATGTTCTTCAGCGGCGGCCAGGCGGTGCACTACTCGGCGGACTTCGCGGCCAGGGGCTACGCCGGCGGCTCGCACGGCTGCGTGAACATCCGGGACAAGGGCAAGATCGCGAGCCTCTTCGCCCAGGTGCGGAACGGGGACCGGGTCGTCGTCTACAAGTGAGACAAGAAAGCGGCGTGGGCGGGATCGGGGGAACGTATCCCGCCCACGCCAATGGCACGGAGCCGAAGGTACGGGGGGAACCCCCGGCTCGTGCGCGGGCCGATGACCAGTCGGCTCACTTCTTACTGCGCCACCCGTTCAGAAAACGTCACACCTGGTCCGGGGCCTTTCCATGCGCCGCTCCCTGCGCCGCGCTCCCTGCGCCGGGAACTACGCCGGGGACTACGCCGCGCGGGCCAGGGTGCTGTAGCTCGCCGCGGGCGTCACCGGTGCGGCCGGTGACGGCGGGGCGGGGATTCCGGCCGTGTCGCCGCCTGAGCCGCCCTCCGCGCCGCCGTCGCCGCCCGGCGCCTCGTCGCTGTCGCCGTCGCCGTCCTCGCCGCGGCCTTCGCCGCCACTGTCCCCGCTGCCGTCGCCCTGCTGGCCGCCGGTCTGCTGGCCGCCGCCCTGGTGACCGCCGGCGAGTATCCGGCCGCAGAACTCCTCGATGCGGGCCGGCCCCTTGGCGAACTCCTCCAGGCGGCGGCGCTTCTCGCCCCGGAGCCCGCCGCTGCGGTAGTCGCGGCAGGCGATGACGACCTTGCGGTACCAGTCCTTGGTGCTGTCGGCGGGCGGCGGCTTCGCCTCGCCGCCGGGGCGCCGCGTCGGCTTTCCGGTGGGCGCGCCGCCGGCTTCCGCCTCCGGGGTGCGCGCCGTCTCCGGGCCGCGCGTGGTCTCGTCGTCGTCCGGCGCCGCGCTGTCGTCCGGGGTCAGATCCTCGGAGGGCTCGGCCGCGTCGTCCGACGGGGACGCCTCCGCCGCCTCCGGGCTGGCGACGGGCGACGCCGAAGCGGCGGGGCCGGGCTCGTGGTGCTGCCCGAACGGCGAGGGCAGCACGCCCGTACCCGCGGCCACGGCGACGCCGCCGATCATGCAGCCCGCGAGCGCAGCGGCCAGCCCGAGGCGCACCGGCCGGCCCCAGCGGCTCGGTCTCGGCCGGCCGGTGGCACGGCCTAGCCGTACGGTCTCGGCGGCGGCGCTCTCATGGGCGGACGTGGCGAAGGGAGCGCGCGCCCCGGCCTTCGCGGAACCCGCGCGGGCGGCACGGAAGGCGGCCAGGGCGGCGGCCTCACCCGGAAGTTCCGCTTCCGCGGGAGTGGTTCCACGGTCGTCGGCCGCCAGCGCTCCGAGCGCCTGCGCGAGCCGGTCGGCCTGTGCACGCGCGTGAGGGTCGACGTCGTCGAGGGGCTCCCCGCGCAGCAAACGCTCCGCCGCGTCGCGGTCCAGCCACTTCTCCTGCTCGTCGGCCATCACATGTCCTTCTGCGTCCGCGCACGCGTTTGCGTCACACAGACGGATGCCGCCGCGCGTCCGCGCGGCTCTCTCTGCGGGGGGACGGCGCCCAGTGCGCCGGCGGGTTCCGCGGGGTCCGCGCCGAGCAGTTCGGCGAGCCGCTTGAGGCCGCGGTGGGCCGCCGTACGGACGGCTCCGGGGCGCTTGCCGAGGGTCAGGGCCGCGCTCTTGGCGTCGAGTCCCATGACGACCCTGAGCACCACGGCCTCCGCCTGGTCCTGGGGCAGCTTCGCTATCAGCGCCATGGCCTCGCCGGTGGCGAGGGACTCCATCGCCTCGTCCGCGGTGTCCGCGTCGGCGGGCTTGCCGGCCAGTTCGGTCTCGTCGCCGCCTATCGCCGGGCGGCGGCCCCGCATGCGTATGTGGTCGAGGGCGCGGTTACGGGCGATGCGCGCGGCCCAGCCCCGGAAACGGTCCGCGTCCCCGCTGAACCTCTCCAGGTCCCGCGCGATCTGCAGCCAGGCCTCGGAGGCCACGTCCTCGGCGTCCGGATCCCCCACCAGCGTGCGTACGTATCCCAACAGCCGCGGGTGCACAGCGCGGTACACAGTCCGGAACGCGGTCTCGTCCCCGTCCTGTGCCGCAAACACCGCGGCGGTCAGCTCCGCGTCGTCCCCCAGCACTTTCAATCCTGCCCACTCGGAGGTGTGCGCCCGGCCCCGGCGCGAGCAGCACGCTACGGGTTCGTCGGGGGCCACGTCCATGTTTGTACAACGTGCAACTAGCGGGTGTCACATCGCCTTGCCTCGCGGTGTGACACAAAACGCATGCGCGGCGCTGAAGGAAGTACGGACCGTTCGCGGTCCGCACCGTGTGCCGGCCGGGGCCTCTCCTGTGGGGGGTGGCGGCCCCGGCCGGTCATCCGGTGCACGGCCGCCGGCCCTGGGCCGCTCCGCTGCCGTCAGCCGGTGGCCGTCATCTGCTCCGTGATCGCGCTCACCAGGGCTTCGTGCTGGTCCACCAGGTAGAAGTGGCCGCCGGGGCGCACCTGTAGCCGGAATCCCCGCGAGGCCACGTCGGCCCAGGCCGCCATGTCGTGGGCGGACATGGACGGGTCCGCGTCGCCCACGTACGCGTGGACGGGGCAGCCGACCGGGGCGGCGTCGCGTGGTCCGTAGGTGCCGACGACGGTGAAGTCCGCCCTGATCGCGGGCAGGACGAGTTCCCGCAGGTCCGGGTCGTCGAGCAGTTCCGTGTCGGTGCCGCCGAGCCGGGACAGTTCGGCGATCAGCGCCTCGTCCCCCTGCTCGTGGAGGCGCCGCGGGGTCAGCCGGTGCGGGGCCTTGCGGCTGGAGACGTGCAGGGCGGCGGGCCGCACGGCGTGCTCGCTCCACAGCCGCAGCGCCACCTCGTAGGCGAGCGAGGCGCCCATGCTGTGGCCGAAGAGCGTCACCGGTACGTCCACGAACGGCAGCAGTGCGGCGGTCACGTGGTCGGCGAGCTCGTCCATGCTGTCGACGCACGGGTCGGTCAGCCGGTCGTGCCGCCCCGGGTACCGCGCCACCAGGACCTCCGTGCCTTCGTCGAAGGCGGCGCCCCAGGCGTGGTAGAAGCTCGCGGAGCCGCCCGCGTGCGGAAGGACCACCAGACGGCGGCGCGGCGCCGCCTCCCCGAACTCCCCGTACCTGCGGAACCAGCGACCGCTGTCGACGCCCGTCCGCACGCCGGTCGTCCGCACGCCGGTCGCCCGCCCGCTGTCACTCACTTCGTCCCCATCTCATCCGTCCAGCGACCAGCTCTGGGTCGCGTCGATCCTGAGGGCCGCGTCGTCCAGGAGTTCCTGTGTGACGGGACGGCCCACGTTCAGCGCCAGCAGGACCTCCTCCCCGGCGTTCCCCGCCGGGGTGGCGCGCGCGATCTGCAGGGTGTCGACGGGCACCCCGTCGAGCGCCGCGCCGACCGCGCCGACGAGGCCCGGCCCGCCCGGCGCGCGGAAGAACGCCATGCTCCCGGTGAGTGCCAGGTCCACCTCGAAGCCGCACACCTTCACCAGCCGCCCGTCGGCGTGCGGCCCGGCCGACGTGCCCGAGACGGAGACCACCTCGCCCGAGGGCATCTCCCCCGACACCGTGACCAGGCCGCCGTGCGGCGCGGTGCCTTCGTGATCGGCGAGCAGCTCCGTGCCGAGGCCGCGCTCCTGGGCGAGGAGCGGAGCGTTCACATAGGAGACACCCCCGTCCACCACACCGCTGAGCGCGCCCTTGAGCGCTGCCTGCTCCAGCGCGGTGGTGTCACGCCCGGCGATCTCCCCCGCCACCGTCACCAGGAGCTTCCCGCGCAGGCCGGCGGCGACCGCGGTGAACAGCCGCCCCAACCGCTCGGTCAGTGCCAGCCACGGGTCCAGGTCGCCGTCGACCGTACCCATGCGCACGTTGACCGCCTCTGGCACACACCTCCCAGCGAGCGCCTGCCGCACGGACTCGGCCACGGCCTCCCCCGCGCGGGCCTGTGCCTCGGTGGTCCCCGCCCCCAGGTGCGGAGTGGCGACCACGTTGTCCAGCTCGAAGAGCGGCGAATCGGTGCACGGCTCGGTGGCGAACACGTCGAGGGCCGCACCCGCGACCCGGCCCTCCTTGAGCGCGGCGTACAGCTCGGCCTCGTCCACGATCCCGCCCCTGGCCGCGTTGACCAGGCGGACCCCGGGCTTGACCCGCCGCAGGGCGTCGAACCCGATCAGGCCCGCCGTCTCGGCGGTCCTGGGGAGGTGGACCGTCAGGAAGTCGGATGCGGCGAGGAGTTCGTCGAGCCCGGCCATGCGCACACCGGTCCGGGACGCGTGCTCCGGCTGCACGTACGGGTCGTACGCGAGCACCCGCATGTCGAAGGCGCTCATGCGCTGGGCCACCAGGGACCCGATGCGGCCCAGGCCGATGATGCCCAGTGTCTTGCCGGACAGCTCGACGCCGGTGAACCGGCCGCGCTGCCAGTGGCCCGCCCTCAGCGCGGCCGCGGCCTGCGGGATGTTCCGCGCCACCGCGAGCAGCAGGCCGACGGTGTGTTCGGCGGCGCTGACGACGTTGGCCGTGGGCGCGTTGACCACCATGACGCCCGCCCGGGTGGCGGCGGGCACGTCCACGTTGTCGAGGCCGACCCCGGCCCGTCCGATCACCTTGAGCCGCGTTCCGGCCGCGATCGCCTCGGCGTCCATCCGCGTGGCGCTGCGTACGAGTACGGCGTCGGCCTCGGGCAGTGCCGCGAGCAGCGCGGCCCGGTCGGTGCCGGCGCAGTGCCGGACCTCGGCATCGGGTCCCAGGGCGGTGACGGTGGCCGGGGAGAGTTCTTCGGTGATCAGGACGACCGGTCTGTCCGTCGGTCCGTCCGTCGGCTTGTCCGTCGCTCTGTCCGTCGGCTTGTCCATGGCAGCGGCTCCTGTCTCGCGTGTGTCCCGCAGGGGCGGTCGGCCGGTCGGGGAGGCGGAGGACACGGCGGACGTCATCGGTCAGTGCCCCGTCGGCAGCGGCAGGCCGGTGACCGGGTCGCCGAGGACGACCGCGATCTCGCGGTCCCCTTCGTAGGGCTCCCTGCTGTGGGCCATCCGCAGGTTGTCCACGATCATCAGGTCACCGGCGCGCCAGGGCTCGCGCAGCGTGTGCTTCTCGTAGACCTCGTTGAGGGTGAGCACCGTCTCCTCGTCGAGGCGCGTGCCGTCGCCGTGCACGCTGTTGAACGGCAGCCCGTCCGCACCGAACTCGAACGTCAGGTACTCCCTGATCGCCGGGTCCAGAGTCCACTCGTTGAGGAAGGCGATCTGGTTGAACCAGCCCCGGCGCCCGTTGCCGGGGTGGCGGAGCACGGCGGCGGCCCGCTGCCGTGTGCGCAGCTCACTGTCGCTCCGCCACTCGTACGCGATGCCGTTGGCGTCGCAGTACGCCTCGACGGCCGCCGGGTCCGCGGTGCCGAAGGAGTCGGCGAGGCCGACCCCGACGGTGTCCGTGTAGGAGCGGGTGAGTTGCCAGCCCTCCTCCTCGAAGCGGGAGACGAGGGCGGCGGGCAGCGCCTCCAGGACGGCCTGTGAGTCCGCGACGCCGGTCACGCCGCCGGACTCCGGCGCCGTCAGGCAGGCGAAGAGCAGGGTGCCGGGCACCTCGCGGGCGTAGCTCAGCTCGTGGTGCATGCACATCGGCTGGTGCGCGGGCCACTCGGAGGAGGAGAGGACACCGTCCGCGAGGACCTGGCGCGGCGCGAAGCCCTCGCGCTCGGTGATGACCCGGTCCAGGTAGGCGCGGCCCACCCGGGCGACGGCGTCCACGTCGCCCAGGCCCAGGCCCCGCACCAGCAGGGCCCCGTGCTCGGCCACCGTCGCGCGCAGGCGCGGCCGGTGCTCGGTGACCCAGGCGGCGGGGTCGGCGGGGGCCGGGCCTCCGAGGTGGTGCACGGCCGAACTGCCCTCGGTCCTGATCACTTCGAACGGGGCGGTCCGCGCCGCCTCCGACGTCACATCCATCGTGCGGCCACTTCCTTGTCGTTGCGTCGGGTGCTGTTTCGCGGTCACTTCGCGGGCTCGGGGACCTTGGCGGCCGGTGTCATGAGCCCGGCGAGGTCGGCGAGCCGGGGGTGCTGGTGTACGTCGCGCAGCGTGAAGGCCCGCTCCATCCGTACGACGAGCTGCACCGCCGAGAGCGAGGTGCCGCCCTGTTCGAAGAAGTTGTCGGTGCGTCCGATGCGGCCCGCGGGCAGCCGCAGGACCTCTTCCCAGGCCGCGGAGAGGTGCCGTTCCGCGTCCGTACGGGGCTCCTCGTGCCGCTCCTGCCCCTGCCGCGCGGCCAGTTCCAGCGCCAGGGCGACCAGGGCGCGCTTGTCGGTCTTCCCGTTGGAGGTCAGCGGCAGCGAGGTCAGGCGTTCGAGCCTGCGCGGCACCATGTAGGCGGGCAGTGCCCGCGCGAGCCGCTCGCGCAGCGCCTCGGCGGGTTCGTCGGAGCCGGTCTGGAAGCCGACCAGGTGGCGGCCCTCGTCGGGGCTCTCCACGACCACGACGGCACCGTCGCGGACCCCGGGCAGCCGCAGCAGATGGTTCTCGATCTCGCCGATCTCTATCCGGAACCCACGGATCTTGACCTGTGCGTCACGGCGTCCGAGGTATTCGAGGGAACCTTCCGGCAGCCAGCGTCCGAAGTCGCCCGACCGGTAGAGCCGTCGGCCGGGACGGTGCGGGTCATCGCCGAACGCCTGGGCGGTGCGTTCCGGGTCGTTGACGTAGCCGCGGCCCACGCACACGCCCGAGAACACGATCTCTCCGGGCGCGCCGAGCGGCACCGGCCGCAGTTCCTCGTCGACGACGTACACCGTGACGTTGCCGACGGGCGGGCCGAGCGGGACCGCGTCCCGGACCGGCACCGAGGTCATCACCTCGTGGTTGGTGTCGTCGCAGGTCTCGGTCAGGCCATAGGCGTTCATCAGGGCGATGTGCGGGAACCGCGCGAACCAGCGCACGGTCAGTTCCTTCTTCAGCGCCTCACCGGTGACCGAGACGCAGCGCAGCGCGGGCAGTTCCCTGGGCCGGGTCTCCAGGCGGGCGAGCACGACTTCGAGGTACGAGGGGACGGCCTGGAGGACGGCGACCTCGCCCAGTTCGACGACGTCGAGGTAGCGGTCGACGTCGAGGACCGCCTCCTGCTCGATGATCAGCGTCCGCCCGCCGACGACGAGGGCCGCCACGAGCTGCCACAGCGAGATGTCGAAGGACTGCGGGGCGGTCTGGGCCACCACCTGTCCCGCGCCGATCCCCTGGTCGTCGATCTTGGCGTAGAGGTGGTTGACGAAGCCCGCGTGCTCGCACATCGCGCCCTTGGGCTCGCCGGTCGAGCCCGAGGTGAAGTACAGGTAGGCGAGTTGGTCCGCCGCGACGGGTACGGCGGGGTTGTCCTCGGAGCGGCCCTCGGCGTACGCGTCGGTGACGGTGAGCAGTTCGAGGCCGGCCGGTGCGGCCCGCTCCAGGTGCCCGGGGCCACCGCCCTCGGCGAGGGCTCCGCTGCCGGTGAGGGTTCCCCTCTCGGTCAGAACTCCGCGCTCGGTGAGGACGAGGGCGCAGCCGCTGCGCTCCAGCGTCCTGGCCATCCGGTCGACCGGCGCCTGCGGCTCGATGGGCAGGTACGCCGCGCCCGCCTTGAAGACGCCGATGACCGCGGCCAGCCAGTCCAGGTTGCGCTCGGTGACCACCGCGACCACCGACTCGGCGGCCAGGCCCCGGGCGAGCAGGGCGTGGGCGACGCGGTTGGCGCGCGCGTTCAGCTCCGCGTACGTCAGGCTCGTGCCGCCCTGCACGGCGGCCGCCTCCGTGGGCCTGACCGCGACCTGCTCCTCGAACAGCTCGTGGAAGCGACGGTCCGGTATCTCCCGCCGTGGCCCGGCCAGTTCGTGGATCTGGTGGTGGTACTCGGCATCGGTGAGCAGCGTCCGGCCGCGGCTCGGGGCGTCGGGTGCGGCCGCCAGCATGTTCAGCGCCGTCAGGTAGTACCCCGCGACGCGGTCGGCCGCTGCGGCGTCCAGCACGTCGGTCCGGTAGTTCAGCAGGATCGCCGGTCCCTCGGGCCCGTACCGCAGGCTCGTCGTCAGGACGGTGTCCGGCGCGGGCCGCGCCGGGGGGCCGTCGAGGCGGCCCAGGTCGAGGACGGTCTCGAAGGCGCCGTCGGCGGGTGTCCCGGCGGCGCGCCCGGACGCGGCGAGCAGCTCGCGCCACGTCTCGTCGTGGTGGGCGAGTGCACGGGGCCGGGGCGCGCCGGGCGCGCACTTCGGGGTGGACGCCGGCGGGACGTAGCCGGTCAGCAGGGCGCGCTCACCGCTGAGCGCGGCCAGGACCGCGGTGTGGGCGGCGACGGCGGCCGCCTCCCAGCCGGCCGCCGACCGCCTGGCCAGCAGCCGTATGCGCGCCGCGAGACGGACGGGGACCCGATGGGTCAGCTCGGCCCGCTCGGGTGTTCCCTCGGGGACACCGCCCGGCGGAACCCACCGCGGAATCAGCCGCTGAGGTGCTCCAGTGATCGTCATCGCTCTCTCCTGTGAGGCCGGTCGGCAGGGTTCCGGGAATCGAGGTACCTGTCGGGGGTACGGGGTGTCGGCGGACGTCCGAAGCCGTCGGGCCTGCCGAAGCCGAAGGACTGGCCGTCCGTGGTGCCGGCGGACGCCGTCGGGCGTGACCGGCCGGCGAGTCCTTCGGCTTCGGGTCTCGCGTTTCGTTCCTCTGGATAACGCGCGATACCGGAATCGACCCTAAGCGCCGGAGTTCACTGCGACAAGGGATTCCCTAACGGAATGCCGGTACGTAATTCGAATAATTGAATGAGGAGAATTGAATGACGCGTTGCGCGACTCGCGACCGCTGTCCAGGCCCGTTAAAACCGGCTGTTCAGCAGGTGGTTCGCGGCGCGCGATGGCAGCCGGCTGCCATCCGGTCACCCGCGCCGCGGCCACCGAACCGTACAGACCGGAGAAAATGCCGGTGCCGGGGTCCGCGACTGACAGTTTGCGGACATCAGAGAATGCCAGGGTGCCCGGAATTCACGTCGTCCGCCGCATCGCCGTGTACAGGGCCCGCAGCATGAGGATCGCGCTCACCGCGAGCAGGTGGTAGCCGAAGAGCGGGTAGAGCTCCAGTCGCGCGGTGGCATGGGGGCCCCGTCCGGTGCCGAACACCACGAGCATCACCCCCATCAGGCCCGTGCAGGCGGCCAGCAGGGTCACGGTCAACTGGTGCAGCAGGCCGGTGACGAACCGGCGCTCGCGGTCGTCCGCGAAGACACGCACCCGCACGCCGAGGCGCCCCTCCTCCAAGGCGGAGCTGATGCGTTCGGCCCGCCGGGGCAGGCGGCGCAGCATCGGCAGTGCGGAGAGGATCTCGTGGGCCGCGCTCTGCACGAAGGGCGGCAGGCCGGGCAGCACGAACCCGTCCTCGTCGGCGCCGCCGCTGCCGTTCCGGTCCTCGCGCCCGCGGAACCGCAGGTCCTCGGTGAGGATCTCGACGGCGAAACCCCGCGCCTCAGCGAACAGGTCGAAGCCGGGGGAGAGCTGGGTGAGGGTGCCCTCGACGGTGGCCAGGGCCCGGAAGACCGCGGCGACCTCCGGTGGCACGGCGAGCCCGAACCGGGACAGCATGCGAAAGAGCGCGGTATATGCCTCGGAGTCCGGCGGGGCGCCCGCGCCCAGGTGCCGGGCCATGAACCGGCCGAGCTCCCGCTCCAGGACCAGGGGGTCGGGCTGGAGCTCCTCGTTCAGCGTCGCCCGCATGCCCAGCAGGGTTACCAGGGCGTCGTGCAGCCTGGCCGGGTCGCCGCGGTCGACGGCGACGAGGAGTTCCTGGATGGCGACCCGCACCGGGCGGCCGATTCTGCCCACCGAGCCGAAGTCGATCATTCCGATACGGCCGTCGTCGAGCAGCAGGGTGTTGCCCGGGTGCGGGTCGGCGTGGAAGACGCCCGCCCGCAGGATCTGCTGAAGCACGGCTGCCAGTACGGTCCTGGCCAGCGCCTCACTGTCGAGGCCCTTTCGCCGGGCGACAGCCGGGGCCCGGTCGAGGGTGACGCCCTCCAGCCACTCCTGCACCAGGACCCGGGCCGAGGTGTAGGCGTCGTACACGCGTGGAATGCGTACGGCCGCGTCGGCCTCGAATCCGCCGCAGGCCCGTGCGACCGCTTGCGAGTTGCGGGCCTCGATGCGGAAGTCCAGCTCCTCGCGGATCGACTGGGCGAAGCCGTCACCCAGCTCGCGCAGGCCGAGACCCCGCGCGGAGCCGGCCCTGGCGTGGATGCCCCCGCTGATGGCGAGCACGATGTCGAGGTCGCGCTCGACGGTCTCGCGGATGCCGGGGCGCTGCACCTTGACGGCGACGACGGGGCCGCCGTGCAGTCGCGCGCGGTGCACCTGGGCGATGGAGGCGGCGGCGACCGGCACGTGCTCGATCCACTCGAAGACCTCCGCCACCGGTTTGCCCAGTTCCTCGCGGAGCAGCGTTTCCACCTCGGGCCAGGCGGCGGGGGGCGCGTTGCTCTGGAGGCGGCTCAGTTCGTCGGTGAAGTGGGGCGGCAGGAGGTCACGCCGGGTGGACAGGACCTGCCCGAGCTTGATGAGGACGCCACCGCACTCCTCCAGCGCGGTGCGCAGGGCCCTGGCGGACTGCTCGCCGAACTCCCCCGGTCTCATGGCGCGTTCCAGACGGGAGCGGCTGCGCACGAGCCGGCCAAGGCCGTTGCGCATGAAGATCCGGCTGATCTGCGAGTAGCGGCGGGCCCGGCGGAGCCGCGCGCCCGCACCGCGCAGCAGTCGCAGCGGCAGCGCCCAACTGCCGTGCGGAACAAGGACGTCGGCGACCGCGATCGTGATCATCGCGGCGAACAGGGACAGCGCGATCTGGACCACGGTGAGCATGCCGCGGCTCTCCTGCTCCGGCACCATCTGCCCGAAGACGGCCAGGGTGCCCAGGGCCACCAGGCAGGCGAAGAACGCGCGCAGCGGGCCGATCGTGATGCCGAGCAGCCCTCTGGACGCCGCCCGGACACCGAGGTAGACGCCGCCGAGAGTGACCACGGTCGTCAGCACGACGACGACCGGCAGAGCGGGACCCGCTATGTCGGCGGCCTGTACGGTCATGAAGAGACTCCCTCGGTTGTCGCGGGCCACCCTAGGCAGGGCATCCGCGCGTTCCGAGGGATGTGTCAGCTACATGCAGCGGCCGGCCGACGCGGGAACGGCCGCGGCGCGGCGGCGCTTCCCGGGGCCGGGGCGTGCCACCTTCCTGCCAACACTCGCCGGACTGGCCACCGGCCTCCGGCCTGTCCGTCGCCGGACTGCCGGCGTCACCGGCGGGAGGGGCCCGCGGAGAGGGGGGGCGCACGGCCGTCACCGGCCGGCGGTCCGCCTCTCCGCGGACTCGCTCACTCCTCGAAGGCAGGCCCCGAGAGCTTCTCGCCGACTGCCTCACCGATCAGCTTGAGGGCCTCGGGCCCCATCAGCTCGTCGTGCGTGCAGTCCAGCTCACGGATGTCCATCTTCTCGGTGAGGTGCGGCGTCCACAGTTCGGCTTCCGGCGCCGACCGCGGGCGTCCGCGTACCGCCCTGAAGAACAGCGCCTCTCCGTCGAAGCAGCCGGGAGCGTGCTCGCCGTCGATCACCATGTTGTTACGGGTCACCTGGGCCACCCGTGCCAACGTCCCGGCGTCGAAGTTCCCGAACAAGCCTCCCTGCTCGCCGAGGAGTTCCGCCGCGGCGGTCGCGGTCAGCGGGCCGGCGGCCGGATCGGCCTCGACTCCCGCGTACTTCAGCAGCTCACCGAACAGGTACTCGTCCGAAGGCACCGTGGACGTCTCGCCGCGCTCGGCCGGGTAGGAGTCGAGCATGGCGAGCAGTTCCACTTCCTCGCCCGCCGCCCGCAGCTGTACGGCCATGGCGTGCGCGACGACTCCGCCGAACGACCAGCCGAGCAGGTGGTAGGGCCCCGACGGCCGGACCTCACGGATGCGGGCCACGTAGTCGGCCGCCATGTCCTCCAGCGTGCGCGGCGGCTCCTCGTCGCCGTCCATGCCGCGGGCCTGCAACGCGTAGACCGGGTGCTCGGCCGAGATCTCACGGAGCAGCCCGGCGTAGGACCAGCCGAGTCCGGTGACCGGGTGCACGCAGAACAGCGGTGCTCCGGTGCCGGCCGTGCGCAGCGGCAGCAGTACGTCGAAGGCTCCGCCCTCGTCGTCGCCGTCTAGCTTCAGGGCCAGCTCCGCCACGGTGGGCGCCTCGAACAGCGCCCGGATCGGCAGCCGTACGCCGAACACGGACCGCACCTTCGCCAGCATCTTGACGATCATCAGCGAATGGCCGCCGAGGTCGAAGAAGTTCTCGTGCACTCCCACGTTCGGTACGTCCAGCGCCTCCGCGAACAGTGCGCAGAGCAGTTCCTCCTTCGCGTTGCGGGTCGGCCTGCCGGCTGCCGAGGCGGCGGTTCCCGGCTTGGCCGAGGCCTCGGACCCGGACCCGAGCTCGGACCCGGACCCGGACCCGGACCCGGTCTCGGGCGTGGCGATACGAGCGGGCCGTCCTTCGATCTCGGGTACGTCTACGCTGCTCACGCGGGCCGTCGGGTCGGTGACCATCGCCTTGAGGACGAGCAGCAGCCGCTGGGCCAGGGCCTCCACCGTCTCCCGGTCGAACAGCTCCAGGCTGTACCCCACCGCGCCGACCAGGGTCGTGACGGTCGCGCCGTCTCCGGCGTCCGCGGCCTCGCGCTCGTCGAACACGAACGACAGGTCGAACTTGGCCGCGTCCAGCGGCACTTCGTAGGGCCGGGCGGTGATCCCCGGCAGGTCGATGGTCGGCTCCGAGACGTTCTGGAACTCCATCGTGACCTGGAAGAGGGGGTGGCGGGCCAGGGAGCGGTCGGGGTTGAGGACCTCCACCAGCCGCTCGAAGGGCACGTCCTGGTTGGCGTACGCCGCCAGGTCCGCCTCGCGCACCCGGCCGATCAGCTCGGACACCTGCGGGTCACCCGACAGGTCGGTGCGCAGGACAAGCGTGTTGATGAAGAACCCGATCAGCCGGTCCAACGCCTCGTCCGTACGACCGGCCACCGCCGTGCCAAGCACGATGTCCTCCCCCGCGCCCAGGCGGCCAAGGAGCATCGAAAGACCTGCCTGGACCACCATGAACACGCTCGCCTGCGAGTCACGAGCCAGCTCGGCGAGACCCCGATACAGCTCGGCGTCCACCGTGAACGTCACCGCATCACCGCGATACGAGGACACCACCGGCCGCGAACGGTCCACCGGCAGCGCCAACTCCTGCGGCGCATCGTTCAGTTGTTGCTTCCAGTACGCGAGCTGCCCGGCGATGGCGCTCTCGGGGTCCTCTTCCTTGCCGAGGACTTCGCGCTGCCACAGGGTGTAGTCGGCGTACTGCACCGGCAGCGGCTCCCAACCCGGCGCACGGCCTTCGGCTCGCGCCCGATACGCCTGGGAGAAGTCGGCCGCCAGCGGAGCCACCGACCAGCCGTCACCGGCGATGTGATGCAGCACGAACAGCAGCACACTCTCATCACCCGGCAGATCGAACAGCACCGCACGCAGCGGCGCCTCCACCGACAGGTCAAAGCCACGACCCGCCTCCACCGCCATCGCGGCCTTCAGCGCGGCCTCATCCGCGACGCCGACCACCGGCACCTCGACATCGACATCGCCCACGACCTGGCACGGCTCGCCATCGCCGGCCTCGACGAAGACCGTCCGGAGACTCTCGTGGCGTGCCACCACATCCGCGAGCGCGGCCCGGACGACCTCGACGTTCACCGCGCCGGTCAGGCGCAGTGCACCGGGGATGTTGTACGCGGCCGACTCCGGCTCCATCCGGTTCAAGAACCACAGCCTGCGCTGGGCGAACGACAACGGCACCACATCCGGCCGCTCCACCGCCGCCAGCGCCAGGCGCGCACTCGGTGAGCCCGTCACCCGCAACGCCAACTGCGCCACCGTCGGCGCCTCGAACAACGCCCGAATCGGCACCTCCGTACCGAACGACGAACGCACCCGCGACACCAACCGCGTCGCAAGCAGCGAATGACCACCCAAGTCGAAGAAGTTGTCATCCACCCCGACCGAATCCAGACCCAGCACCTCAGCGAACAGACCACACAGGATCTCCTCCTGCGGGCTGCGAGCACTACGCCCGGTGCCGGCCACCATGAATTCCGGCGCCGGAAGGGCGCGCCGGTCCAGCTTCCCGTTCGGCGTCAACGGCAACGCATCGAGCACGACGACTGCCGACGGCACCATATAGCCCGGGAGCGAACGTCCCACGAAGGCACGCACCTCACCCCCGTCAAGCTCACCGCCGGTGGAAACCACGTAACCCACCAGCCGCTTGTCACCCGGCCGGTCCTCACGCACCACCACCGCCGCCTGCCCCACACCAGGAGCACCCAGCAGCGCCGACTCGACCTCGCCCAGCTCGATGCGGAAACCACGCACCTTCACCTGGTCATCGACCCGGCCCACGAACACCAGATTCCCGTCCGGCAACCACCGCACCAAATCCCCGGTCCGGTACATACGCTCACCAGAACCACCGAACGGACACGCCACAAACCGCTCAGCCGTCAAACCAGCCCGACCCCAATACCCACGAGCCAGACCAGCACCCGCCACATACAACTCACCCACCACACCAGCCGCCACCGGACGCAAACCACCATCCAGCACGAACACCCGCGTACCCACCACAGGACGCCCGATCGGCACCACACCACCACCACCGGCCAACGGACCACTCATCGACACACACACCGTCGACTCCGTCGGACCATACGCATTCACCATCCGCCGACCGGCCGACCAACGCTCAACGGCGTCTTCGCCGATCGCCTCACCGGCCACGGCGAGGGTGGTGGACGCCGGTATGCCGTCGGCGGGCAGGGCCGCGAGCGCTGCCGGGGTGAGGGTCACATGCGTGACCTTCTGGTCCGCGAGCACGCGGACGAGACTGGGGCCGGGCAGGAGTTCGTCGGCCGAGGCCAGGACGAGGGCCGCGCCGATTGCGAACGCGGTGCCGATCTCCGAGATCGCTGCGTCGAAGCTCGGCGAGGCCATCTGCAGGACCCGGCTGTCGCCCTTGATCGCGAACCCGTCGCTGAGGGCAGTGGTCATGTGGGCGATGCCGTGGTGTTCGACGACGACGCCCTTGGGGCGGCCCGTCGAACCAGACGTGTAGATGACGTATGCCGGGTGCTCCACCCGCAACGGCTCGTCCCGCTCGCCGTCCGTGACATCGGCCGCCGACAGCGCGGCCACCTGCGCGGCCACCGCAACGTCGTCCACGACCACCACATCGGCCGCGCCGACATCACCCACATCCACGCCGTCCAGCGTCAGCACCACCACCGGCGCCGCGTCAGCCACCATGAACGCCATCCGCTCCACCGGATAGCCGGGATCGACCGGCACATACGCGCCACCGGCCTTCACCACCGCCAGCAAAGCCACCACCAGCTCCACCGAACGCGGCATCACCGCAGCGACGAAACGCTCCGGGCCCACACCACGGCCGATCAGATACCGGGCCAAGCGGTTCGCCCGCTCGTTCAGCTCCGCATACGTCAGCTCCACGTCACCGCACACCAGCGCCACCGCATCCGGCACCGACGCGACCTGACGCTCGAACAGCACCGGCAACGTCGACGGCTCGACCTGCCCCGAACCCGGCACCTCGTTCCACTCCACCAGGACCCGGTGACGCTCCGCCTCACTCAGCACATCGATGCTGCTCATGCGGGCCGTCGGGTCGGTGACCATCGCCTTGAGGACGATCAGCAGCCGCTGGGCCAGGGCCTCCACGGTGCTTCGGTCGAACAGGTCCAGGCTGTACTCGATCGTGCCGAACAGCGTGCTGCCGTGCTCGCGTGCGCCGCCGCCTTCTCCCTCGCCCTCGGCCGCGCCATCGCCCTCGCCATCGCGCTCGTCGAACACGAACGACAGGTCGAACTTCGCGGAGTCCGCCGGGACCTCGAAGCTCGTCGCCTCGATGCCGGGCAGGTCGATGCCGGCCTCGGGGACGTTCTGGAAGACCAGCATCGTCTGGAAGAGGGGGTGGCGGGCCAGGGAGCGATCCGGGTTGAGGACCTCCACCAGCCGCTCGAAGGGAACGTCCTGATTGGCATACGCCGCCAGGTCCGCCTCACGCACCCGGCCGATCAGCTCGGACACCTGCGGATCACCCGACAGGTCGGTGCGCAGGACGAGCGTGTTGATGAAGAACCCGATCAGCCGGTCCAACGCCTCATCCGTACGCCCGGCCACCGCCGTGCCAAGGACGATGTCCTCCCCCGCGCCCAGACGGCCAAGGAGCATCGACAGACCTGCCTGGACCACCATGAACACGCTCGCCTGCGACTCACCAGCCAGGCCCGTGAGACCCCGATACAGCTCGGCGTCCACCGTGAACGTCACCGCATCACCACGGTATGAGGACACCACCGGACGCGAACGGTCCACCGGCAGCGCCAACTCCTGCGGCGCGCCAGTCAGCCTTTCCGTCCAGTACGCGAGCTGCCCGGCGATGGCGCTCTCGGGGTCCTCTTCCTTGCCGAGGACTTCGCGCTGCCAGAGGGTGTAGTCGGCGTACTGCACCGGCAGCGGCTCCCAGCCGGGGGCGCGGCCTTCTGCTCGCGCCCCGTAGGCCCGGGAGAAGTCGGCGGCCAACGGGGACACCGACCAGCCGTCACCGGCGATGTGATGCAGCACGAACAGCAGCACACTCTCATCACCCGGCAGATCGAACAGCACCGCACGCAGCGGCGCCTCCACCGACAGATCAAACCCACGACCCGCCTCGACCGCCATCGCGGCGTACAGGGCCTCCATGTCGGCCACCGGCACAACGGGCACGACCGGGGATGCGGCTGCCACGTCGATCAGGATCTGGCAGGGTTCACCGTCGCCGGCTTCGGCGAAGACGGTCCGCAGGCTCTCGTGGCGCTCCACCACATCCGCCAGCGCGGCCCGGACGACCTCGACGTTCACCGCGCCGGTCAGGCGCAGTGCACCGGGGATGTTGTACGCGGCCGACTCCGGCTCCATCCGGTTCAAGAACCACAGCCTGCGCTGGGCGAACGACAACGGCACCACATCCGGCCGCTCCACCGCCGCCAGCGCCAGGCGCGCGCTGGGCGAACCCGTCACCCGCAACGCCAACTGAGCCACCGTCGGCGCCTCGAACAACGCCCGAATCGGCACCTCCGTACCGAACGACGACCGCACCCGCGACACCAACCGCGTCGCAAGCAGCGAATG